>JANNZY010000141.1:0-23547 GCA_031410915.1 Actinomycetes bacterium
CTTCATCACCGTCTCCAGCGCGGGCAGCATGGTCTGGACCGTGCTGATCTTGCCGTTGTTGATGAGGATGTAGGCGTCTTCGAGCACGGCTTCTTGGCGCTCTGTGTCGGTGACGAAGTACGGCGACAGGTAGCCCTTGTCGAACTGCATGCCCTCGGTGAATTCGAGCTCGGTGCCGAAGGTGTTGCTCTCCTCCACCGTCACGACGCCGTCTTTGCCGACCTTGTCGATCGCCTGCGCGATGACTTCGCCGATCGAGGAATCAGCAGCAGAGATGGTGGCGACAGCGGCGATGTCGCCCTTGTCGTCGACCTCGCGGGACTGGCCCTTGATGCTTTCGACGGCAGCGGCGACAGCCTTCTCGATGCCGCGCTTGAGACCCATGGGGTTGGCACCGGCGGCGACGTTGCGCATGCCCTGGTGCACCATTGCCTGGGCGAGAACCGTGGCCGTCGTGGTGCCGTCACCGGCCACGTCGTTGGTCTTTGTGGCGACTTCTTTCACCAGCTGCGCGCCCATGTTCTCGAAGGCATCGTCGAGTTCGACTTCCTTCGCGATGGAGACGCCGTCGTTGGTGATCGTCGGTGCGCCGAACTTCTTGTCGAGGACGACGTTGCGACCCTTCGGCCCGAGCGTGACCTTGACCGTGTCGGCCAACTTGTTCACGCCGGCTTCGAGTGCGCGACGAGCCTCGTCGTCGAACTTGAGAACTTTTGCCATGTGGCTGCGCCCCTTACTTGGTGACGATGGCGAGGACGTCGCGGCTGGTCAGGATCAACAGATCCTCGCCGTCGATGGTGACTTCGGTGCCGCCGTACTTGCTGTACAGGACGGTGTCGCCGACGGTGACGTCGAGCGGGCTGTGCGAACCCTTGTCATCGCTCCAGCGGCCGGGGCCGACAGCAATGACGCTGCCCTGCTGCGGCTTCTCCTTGGCGGTGTCGGGGATGACGAGGCCGGAAGCAGTGGTCTGCTCGGCTTCGTTCGGCTTGACCACGATGCGGTCATCCAGCGGCTTGAGGCTCATAGTCGTGAAGCTCCATGTGTTGTTGGGCTGTTAGCACTCTCGTAGTGCGAGTGCTAACGATAGGCCGTGGCGGGCCCCGATCGCAACCGCGACAGCGGGACCGCCGGCCCTAGTCTTCGAGGCGATGGATCGCTCGTCGTCGAAGCCCGTAGTGCTGACGGTGGATGACGAGGAGCACATCACCGAACTGATCGCGATGGGCCTCGGGTTCAACGGGTTCGAAGTCGTGCGCGCCGCGACCGGCCGCGCGGCGCTGGCGGCCATCGACGCGCATCGCCCCGATCTCGTCATCCTCGACGTGATGCTGCCCGACCTCGACGGGTTCGAAGTCGCCCGCCGCCTGCGTCAGAACGAGTCCATGGGCACCCGGGTGCCGGTCATCTTCCTGACCGCGAAGGACACGACGGCGGACAAGGTCGAGGGGCTGCGCCTCGGCGTGGACGACTATGTCACGAAGCCGTTCTCGATCGAGGAGCTGATCGAGCGGGTGCGCGCGGTGCTGCGCCGTGCCGGTGGCCGCACGACGACGTCGGCGAACACGCTCGGATATCACGACGTCGTCATCGACACCGACACGCGCGACGTGTGGCGCGGCGATCGCCTGATCGAACTGACGGCGACCGAGTTCAAGCTGCTCTGCTACCTCGTCGCCAACGCGCGCCAGGTGCTGACTCGCGAGCAGATCCTGGCGGCGGTGTGGGACTACGACTTCGCCGGCAACGCCAGCGTGCTCGAGACCTACATCAGCTACCTGCGCCACAAGGTGGACATCGAGGAGCCGCATCTGATCCACACCGTGCGCGGCATCGGCTACACACTCCGCCTCCCCGCCAAATAGCTGCGCCCCGCCAGAACAAACCGATCGAGAGCTCGGATCCTTCGGCCAGAAGGGCGCGATGCGAGGCCGACTGCCACAACGGCCGAACAACCGCAAGCCCCGCTCGGAACCTTCGGCCGTCAATCGTGACCCCCCGCCGCGTCCGCCCACGGCAGAACAACCGCAAGCCCTGTTCGGAACCTTCGGCCGTCAATCGTGAGCCCCCCTCCCGCGCCCGCCCACGGCAGAACAACCGCACACCCGGCTCGGAACCTTCGGCCGTCAGTCGTGACCCCCGCCCGCGCCCGCCCACGGCAGAACAACCGCAGGCCCGGCTCGGAACCTTCGGCCGTCAGACGTGAGTCCCGCGGCGTCCGCGAACGGCAGAACAACCGCAGGCTCGGGTCCGGTCCTTCGGCCATCGGTCGTGGGCATCAGACGGCGGGCTGGGTGCCGAGCGGGACGCGCAGGCTGAAGACGGCACCGCCGTCGGGGGCGTTGGCGGCGGTGGCTGTGCCGCCGTGCTCGGCGGCAACGCTGGCAACGATGGACAGCCCGAGACCCGAGCCGCTGCCGACGCGAGCAGAGTCGGCACGCCAGAAGCGGTCGAAGGCGTGGATCAGACCGTCCGCGCTCAGACCGGGGCCGTGGTCGCGGACCGTCACCGTCGCGATGCCGGCTGCGGCTTCGTGATCGACGACCACCTCGATCGAACCGCCGTCGGGCGTGTGGTGGACGGCGTTCGTCACCAGGTTGCCGACGGCCTGGCGCAGGTGCGCCACGTTGCCACGAACCACGACCGGCGCGGGAGCGTGCAGGGTCAACAACCGGGTCGGACCGAGAGCACGAGCGTTGCTGCAGGCATCGGCGGCGACAACTGCGAGGTCGACATCGGTGCGTGCCGTCGGCGTCGGCTCGTCGAGTCGGGCGAGCGTCAACAGGTCCTCGACCAGCACGCGCATGCGGGCGCTCTCCTCCTCGATCCGGGCCAGCATCAGGCTGCGGTCGAGGTCCGGGTGGTCGGCGCCCACGCGCGACAGTTCGGCGAAACCCTGGATGGACGTCAGTGGCGTCCGCAGCTCATGCGACGCGTCGGCCAGGAACTGGCGCAGCCGGCGCTCGGTTGCGTCGCGTTCGTTGAACGACGCCTCCAGCGCGCCGAGCATCGTGTTCAGCGCCAGGCCGAGCTGACCGACCTCGGTCCGACCGTCGGCCGGCTCGACGCGCTGGGAGAGATCGCCGGCGGTGATGCCTGCCGTCGCCGTGGCCATCTGCTCGAGCGGTCGCAGACCGCGACGCAGGATCAACCACGATCCGATCGCCAGCAGCACGAGCAGCACGCCAATGCTGACCGCCTCGATCACCAGAAAGCGATCCAGCGAGCGCACGACCTCACCCGTCGGCGTGGCGATCAGGATGTAGTACGAATCCACACCCGGGGCCCGGGTGAGCAGCACACGCCACTCGCCGTCGCCAACGGTGGAGCTCACCGTGAACAGGCGGCCGTCCCCAATGCCGGGATCGCTGATCGTGGTGGGGAGCGCGGGCTCGTCCTCGATGTCGCGGGTGCGGATCGCGAGCGTGTAGGACCGGTCCAGGTTGCGCAGCTCGGCATAGGTACCGAACGGCACGACCGTCGCCCGCCCTCCGAAGCCGGGCCTGGCGATGAACTCGGCCCGCTCGTAGAGCTCGGCAGCCACGGCCGGCAGCGAGTTGCGGACCTGTGTGTCGAGGCTGTCGTACTGCGAGCGCGAGTACAGCGCGTAGGTCGAATAGCCGAAAACGGCCAGACCGGCCAGCACCAACACGACCAGTCCCAGCACGAGGCGGAGACGCAGGGTCATGAGGTGCCGGCCGGGGCGGGGCGGGTCATGCAGGAGTTGCTATCACGCCTGCTGGCGCAGCTCGGCGACGATCGCCATGGCGTTGTTGATCGGGATCGAGAAGCCGATGTTCTCGGCGGTCACGCTGCTCGAGCTGGTGGCCCCGGCGGTGTTCATCCCGATGATCTCGCCGGCCGCGTTGACGAGCGGTCCACCGGAGTTGCCCGAGCTGATCGCCGCATCGGTCTGGATCAGTCCAGTGAGCGTGCCGTTCTCGACTTGGATCGAGCGGTCGAGCGCTGAGATGATGCCACGGGTGACGGTGACGTCGCCCTCGAGAGCGAGTGCGTTGCCGATCGCGACCGCATCGTCGCCGACCGCGACCTTGTCGGAATCACCGATCGTGGCGGGGGTGACGCCCGTCGCGTCGTCGAGCTTGATCAACGCGACGTCGTGTGCCGTGTCGACACCGATGACCGTGGCCGTGCGAGCCGTGGTCTCACCGTGCAAGGTCACCTTGATGGACGTCGCGTTCGCCACAACATGGGCGTTGGTGAGGATCTCGCTACCGGAGGTCAGCACGATGCCCGTGCCCGCACCCTCGCCTCGCTGGGTTCCGAACGGGCCGTTGCGGATCTCGATCTGGCTCACGATCGTGACGACGGACGGTTCGACGGACGCGACCACTGCGGCGACGTCGACCGAGCCGGTCGCGTACGTCAGCGGCTGCGCCGCCGAAGATTTCTCGACGACGGTGGTGCCGCCGTCGGCCAGTGTCGAGCCGACGTAGCCGGCACCACCGCCGGCAAGGACTGCCACGGTCGCGCTGACTGCGAGCCAGCGACGCCGCGACCGCGGGGGTGTGGGGACGGAATTGCCGGTGGACGGGTTGCGAGGAGGCTGATTCGGTGGCCCGTCCACCGGAGGCATCGCCGTTGCGGGCGGAGCCCACACCGGTCCCGCAGGCCAGGGGGAGGATGGACCTGCGGAACCGGTGAGACCTGATGGATTTCGTTGGGGTAAGTACGGATCCATGAGTTCGTGCGTCTTTCGTTTCGATCGCGGGGAGGCGATGAATACACGATGCGCCCCAACCCTGGGCCGCCCCTGCGCCCACCCTTGGAGTTCCCTGTGAATTCCGTCGGCGACGCGCAACGGGGGACCACGCGCGTGCCGACCGTGCGTGATGCGCAACGGAACGCACACGCGTGGGCGGAATGTGCGACGCGCAACGGGGAACCACGCGCGGGCCGACTGTGCGTCATGCGCAACCCATCGGCCACGCGTGGGCCGGACCTGTGCCCTGCCCATCGGATCGCATGCGCGCGTCGGTGGCGTGTGTCAGGCGAGGAGCGTGGGGAGGGGAACTCCGGCGCGGGCGAGGAGCGTGGCGAGCATCGTCATCGGGAGGCCGATCACGTTGCTCACGCTGCCCTGCACGCCAGTCACCAACACGGCCGCGCTGCCCTGCATCGCGTACGCGCCGGCCTTGCCATGCGGCTCGCCGGTGCCGACGTACCACTCGAGCATCTCCGCACTGACGTGGCTCATCGTGACGACGGTGGTGGCGACGTCGCTCTCGACGCGACCCCCGTGGCGCACGGCGACGCCGGTGTGGACGAGGTGGTCGCGACCACTGAGCGTGCGGAGCATTCGCCGGGCATCGTCGTCGTCGAGCGGCTTGGCGAAGATCGCGCCGTCGACGTCGACGGTGGTGTCGGCGGCGATCACGATGTCGTGGTCGCCGGCGTCGACCGCCATCGCCTTCTCGATCGCGAGGCGATGCACGTACGGGATGGGTGCCTCGCCGGGACGCTCGGTCTCGTCGATGTCCGCGGGTGCGACCACGAAGGCGAGTCCCACATTCGTCAGCAACTCGCGTCGGCGCGGCGATCCGGATCCAAGGATGACGCGGGGCCGAACAGGGGCAACGTCAACCACCACTGAGCGCCATCACATGTGCGTCGTCGGGCGGCGTGACGTCGTCGAGATCGTCGAGGTAGTGCTCGGGCAGCACGACACGGATCGGGCCGTTGGTGTGGCCACGGCGGATGCGCTCGCCGCCGGGCACGATGCGCAAATCCGGGTCCAGCGCAGCGAGCAGGTCGTCGAGCTCGGCCAGCGAACCGATCTGGCTGAAGCGGCCACGGATCTCGCCACCGACCGGATATCCGGTCAAGTACCAGGATGTGTGCTTGCGGAAGTCGCGCACCGCGTTGTCCTCGCCGACGGTGTCGGCCATCAGCCGGCAGTGGTCGGCCATCTGCTGCGCGACGAAGCCGAGCGAGGGCGATTCGGGCACCGGATCGCCGTTGAACGCAGCCACGAGATGACCGAACAGCCACGGCCGTCCGAGGCAGCCGCGGCCGATGACGACACCGTCGCAGAGCGTGTGGCGAACCATCGCCAGCGCATCCGACGCCTCCCAGATGTCGCCGTTGCCGAGCACCGGAATGGTGGTGACTGCAGCCTTCAGCGCGGCGATGGCATCCCAGTCGGCGTTACCGGCGTAGTGCTGCTGCGCGGTGCGGGCGTGCAGCGCGATCGCGGCGACACCCTCCTCCTCGGCGATCAGTCCGGTGCGGATGTACGTCAGGAGATCGTCGTTGATGCCCATCCGGAACTTGGCTGTGACAGGCACGCCGTGCGGTGAGGCAACACTGACCACGGCGCGCAGGATGGCGCGCAGCAGGTTCGGCTTGAGCGGCACCGCCGCTCCGCCGCCCTTGCGGGTGACCTTCACCGCCGGGCAGCCAAAGTTGAGATCGATGTGGTCGACGCGATCGTTCTCGACCAGAACACGCGTGGCCGCGCCGACCATTGCCGGATCGCTGCCATAGATCTGCAGGCTGCGGAACGGCTCGTCGGCACCGAAGGTCGCGAGTCGCGCCGTCTTCGCGTTGCCGTGGACGAGCGCGGTCGCCATCACCATCTCATTGACGTAGACGAGATCCGGGGCGAAGCGGCGGCACATCGTGCGGAACGGCGCATTCGTGACGCCGGCCATCGGCGCAAGCACGACGGGCGGCCAGACCTGGTGCTGGCCGAGCACCAGTGGCTGCAGGTCCGGAGGATTCACTCCGAAAACGCTACCTGCGCGAATCGCACGGACAGCCCGCCGTTGCTGGTGGCCAGCGTCTCGGTGAACTCGCGACCGAACGACGGCAGCGACGATGCCGGCGCGATCACGGCCAGCTTGTCTGCCTTTCCGAGCGCGGCGTACAGCGACCGCAGGTCGGCGGCCTTCAGCCGCTCGCCGTAGGGCGGGTTGGTGACGACGGCGGCACCCGGCGCGACGCGCGTCGCGTCGGCGACCGTGAACTCGATGTCGCCGTCCACTCCGGCGCGTACCGCGTTGTCCAACGCGACGCGAACAACGTCGGCGGACACGTCGCTGGCTGCGATCTTGCGCTTCAGCGGCGGGCGGATGTCGGCATCGGCGGCGCGACGCAGCTTCGCGTTCTGTTCGGCGTCGACCGGCAGCCAGCGTTCGAATGCGAAGTCGCGCCCGGCCCCGGCAGGGATGCGACGGGCGATCTGCGCGGCCTCGATCGCGATCGTGCCGGCACCGCAGCACGGGTCGGTGAGCGCGGCGCGGTGCGCCGTGGCGCCACTCCACTGCAGCAACGCGGCTGCCAGCGTCTCGCGCATCGGCGCAGCACCCGCCTCGGTGCGCCAGCCACGACGGAACAGTGGCTCGCCGGTCGCGTCGAGGCTGACGGTGGCCACATTGCGGCTGATGCGCACGTGCAGGGTGTGCACCCCACCCTCGTAGGCCAGCTCCGGGTCGTAGGCGCGGCGCACGATCTCGCGCACGCGCTCGGCGACCGCGTCGGTGTGGGTGAGCCTCGAGCCCGACGTCGCAACATTGATGTCGACGGCCGAGTGACGTGGCAACCACTCGTGCAGCGGGATGTCGCGCATGCCCTCCTTGAGATCGCCGAAGCCCGACGCCTCGAAACGGCCGAGGCGAACGAGCACCCGGGTTGCGGTGCGCACGTGGAGGTGGGCAAGCATCAGCTGCGACCATGTGATCGAACACGTCAAACCGCCGACACCAAGGTCGACGACCTTCATGTCCAGCCGAGCCATCTCCTTCGCAGTGACGGCCTCCAGCCCGGGTGCGGTCACGACATACGCCTGCAGCCGGCTCATCGATGCGCCCTCACGGTCGTCGTGCAACGACGCGCCGCCGGTGTGGAGCCACGAGCGCTTCGCCAGCTGCTGGAGGCTCGCTCGCTCCGCCCGCTCACGCGCACACCAACGGCAGACGTAGGCCGGGCATCGCGCCAGCATCGAGCGACGTCGGGCCGTCACTCGCCAGGCGGTGCCATCCAGCGGCGGCGATCATCGCCGCGTTGTCGGTGCACATCGCCCGGCTCGGCACGAACGCTCGCAGACCGTCCTCGGCGCAGGCCGTCTCCCACCGCTCGCGCAGTACCGAGTTGGCGGCCACACCTCCGCCGAGCGCGAGTCCCTTCGCACCGACCTCGCGGGCTGCGCGGCGGGCCTTGGTGACGAGCGTGTCCACGACTGCCTCCTGGAACGACGCGGCGACGTCGGCGGTGTCGACGGAGGGATGCTTGCGGACGTGGTTCATCACCGCAGTCTTCAACCCGCTGAAGCTGAAGTCGAGCGAGTCGGGAATCGCCCGCGGGAACGCGATCGCGTTCGGGTCCCCCTGCCTCGCTTCGCGATCGATGGCCGGTCCACCCGGGTAGCCGAGGCCCAGGAACCGGGCGACCTTGTCGAAAGCCTCGCCGGCTGCGTCGTCGATGGTCTCGCCGATCAACCGGTACTGGCCGTGGTCGCGCATCTCGACGAGCAGCGTGTGCCCGCCGGACACGAGCAGCACCACCATCGGCATCCCCAGCGACGGGTCTTCGAGCATTCCTGCGTAGAGGTGCGCCTCGAGGTGGTTGACACCCACGAACGGCACATCCCACACCAGCGCCAACGCCTTCGCCGCGGCCACGCCGACGAGCAGCGCGCCGATCAGGCCCGGTCCGACCGTCGCCGCAACGGCATCGATGCGAGTGTCAGCGACGCCGGCTTCGTCGATTGCCTGCGCGATGACGGGCGCGATCAACTCGACGTGGGCGCGGCTGGCGATCTCAGGCACCACGCCACCGAACGGCACGTGCTGCTCGATGGACGTACTGATCACACTGCTCAACACATCGCTGCCACCCATCACCACCGCAGCCGCGGTCTCGTCACAGCTCGTCTCGATGCCGAGCACGACCGTCGATTCGTCCACGCGCGTCCTCACCGACGTGACCCTCGCGGCTTGGTCTCCGGGCTGAGCGCCCGGAGCATGTTGGCGTAGTCGTCGGAGTCGATGTTGTGACACCACATGACGATCGCGTCCTCCACGTTCTCGTAGTACCGCTGGCGGATTCCGGCGGCTTCGAAGCCGAAGAGGCGATACAAGCTCTGCGCGGCGATGTTGGAGATGCGCACTTCCAGCGTCAGGCCAACGCAGTGACGGTAGCGCGCCTCCCACGCCATCTCCGCGAGCAACCGGCGGCCGATGCCCTCGCGCTGGCGCACCGGGTCGGCGGCGATGTTCGTGATGTGTGCTTCGTCGGCCACGATCATCATCCCGCCGTAGCCGACCAGCAGGCCGTCGCGGTGGGCGCAGAGGTAGTAACGGTGGCCCTGGCGAGCCATCTCGATCTCGTTCGCGAACACGTTGACCGACCACGGCTGCGGATACACCTGGCGCTCGATGACCTGGATCGCGGTCAGATCACGACGGCGCATCGGCTCGATCACCAGACCGCGCTCGGGTGGCATGCGATTCAGTAACCGCGAGAGCACACTCATCGCGACGACCAGTTGATCTGCGCATCGGGCGCGCGCAGATACATCGGCTGCACGTCCTCGCTGGAGTCGATGCGCAACGCCTTGGCCCGGGCCAGTTGCACGAGCGCGACCGCCGACGGATGGGCCAGCTCGACGACTTCGATGCCCGGGTCGAGATCGTCACGGTAGCGCCATGCGCCGTCACCGATGGCGAGCACGTCCTGACCTCGCGCCATCACGTCGGCGTTGAAGTCGTCGATCGAACCAACCGCGGGTTCGGCAACGCGTTGAAAACCGTCCGGCGACACCTTGTACAGCGCGTAGAAGACCTCGCCCTTGCGTGCGTCGATCACGCTCGCGATCACCTTCGTCGCGTGTCGATGCGGGTAGGCCAGCAGATCGAGCGAGGAGACGCCGACGACGGGAACCTGCAGCGCCTGGGCCATCGTCTTCGCCGAAGCGATGCCGACCCGCATGCCGGTGAACAGACCGGGCCCGATGTCCACACCGATCGCGCCGATCTGGCCGAGCTCGATGCGCAGGTGTCGGCAGAGGAAGTCGATGGCAGGTGTCAACGTCTCGGCGTGGCGCCGGCCCTGCACGACTTCGACCTGGCCGAGCACGCCGTCGTCGCCGGCGATGGCCACGCCGACGACCTGGGTCGCGGTCTCGATGCCGAGCGTGATCACGACATGACCCAGGCGGACAGCGCGGCTTCGAGCCGCTCCCATCGCGGTGCCCACCGCTTGTCGCTGGCGGTCAGTTCGATCTCGCGCTCGTCATCGGCGTCGGTGCTCTCGACACGCAGCTCGACGCGCAGGTGCGGCCCGAGATCGACGACATCACCCCACTCGACGAGCATGATCGCGTCGTCGTCGAGCAATTCGTCGAGCCCGAGATCGACGACCTCGGTCGTGTGGTCGAGGCGATAGAGGTCGACGTGATGCAGGGTCAGTCGACCTGTCTCGTACGTGTGGACCAGCGTGTACGTCGGTGACGTGACCGGCTCGTGCACGCCGAGCGAGCGAGCGAAGCCCTGCGCGAACGCTGTCTTGCCCGCACCCATCTGACCGGCGAGCACGATGAGATCGCCCGGGCGCGACAGTCCCGCGATCGCCGACGCAATGGCACGCGTCTGGTCGGGTGAGTGGGACAGGACTTCGATCATGGTTCGGTGTGGCGGCGCTCGATGCGTCTGCTGATGCCACAGACGATCTCGTAGCCAATTGTGCCAAGCCGCGCGGCCCACTCCTCCGCCGGCACCGCATCGCTGCCTGCCGAGCCGACCTGGCCGCCGATCAGCACGACCTCGTCACCGACTTCGACGTCGTGATCGCCGCAATCGACCATCAGCGAGTCCATCGTCACGACGCCGACGATCGGCATCCGCCGCCCATGGATCAACACCTCGGCCCCACTTGCGTAGAGGCGGCGTGACACGCCGTCGGCGTACCCGATCGGCACCGTCGCGATCGTGGTCTCGACCTCGACCCGGTGGACGAGCCCGTAGCTGACGCCCTCTCCCGGCGGGACACGCTTCACGAAGCTGACCCGGGCGCGCAATGACAGTGCCGGACGCAGCCCGCCGCAGAGGTCGCTGACCTCGGGGCCGGGCTCGATGCCGTACATCGCGATGCCGAGACGGACCAGGTCGTGGCGCGCCGCGGGCAGGGCCAGCGCTGCGGCCGAGTTCGCCGCGTGCACCAACGGCGACACACCCGCGGCGACGACGGCGTCGAGCACTTGGTCGAAGCGGCGCAACTGCAACTCGTTGTCCGCCGCGTCCGGCGAGTCGGCCTTGGCGAGATGGGTGAACACGCCGGCCAGGCGCAGCTCCGGCCGGGCCATCACGTCGGCAATCAACGCCGGCGCCTCGCTCGGCGCGGCACCGACGCGGTGCATGCCCGTGTCGAACTTGAGGTGGACCGGTGTCGCGATGCCACCGGCACGAGCAACTGCCGCCGCGAACGACTCGATTCCCCCCGCGCTGTAGAGCGTCGGGGTGAGTGATGCGGCCACCAGCGCGTCGGCCTGCTCGGCCGGCTGCTCGCTCAGCACCAGGATCGGTGCGCCGATGCCGGCGGCGCGCAGCTCGAGGCCCTCTTGCACGAGCGCGACACAGAGTCCGGTGGCCCCGGCTGCAAGCGCGGTCCTGGTGACCGGAATGACTCCGTGGCCGTAGCCGTTGGCCTTGACCACAGCCCACACCTCGGCCGGGGCGACCAGTGCGGCGACCGTTTCGACGTTGTGCCGGATCGCGCCGAGGTCGACCTCGGCCCACGCCCACCTCACTGCAACGTGTCCAGGACCTTCGGGATCAGCGGCAGGAGATCGCTCGCAATCATCCCCCGTCGCGGCCCGAGGCGGGCCGCCCGACCATGGATCCAGGATCCGGTCGCTGCCGCCTCGAACGGCGCGAGTCCTTGCGCGATCAGCGCGCCGATGATGCCCGCCAGAACGTCGCCGGTGCCGGCCGTGGCCAAGCGGTCGTCGCCCGTCATCGTGACCAGCACGCGTCCACCGGGGTGGGCGATGACCGACGCCGGGCCCTTCAGCAACAGCACCACACCGAGCCGCGCCGCAAGCTCTCGTGCCGCGCCGATGCGGTCGGCACCCGGCTTGGTGCCGGCCAGCAGTGCGAACTCGCCGTCGTGCGGCGTCAGCACCGTGGCCGCACGGCGATCGCGCAGGATCGGGACCACGCCGTCATTGCTCCACGCGAGCGCGAACAGTCCGTCACCGTCGACGACCGTCGGGATCGGCGACTGACGGAGCACATCGCGGATCGAGACGACTGTCGAATCGTCACGCCCGAGGCCGGGTCCGATGACGAGCGACTGGAAGCGGTCCAGGCTGCCGAGCACGTCCGGGCCCCAGGCCCGCTTCGGCACGGAACGTTGCACGTATTCGTGCACACCGTCGACGGCAGCACCGGGGACGGACAGGTGCACCATCCCTGCGCCGGCCCGCTGCGCGGCGCGGCTCGTCAGGTCGGCAGCGCCAACCATGCCCTGGCTACCGGCCACAACGCGCACCGCGGCCCGCCACTTGTGCGTGTCCGCAGCGCGCGGTTGCCACCACGCATCGACATCGTCCTGCTGCACGAGATGGGCGCGCACGCCCTCGCAGTCGAGGCCGATGTCGGCCACCTCCACGGTGCCGGCGAGGTGTGACCCGGGTGGGAACAGCAAGCCCGGCTTCAGCGCGGCGAGCGCGACCGTGTGGTCGGCGGCGATCACGCCGTTCTTCGACTGACCACTGAGGCCGTCGACTCCGGACGGGATGTCGACAGCGAGAACGGCCGCATTGCCGGGTCGCGGCCCGATCCACGAGCCGTGGAAGCCGGTGCCGAACGCGGCGTCGATGACGAGGTCGCACAACGGCAGGTCGTGCGGTACGTCGAGCGCGTCGATGACTCGCACCTGCACGCCGCGGGCGGCCAGCTTGCGCGCCGCAACCCGCCCGTCGGCACCGTTGTTGCCCTTGCCGGCAATGACGACGACCCGCCGCCCGTACGCGCCACCGAGCATGCGCAGCGCCGCCCAGGCCACCGCCGAACCGGACCGCTCGATCAGCGTCTCGACCGGCGTGTGCGCTGCGGCCGCTGCGTCGATCGCCCGCATCTCGTCCGGCGTCACGATCGGCAGCACCCCGCCAGCGTAGCCACACCTGCAAAAACCCGATCCGTCGCACCGGCAGAAGGGGACAAGCAGATGCTCGGAACCTTCGGCCGACGCTGGCCGCTCGAACCCACCGGCAGAAGAAGCCGACCCAAACCTCGACCCCGTCGGCCGATGGGTCGAGGTGAGGCGGGTTACTCGGCGATGACGTAGGCGATGGCGATCAGATCGCTGTGGGTGATCGACAGGTGCCAGCGGGCGACACCCGCCTCCGCCGCGAGCACGGCTGCCTGGCCGGCGAGCACCAGCGACGGCGCGCCCGACGGCGCTCGGGTCACCCATGCGTCATGGAACGCGAACGCGCCGAGGCCGACGCCGAGCGCCTTCATCACGGCCTCGCGTGCGGCGAAGCGTGCCGCCAGTGACGGCACGGGATCGGCCTTGGGCGCGACGTAGGCAAGTTCCTCGGCGGTGAACAGCCGGTTGCGCATCGTCGGCGTCCGCTCCAGCGATCGGCGGAAGCGCTCGATCTCGACCGCGTCGACTCCGATCCCGATCATCGCCGGCGCGCCCTCACGTCGGGCTCAGCTGCGCCAGTGATCGGCCATGTCGCTGATCGGGGTGATCAGCAGGTCGGCGACGCCGACCTCGCCGAGGCGGTCATCGCGGAAGCTGCCCTCGGTCTCGGCCACCCAGTCGACGAGCCGGTCGTAGCGGTGGTCGTAGCCCTGCAGCACACTGCGCATGACGGGTGCCGGTAGGTGATCGTGGAAGCGCACGTGCAGCAGCGTGATGCCCGTCGTCTCGGTGCCCTTCACCTCGGGAACGAAGATCACCGTGCGACCGTCGCTGCGACCGCGGGCGACGAGCACCTCGCGCTGCACCGCGACGCGACGCTTGGTGCCGAGCAGCGAACCGTTGCGCTCGACGCGGGAGGGCACCTTCAGCGCCAGGCCACCACGATCCACGATCGAGATCGTCGCGTCGCTGGATGTCGGGTCGCCCTCGATGTGGTAGCGGATGAAGCCGGTCACGTCGGCGACGGCGGGATCGAGATCGGCGAGGACCTTCAGCGACTTGTACGTCAGCCGGTCGCGACCCGCGCCGGCCTGGAGCACCTCTTGCACGAGGCGACGGTCGAGCACGCCCTCGTCGTTGCGGCTGATGCCGACCGTGACGGTCTTGGCCTGATGCTTGATCGCGTCGATCGGTCGGGTCAACTCCTCGATCGCACGGGTCAGCGCAGCCGTCAGGTCGTCGATCAACAGGCTCGGCGTGCCGAGCTTGCCGGTGATGCTCTGGTAGGAGTCGAGTGGCGCCGGGCTCTGCGCGACCCGCACGATGGACATCAGCCGGACCGCGGTCGAGGCCTCCATCTGCCCGTCGTACAGGCCGGTCGCGAGCTGCGCTGCGAAGCGATCGGTGATCGGCTCCAGCTCGGCGCGCACGAGGCGCAGCACTTCGTCGCCGACATCGGTCGTGGCGACGACGCGCTCGATCAGCTCGCGGGCCTCGCGCAGCGGCCGCGCCGACGCGTCGATCGCGAGCGCCGCCTCGTAGCCGAACAGGTGGCCGACCATCGCCGACAGGATGAACGCCAGCGCGGTGTCTACCGGCGGCACCCCGACCACGTGCGCCGCCGCGGAGAAGCGGGTCTCGCCCGCCGTTGCGATCACGATCGGCAGCGCCTTGTGCGCCCGAAAGATGGCCACTTCCTTGCCGACGTCGTCCGCCGTGCCGCCGACCAGGCCGGCCGCACAGACGAGGATCAGGGGCTCGCAGGACAGGTCGATGTGCTTCTTGTCCTCGGTGATGTCGCAGGCGATGCTCTTGTAGCAGAGCTCGCTGAGCTTGATCCGCACCTCTTCGGCTGCCACCGCGTTCGAGCCGTTGCCGACGACGGTCCAGTAGCGGCGCTGCGGCGCGAAGCGTCGTGCCGCGTCGCCGATGTCCTCGCGCAACGTGAGCACCGTGCGCAGCGCTGCGGGGATCTCGCGCAGCGACATCAGCAGCTGATGACGGCGCTCGGCCGTGCCGGCGCCGGCCGCCTCGCTGATCGCGCAGGCCAGCAACGTGCCGGCCGCGACCTGCGCGTAGAACGCCTTCGTCGACGCGACGCTCATCTCCACGTCGCGCCCGTCGGACGTGTACATCACGCCGTCCGCCTTGTCGGTCAGGTCGCTGTTGCGGCGATTGACGATGCCGATCACCGAGGCACCGCGGCCGCGCACGAGATCGACCGTGCGGTTGGTGTCGGTGGTGGTGCCGCTCTGGCTGACGGCGACGACGAGGGTGTCGCTCATGTCCAGTCGCATGCCGAAACCGCTCAACTCCGTGGCGACGATGGGATCGACGTCCAGGCTGCCGCCCACGAGCGTGTCCAGCGTCGCGGCCACGCTGCGTCCAGCGATCGCGGCCGTGCCCTGACCGATCACCACCACACGCCGGATCTCTCCGCTGCCCAACCGGGTCGCTATGAACTCCGGCAGCGCGCGGCTGCCGACCTCGGCCCGCAGCAGGCCGTCGCGCTCGACGATCTTGCCGCGGATGGTCTTGCGAAAGCTCTCCGGTGCTTCGCTGATCTCTTTCAGCAAGAAGTGCGGTGACGTGCCGCGGTCGATGTCGCGCGTGGTGACCTCGGCGACGACGATTTCGGATTCGGCGATCGGCAACTCGATGCCGTCGTAGGACACGCGCCGGATGCCGGCGAGCTCGCCTGCGTGGTCGGCGGACAGCACGAAGACCTGGCCGCGACTGTTCGGGCGTTGTGGATCGGCCGGCGTCTCGCCGTCCATGCGCACATACCGGCTCGTCTCCTCGACGACGCCATAGGGCTCGCTGGCCACGATGAACGCGTCTTCGGCCAGGCCGACGTAGAGCGCCTGGCCGCTGCCGCGCAGCGCGAGCATGACCTGATCCGGCCGGTCGGCACTGGCCGCGCCGATCGCGACCGAGCCCTCGAAGCTCGCCACCGTGCGTCGGAAGGCCTCGGCCACATCGACCCCGGCGTTGGAGGCGATGCGCGACACCATCGCCGGAATCACCTTCGCGTCCGTCGTGATTGGGCTCGCAACGCGCAGGTCGTACTCGACGCGCAGATCCGCGTGGTTGTCGACATCGCCGTTGAGCGCGCCGATGACGTAGGGCCCCGTGGCGTCGTAGGACGATTCCATCTCGTCACTGTTGAGCGGATGGCAGTTCGGCTCGCTGATGATGCCGACGCTGGCCCAGCGGGTGTGACCGAGCAGCGAGAGGCGAGCGTGCGGCGCGGCGAGCGCGAGGCGAAGCAGATCGTCGGCCATGATCGACGCCCGCAGCGCACGCGTGTTGTCGCCGAGCTCGCCGATCTCCGCGGCGGCCTTGTAGACGAAGCTCAGGCAATCAGCCGCGAGACGAACGGAGCCGTCGATGAACAGCGGGTTGTCGTCGCGACCGGCCAGCAGCGCGCGAAGCGCCGGATCGTGCTCGGTCAGGCCATGGTTCCACACGAACAGGTGCACGCCCGCCGAGTCGCGGCCGCGCACTTCGAGCCGGTCCAGAGCCGACAGCGCCTGCTGGATCGCGTAGTACCCGGCGACCGCCGCCGGCCCGCCGTCGCGACCGGTGAACTCGCCGACCATCCGTGCGCTGCGGATGCGATCGTTGCGAATCGAGAAGACCGCGTCGCGCAGATGTCCGAGCGTTGCGCTCTCGGTCTCCACCGCGTCGGCCGTCAGCGACGTATCCGCGTCCAGGACCTGCTCGCGCTCGGCGATCACGGCATCGAGTTGGTCGAGCCGGGCGCTGACGCCGGCGATCAACTCGAAGCGGCCGACCATCGCCCGCATTCCGGAGACGCCTCGCAACAGGCGGTCGACGTCGGCGACGGCCGTGGCGGCGGCGGCGATGTCTTGGCCCAAGGCAATGGCCCGGTCGAGTCCATCGAGCACGGTGCCCGCGTCGGGCACCGCGCGCTGCGAGGGCCGGCTGTGGATGGCGATGATCCCGCACATGACGACGAGGTTACAAGCGGCTCGGACCCGACAGAGGTCAGGCGAACCGGGCGCGGACGACGTCGGCGAGGCGGGCCGCGATCGTTTCAGCAAGCTCGTCGGTGGATGCCTCGACCATGACGCGGATGAGTGGCTCGGTACCGCTGGGGCGCACGAGCACCCGGCCGTCGTTGCCGAGCTCGTCGCTGGCTGCGGCGATCTCGTCGCACAACTCGTCGGCGATGTCGGGATGGCGCTCCTTCACCGTCACGTTGACGAGCACCTGCGGGAAGGACTGCATCACGGCCGCGGCCATCGCTGACAGCGGTTGGTGCGAGTCGTGGACGCGCTGCAGCAGCTTGAGTCCGGCCAGCAGCCCGTCGCCGGTCGTGGCCACGTGGCGGTAGATGACATGCCCGCTCTGCTCGCCGCCGATGGCGTAGTTGCCGGCGTCCAACGCTTCGAGCACGTACCGGTCGCCGACCGCGGTGGTGACGACGGTGATTCCGGCGTCGCGCATCGCGCGGTGGAACCCGATGTTGCTCATCACCGTGACGACGACCGTGTCGTCGGTCAGCTCACCCTCGGCTTGCAGCTGCAACGCGGTGAGGGCGATCAGGCGGTCGCCGTCGACGACGTTGCCGGCATCGTCGATCGCGATCACCCGATCACCGTCGCCGTCGAAGGCGAGACCGGCATGCGCTCCGTGCTCGAGCACTGCGTGGGCGAGCGGTGCAGTGTGGGTCGCACCGCATCCGGCGTTGATGTTCGTGCCGTTCGGCTCGGCGTTGGTCACGACGACGTCGGCACCGAGCACGCGCAATGCCGCCGGCGCCGCCACGCTCATCGCACCGTTCGCGCAGTCGACGACGACGCGGAGTCCGGCCAGCGCTGCGACGGGGAACAGCTCGACGACATGCTGCACGTAGCCGTCGATCAACGAGTCGATGTCGCTGACCCCGGCATCGGCATCGAGCGCGGCGGCATCGAGCTCGGCGTCGTCGACCACCAGCAGCCCGGCCTCGAGTTGGGCCTCGAGCTGTTGCTCGACATCGTCGCTCAACTTCGAGCCTCCGGCAGCAAAGATCTTGACTCCGTTGTCCGAGAACGGGTTGTGCGACGCCGTGATCATCGCCGCCGGCGATTGGTGCGTCGACGAGAAGTGGGCCAGGGCCGGCGTCGGCACCACGCCGCAACGCACGACGAGCGCGCCGGCAGCGCGCAGCCCGTGCACGAGCGCGGCTTCGAGCGCGGGACCGGACTCGCGAGTGTCGCGACCGATCAGCCAGGTTCCCGAGCCGAGCACCCGGGCCGCGGCGGTGCCGAGCGATGCCACGTACTGCGGTGTCAGCTCCGAGAGCGCGACACCGCGAACACCATCTGTGCCGAAGCGCAGCACGCCCAGCGGGTCCGGCTGCGGATCAGCGCTTGGTGTACTGAGGGGCCTTGCGGGCCTTCTTGAGGCCGTACTTCTTGCTCTCCTTGCGACGCGCGTCGCGGGTGAGCAAACCGGCCTTCTTCAGCGTGGAACGCTGCTCGGGATCGAGCTCGACGAGCGAGCGGGCAATGCCCATGCGCAGTGCGCCGGCCTGACCGCTGACGCCGCCACCGAAGATGGTGGCATCGATGTCGTAGGCCTCTTCGGTGCTGGTGAGGCGCAACGGCTCACTGACGATCATGCGCGCCATCGCGGTCGGGAAGTAGTTCTCGAACGTGCGACCGTTGACGGTGACGACGCCCGTACCGGGGCGCAGACGAACGCGGGCAACGGACTCCTTGCGGCGACCGGTGGTTTGCGTGAGCGGCTTGGTACCCATGATGATTCCTGACTTCCGACTGTTCAGCGGGCCTTGGCCGCGGCGAGGTCCAACACGACTGGTGACTGCGCGGTGTGCGGGTGCTCGGGACCGGCGTACACCTTGAGCTTGTTGATCATCTGACGGCCGAGCGGGCCCTTCGGCAGCATGCCGCGCACGCTGTTGCGCACGGCTTCGTCCGGCCTGCGGTCCATCAGGTGCTGGTAGCTCTCGGTCTTCAGGCCGCCGGGGTAGCCGCTGTAGCGGTACACACCCTTCTGCTCGGCCTTGTTCGAGGTGAGCACGACCTTGGCGGCGTTGACGATGATGACGTGGTCGCCGGTGTCGATGTGCGGAGCGAACGTGGTCTTGTGCTTGCCGCGCAGGATGCGGGCAGCTTCGGTGCAGAGACGGCCGAGGACCAGGCCCTCGGCATCGATGACATGCCAGGCGCGGGTGATCTCGCTGGCCTTCGGGGTGTACGTACGCATCGTCGTGACTTTCTACGGAGCAACTCCGTCTGGGGTGGCTCAGCACGAAGCCGAGTCCTCCACCGGGAACCCGACAAGGATAGGGGTCTCGCACCCCGATCAACAATCGAAACCCCACCAAATCGCGTGATCCGGGTGTGCAGCGTCGGCACCGCGAACGCTCGAGCAGCGACGTCGTCGCCGTCGAGGGCGGTCGCTTCGACGCAGGTCCGCTCGATCGGGCAGATCCCACCGACGGCCGAGACAACTGACAAGCTGGTGGAGTGGAGTTCGTGATCGCGAAGAACCCGGATCCCGGTTCCTCACTTCCATTCCTCGTTCGCCTGCCCATTGGTGTGGACGGCATCGCGTTGAAGGTCCGCGATACCTGGCCGCGTACGGCGAAGGTCTACTGCCACCGTGCCGACGAATGGCCCGATGAGCTGGTCATCGTCGAGCGCGTCGCCGTGCGCTCGTGCGTTCGTCGTGGTGCGGCGATCGACCTCGTGCTGGATCGCGGCCGCGAGAATCGATCGCAGTTCGTGTTCGCGACGGCGCGCGGGCGGGAGGTGATCTTCTGGCAGAGCGCCCGTACTGCGAAACAGGCCCGACCCGCCGTTTCGGTTCCGACGGCACGAGCGTCGGGCCACGTGCTCGAGATCATCGTCGACAGCCACGAGCGTTATGCCTGGTCGTTTTCGCAGCAGCAAGCGGTCACGAGACGTCGTGGCTTGCCGGCCGGTGACTACGCCGTGGAGGTCGACGACCGGATCGTCGCGACGGTCGAACGCAAGAGTCTGGCCGACCTGGTTGCCACCTTGACCGGCGGCAGGCTCCGCTACCTCATGGCCGATCTCGCATCGGTACCTCACGCGGCCTTGGTGATCGAGGATCGCTGGTCCTCGGTCTTCAAGTTGGACCGGGTCCGACCATCGGTCGTCGCCGAGGGGTTGGCCGAGGCGCAGGTTCGGTTCCCGACTGTCCCGATCGTGTTCTGTGAGACTCGCCAGCTCGCCCAGGAGTGGGGCTACCGCTTTCTCGGGGCGGCTGTCGCGCACGTCACCGAGCACGATGCGGCAACGATCGTCGAGGCCCGCCTCCCCCGCCCAGGACCTGTCCCGCCACCTCCCCCGACCGCGGCCGACGTACGCGCCTGGGCGCTCGGCGCCGACCTTGCTGTTCCCCCGCGAGGGCGCCTTCGCCCCGAGCTGTGGGAGGCCTACCACCGCTCACACCCCGAGTCGCGAACGCCGTGAACCATCGAGCGGGCGCGTCGAGCGGACCGCGCAGGTTGGACGTCCACACCCCCGTCCAACGTCAGCCAGCGTGGACCGGCGACGGTGGCATCGGTGTTCGCAACGTCGGCGGCCGTTGGCGCGGTCACCTCGCGACAGAGAGGGCGAGCACGGCCTCAACCCGGCGGCTCGTCACTCCGGCGATTGCTTCCGCGAGCCAGCGCTCAGCGTGACGGGGTAACCGACGTCCCACAGGGACAGGCCGTGTGCTGGCGCGAGCGTGGCTGCAGCCGCGCGGTCTCTCGCGCGCATGATGGTGCGCACGTCGCCCGCATGCAACGTCGCGTGCCCGATGTCGACCATCATTCCGACGATCGATCGCACCATCTGGTGGCAGAACGCGTTGGCGCGGATCTCGAAGCGCAGCACACGTTGACCGCCGGCGAAGGCGTCCATCTCGTCGGTGGCGTCGCTCCACTTGGCGAGAAGGACGCGACGGTGCATCGACGGCGCGGGAGCTCCTTCGACGCGCTCGGGCTTGCGGCAGAACGATGTGAAGTCGTTCTCACCGATCAGCGGATCGCAGGCGAGTTGCATCGCCGGCAACGACAGCGGCCGGAACACGTGCCAGCTCGTCGCGGCCAGGAACGGATTCGGCTGCGGCGAGTTCAAGACGGTGTAGCGGTAGTGCCGCCAGATCGCGTCGAAGCGGGCCGAGAAGCCGTCCGGTGCCCACTCCCCCGAGCGGACCACGATGCGCGGTGCGAGCAGTGAGTTCAGCCGCCGGACGAGGTTGTCGACGTCGGTGTCCGCGGGGATGTCGCAGCTGACGACCTGACCCCAGCCGTGGACGCCCGCATCCGTGCGTCCGGCGCCGACGATCTGAACCGGTTGACGGGTGATCAGCTCCAGTGCGCCACCGAGGTCGCCGACGACGGTGTCGACACCGATGTTGGTGGCGAAGCCACGGAACGCGCCCCCGTCGTAGGCGACAACGAAACGAACCCGCCGGCGAGCGGCGGGTTCGTCGAACACTGTTGCGGCGCCGTCGACCGGCACCGGGCTCACACCAGTTCGATGCGTGCCATCGGGGCGTTGTCGCCCTGACGCGGACCGAGCTTGAGGATGCGCAGGTACCCGCCGTTGCGCTCGGTGTAGCGCGGGGCCACATCGGTGACGAGCTTGTGCGTCATCTCACGGTCGCCGAGGTAACCCTGGATCTGACGGATGCGGTGAATGCGCATGGGGTCTTCGTCGGTGGCCTTTTTGGCCTTGGTGATCAGCTTCTCCGCGATCGGACGCAGGGCCTTGGCCTTGGCCTCGGTCGTGACGATGCCCTCGGCGGCGAACAGCGATGCGGCAAGGTTGGCCATCATCAGTTTCTGGTGTTGCGAGCTGCCACCGAAGTTGCGGGCTCTGCGGGGTGTTGCAGGCATGGTTCGTTCTCCTAGAAGTTGCCGCGCTCAGCCGCGCAGCGTGAGGCCGCGCTCGTCGAGCTTCTGCTTGACCTCGTCCAGCGACTTCTGACCGAAGTTGGTGATGTTGAGCAGGTCGTCCTCGGTCTTGGTGAGCAGCTCACCGATCGAGTTGATCTGGGCCCGCTTGAGGCAGTTGCGGGGACGCTCGGACAAGTCGAGATCCTCGATCGGCAAGTCGAGGTCGGGCGAGGTCGCACTGCTGGCGGCGACTTCGCCGAGCTCGAGGCCCTGCGGCTCGTCGCTCAGGCTGGCGACGAGATCCACGAGCGATCGCAGCGTCGCTCCGGCCGAAGCAAGTGCCTCACGCGGCGCGATCGAGCCGTCGGTCTCGATGTCGATGACGAGACGGTCGTAGTTCGTGCTCTGCTCGACGCGGGTCGGCTCGATCTCGAACATGACACGCCGGACCGGCGAGAAGATCGCGTCGATCGGGATGACACCGATGGTGCGGCTCTCGTTCTCGCGATGGCTGCTCATGTAGCCACGGCCACGCTCGACGGTGAGATCGACGGCCAGACGGCCCTTCGAGTTCAGCGACGCGATGTGCAGGTCACCATTGAGGATCTCCACGTCGCTCGGGCACTTGATGTCCGCTGCGGAGATCTCGGACGGGCCGCGCACGTCGAGGCGGATGACCACGGCCTCGTCGCTCAAGCTGGTGAGGACGATGTCCTTCAGGTTGAGGATGATGTCGGTGATGTCCTCGCTGACACCCGGGATGGTGTCGAACTCGTGCAGCGCATCATCGAAGCGGACGGCCGTGACGGCCGCACCGGGGATGGATGACAGCAGGGTCCGCCGCAGCGAGTTGCCGATGGTGTGGCCGAAGCCGGGCTCGAGTGGGCCGACAGCGAAACGCTGACGGTTGTTGGATTCTTCGCCGATGGCCTCGACGGTGGGGCGCTGGATGACGAGCATGACGATCGCCTGGTCCTTTCGGTGATCGGTCGGAATTACTTGGAGTACAGCTCGACGATGAGCTGCTCACGGACGGGCACGTCGATGTGCTCGCGCTGGGGGAGGTCGCGGACGGTGACTTGCTTGCCGCCGTCACCGGCTTCGAGCCAACCCACCATGCGTCGATCGAGCACGTCGATGTTGTGCTGGATCACGATCATGTTGCGGGCCTTGTCGTGCAGGCTGACGACGTCACCCTTCTTCACACGGGCGCTGGCGATGTCGACGCGCTTGCCGTTGACGAGGATCTTGCCGTGGCTCACGAACTGGCGAGCCTGCGGGCGGGTCTCGGCCCAACCGGCACGGAACACGACGTTGTCGAGGCGCTGCTCGAGCAGACGAAGCAGGTTCTCACCCGTCGGCCCCTGCAAGCGGTTGGCCTCGTCGTAGGTGCGGCGGAACTGCCGCTCGAGCACGCCGTAGATGTACTTCGCCTTCTGCTTCTCCTGCAGCTGGGCGAGGTACTCGCTGCCGGCGTTGCGGCGACGGGTGCGACCGTGCTGGCCGGGCGGGAAGGGGCGACGCTCGAGCGCCTTGCGACCCTT
>JANNZY010000142.1:0-20827 GCA_031410915.1 Actinomycetes bacterium
GTCCGCAACCCGTCACCGTCGACATCGGCAACATCGAGTGGAACGGCGATCTGTGGCTCGGGCCGCTCAATGGCACCGTCTGGTTCCTCGCCAAGTTGCTGGTGTTCCTCTACATCTACGTTTGGTTCCGGGCCACGCTGCCACGGTTGCGATACGACCAGTTGATGAACCTCGGGTGGAAGCTGTTGATACCGCTGTCGCTCGGTTGGTTCATGCTCTTGGCCGCGCTGCGCGTCGCCGACGACAATGACTGGAACAAGTACGCCGTCGGCGGCATCGCGATCGCGGTGCTGCTGGCGTGTGGTGGTCTGCTGACCGCGGCCACACGGGTCAGTGCCAAGAACCGCGAGCGAGAGGGGGCGATGTTCTGATGGGTTACCTCGACGGGTTCCTCGTGACGCTGAAGCAACACCGCCTGTTCGGTGGCAAGCGCGTCACCACGCAGTACTCCGGCGGCCGCGTCAACCGCAAAGACGCCAGCAAGGGCGAGACCAAGGACGAAAAGATCGCCAAGCCTGAGCGGTTGCACGGACGCCACGTCCTGAACCGCTATGAGGACGGCATGGAGAAGTGCATCGGGTGTGAGCTGTGCGCCGGCGTCTGCCCGGCAAAGTGCATCTACGTGCGTGGTGCCGACAACGATCCCGTCAACCCGACCTCGCCCGGCGAGCGCTTCGGGTTCGTCTATGAGATCAACTACCTGCGCTGCATCCACTGCGATCTGTGCGTCGAGGCCTGCCCGACGGAGGCGATCACCGAGACCAAGTTGTTCGAGTTCAGCTTCACCAACCGCCAGGACGCGATCTACACCAAGAGTGAGCTGCTCGTCGACGACGACGGCCTGCCGCAGCACATGCCGTGGGAGGACTGGCGTCCCGGTGAGGACACCAACACGAGCGGCTGGATGCGGGCCACGTCGCCCAACGGTGACGCCGGCTTCGAAGGTCTCGTCGGCTGGAGCGGCGAGCTCGGCTACGGGGTCCGTTCCGCCGAGCCGGCCCAGGACGTGCGCGACGAATCCGCGCCAGGCGCGAAGGGTCGCTGACGATGGAGTTGTTCGTCTTCATCTGCGCGTCAGTGATGATCCTCGGTGGCGCGATCGGTGTCGTCACCCGCTCGCACCCGGTGCACGCTGCGCTGAGCCTGATCCTGACGCTCTTCGGCGTCGCCGTCTTGTTCGTGGCCCAGAACGCGCACTTCCTGGCGGCGGTCCAGGTCATCGTCTACTCCGGCGCGATCGTCGTGCTGTTCCTGTTCGTGATCATGCTGTTGGGCGTCGACCGGGCGGAACAGTTGCGCGTCGACCCGGTCAAGGTGCAGCGCCCGCTGGCCGCCATCGTCGGTGTCGGCCTGATCGCCATCATCGGCGCGGCGATCATGCAGACCCGCGACACCATCAAGCCCCGCGGCACGGGCATCTCCGTCGCCGACGTGGACGGTCACGACGCCAACGTCAAGCAGGTTGCCGAGGACCTCTTCAGCAACCACGTGTTCGCGTTCGAACTGACGTCGGTGCTCCTCGTCATCGCCGTCGTCGGCACGGTGCTGCTCGCCCGCAGGCCGGGCAAGAGTGGTGCCGGCGGCGGCCGCGACGACAGCGATGCCGATGCCCGCGCGGCCGACAAGGCCGGAGTCAAGTGATGCTCGCTGCCATCGCCGCTCCGACCACGACGTGGTACCTGCTGTTGGCCGCCGTGCTCTTCGCGATCGGTGTCATGGGCGTGCTCGTGCGCCGCAACCCCTTGGTCATGTTCATGTGCGTCGAGCTGATGTTGAACGCGGTCAACCTCACCTTCGTCGCGCTGGCCCACAAGCTCGGTGACATCGGCGGGCAGACCACCGTGTTCTTCGTGATGGTCGTGGCCGCCGCCGAAGTGGTGGTCGGCCTCGGCATCATCGTGTCCATCCTGCGCAAGCGGCCGAACGCCACCGCTGATGACCTCGCCGAGTTGAAGGGCTGAGCCACCCATGGTCGACATCGCCTGGCTGATCCCTGCCCTGCCCCTGTTCGGGTTCCTCGTGATCCTCGTCTTCGGTCGCCGCCTCGGCGAGCCGCGGGCGGGGTACTTCGCGACCCTCATGACCGGCGCGGCGTTCGCCGTCGCCGTCGGCGTCTTGTTCGATCTGGTGTCCAAGACCGAGGAGGAACGCCACGAGATCGTCCGCCTCTTCAGCTGGGTGCCCGTCGGTGGCCTGCACGTCGACCTGTCGTTCCTGGTCGACCCGCTCACCATCACGATGGTGCTCTTCATCACCGGGATCGGCTCGCTGATCCACCTGTACGCCGTTGGCTACATGCACGGCGACCCGAAGTTCAGCAAGTTCTTCCTGTATCTGAACCTGTTCGTCTTCAGCATGTTGATGCTGGTGATGGGCGAGAACCTGCTCGTCACGTTCCTGGGCTGGGAGGGCGTCGGCACCTGCTCGTACCTGCTGATCAGCTTCTACACCACCCGTGATTCGGCGGCGTCGGCCGGCAAGAAGGCGTTCGTCACCAACCGCGTCGGCGACTTCGGATTCATGATCGCGATGTTCTTCGCGTTCCAGTACGTCGGCTCGTTGAGCTACGACCAGATCAACGCCGCAGCCGGCGCGGGCAGCATTCCGCGCACGGCGGCGACGGCCATCGTGCTGATGCTGTTCGTCGGCGCGTGCGGCAAGAGCGCGCAGCTACCGCTGTACCTGTGGCTGCCCGACGCGATGGCCGGCCCGACGCCCGTGTCTGCCCTCATCCACGCGGCCACGATGGTGACGAGCGGTGTGTTCTTGATGACTCGCATCAGCCCGCTCATCGGTTTCGCCACGCCGTGGGCATCCACGCTGATCGCGATCATCGGCGTGGCCACCGCGTTGTTCGCAGCCACGGTCGCAGTGGCGCAGAACGACATCAAGCGCGTGCTCGCCTACTCGACGGTGAGTCAGCTGGGCTACATGTTCTTGGCCATCGGCTCGCAGGCGTACATCGCAGCCATCTTCCACATGATCACCCACGCCTTCTTCAAGGCGCTGCTGTTCCTCGGTTCCGGCTCGGTGATCCACGGCATGCACGACCAGCAGGACATGCGCTACATGGGCGCGCTGCGCAAGGTGATGCCGTTCACGTTCGCGACCTTCATCGTCGGTTGGCTGGCCATCGCCGGAGTTCCGCCGTTCTCCGGGTTCTGGAGCAAGGACGAGATCCTCCTCTACGCGTTCGACAAGAGCCCGGTGCTGTGGGCCGTCGGTCTCGTCACAGCGCTGCTCACCGCGTACTACATGACCCGTCAGGTGATCATGGTCTTCTACGGCAAGGCTCGTTGGAACGATGCGCCGGTTGCGCACGGCGACGAGGCGCATGCCCATGCGAACCATGATGTGAAGCCGCACGAGAGTGGCTGGCTGATGGTGCTGCCACTCGTCGTGCTCGCCGGACTCGCATTCGTCGGCGGCGCCATCAACTTGCCGTTCAAGCACTCGACCGAGAAGCTCTCGCAATGGCTCGAGCCCGTCGTGCACGGTGCGGGCGTCGAGCGCGTCCTGGCCAACGGCACCGAGGACATCAAGTGGGTGCTCGCCGGCATCGCCACGCTCGGCGCCATCGTCGGCATCACGATCGGGTTCCTGGTCTACTCCAAGCGGCGCATCAAGGTCATCGAGCCGAAGGTGCTTGCCGAGGGTTGGTACTACGACAGGTCGGTGTCGGACTTCATGGGCGGTCCCGGCCGGCAGAGCTTCGAGGGCGTTGCCTGGTTCGACGCGAACGTCGTCGACGGCGCGGTCAACGGCAGCGGCAAGGTCGTGCAACTGGTGGCAGGTGTGATCCGCAAGGGTCAGAGCGGTCTGGTCCGCACCTACACGGCGTTGCTCGGCGTCGGTGTGGTCCTGCTCCTTGCGTGGTTCTTCATCAGAGGGGTGGGGCAGTGATCGCCGCCGAATCCGGGCTCGACGCGGGCGGCTTCCCGATCCTCACCGCGCTGGTGCTGGTGCCCGCGATCGGATCGGTGCTCGTTGCCGTCACCTCCAAACGGCGGCCGGAGTTCGTCAAGCTGATCGCGCTGCTGTCCAGCGTCTTCACCGGCGCAATGAGCGTCTGGATGTTGTCGTCGTTCGACTCGTCGGGCAGCGGCTTCCAGTTCGTCAGCAAGCACGAGTGGATCTCCACGTGGGGCATCAGCTGGCACCTCGGCGTGGACGGCATCTCGCTGTTCCTGGTGGTGCTGACCGGCGTGCTGTTCCCACTCGCGATCATCGGTGTGGATCCCCACCACGACGAGAAGCCGTACCTGGCCTGGCTGCTGCTGCTCGAAGCCGGTGTGATGGGCAGCTTCCTCAGCCTCGACCTGTTCCTGTTCTTCATCTTCTTCGAGATCGTGCTCGTGCCGATGTACTTCCTGATCGGCGGATGGGGCTACGACAAGCGCGTCTACGCGGCCACGAAGTTCTTCCTGTACACGATGTTCGGCTCGGCGTTCATGCTCGTCGGCATCATCGCCACCGTGTTCCTGGCCCGCGACGACGTCGGCAAGATCACCTTCGACCTCGTCGAACTGGCCACGAAGGCGAACTTCGCCGCGTCCACGGGACGATGGTTGTTCTTCGCGTTCGCGATCGCGTTCGCTGTCAAGGTGCCGATGTTCCCACTGCACACCTGGCTCCCCGACGCGCACACGCAAGCGCCGACAGCCGGTTCCGTCGTGCTGGCCGCGGTGATGCTGAAGCTCGGCACGTACGGTCTCTTGCGCTTCGGCGTCTACCTGTTCCCGTCGGCGGCGTACACGACGCGTGCGATCTTTCTCACCCTCGCCGTCATCGGCATCATCTACGGCGCGATCGCGGCCACGATGCAGAAGGACCTGAAACGCCTCGTCGCCTATTCGTCGGTCGCGCACCTCGGCTTCATCGTGCTCGGCACGTTTGCGTTCACATCGCAGAGCATCTCCGGCGGCGTGCTGCAGATGATCAACCACGGTGTGTCGACCGGTGCGTTGTTCCTGCTCGTTGGCATGATCTACGAGCGACGGCACACTCGCCAGATCGCCGAACTGAAGGGCCTGCAAACGGTGGCTCCGGTGTTCGCCGCGCTGTTCACGCTCGTGATGCTGTCCTCGATCGGCGTGCCCGGCCTGAACGGCTTCGTCGGTGAGTTCTTGATCCTGATCGGCTCGTTCGCCACCGCCCGGTGGTGGACGGTCGTCGCCGCAGCCGGCGTCATCCTGGCCGCGCTGTATCTGCTCTGGGCCTACCAGCGTGTGTTCCACGGCGAGCCGGACGAGGACAACAAGTCCTTCGCCGAGTTGCGGTGGAAAGAGGGCATGGTGCTGCTGCCGTTCGTGGCGGCCATCGTCTTCGTCGGTGTGTACCCGAAGCCGATGCTCGACCGCATCCAGCCCAGCGTGGATGCGCTCATCGCCCACGTCGAGGACCACAGCTCGTACGTGCAGCCGGCGACGGTGAAGCCGCCCGCGACCGAGGGGACGGAGGCGCCGTGATCGCCGAGTTCAACGCCCCCTCGATCGACTGGTTCGCGCTCAGCCCGCTGCTCGTTCTGCTCGGCGGCGGCCTCGTCATGCTCGTGGTCGCCGCGCTCACCCCGCCGTGGCCGAAGCGTCTCTACGCCTTCACCACCGTCGCCATCGCCGCAGCGGCAATCGTGATGACCTGCATCCAGTGGGACAACATCAGCGACTCCGGCCCCAAGTTCCTGGTCGGCGACGCGCTGTCGTTCGACGCGTTCTCGATGTTCGGCACCATCATCTTGTGCGTCGCAGTTGCGCTGGCGTCACTCGTGACCGACGACTACCTGCGCCGCGAAGGCATGGACGGCCCGGAGATCTACGCGCTGTTCCTGATGTCTACCATCGGTGGCGTCGTGATGGTGATGGCCAACGATCTGATCGTGCTGTTCCTCGGCCTGGAGACGCTGTCCATCGCGCTGTACGTGCTGGCCGCCAGCCATCGCAAGCGGATCGAGAGCCAAGAGGCAGGCATCAAGTACTTCGTGCTCGGCAGCGTGTCGTCGGCGTTCTTCCTGTACGGCATCGCGCTCGTCTACGGCGGTACCGGCTCGACCAACTTCAACGCGATCATCGCTTCGTTCGACAATGCACCGGGCGAACGCAAGGACGCGCTGGTCCTCGTCGGAATCGGACTGCTGCTCGTCGGGCTCGGCTTCAAGGTCGCCGCCGCGCCGTTCCATTTCTGGACTCCCGACGTCTACCAGGGCGCGCCGACACCCGTCACGGCGTTCATGGCGTCAGCGGCCAAGACCGCTGCGTTCGCCGCGATGCTGCGCGTGCTGGTCGTGGCGCTGCCGAACTGGAAAGACGACTGGCGCCCGGCGATCTGGGCCATCGCGGTGCTCACCCTCGCCGTCGGCGCGATCTCCGCCGTCGTGCAGACCAATGTCAAGCGCATGCTCGCGTATTCGTCGATCAACCACGCCGGCTTCATCCTGCTCGGGGTCGAGGCGGCTGGGCACAGCGGCGGCTCGACCGGCGAGGGCATGCCGCGCGCGATGCTGTATCTGCTGCTCTACACCGTGCTCGTCTGCGGCACGTTCGCCGTCGTCGCGGTGGTGTCCGGCGTCGGCGACGACAGGACCGGCCTCGACTCGTTCCGCGGTCTCGCCAAGCGCAAGCCGCTGATCGCGTTGGCGCTGACGGTGTTCTTGCTCGCCCAGGCCGGTGTGCCGCTGACGGCGGGCTTCACCGCCAAGTTCGGCGTCATCCGCGCCGCGGTCGAGGAGAAGAGCTACGCCCTCGCCATCATCGCAATGGTCTCGTCGGTGATCGCTGCGTTCTTGTACCTGCGTATCATGGTCAGCGTGTGGCTCGCCGACGGCAATGATGCCGATGCAGCGGCCGCCGAGCCGTTGCGGGTTCCATTCTCGTCGGGTCTCGCGATCACGCTGTGCGTCGGCTTCACGCTGCTCGTCGGTTTCTTCCCGAACTGGCTCATCGACGCCAGCGACAAAGTCGTCGAAGTCGCCCGCCCACTCGGCATCGGCGGCTGACAACTCGGGCTAGCGCTCGGCGCTTGCCTGGCGGACCAACTCGTCGAACACGCATTGCTGGGTGGCGTCGTCGACGGCGTTGTCCTCGGGGTGCCACTGGGTCGCGACGATCCAGCGCGCGGCCTCGAACTCGACGGCTTCGGGCATGCCGTCGGCCGCGTGGCCGACGATGCGCAGGCCGTCGCCGAGGCGGTCGATGGCCTGATGATGTACGTGATGGCAGTGCTCGGGTTGATCCGTGCCGAACGCCTTCGCCAGCCGTGACCCAGAATCCAGCGTGACGGGCAGGTAGCGCATCCAGTGAGTCTCGGTGCCGATGTCTTGCTGCAGGGTGCCGCCGCACGCCACGTTCAGCACCTGCAGCCCGCGGCACAGACCGAGCACCGGCGCGTCGCGTGCGATGGCTGCACGCATCACCGCCAACTCCACCGCGTCGTGCTCGGCGACGATTCCGTACAACTGCTCGGCTGACGCCTCTTGGCCGTACAGGCGCGGATCGAGGTCGCCGCCACCGTGGAACAAGACACCGTCGACCCGCTCCAGCAACGTGTCGATGCGGCCGTCGTCGAGCGCGGGGATGGGCGGCAGCATCACCGGGATGCCGCCGGCGCGCTCGATGGCTTTCGAGTAGCGCTGGCCGGAGGCGAACGCCTCGCCGCGCACGTTCTTGGCCTCCGGGCTGAGTCGACCGACGATCATGATCAGAGGTGCGGGCACGACCGCAGTCTACGGTTGGGCGAATGCGCGCTCTGCTCGTCGGCAACCCGGACGATTCCGATGCCGGCTTCAGTGGGGAGCGGTTCCGGCACCATGGCTTCGCGTTCACCGAGTGCCACCGCGGCCGGCACGGCGACTGGCCGGCCTTGGACGGGCACGACCTCGTCATGCTGCTCGGCTCGGAGTGGTCGGTGTACTCGCCGCATGTGGCGGACGATGTCGCCCCGGAACTCGCGCTGATCCGCGAGGCTCACGGGCGCGGTGTGCCGGTCTACGGCATCTGCTTCGGAGCGCAATCCATCGCAACCGCGCTCGGCGGCACTGTCGAACGCGCCCGTGAGCCGGAGATCGGTTGGTACGACAACATCGTCAGTGACATCCCCGAGGTGATCCCGCCCGGGCCGTGGATGCAGTGGCACTCCGACGTCGTCACCGTGCCACCGGGCGCGGAGGAGTTGGCCCGCTCGCCGCTGTGCCCACAGGCGTACCGCATCGGGCGCACGTTCGCGACGCAGTTCCACCCCGAGGTCAACGAGGCGATGATCACGCGCTGGGCCATCGACGGCGCAGACACGTTGACGTCGCGGGGCTCGTCGACCGACCAGCTTCGGGCAGAGACGTCGCGCAACGTGCTCAACAGCCGCTCCAATGCCGAGCACATCGTCGATTGGTATCTCAGACACGTTGCCGGCGGCTGACCAGTTCGCGCGGGTGTCCGTCTGCCTCTCGCCCAGGTGCTAGACCTTCGCTTCATGGCCGCAAATGGGAGGCGGTCGCCTGGGGAGGCACACAACATGACCACCGTTGACACGGACCGCGACGATCTGCACTCGCTCGGGTACGCGCAAGAACTGAAACGCGGGCTCGGAGGCTTCAGCAACTTCGCGATCAGCTTCTCGATCATCTCGATTCTGGCCGGCGGCATGACCAGCTACTGGCTCGGCATGGTCACAGGCGGGCCACGAGTGATCATGGTCGGCTGGATTGTCGTCGGCTTCTTCGCGTTGCTCGTCGGCATGGCGATGGGCGAGATCTGCTCGGCATACCCGACGGCTGGAGGCCTGTACTACTGGTCGGCCAAGATGGCCCGTCGCAACGGGCCGAAGTGGGCCTGGTTCACGGGTTGGTTCAACCTGCTCGGCCAGATCGGTGTCATCGCCAGCGTCGACTACGCGCTCGCGATCTTCATCGGCTACTTCGTCCGCATGTTCGACGACAGCTTCAAGCTGACGGCCTGGACGATCTTCGCGATCTACCTCGGTGTACTCGCCGCGCACGGCCTGCTCAACACGTTCGGCGTCAAGCTGGTCAAGATCCTGGGCGACGTCAGCGTCTGGTGGCACGTCGTCGGCGTGGCCATCATCGTCGGTGTCTTGCTGTTCACCAGCAAGCCCGGCCAGCGCGGCCTCGGTCACCTCTTCGACGAAGCACCGCCCGGGCTCACCGGTTGGACGGGCGGCACCTTCGTGACGATCTACCTGTTCGCACTGGGCCTGCTCCTCGCGCAGTACACGATCACCGGATTCGATGCATCGGCACATGTCAGCGAAGAGACGGTCGGAGCGCGCACAGAAGCACCGAAGGCGATCGTGCGTGCGATCTACGTGTCGGCGATCGCAGGATTCTTCTTGAACCTGGCGATGAACAAGGTGCTCCCGAAGGATCCGGATGCCTACGCCGGCATCGCCTTCGGCGGCGGCAACGACACGTTCCTCGTCAACGCCGCCCCGCGACTGCTGTCCTCGGCCGTCGGCGATGTGACGGCCAAGTTCCTGGTGCTGATCTGCATCGTCGCCCAGTTCTTCTGCGGCATGGCCTCGGTCACCGCGAACAGCCGGATGATCTACGCGTTCAGCCGTGACGGTGCCCTGCCCGGCTCGAAGCTGTGGCACAAGATCAACCCGAAGACGCGCACACCGACGAACTCGATCTGGCTCGGCGTCGTGCTCTCGGCGATCGTTGGTGCGCTGTCGCTGTACCAGAAGGGCGGTTACTCGACCGCGTTCTTCGCGATGACCGGAATCTGCGTGATCGGCCTCTACCTGGCCTACGCGATCCCGATCTATCTCCGCCTGACCAACCCCGACTTCCAGCCCGGACCGTGGAACCTGAAGGGTCGGCACAAGTTGGTCGGGTGGGCCTCGCTGATCTGGATCGGCTTCATCACGATCCTGTTCTTCGCACCGCTGTTCTGGCCGTTCTGGCCGATCTGGGGCGACGACAACGCGATCCTGAACGCTGACGGCACCGAGTCGGGCTTCTTCAAGCAGAACAACTTCAACTTCACGGGTCCGCTGATCGTGCTTGCGTTCATCGTGATCGGCCTCTACTGGACCCTCAGCGGACGCAAGTGGTTCACCGGTCCGAAGGTGATGGGCACCAAAGAAGAGCTGCTCGCCATCGAGCGCGAGCTCGAATCCCTCGCCTGACGCCACACCCCAGGAAAATCTCCCCCACGCGCGCGTCGAACGTGAGGTCGGCGTCACGGCTTGGACGCGCGTGTGTGGAGCGTGTGGCGGGTCACGATTGGCCCGCGCGTGTGTGGTGTGTGGTTCGCCGTCACGTCCTGCCCACGCGCGTGCAAAACGTGCGCCTGGCGTCACGCCCCGCGCACGCGTGCGCGGAACGCGCGGCCGGGGTGACATCTCGCCCGCGCGTGTGTGGTGTGGTTCGCCGTCACGCCCTGCCCGCGCGCGTGCGAAACGTGCGCCTGGCGTCACGCCCCGCGCACGCGTGTGCGGAAGGTACGGCTGGGGTCACGACTGGCACGCGCGTGCGCGGATTGTGCGGGCACCGGCGACCGGCGGTCAGGGGCGGAGGCGGGTGCCGGTGGGGTCGTAGAGCGGGTCGGCTCTCACCTCGGCGGCGACGACGTCGCCGAAGACCTCGACGGCCAACGACGTGCCAGGGGCGGCGTGCTCGGCCGGCAGCCAGGCGTAGGCGATGGACACGCCGAGCGAATAGCCGAGACCGCCGCTGGAAACACGCCCGACGACTTCGCCGGTTGGCAGCGACACCGGCTCGTTGCCGAGCGCAACCGACAGCGGGTCGCCGAGCACGAGGCAGCAGAGCCGCTGCGCGCCGCCGGCGGCTGCCGGGAGTGCGCCACGGCCGAGGTACGTCTTGTCGGTGCGGACTGCGAAGCCGAGTCCGGCCGAGTACGGGTCGGTCTCGCTCGTGATGTCGCTGCCCCAGGCGCGATAGCCCTTCTCGAGACGCATCGAGTCGATGGCCCGGTAGCCGCCGGGCACGAGCCCGTGGTCGATGCCCGCGGCAACGAGCGTGTCCCACAGGCGCACGGCGAACTCGCTACTCGGGTACAACTCCCAGCCGTGCTCGCCGACGTAGGTGACGCGCAGCGCCCAGCACGGCACGTCGCCGACGGTGACGAAGCGGGCCTGCATGTAGCCGAACGAGAGGTCGTCGTCGCACACCGTGCTCAGGATCGCGCCAGCGCGAGGACCCCACAGGCCGAAGCACGCCATCGAGCCGGTCACGTCGCGTACAGCCACATCGCGAGGCGCGTGAGCCGCGATCCAGGACAGGTCGTGGCGGCCGAACGCGGTGCCCGTGACGATCATGAACCGGTCCTCGGCCAGCCGGGTGACGGTGAAATCGCACTCGATGCCGCCCTTGGTGTTCAGCATCTGGGTGTACGTGATCGATCCCGGCTTCTTGGCGACACGGTTGGCGCACATCGACTCCAGGAAGTCGCCGGCGCCGGCGCCGGCGACTTCGATCTTGGCGAACGACGACTCGTCGAACAGGCCGGCCGTCGTGCGCGTCGCGAGATGCTCGGTCACGATCGCGGTCGACCAGTGCTCACCCGCCCAACCGCGCGGCCGCAGCCCCTCGTGCGCCGGGTTCTCGTTGGAGGTGTACCAGTTGACGCGCTCCCAGCCGCTCTTCTCACCGAACACTGCGTCGAGTGCCGCATGGCGGGCGTAGGCGGGCGGCACCCGCAGCGGCCGTCCGGCCTGACGCTCGTGGTTCGGGTACACGATGTCGTAGTAGGTGCTGTACACCTCATAGGTGCGCGTCAGGCCGAACGCGCGCGAGCGGTACTGGTTGCCGAAGCGGCGGATGTCCATCTTCCACAGATCCATCGGTGGCTCGCCGCCGACGATCCATTCGGCGATGACCTTGCCGTTGCCGCCCGCACCGGCGATGCCGTGCGCGCAGAACCCGGCGGCGACGAAGTAGCCACCGACCTCGCTCTCGCCGAGGATGAACTCGCCGTCGGGAGTGAACGCCTCCGGCCCGTTGATCAACTGGTGCACGTCGGCGTCGGCCATGCACGGCACCAGCGTCTGTGCCGATTCGGTCAGCGGCAAGAAGCGATCCCAGTCCGGTGTCAACAACGTGTTGTTGAACGTCGGCGGGATGTGACCGTCGAGGCACCACGGGTCGGGATCGCGCTCGTAGCCGCCCATGATCATCCCGCCGACCTCCTCACGGAAGTAGACGAGCCGATCCGGGTCGCGCATCGTCGGCAGATCCGACGGAATCGTCACCTTCGGTCGTGTGATCGCGTACTGGTGCGCCATCGGTACGAGCGGCACGTTGACGCCCACCATCTGGCCGAGCTCCCATGCGTACATGCCGCCGGCGTTGACGACGACGTCGCACTTGATGCGGCCTTTGTCGGTCTCGACATGCGTGACCCGCTTGCGTCCACCGACTTCTTCGGTGCCGATCGACAGGACGCGAGTCATCGTCGCCATCTCTGCGCCCCGCGACCGCGCCCCGGCGGCGAGCGCCATCGTCAGGTCGCTCGGGTTGAGCCAACCGTCGGTCGGCAGCCACACCGCGCCGAGCACGTCGGTCGGATCGAACAAACCGTGGAAGCGCTCCAGCGCCTCAGTCGTGCTGATCAGATCGAGTGGCAGTCCGAACGTCTTGGCCCAACCGGCCTGGCGGCGAAGTTCCTCCAAGCGCGCCGGTGTCGAGGCCAAGCGAAGTGAGCCGACCTCGTGCCAGCCGACGTCGTGGCCGGTCTCGGCCGACAGCTGGCGGTACAGCTCGGCCCCGTACATCATCATCTTCGTCAGCGTCACACTGCTGCGCAGCTGCCCGACCAAGCCGGCGGAGTGGAACGTGGAACCACTCGTCAGCTGGTCGCGCTCGACGAGCACGATGTCGGTCCAGCCGAGTTGGGTGAGGTGGTAGGCGATGCTCGTCCCAGCGACGCCTCCACCGATGACGACAGCGCGCGCGTGATCTCTCATGATCGTCCCTCCAGCACGGATTCCGAAGCTACCGCGGCAGCGGCGCTCGCCTCGCGTCCGCCAGCCATTGGCGGAACTGCGGTTGCGCGGCGAGGCGCTCGCAGTTGGACAATCGCTCGTTGGCGTAGGTCACGAAGTCGGTGTCCAGTGTGCTGATCGCCTGCTGAACCACTGCCCACATGCCCTCGCGGAACTCGCTCATCACCTTCATCAACTGCAGCCGAGCCCAGCCCGACGGCGTGACCTGACCGAAGTACAGCGTGAGCAACCGGCGGTCCGCGACGTCGTCGAGACCGCAGTTCACGCTGAGGTTGGCGAGGTCGAAGAAGACGTCGTTCATCCCCGCGTACTCGTAGTCCAGCAACCAGACCCGGCCGTCGTCGAACAGCACGTTGCCGGGCAGCAGGTCGTTGTGGCACGGGACCGCGGCGAGCGGGGACGCGGCGAACGCGGCCTCGATGTGACGACTCTGCTGGTGCAGCCGCTCGTAAGCCGCCGGCGGCATCGCGCCGTGGCTGCTGGCATCGCGAGCGTGCCACTCGACGATGCGATGGATCGGGAAGGCACCGTCGAGAGGGCCGCTGTCATGCAGCTCGCGCAGCAACGCGACCACCGAGTCGATCTGCTCGACGAACGCCACCGGCTCGAGGTGCTCGCCGGGCACGAGCTGGGTGATCTGCGTGCCGACACCGGGCAGCTCGCCGAGCACCGGTGGGCCGATGCCGAGGGTTGCGGCCCGGCGCGACGCCTCGGCCTCGCAGCGGCGATCGATCCCGAGCAACTCCGTCCGCTCGCCGGGAATGCGCACCACGTACTCGTCGGCTCCGACGGTCACGACGTAGTTGCGATTCGTGATGCCGCCGGTGAGTGGCCGGATCGAGAGCGTTGCCCGAGTCCACGCCGGGACGCGTCGAACGATCGTCTCGATGTCCTCCCCGACGCTCACGCCGCAACCTTGGCACACTGCGGGCGTTACGTTGACGGGCGTGAAGTTGATCCTGGTGCGGCATGGCGCGACGGAGTGGAGCGTGAGTGGTCAGCACACGGGCCGCACCGACCTCCCGCTTCTGGAACTCGGTCGCACGCAGGCCACCGAGGTTGGTCTCCGTGTGCGCAACCTGGTGGGCGCCGACACACCGACAGTGTACTCCAGCCCGTTGCGCCGGGCGTTGGAGACCGCCGAGTTGATCCTCGGTCCGAACGACGGCGTCGTCGTCGATGAGCGGCTCCGCGAGTTCGACTACGGCGACTTCGAGGGGCTGACGACGCCTCAAATCCACGAGACCCGTCCGGGATGGACGGTGTTCGACGGCTGTCCCGGCGGCGAGTCGCTGGCCGATGTCGAATCACGGGTGGACGCCTTCCTGGCCCACGTCCGGGGCAGCGGCGCCTCGACGGTGGTGCTGTTCGCCCATGGTCATCTCTTGCGCATCCTCGGCGCGCGTGCGATCGGCCAACCCGCACGAGCTGCGATCCATCTCGGCCTGGACACTGCGTCGGTCTGCGTGGTCTGCGACCTGCGCGACGGACCGGCGATCACGCTCTGGAACGAGACGGCGCACTGAAGTGATGGACGAGGACGATCCGGTCACACCGGCCGGCCGCCGGCTGGATCCGACCGCGTTCTCGTGGCGCTTCTCGCGCTCGTCGGGCGCGGGCGGCCAGCATGTCAACACCACCGACTCGAAGGCCGAGCTGACCGTCATGATCCCCGTCGCACTCGCCGCATCTGGCGAGGCGGTCACCACACGAGTCGTCGACACACTGGGTCCGGTCGTTCGCATCTCAGCGTCCGAACACCGCTCGCAACTCCGCAACCGACAAGCGGCGCTGGACCGTCTCGGTGTGATGATCGACAACGCCGCTCGCGTCCAGCGCGCTCGCCGCGCGACCCGCCCGACGCGCGGCTCGGTCGACCGCCGCATCGCCGCCAAACGCCACCAATCCACGCGCAAGTCCGACCGTCGATGGCGCCCCGACGACTGAACGAGCCGGCTATCGCTGGTCCGACGAACCGCTCAAGTCGACTCCCGATGTGACGAGAGGTGGGCGAACGGAGGCGTCCGTGATCGCCGGTGTCGGGCGCTTCGGTGCGCGACGGGTGACGCGTGCAATGAGTCCGAGAACGACCGCCGCGACGGCGAGGGCGACGGCGAGGACATATGGGCGGTTGGCGCGGTCGGTACCGGCGAGTGCGCCGTGCACGGTGGCGAATCCGAACATCACGTAGGAGAAGATGTGGATCGTGTGCCACAGCCGCCGGGGCAGGTGGCGCATCACGAGCGACGTCGCCTGGATCGCGACCATCAGGTAGAACGCGAGCACCCCCCATGTCACCGCTGCGGACTTCCATTCGCTCGTGCCGGGCAACAGGATCTCGCGCCAGCCGAAGTGGACGTAGTTGTCGGCGACGAGCGCAACCAGGTGCATGCCGGTGGTGATGATCGTGAGCGCGCCGAACCAGCGATGCAGGTCGAGCATCCACGCTGGGCGAGCAGAGCGGAACGCCCGTGTCACCATCAGGATGCCCCAGACGCACGTCGCGCCCATCGTCATCCAGGCAACGATGCCGCTGCCACGCGACAGGTACCACCAGATCTGCGGCGTCAGCATGCGAACGTCGCCCATGAGTCCGTGCAATGCGAACGCCCGTCACGCGTGATCGCCATTCCGGCCAGTCCGGCGCGGTCGAGCAACTCGACCGCGGTCGGGCCGTCGGCCATCATCGCCGCGGTTGCGAATGCTTCGGCGGTGGCGGCGTCGGAAGCGATCACGCTCGCGGTGAGCAGCGACGTGGTCGCCGGTCGCGCGGTGGTCGGGTCGATCAGATGATGCGCCGTCGCGCCCGATGGTGTCGTCCACCGGCGCACCGTCGTGCCGGACGTCGCGACCGCTCCTTCCACGAACCTGACGGTCCCGAGCAGTGCCGGCGCGTCGAGCGGGTCTTGCACCCCGATCTCCCATGGTGCGTTGCCCGGCGCGGCGAATCCGCGTGCGGCGATGTCGCCGCCGATGTTGACGAGCGCGCCCCGCACTCCGGATTCGATCAGGTCACCGACGACGAGGTCGGCTGCGAAACCCTTGCCGATGCCGCCGAGGTCGATCGCGGCCCCCGCGGGGACGGTCAGCGTGCCGTTGGAGTCGTCGACGACGATGTCGCCGCTGACCCCGATGATCTGCTCGCTGACGCGAGGCGCGAGCGCGGTGGCCGGACCGGAGGCACTGTGCCGGTAACCGTGATGAACGAGTGCCGGCAAGACGGTGATGTCGAAGCGGCCTCGGGTCTGCTTCCACGCATCGATCGCCCGCGCGACGACGGCGAGCGTGTCGGCGTGCACCGCGACCGGCACGCCCGCCGCTCGGTTGGCGCGCGTGATGTCACTGTCCGACAAGAAGCGGCTCCACCGTGACTCCAGATGATGCAGGCGCGCCTGGGCCCAGTCCAACTCGGCACCGGTGCCGCCGGTGATCATCACCTGCGCTGCGCAGCCCATCACGCGGAAGCAACTCTGCGCAGCGGCGAGCGGGATCGTGCGGTCGACCGTCGACGCGACCATCAGCTGCTGGGACTGGTGACCGGCGGTGCCGTCGGTGGTGGCGGGATGGTTTCGGGCGGTTCGGTCTCGGTTGGTGCAGTCGGAGCCGGCGCAGTCGGAGGCGGTGTGGTCGCCACGGCGACCGCAGCGGTGGCCGGCGCTGCCGTGGCCGGCGGTGCGGGTGTCGGTGGTGTTGTCGTCGTCGCCGTCGTCGTCGCTGTTACCGCCGTTGCCGGCTTTGCCGGCTTCGCCGTTGCTGGCGCGATGGTTGGTGGCGGCATGGTTGGTGGCGGCATGGTTGTCGGGGTCGTCGCTGCCGGCACACCGGTCGTCGCCGGATCAGTGGGCGCGCTCGCGGGTGCCGTTGGGTCGGTCACCGCAACAATCGTCGTCGTCACGTCGCCAGCGGTCACCGGCGTCGCCGGTCGCGGCGCTCGCATCGGCTCCGGGATGCGGCTCGACGCAATGGCCGGAAGCGCGGGCACAGCGGTCGTCGGAACCACCGATGACCACGACGCCGTCAACCCGGACGTCGCCGGCTCGGCCGCTGTCGTGCCGGCGGGAGCGGGACGATTGGCGAGCGCGATCGCGCCGGTCAAGCCGAACACAGCGGCGGCCGCGATGCCGCTCGCGGCGAACCGGCTGCCTGCCGCGGCGTGCTTGCGGCGGGGTCCTTGCTGGCGCTCGCGTAGGGCTGCGATGCGTTCCTCGCGGCTGCGCTCGGGGTCGGCATCGGGATTCATCGAATGCCTCCTTCGAGCGAGCGGGGCGCGCCGGGTTGCGGGCCATCACTGGGTTATCGACTCGGCGACACTCGACCTTGACCGGAGATTCCGGTGTTGGCCCAGAGTTTGTGAGCCGATTCGCCCTCCGTAGTAGCTTCTACCCCGATGTCCGACTTCCTCCGGGATTACCTCACCGTCGTCTGGTTCGGTGCCGCTGCCTTGCTGCTCGCAGGGCTTCTGCTCACGATCTCGAAAGCGATCCGACCCAACAGGCCGGGGCTCGAGAAGTTGATGACCTACGAGAGTGGCGTGAACCCGGTCGGGCACGGCTGGTCGCAGAGCCAGATCCGTTATTACGTGTTCGCCCTGCTCTTCGTCGTGTTCGATGTCGAAGCCGTGTTCATCTTCCCGTGGGCGACGCAGCTCGAGGTGTACGCCGGCTTCGGTCTGGTGGAGATGGGCATCTTCGTCTTCGTGCTGCTCCTTGGCCTCGTGTACGCGTGGCGCAAGGGTGTCCTGCGGTGGGTCTGAACCATGGGCATCGTTGACCGCGGGCGGCTCCCGAAGCCGCTCACCCAGCTCTTCAACATGGGCCGCTCGTATTCGATGTGGGTGTACCAGTGGGGCCTGGCCTGCTGCGCGATCGAGATGGGCGCTGCGTTCGGCTCACCGCGCTACGACGTGATGCGCCTGGGCGTCATCCCGCTGCCGGCCAGCCCGCGCCAAGCCGACCTCGTCGTCATCTCCGGCACCGTCACCGACAAGATGGCCCCGGCCATCAAACGCTTGTACGAGCAGATGCCCGAGCCGAAGTACGTCATCAGCATGGGCTCGTGCGCCAACTGCGGCGGCCCCTACTGGGACAGCTATTCGGTCACCAAGGGCGTCGATCAGATCATCCCTGTCGACGTGTACGTGCCCGGGTGCCCGCCGCGCCCGGAGGCGCTGCTCGAAGGCGTCGTGTTGCTGCAGCAGCGCATCAAGCACGAAGACATGGGCGCCCGTTGGCGCGGCGAGGGCTACAAGCCGATCACCGTCCAGCCCAAGCACCCGCGAGACGTGGAGCCGGCGCGTGTCTGACGCGGCGACGACTGCGGTCGCCGAGTTGCCCGGCGATGCCTTGCGCGAGCGCGCCGTGGCCCAGCTCCGCAGCGCGATCGGTGACGCGTTGATCGACAGCTTGATCAAGCCTGGCGACGACGTCTGGGTGCGCGTCCGCACCGATGCGTGGCGCGAGGCCGGCAAGGTGCTGCGCGACGTCGTCGGCTTGCACTACTTCTGCTACCTGTCGGCCATCGACTGGATGCCGTCCCCGTACGGCCGCGGCGAGGACGACCCGACCGCCGAGCCCGTCGTCATCGACCCGACCATCAAGCAGGGCTACACCGGCGGCGACACGCGCTTTCAGATGCTGGCCCGACTGACCAGCACGGTCGACCACTTCGGCGTCAACATCAAGACCGACGTGCCCGACGACGACCTCACGGTTGCGAGCTGGATCCCGAACTTCGCCGGAGCCAACTGGCACGAGCGCGAGACCCACGAGATGTTCGGCATCAACTTCGCCGGCCATCCCGACCTGCGCAACATGTACCTGCCGACCGGCTTCGAGGGTCACCCGTTGCGCAAGGACTTCCCGCTGCTCGCCCGCCACGGCTTGACGTGGCCGGGCATCGTCGATGTCGAACCGCTCCCCGGCGAACCCGAGGACACCGGAGACGCCGAGCCGACCGAAGAAGGAGCGGCATCGTGACCGACACATTGCTCGGTGATCGCCAGAAGCTCGCCTACATCGCGTCGCAGGCGGCCGACGCCCGACTCAACGTCGAGCTCGAGACCGAGGGGATGACGCTCAACATCGGCCCGCAGCACCCGGCGACGCACGGCACGTTGCGCATCATCTGCCGTCTCGACGGCGAGCAGGTCGTGTGGGCCGAGCCGTCGGCCGGCTACATGCATCGCGGCTACGAGAAGCTGACCGAGGTGCGCACGTACCCGCAGGTCACCACGCTCGTCAACCGCATCGACTGGCTGGGCAGCTTCGCCAACGAGGTGCCGTTCATCCTCGCCGCCGAGAAGCTGATGGGTGTCGAGGCCCCGCCGCGCGCGCAGGTCATCCGGACGATCTTTCACGAGTTGAGCCGCATCGCCAACGTGTCGCTGTTCCTCGGCGACCTCGGGGTGCAAATGGGCGCGATCACGCCGGTCTTCATGGCGTTCCGCGACCGCGAGTACGTCCTCAACCTGATCGAGAGTGCGACCGGTGGTCGTTTCCACCCCAACTTCGATCGCATCGGCGGGCTCAAGGACGACCTGCCCAAGGGCTGGATCGACGAGACCAGGGGTGTGATGCGCAAGTTGCGCAACTTCTGCGACGAGATGGAAGACCTGTTGTTCGGCAACGAGATCTTCCAGAGCCGCACCCGTGGCATCGGCGTGATCCCGAAAGAGGTCGCGCTGCAATACGGCTTGTCCGGCGCCAACTTGCGCGCCAGCGGGGTCGACTACGACCTGCGCCGCGATCAGGTGCTGCCGATGTCGTGGGACAAGACCGAGTTCAAGGTCTGGACCCACCCCGACGGCGACAGCTTCGCCCGCTGCTGGATCCGCCTGCAGGAGACGCGCGAGTCCACACTGATCGTCGATCAGCTGCTCGACGTCATCCCCGCCGGGCCGATCATGGCCAAGGTGCCGCGCATCATCAAGGTGCCCGAGGGCGAAGCCTGGGTCAGCACCGAGAACCCGCTCGGCGAGATGGGCTACTACATCGTCAGCAAGGGCGAGCTCGGGCCGTTCCGCGTCAAGATCCGCTCGGCGAGCTTCAACAACATCAGCGTCGTGCCGTGGGTGCTCCGCGGCGTCTACGTCCCGGACGTGATCACGATCCTGGCCAGCCTCTACTTCATCCTCGGAGATATCGACCGCTGATGAGCACGTTCGCGATCTCCATTCCCTACTGGGGTCAGTCGCTGCTGCGCGTCCTCGGTGGCATCGTCGCGGTGCTGCTGCCGGCGGGCACGATCGTGTACCTGTTCTTGTTCAAGATGATGAGCTTCATGCAGAGCCGTCTCGGTCCGATGGAAGCCGGCCCGTACGGGTCGTTGCAGCTGATCGCCGAAGTCGGCAAGTGGCTGCAAAAAGAAGACATCATGCCCGAGCAGGCGGACAAGTCGATCTTCAAGATGGCCCCTCTGATCGTGCTCACCAGCACGTTCCTGCTGATCGCCGTCGTACCGTTCGGCCCCGACGCGTGGTTCACCAACTTCGACGCGGGTGTGTTCTACATGCTCGCCGTCAGCTCGGTCAGCGTGCTCGGAATCCTCATCGCCGGCTGGGCCAGCGCCAACAAGTACTCGCTCCTCGGTGGCCTGCGCGCCGCCGGCCAGCTGATCGCCTACGAGTTGCCGATGGTGCTCGCCGTCATCGGCGTGGTCATCCAGGCCGGCACGATGAACCTGCAGACCATCGTCATCCGCCAGAACGCCGGTTCGATGTTCGGCTGGGACGGCCTGGGCAACCCGTACATCCTCACTCAGTTCATCGGCTTCGCCGTGTTCATGATCGCCGTGCAGGCCGAACTGACTCAGACGCCGTTCGACATGCCGATCGCCGAGTCCGAGCTCGTGTCCG
>JANNZY010000143.1:0-48019 GCA_031410915.1 Actinomycetes bacterium
CACGTCGTGGCCTTGACCGATCGCAACCGTTGCCGACCAGTGGCGCAGATCATGGAGGCGCCACTTCGGGTCGATGCCCGACATCTGGCGCGCTCGCTTCCACCACCAGCTGATGCGGTCGGGGCTGACCAGCTCGGGGCCGAGGCGACACATCCACGGGCCGTACGGCTCACGCGCTCGGCGAAGCTTGTCGATCATCTCGACGGTGTCGTCGTCGAGCGTGACGGAGCGCACGTTGGCCGTCTTCGTTGCCGCCTCGCGCAGCTCGGGCGCGCCGGCGCCGCGCTTGGTGATCTCGATCGCCGAGTCGATCAGCAACTGGCCGTCGTGCTCGTCGGTCCACCGCAACGACGCCAGCTCGGCCCGGCGCGCGCCGGCGACGGCGGCGATTCGGAACGCCAACTCGGCTGCGGCGTCGATCGACGCTGCCGCTTCCATCACGGCACGCACATCATCGACGGCCATCACGGTTCGCTGCTGCGTTTTCGTCGACCGCAAGCGCGCCAGCGAGGCGACGTTCGACGACACCCAGCCCCAACGCACCGCCTGCGAAAGAGCAGCGCGCAGCACGCCGTGCTGGTTCTTGATTCCGGCGTCGGCCATGCCAGCCGCCCGCAGGCGCGTGTGCCAGCGCTCGATGTCGGCAACCGTCAGACGGGCGAGCGGCAGCCGAGCGATCTGGTCCTTCTTGAGCGACTTCACGCGGCTCTGCTGATCGCGCGCCGACGACGGCGCCCATGTGTCGATGTTCTGCTTCACCCACTCGTCGAGCACGTCGCTCACCGAACGGCCGGCAGGCTTGGCCTTGCCGCCCGACGACTCGAGCTGGGAGGCGAGACGCTGCGCATCGCGCTTTCCGCCGCGCACGGTGCGCGACATCTGCGTGGGTCGACCACGCGCGTCGGGGCCCGTGAAGACACGGACCTCCCACACACCGGGGCGCTTCTCACGGATCGTCGCCATGCCCGCGACGATACGCCGAGGGTGTCACAACGTCTAGGGCTGATTGCTAGGGACGATCGCTGGCGGTCGACAAGCCGACCGGGCCGCCACCGCAAGAATCACTCGATACGCAGGCCTGATATAGCCCGAGCGATCACCAGCTGCTGGATCTCGCTGGTGCCTTCGAAGATCGTGTGGATCTTGGCATCGCGGTGCCAGCGCTCGACGGGGTACTCGCGGGTGTAGCCGTAACCGCCGAGGATCTGGATCGCTTCGGTGGTGACCCACACGGCGACCTCGCTGGCCTTGTACTTGCTCATCGAGCCTTCGCCGTTCTTGAAGCCGCCGTTGCGGGCAAGCCACGCGGCGCGGTGGATCAACAGACGTGACGCGTCGATCTCGACCGCCATGTTGGCGAGCTTGAACGCAATCGCCTGGTTCATGATGATCGCCCTACCGAAGGCCTTGCGCTCCTTGGCGTACTCGAGCGAGTACTCGTAGGCGGCGCGCGCGATTCCCAGCGCCTGGGCACCGACGGACGGGCGGGTGGCCTCGAACGTCGCCATCGCCGGCTGCTTCTCGCCACTGTGGCCGCGCTCGCGAGCACGGGCCAGCTTGGCGTCCAGCTTCTCCTTGCCACCGAGCAACATGCGACCGGGCAGACGCACGTCCTCGAGCACGACCTCGGCGGTGTGGGACGCGCGGATGCCGTGCTTTTTGTACTTCTGGCCCTGGCTGAGACCCTTCGTGCCCGGCGGGACGATGAAGCTCGCCTGGCCGCGGCCCTTCAACTCCGGATCCACTGCAGCGACCACGACGTGCACGTCGGCGATGCCGCCATTGGTGATCCACGCCTTGGTGCCGTTCAACACCCACTCGTCGGTCGCTTCGTCGTACACCGCGCGGGTGCGCAGCGACGACACGTCCGAGCCGGCGTCGGGCTCGCTGACGCAGAACGCACCGAGCTTGACGTCGCCGGGTGTGCCATAGCACTCCGGGATCCATTCCATCACCTGCTCGGGCGTGCCGTTGCCGCTGATGCCGGCGGCGGCGAGCGCCGAGCCCATGATGGCCATGCCGATGCCGGCGTCGCCCCAGAACAGCTCCTCGATCGCGACGGGCAGCGTGAGACCGCTGGCGTCGGTGATCGCGTTCATCAAGAAGTCGACGCTGTAGAGACCGTTCTTCGCTGCCTCTTCGACGATCGGCCACGGAAACTCTTCTCGCTCGTCCCACTCGTGCGCGGCGGGGCGAACGACCTCCTCGGCGAACTCGTGGACCCAGGACTGGATCTGCAGATGATCGTCGGACAGGGCAACAGAGAACTCGGCCATCTGCGTAAGTTACCACTGGGTAACCTTCGGACACAACTTCGACGCAGTCGCATCGAGTACCTGCTCGTGCGGCGTGGTCGTCCGTCGTGGCTGTGGCACAGTGGTCGTCGAAGTCGAGGCCACGAGGGGGATTGGTGATGAGGTTCGGACGGGGTTCGCGCGCTGTCGCGATGGCTGTCGCGGTCGGAGCGATTGCGGTGGGGTGCAGCAGTGGCGAGGGGTCGTCCGATGCGTCGACTTCGCCAGCGGCGGCACCCGGATCGACAGATTCCGCAACCACTGATCCGCCAGCGACGGATGCGCCGACGACAACCACCGCGGGGACCGACGAGTCGACGCCATCGACCGATGCTGCGCTGCCCGAGTTGAGCGAGCCCGATGTGGCCACCGCAGCGGCGATCGATGATGCGCTCGGCGCGAGCCCGGCGGGGTGCGACCCGCTCGACACCCGTGCCTGCTTGTTGCCGTTCCCGAGCGACGCCTACACGGTTGGTGACGAGAGTACGGACACAGGCGTCCGGGTCGCGATGCCGAACGACGCGACCACGGCAAACGCGCAGGGCGTGTCGGTCGATCTGACCGAGTGGAACCGCAATGACGGGTTCAGCCCGAACAGCACACTGCTCGCGTACGTGCCGGGCATTGCCGCCGAGACGTCGAAGCTGCCGTCGTGGACCGACCTCGACCGGTCGCTGGACAACGGATCGACTGTGGTCATCGCTGACACCGCGACCGGCGAGCGCATCCCACTGTGGGCCGAACTGGACGTGAAGGCCAGCGACGACGCTGATCGGGCGTTGGTCATCCATCCCGCCGTCGTGCTGCGCGAGGGCCACCACTACGCCGTCGGACTACGAACGATGTACGACGCCGATGCCCGCGCAATCGAGCCGAACGTTGTGTTCCGCGCCTACCGCGACCGCCTCGCCGGAGACGCTCTGGAGGATCGCCGTCCGGTGATGGAGACGACGTTCGCTGCGCTTGCCGCGGCCGGCATGGATCGCGCCGATCTCTACCTGGCATGGGACTTCACGGTCGCCAGCACGCGAAGTCTGAGCGAGCGGATGCTCAGCATTCGCGACACCGCGCTGGCATCGCTCGGCGATGCCGCACCCGAGTTCACGGTGACGTCGTCTGCGCCGACCGACGACACCAACATCGCGCTGCAGATCACGGGTACGTACACCGTGCCCAACTTCTTGACCAACGACGGCGGCCCGGGCAACCGCTTCAGCTACCCAGACGCCAGCGACCCCGACGCGCTGCCGGCGCAGAACGGCACGCTGCAGGCCGACTTCGTGTGCAACGTGTCGGCCGCGACGATGAGCGGAACCGAGCCCGCTCACCTCGTCGAATACGGTCACGGTTTGCTCGGCGATCCGGACGAGATCGATGCCGGCAACGTGCGTGACTTCGCCAACGAGCACAACATCGTGTTCTGCGCCACCTACTGGGCAGGAATGAGCAGTCCCGACATCGGCAACGCGGCGGCGACGCTGGCTCAGATCGGCAACTTCCCCACGGTCGCCGATCGGCTGCAGCAGGGCGTGTTGAACCAGATCTTCCTCGGCCGGCTGATGACCCGCGACCGTGGTTTGTCATCACTGCCGGAGTTACGACGTGCTGACGGCTCGCTGATGATCGATACCGCGCACCTCGACTACGACGGCAACAGCCAGGGCGGCATCATGGGGATCATGCTCGCCGCGGTGTCACCCGACATCGAACGCGCCGTGTTCGGCGTGCCGGGCATCAACTACAGTTTGCTCCTGCCGCGCAGCGTGGACTTCAGCGAGTACGAGGCCGTGTTCAAGCCGGCCTACCCGAACGATCTCGACCGCATGATCGACATCAATCTGCTGCAGATGCTGTGGGATCGCGGTGAGGGCGCCGGCTACGTCCAACATGTCACCGCCGATCCGTATCCGGGGACACCGGCGAAGACCGTGCTGCTCGACGTCGCATTCGGTGACTGGCAGGTCAGCGAGTTGGCCGCGATGGTCGCCGCCCGGGCGATGAACGTGACCATCCATCGCCCGGTCGCGGCCGAGGGCCGCTGGCAGGAAGTCACTGCCGGCTGGGGTCTGGAGACCACGACCTATCCGGGCACCGGTTCGGGCATCGTCGTCTGGGACAGCGGAGCCGCCCCGATCCCGGTCGACGGCGTCGCCCCGTCCGCAGGCCGCGATCCGCACGGCGACCCACGCTCCGACGTCGACGTGCGCACCCAGAAGGCCGCCTTCCTGTTCGACGACACGCTCATCGACGTCTGCGACGGAGCCCCCTGCACTGCCGACGCCCGCGACTGATCGAACGGCGAGCGACTCTGCGATCGCCCGCCTTCCGGGGCCGGATCATTGGGTGGATTTCGAGCCACCTGCCGGCTCACAATTCACCCGAGCGCCAGGTGTGAACCTACCCACCCCCAGTTGCTGCGTGATCGAGCCGCACGCGTCGCCGACACGTGCGGGGACGTGGGGGCCGCGTCACGGTTCGCGCACGCGTGTCCTGTTCGCGCGGTCAGACGGGGATGGTGAGGAGCGTGGGCGCGATCGTCTCGTAGATCAGGTTCGCGCCGGGTTTGTAGACGTGGACGCCGTCCCAGCGGTAGCCAAGGTCGCTGCTGATCGCCGGGTCGCTGCACCACTGCGTCGGTCCGGGCACGAACGTCACGTCGACCGGGTCGGCGGCAGCGGCTTGCTTCAACAACACGTTGAGGTGGCCGGTGCGGGTGTCGTCGCCACGCTCCGGCAGCGCCGGCACGCCCGCACCCTTCACGTCCTGGGGTCGCATGCACGGCACCTCCAACAGTGCAACCTTGGCCCCGGCGGCCTTCAGCGCGTCGAGGCCGAGCTGCAACTGCGACAGGTAGAACGCGTCGGCGTCGGGCGTGCCGAACACGAGCGTGCGGTCGGCAAGCTGCAGATCGAACACGTCCCACGCGCCGATCACGACCAGCGCGACCTCGGCACCGCTCGCCGACGCCGCCGCGCCCCATTTGCCGGCCCACCCAGCGCAATCCCCGAAACTACGGTTGAACCCAGCCCGGGCCGAGATCACCTTGCCGGCGTCGTAGACGCCGCACCCCTCCACCGACCCGTCGGTGATGGTGAACGTCGGGTCGATGCCGTCGGGCAGGTTGATGGCCAGCGAGTGAGCCTGCGAGTCGCCGACGACGACGACCTTGCGCGGCAACGTGGCCAGCGTCGTCGGTGTGCCGTTCGCTGCCGGCTGTGTCGATAGCACCTCGGAAGCAACCGTCGCCCCGGAACCGACGCCCGTGGTGGCCTCGTTCGGATCGGCACTGGGATCGGCACTTGCCGGCGTGGAAGCCGTGCCCGATTCTGCCGGGGCTTCGGCTTCCGCCCTCGTCAGCGAGAACTTCGCGTCCGCCCCACCGACCGCTGCGTCGAAGTGATCGACCGAGACGTAGAACGTGAGTAGCCCCGCAAGTACAACCGCCGTCGCGGTACTGGCGACACCGGTGATGCGCACGCGACGGACACGCTCGACGCCGATCGCGTTGCGTTGCTCCCTCAGCCACGAGCCGAGGAAACCCTTGCGGATCGGCGTCTCGACGCACCGGTACGACAGCTCGGCCACGCCGGCCGTGATGGCCATGGCGACGACGAACTTCGGCCAACTTCCCGAGTGGTAGACGTGGCCGATGACGAAGATCGGCCAATGCCAGAGGTACAGCCCGTACGAGCGGCGACCGATCTCGACGAGCGGACGCCAGCCGAGAACGGCGCGCATCCCGTACGCCGTGGGGTAGACGACGACTGCAATCACAGCCATCGACAGCAGCGACACAACCGGCAGCAGCCATTGGTAGATGTAACCGGCGGTCAACGTCGCGACGCTCATGATGCAGACCAACAGCGCGAGCGCGGCGGCACCCATCGGATCGAGCCGCCGACCACGCATCTGAGACCGCGACTTGGCGCGCCACGGTCTCCACACGAACGCGCAGCCGGCGCCGAGCAGCAATCCGCTGGATCGCGTCAACGTGCCGAGGTACAGCGCGTTGTTGGACACGTCGCCATGCAGCACGTGCATCACCACCATCAACGTGACCGAGCAGCCGACGAAGAACACGCCGCGGCTGCGCAGCCGGCCGGCCCCGATCGTCATCGCCGCGACGAACACCAGCGGCCAGATGACGTACCACTGCTCCTCCACCGCCAGCGACCAGAGATGGCGGAGCAGCGGCGGGTCGGCGGATGCGAAGTACGGTGTGGACCCGACAATCTGGCCCCAGTTGGAGACGTAGAAGATCGACCATGGCAAGTCTCGCTTCAGCGTCGACTGCTGCTCGCCCGTTCCGAACAGCGCGGCCCAGATCGCGACCGCGACCAGCATCGTGAACAGCGCCGGTAGCAACCGGCGGGCACGCCGCAGCCAGAACTGCTCGAGGCTCACCCGGTGTTGTTTCTCGCGCTCGTCGAGCAGCAGCGATGTGATCAGGTATCCGGAAACGACGAAGAAGACCTCGACGCCGAAGAACCCCCCGCCCATCCAGGCGAACCCGGCGTGGAACAGCATCACCGCGATCACGCTGATCGCGCGCAGGCCGTCGAGCGCGGGCTGGTAGCCCATGCCCGGCACCGGTCCCGTCGGTCGCATCGGCCGGGAGACGCCATCGGAGGGAGTCCAACGGCGGTCCAGTTCGGCCAGCTTGCGCAGCGAGGGCGGATCCTTTCTGTCCATCGTTGCGGTCATGACCCCTCAAGTCTGGCGTACCAGACACAACTTGCACCGTCATTGCCCGGCAGAGTGCTTGCAAGAGTTTGCAGCATGGGGGGCCGCAGTGGGGCCCCCGGGGCAGCGCGAAAGTTGGGATGTGCACCGGTGAAGGCGTGACCCGGGGTGGGGCCGTGTCGGACGAGGGCGCGCCGGCGCGGGCCAACGCCAGCGCGGGGCCAACGCCGGCGCGGTGGCCAGCGCCAGGACGGGGGTGCGTGGCAGCGGGGCCAGCGTCAGGCGGGGCGGACGGTGGTGCCGGACTTGGTGGTCTCGACCAACCAACCCGAGGCGTGCAACTCGGCACGGATCGCATCTGCGGTAGCGAAGTCCTTCGCGGCTCGCGCTGCGTCGAGCGCGCTCGCCCGCGCGAGCACGTCGGCGGGCACCTCGGCGGTGGACTGCAGCACGACTCCGACCGCAGCGCAGGATGCCTGCACCGTCGCGAACAGCGATGCTGCGGCGGCGTTGTCGCCGGCGTCGATGGCAGCATTGCCGCGACGCACGGCATCGAACACGATGGCCATCGCGCTCGCGGTGTCGAGGTCGTCGTCCATCCGTGCGCGAAATGCTGCGATTAGCTCCTCGTCGACGACGCCATCGTCAACCCCTGCCGCGCCGGCGCGCCGGGCGAACGCGTCCAGCGAGGCCAGCGCCCGTTCGGCTGCGCCGACGGTGTCGGGATTGACCTGCACCGGCGAGCGGTAGTGACTCTGCAACAGGAGCAGCCGGTAGCTGCGCGGGTCCATCGTCTCGATCAGGTCGAGCAGGTTGGTGAAGTTGCCGAGGCTCTTCGACAGCTTCTCCCCCGTCGAGTCGACCACGAACGCGTGGTGCATCCAGTGGTTCGAGAAGGTCTTGCCGAGCGCCACCGCCTGGGCGCGCTCGTTCTCGTGGTGCGGGAAGCGCAGATCGTCACCGCCGGTGTGCAGATCGAAGCCCTCGCCGAGCAGATCGAGGCTCATCACGACGCACTCGCTGTGCCAGCCGGGACGACCATCGCCCCAGGGTGACGGCCAACCCGGCTCGCCGGGCTTGGTGAACTTCCACAGCGCGAAGTCGGCCGGATCCCTCTTGTTCTCGGCACCGAACACCTCGCGGTCGCCACCACCGCTGAGCATGTCCTGCAGCCGCTGATGGGCCAGCAGGCCGTAGTCGCTGACGAAGCCGACAGACATGTAGACGCCGTCGTCGGTGACGTACGCGGCCTGGCGCTCGATCAGCTTGCCGATCATCTCGACCATGCCGTCGACGTATTCGGTCGCGTGGGGTACGTCGGTCGGGCGCAACACGCCCATCGCGTCCATCGCCTGCCACCAGATCGCCTCGCACTTTGTGGTGATGTCCTGCCACGGCCGACCTTCGCGCGTCGCTCGCTCGATGATCTTGTCCTCGATGTCGGTGATGTTGGAGACGTGCCGGACCCGGATACCTGTGGACTCCAAGTACCGGCGCAGGATGTCGTAGACCAACGTCGCCCGACCATGGCCGAGGTGGGGCGGCCCGTACACGGTCGGGCCGCAGACGTACATGCTCACCGTGCCGGGCTCGCGCATCGCGAGCGGGCGGACAGTTCGTGTCGCGGTGTCGTACAGGTGAAGCACGGCCCACAGCGTAGGGGCCGACCCACCGGGTCGCGGCCAGTGTTTCAGCGAAGCGCGGCGCCGTGGGTGATGCCGGTGAGTGCGGTCACGTCCAGCGCTGCAACGGCACCGATGACGATGGTGGCCGGTGAGTCGATGTCGGCGGCGGCGAGCTGATCGATGCGGCAGCGAAGCACGACCTCGTCCGGGGTGGACGCACGCTGGATCGCCGCCACGGGGGTGTCGGCGGGCAGGCCGCCGGCCATCAGTTCGGCTGCGATGATGCTGCGCTGGGCGACCCCCATCAGCACCACGACCGTGCCACCGACCTGGGCGAGTGCGCGCCAGTTGACGGCCTCGTTGCCCGGCTGACGGTGGCCGGTCACGACCGTGAACGCGGCGGAGATGCCGCGGTGGGTGACAGGCACACCGGCGGCTGCCGGCGCGGCGACGGCGGAGGTGATACCGGGAACGACCTCGCACGCGAACCCGGCTTCGGCGAGCGCGATGGCTTCCTCGCCGCCTCGCCCGAACACGAACGGATCGCCGCCTTTCAGCCGTACGACCCGCTTGCCCTGTCGAGCCAACTGCACGAGCAGCACGTTGGTCAGCTCTTGCGCCACGCCGCGTCCGGGCCGCTTGCCGACATCGATCAACTCTGCTGACGACGATGCCAGCGCGAGCACGTCGTCGCTCACCAAGGCGTCGTGCACCACGACTTCCGCAGCCGCGAGCAAGCGGGCGGCGCGCAACGTCAGCAGCTCAGGGTCGCCCGGGCCCGCGCCGACGAGCGCAATGTGACCGGTCACGACGTCGCCCTCCAGCCACGCACCCGTCGGGACCCGTCGGCCGCAGGGGCCACGACTGGGTGCGCGCGAGGACCGGGGTGGCGCGCCCGAGCACCCAGAACCGACAGCGTCATTCGGAGGCCTCGGAGGTGGCGTTTCGTCGGCGTTTCACCGTCGGGGCGGGCAGGACGGCGACGAGGGCTTCGGTGCCGATGCGGGCGCAGTAGTCGCCGAAGCTCTCGCCTGACTCCGCGCCGGACGCAAAGCCGGCGAACACCGGCGACAGCAACGCCGGGATGTCGGCGAAGGGCACGTCGGCGCGCAACCGCTCGGCAAGGCGCTGACCGCCCACAGCACCACCGACGTACACGTCGTAGTTGGTCTTCGTGCGACCGACGATGCCGATCTCGGCGGTGTACGGACGGGCGCAGCCATTCGGGCAGCCGGTCATGTTCATGCGAATCGCCGCGCCGCCAACGCCCGCGTCGGCCAGCGACTTGTCCAGTGACTCGACGAACTGGGGAAGCACGCGTTCGGCCTCGCCAAGCGCCTGGCCGCATGTCGGCAGCGCCGGGCAGGCGATGGACAGCCGGGTCAGCGCGGACACGTCGTCGGCCAGCGCGACACCGTGGCCGCGCAACGTCTTCTCGATCGTGCTGCGGTGCTTCTTGGCGACACCGGTCAGCAACAGATCCTGTCGCGCTGTGACGCGGAAGTCGCGCACGTGGCCGGACGTCGCCAGCTCCCGCAGCGCAGTGCGCAGAGCCGATCCATCGCGGTCGGCGACTCGGCCGGACGGGATCGGGATGCCATAGGTGTAGCTGTCGTCGAACGGCACGTGTGTCCAACCGAGATGGTCGTCCGCGCCCCACTCGGGCAGGCCGGGTGACGACTGGAACGTGAGCCCGCTACGCAACTCGACCTCGCCACGGAACCACTCCAGACCGCGGTCGTCGATCAGGTACTTGAGCCGAGCGCGGTGACGATCGCCGCGATTGCCGAAGTCGCGCTGCGTGGTGACCACGGCCTCGACGACATCGACGACGCGCTCGGGCGGCACCCAACCGAGCTCGCTGCCGAGTCGGGGATAGGTGTCCTCCTCGCGGGCGTGGCTCATCCCCAAGCCACCACCAGCAAAGACCACGTATCCGGTCACATCGCCGGAAGTGCCGTCGCGCAACGTCGGCACGAGGCCGACGTCTTGCGTGTACACATCGATGCTGTTGTCACCGGGCCATGCGACTCCGATCTTGAACTTGCGCGGCAGATACGTCTCGCCGTACACCGGCTCGACGGTCGAGTTGGGTGCGGGCTCGGCGGTGACTGCCTTCTCGCCGTCCACCCACAGCTCCCAGTAACTGGTGGTCTGCGGGCGGAAGCGAGCGACCAACTCGCCGACGAGTGGCGCAACCACGCCCTGGCGCTGGTCGGGGAACGGCGAGCCCATGACGTTGCGGACCACATCGCCACACGCGGCGAGCGTTGTGAGCAATGTCGCGTTGATGTCGTGGACCAACGTGTGCAGGTCGTCCTTCAACACGACGTGGAACTGCACGCCCTGGCGGGTCGTGAGCCTCAACGTGCCATCGGCGAGGTCGGCGATCTGGTCCAACGCCAACCACTGCTCGGTGGAGATCACACCGCTGGGCACGGCCGCGCGCACCATGCAGCTGTAGTCGAGCGGCAATCGCTTCGAAGCGCGAGCACGGCGGGTGTCGCGGTCGTCTTGCTGATAGATGCCGTGGAACTTGAGCAGCACGATGCTGTCGTGGCCGAACTCGGTGGTGCCGTCGACCAGTTCGGTGGCGAGCTCGCCACGCAGGTAGTTGCTGGCAAGCTTGATCTCTTCCGGCGTGCTCATGCAGTCCCGCCGATCACGGCGTGACAGCGACGATCATCGCCGCCGCAGCCGTGGAGTTGGTGGCCTCGTCGATCAGGATCAGCCGGCCCCCCTCAGGGTTGTCGACGTAACGATCCGCCACGATCGGCTCGCTCAGCAGCACGTGGATGCGTCCGAGATCGTTCAGTGTCAGCTCGTCGGTGCTGCCCTGCTCCAGGGTGTGCAGATCGTGACGGTGCTCGATCGCCGTGACCGTGGCGCGGCCGGTGCGTGTGCCGTGCTTGAACCACAGCCGGTTGCCGACGGTGAGCCGCTGGTCGATCATCCAGCACACGTCGGCGACGACGGTCTCGCCGACGAGGGCCGCAACGGCGGACTCGGCCGCGACAAGCGCGTCGCCACGTGCGACGTCGACCTTGTCGGCGAGTTCGACGACCAGCGCGTGACCGGCCGACGCCGTCTGAACCGGCTTGCCAGCGCGGTGCAACGCCTTGACCGTCGTGGCCAACCCGGCGGGCTGCACCACGATCGCGTCGCCCACCGACAGCGTGCCGCCGGATAGGACGCCTGCGTAGCCACGGAAGTCGGCGTGCGCCCCGCCCTGGGGACGGATGACTCGCTGCACGTGCAGCCGACCACCAATCTCGCCGCGGGGATGAGCGTCGAACGTCTCGAGCAGTTCGAGCAGCGCCGGACCGTCGTACCACGGCGAGTGCGTCGAGCGATCGACCACATTGTCGCCGAGCAGCGCGGACAGCGGGATCGCTTCCACCGGCACCGGAGTCGGCAGCGCCTTCACGTACTCGGCGACCTCTTTGGCGATGCACGTGAACTCGGCTTCGTCCCACTCGATCAGGTCCATCTTGTTGACCGCGACGACGATGGCCTTCACGCCGAGGAGCGTCGCGATGAATGCGTGGCGGCGGGTCTGCTCGACCACGCCGTGGCGTGCATCGACGAGCACGATTGCGACATCGGCGGTCGAAGCACCGGTGACCATGTTGCGCGTGTACTGCGCGTGGCCCGGCGTGTCGGCGACGATGAAGCTGCGGTTCGGCGTGGCGAAGTAGCGGTGCGCCACGTCGATGGTGATGCCCTGCTCGCGCTCGGCGCGCAGACCGTCCGTCAGCAACGCGAGGTTCGTCTCGCCGTCGCCGTAGCGGCGGCTGGCCTTGACGACCGCGCTGAGCTGATCCTCGAACACCGTCTTGGTGTCGTGCAGCAGCCGGCCGATCAACGTGCTCTTGCCGTCGTCGACGGACCCGGCCGTCGCGATTCGAAGCGTGCCCCGTTGGGCCGTAGCGGTGCTCGATGCAGTCGTCATCAGAAGTATCCCTCTCGCTTGCGGTCTTCCATCGCTGATTCGCTGAACGTATCGTCGGCGCGTGTCGCGCCGCGCTCGGTGATGCGCGCCGCAGCGACTTCGGCGATGACGTCCTGCACGGTGGCAGCAGTGGACTCCACCGCGCCGGTGCAGCTCGCGTCGCCAACGGTGCGGTAGCGCACGACGGCCTCGTACGGTGTTTCGTCGGCCTCGGGCACGACCGGCCCACCGACGGACAGCAACATGCCGTCACGCTCGATGACCGTACGGGTGTGGCTGTAGTAGATGCTCGGCAGCTCGACGTCGTGCAGCGCGATGTAGTTCCAGATGTCCAGCTCGGTCCAGTTCGAGAGTGGGAACGCGCGCAAGTGCTCGCCCTTTCGAATCCGGGCATTGAGAACACCCCACGGCTCGGGGCGCTGCTGGCGAGGATCCCAGCGACCCTGGCGATCGCGGAAGCTGAGGATGCGCTCCTTGGCACGCGCCTTATCCTCGTCGCGGCGACCGCCTCCGAAAGCGGCGTCGAAGCCGTGCTCCGCGATCGCGTCGAGCAGCGTGACCGACTGCAGCCGGTTGCGACTCGCACGCGGCCCGGTCTCTTCGACGACACGACCCTGGTCGATGCTCGTCTGCACGCTGGCGACGACCAGCCGCACGCCGTGCTCGGTCACGAATTGATCGCGGTACTCGATGACTTCGGGGAAGTTGTGGCCTGTGTCGACGTGCATCACCGGGAACGGCAGGCGGGCCGGCGCGAACGCGAGCAGCGCGAGGTGCAACAGCACGGCCGAGTCCTTGCCACCGCTGAACAGCAGCACCGGGTTCTCGCATTCGGCCGCGACCTCGCGGATGATGGTGATGGCCTCGTCCGTCAGCGCTTCCAGGTGCAGCGCGGACACGTTCACTGGTGCACCGTCCAGGGGATGCACCCGTGAAAGCCGCGCCCGTCGCGCGCGGTTCCTTCGCTGCGGTCGCTACTCATGCGTGCAGCCCGCATTCGGTCTTCGCGTTGCCCGACCAGCGACCACCGCGCTTGTCCTCGCCCGGCGCGACCGGACGGGTGCACGGCCAGCAGCCGATGGACGGGTAGCCGCGCTCGGTGAGCGGGTTGGCCGGCAGGTCGTGCAGCTGCGCGTAGAGCGCCATGTCGTCGTCGGTGTACGCAGCCAGCGGATTGAGCTTGACGAGGTTGCGGTTGATGTCAAAGCTGGCAACCGGCGCGTGGGCCCGGGTCGGTCCGTCGACACGGCGCACGCCGGTCACCCACGCCTGCTTGCCCTGCAGCGACCGGCTCAACGGCTCGACCTTGCGAACGTTGCAGCACGCCTCGACATCGGTTTGCCAGAGGTTGTCGGGCTGGATCGCGGCGAGCGGATGGATGACGGTGAGGTTGATGTCGAAACGCTTGACCATCTCGTCGACCAACCACTTCGTCTCGGCGAACAGGTACTGCGTGTCGAGCAGAACGATCTCGATCCCCGGGACCGCCGTCGCCGCGACGTGGACCAGCACGGCGTCTTCGAAACTGGCGGTCACGGCAATGCCGTCCACACCGAACTGATCGGCCGCCCAACGCAGCGTGTCGGCGGGTTGGCCGGTCTCCAGCGACTCGGGGAAGGTCATCAACGGCATCCTCCGGAGTGTAACCCCGACAAAACCGATCAGGTATAGGGAAAAGCCAGCCACTGCTACGTTTTCGGGGTGCCGTTCGGATATCCGGTGTTCCTCGATGTGGAAGAAATTTCCATACTCGTCGTCGGTGGCGGCAACGTCGCAGGTCGCAAGATCGAGGGCCTGGTGCGCGCCGGAGCGATGGTCACGGTCGTGGCACCGGTCGTGACCGCAGAAATTTCTGCGATGGAGGTGCGCATCGAACGTCGGCCCTATGCCACAGGCGATGCGGGGCGGTTCCAGCTGGTCATCACCGCCACCGACGACCCTGCGGTCAACGCCCTCGTGGCCGCCGACGCGCGGGCGGCTGGGGTGTGGGTCAACAGCGCGGACGATCCTGACAACTGCTCGTTCATCCTTCCGGCCATCACCCGCCGCGGCGACATCACGGTTGCAGTCAGCACGGGTGGGGCGAGCCCGGCGCTGGCCGGGCGACTGCGTGACATCATCGCCCGCGACGTGCTGACCGCGTCGGTCGAAGCCGCGGCGCGGGAGCTGGCACGCCAGCGGGCCGAGATCAAGGCGGCGGGCGCCAGCACGGAGGACGTCGACTGGAACCCCCGCCTCGACGCGGCCCTCGGCAGCGACTGACACATCCGGGTGCCCGAGGGTCGCACGCTCCTGTGACGCAACACCCAGAACGGCAGGATCAGCGAAGCACGGCCTTCTGGGTTCACAGATCGATCGACACGCCCAGAACCGCGGCTCAGGGCCGGCCGAACCCTTCCGGGTCCTCGGCAACAGCACGCTCCTCGGACGCGGCACCCAGAACGGCAGGACCGGGGACACGGGCTGTTCTGGGTGCTCGGTTTCATCAAAGCGCCCAGACAGACGGAGCTCGACCCGGCCGAGCCTTCCGGGTGCTCGGACATCTCAACCTTCTCTGCCCGGGCACCCAAAACAGCGGTCGCGAACGGTCAAGCCAGTCCTGGGTGCTCATACACGTCGCCGCGCCCAGAAGCCCAGCCTCGAATGGCCGAATCGATTCTGGGTGGTCAGCCACAGCAGTGTTGTCGGCCGCAGCGCCCAGAACCGCGCGGCCGATGAACACGAGCCGTTCTGGGTGCTCGAGCAGCACGAAAGACTCCCAGAACGGGCGGGGACCATCGGTAGCCTTGGATTCTTATGACCACGATCCCGGAGAAGCCGTCACTCGACGGCATCGAAGCACGCTGGAGCCAGCAGTGGGATGCCGACGGCACCTACGCGTTCGATCGCTCGGCCACCCGGGACCAGGTGTTCAGCATCGACACGCCGCCGCCAACGGTCAGCGGCTCGCTGCACGTCGGCCACGTCTTCAGCTACACCCACACCGACATCATCGCCCGCTACCAGCGCATGACTGGCAAGTCCGTCTTCTACCCGATTGGGTGGGACGACAACGGCCTCGCCACCGAGCGACGGGTGCAGAACTTCTATGGCGTCCGCTGCGACCCGAGCATCGCCTACGAGGTCGGGTTCGAGCCGCCGTTCCGCGGCGATCCGCCCAAGGACCACCGCGCGATCGCAATCTCGCGACCCAACTTCATCGAGCTGTGCGAACAACTGACGGCACAGGACGAAGAGATCTTCGAGGCAGTGCTGCGCCAGCTCGGGTTGAGCTACGACTGGTCGCTGCTGTACACCACCATCGACGACCACTGCCGGGCCACCAGCCAGCGCGCGTTCCTGCGCAACCTGGCGCGGGGCGAGGCCTACACGCGGGACGCACCGACTCTGTGGGACGTCGACTACAAGACCGCGGTCGCACAGGCCGAGATGGAGGACCGCGAGATCGGTGGTGCCTACCACCAGATCGCCTTCCACCGCACTGACGGGCAGGGCGACGTCGTCATCGACACCACCCGCCCCGAGCTGTTGCCGTCGTGCGTTGCGCTCGTCGCCCATCCGTCGGACGCGCGGTACCAGGCCCTGTTCGACGGCGCAACCGTCACGACGCCACTGTTCGGCGTCGAGGTGCCCGTGCTCGCGCATCACCTCGCCGATCCGGACAAGGGCACCGGCATCGCGATGATTTGCACGTTCGGTGACACCACCGACGTCACGTGGTGGCGCGAGCTCAACCTGCCGTCGCGCGCCGTCGTTGCCCGCGACGGTCGCTTCGTGGCCGACACTCCGTGGATCACCGACGCCGATGGGTCGACACGGTACGCCGAGCTCGCCGGGCGCAGTTCGAAGCAGGCCCAGAAGCAGATCGTCGAGATGCTGCGCACTTCTGGCGAGATGCTCGGCGAGCCGCGGCCGATACAGCACCCGGTCAAGTTCTACGAGCGCGGCGAGCGCCCACTCGAGATCGTGGCGAGCAGGCAGTGGTACATCCGCAACGGCGGCCGCGAGCCCGAGTTGCGCGCCGACCTGGTTGCCCGCGGTGACGAGATCACCTGGCACCCGGCGCACATGCAGCATCGCTACACGAACTGGGTCGAGGGCCTCAACGGCGACTGGCTGATCAGCCGCCAGCGCTTCTTCGGTGTGCCGGTCCCGGTCTGGTACCGGCTCGACGCGGATGCCAACCCCGATTACGACTCGCCGCTCGTCCCGGCCGAGGCCGATCTGCCGATCGATCCCTCGACCGACGTTCCGGCAGGCTTCGCCGCCGAACAGCGCGGCGTGCCCGGGGGCTTCGTCGGCGATCCGGACGTGATGGACACCTGGGCCACCTCCTCACTGACCCCGCAGATCGCCGGACGATGGGAGGTCGACGACGACCTCTTCCAGCGCGTCTTCCCGATGGACATGCGCGCCCAGGCCCACGACATCATCCGCACCTGGTTGTTCTCCACGGCCGTGCGCAGCCACTGGGAACACGGCACTGCGCCATGGCGTCACGCAGCGCTCAGCGGTTGGATCCTGGACCCGGACCGCAAGAAGATGTCGAAGTCGAAGGGCAACGTCGTCACGCCGGCCACGTTGTTCGACCAGTACGGCACAGACGCGGTGCGCTACTGGTCGGGCTCGGCCCGGCCGGGCGTCGACACGGCGCTCGCCGAGGACCAGATGAAGGTCGGCCGCAAGCTGGCCATGAAGCTGCTCAACGTCAGCAAGTTCGTCCTCGGCTTCGGCGAGCCGGCGGCGGGCACCGAGGTCACCGAGCCCGTCGACCTGTCGATGCTGGCCCGCCTCGCAGCAGTGGTCGATGAGTGCTCCACGGCGTTCGCTGGTTTCGACTACGCCCGCTCGCTCGAGCGCACCGAGGCATTCTTCTGGTGGTTCTGCGACGATTACGTCGAGCTCGTCAAGAGCCGCGCCTACCGCGGCACGGACACGGGTGCGGCCAGCGCGCAGCAGGCGTTGCGCGGCGCGCTGAACACACTGCAGCGGTTGTTCGCGCCGTTCCTGCCGTTCACGACCGAAGAGGTGTGGAGCTGGTGGCAGCAGGGTTCTGTCCATCGCGCCGCGTGGCCGACCACCGCGGCGATGCCGAACGGTGACGCCGCGCTGCTCGACGTGGTGCTGGGCGTGCTCGCCCACGTTCGCCGGGCCAAGACCGAGGCCAAGGTCACCCAGCGCGCCGAGGTCGCCCTCGTCGCGATCACCGCTCCGGCGAACGTGCACGCAGCCCTGCAGGCCGGCTTCGCCGATCTCACGGAAGCGGGATCGATCGCGTCGATCACCGTGGAAACCGGCGACGAGATGGGCGTCGCGGTCGTGCTCGCCACGGAAACTGTCATACCGGGTGACGCTGAAACTTTGCATTCCCTTTGAAATCGGTTGGGCGACCGCTCACAGGTGTTCCCGCATAATCAGTGTCACAACAGAACAAAAGTGTTGCTTGTCCAGATGCTCCATCAGTCCCGCTGTCCCGCCCGACGGAGCCCTTGCTCGGTGACACTTCTCGGCTGATGCCGCTATCGATTGATCTCACTTCCCGCCGCGATCAATTGATAGCGGCTTCTGCTTTTTTCGGTCGTCTGGCGGCGACCTCCCCCCTCGCAATGGTGCTCGATATGACGGCCAGCCGACGTGTCGCGACGGGCGTCAGGCGTGGGTGAGACTCGGCAGTTCAGTGGGGGTGGTCCACTTGCGGTGCCACGGGTCGAGGTCGGCGGAGGTCATCGGCCTCGCGATGTGGAAGCCCTGTGCAGTCGCGCAGCCGTGGCTGCGCAGCATGTCCCAGGTGGCCCGATCCTCGACACCTTCGGCCACCGTCGTCAGCTCCAGGTTGCGGGCCAGGTCCAGCACGGCGCGCACGATGGTGTCCGCGTTCGGGTCCGTTGCCATCCGCAACACGAACATCTTGTCGATCTTGATCTCGCTCACCGGCAACTGCTGCAGGTGCGACAGCGACGAGTACCCCGTCCCGAAGTCGTCGATCGACAGCGTCACGCCGAGCGCGGCCAGGCGCTGCAGCACGTCGATCGTGCGCGTCGCGTCGGACATGATCCCCGTCTCGGTGACCTCGAGGGTCAAGGCCGAGGGATCGACCGACGACTCATCGAGCAGGCGACTCACCACCGACACGAAGTTGTCGTCGAGCAGGTTCCGCATCGCGACGTTGACCGACACGCTCCACTCGTGGCCCGACGCCTGCCACTGCGCCGCTTCAGCCAGCGAGGCGCGCAGCACGAACTTGGTCAGCTCGTCGATGCCCCCGGCGCGCTCCGCGAGCGGGATGAACTCGTCCGGCATGATGAGGCCCATCGTCGGGTGCCGCCAGCGCACCAGTGCCTCGGCACCGACGACGAGTCCGTCCAGGAGCCGGGCCTTGGGCTGGAACACGATCGCCAGCTGGCCGTCCGTGATCGCGCCGAGCAGGTCGTTGCCGAGTGCGAACCGGCGCGGAGAGTTCTCGTCGTTGAACGCGTCGTAGAACGCAACGCCGTTGCCAGTGCCCGCCTTCGCGCTGTACATCGCCACGTCCGCGCGCTGCAGCAGAGTCGCGCCGTCGTCAGCGTCGTCGGGTGCCAGCGCGAAGCCGATGCTCACGTTCACGTTGATCCGCAAGCCATCGGTGTGGATCGGCTTTGCTACCTCCGTGCGCACCTGGCGAGCCAGGGCCTCCAGGTCATGCCGGGAACCAACGTGGGGCACGAGCAGCGCGAACTCGTCGCCGCCGAGGCGCGCCACCGTTGCGTACGGACCGGCGGCACCACGGATGCGCTGCGCGACCTCGACCAAGACCGCATCGCCGGACTGGTGACCGAGCGTGTCGTTGATCTCTTTGAACCGGTCGAGATCCATCACACCCACGGCGAGGCAACCACCGCTGCGTGACACGGCGTTCAGCTCGTCGTCGATGCGGGTGCCGAGCAGCACCCGATTGGGCAGACCAGTGAGCGCATCGTGCAACGACTCGTGCCGGCGCTCGCTGGCCTCCTGGTGCAGTCGTTCGACGAGCCGTCCGTTCTCCAACGCGACGCTGGCGTGGTTGGCCAGCGTCGCGAACATCGTGCGGTCGGTCTCTTGAAAGGTGACCAGCTCGCCGAGTCGGTTGACCACCGCGACCAGCCCCACGACCTCGCCTGACTCGGTGATCGGGGCGACGATGGCGTTGCGGGCGTCGAGTGCAGCCGCGAGATTGCGATCGTGGCGCCGCGGCGATGCTTCGGTCACGATCGCCGCGCCGTCGACGGTGCACAGCCAGTCGTGGATCGAGTCGCTGTAGACGTCGCCGAGCGCTCCCGTCGTGCGGCCGGAGTCGTGCACGCCGAGGCGCATCCGGAACTCGTTCACGTCGGTCAACCAGATCTCCGCTCGCTCGGCGCGCAACAAGTCCTTGGCCTGGGTGAGGATCGCCTCCAGGACGGAGTCCGGGCGTTTCGTGCCGCTGACGAGGCGGGTGAAGTCGTACAACGTCGACAGGCTCTCGAAGCGTTGGCTCAGCGCGGTGTAGGAGCGATAGGCGACGAGCAGGAACGCGCCGATGCCGGTGAGCAGGATCGTGGCCCAGGGCTCGTCGACGACGAGCACACCTGCGATCAACGCAAAGCTGGTGTTGACCGGCACGGTGAGCGCGCCGATGCCAAGGATCGAGGCGAGCGTGATCGGCGCGCCGTGCCAGCGCACCGCCTGGAACACGATCACGTAGCCGACCAGGTCGGCGAGCGCGACCGAGACGAGCGCGACGAGCCACGACATCGGCTGGCGGATGTCGAGTTGGCGATCAAACAGCCACTGGTGCACCGTGAGCAGTGTCGTCACCTCGGCCAGGAATGCAGCCAGGTTGAGAACGAACTTGCGGATCGCCTGGCGTTGCTTGATTGCCAGGAACAGTGCCTCGCCGACGAGGCGGCCGATGATCAGGTCGCGCGGCGATGCCAGGAACAGGCCGAGCACGAGCGCGATCTCGCTGAACGTGAAGGAGTACATCTCCCGCCGGAACTCGACGTGGAACTCGGCCAGTTCGGCTGCGATTGCGATCGCCGCGATCCACCACCAGTGGAGCACGATCGGTTGGCCGGCCGTCGCGGCCAGGTCGAGGTGCCCGAGCACGAAACCGGACGCGACGACGAGCAGCAGCGCCATCGACAGCGTCCGCCTGGTCGCCGCCGTCGACGAGAGCTTTGCACGCTGCTCGGAGTGTCCCACCTCGTCTGTCACAGATTCGCCCTTCCCGATCGAAGTCATCGGCACGAACTCGTCACAAGTTGAGGTTCCGGACGGCCTCCGAGCAGCGCGGCGGCGGTCAGATCGACCGTGTGGAGACCCGGGGCGGGTGCTGTCGCCAGCAGCCACCTCGCCCGTGGTGATTGGTTGAGTAGTGCACGATCGTCAGCTCCAACGGATCCCGAAGGCCATCGGATACACCTTGGCGCTCACGGTGACGGTCACCGGATCGGGCTGGGGATCTGACGCCGCCGCGGCGTGATCGGTGGCGCCGAGGGCGAAAGCGCCCGAGCCGACGATGGTGAGGATGAGCGCTGTGCGCTGTGCCGCCAGTTTGATTCGCATGATGATGTCTGTCCCATTCCGGTTCGACCACCCGCTGTAGTCGAACGACAGCACCAAGTAGAACACGAATCTTCGGCCAACGGGGACAAGGTTCAGGCAAGCCTGTGCGCCGAGAATGGCGCGCTGCGTGGCCGCTCTCTCAAGGAACCGTCAAGCGCCACCTGCGGCCGACGAGCCGGACGTGGGCGGCTGCGACGGTGTCGGGAGCGGGCTCGCGAATGGCGTCGGGCGCGCGATCGCGCCCGTTTCGAAGTGGCGCAGCGTGATCGCCCGCCAACAGCGCGTCACGTCGTCACGCTTGCCGATGCGGGTGCTGGCCGATGCTCGCACGGTGATCCGCTCGTCGGTCACGGCGACGATGCCGACGACCACCGGCAACGACCTCAACATTGCGCCAGCCTGGTCGTCGGCGGCGAGGTCCGCCACGAGTCGACTTGCGCCAGCAAGCGCAACGTCAACCGGTGTGTCGCGGGCGAGGTCGACGTCGAGCAACGCGACAGACGCCTTCGACAGGTTCGCGACACGAAGCACGTTGCCGTGCGGCACGTACCAGACCCGGCCCTCACCATCGCGCACCATCGCTGTGCGCAGCGTGACCCGCTCGACAGTGCCCGTGGCATGTCCGAGGTCGACCTCGTCGCCGACGCCGTACTGGTCGTCGGCGAGGACGAAGAATCCGGCGATGACGTCGCGGATCAACGTCTGCGACCCGAAGGCAACCGCGCCACCGATCACCGTCGCCCCGGCCACGAACGCGCCGATGTTGATGCCGATCTCGCTGACGATGGTGATGACGGCGATGGCCCACACGACGCCGACCACGGCGGCCCGCAGCGACGAGCTCAGCGCGCTGTAGCGCGCTTCGGCCCGCGGCCGGTCGCCCGGTACGGCCCGCTCGAACACTTGGCGCAAGGCCTTGGACACCAGGCGCCGGATGACGACGGTCAGCAGGATGGCCACGACGACCACCGCAACCACCCGCAACGGGGTCAGCAGGTGGAGCCGGTCGAGCCGTTGCACCCACTCCGGCGAAGCGGTCGGTCGCATGGCCGCTGACGCTACTGGCACGCGACCATGACAAGTCTGTTGCCATTCGTCATCGCGCCGTCCGGCGCTGCAAGCGTGCGCACTAGATTGCACCCTTCATGACCGAGATGGACGAGCACGAACTCACCGTCGCTCCTCCACTCCGCCGCAAGCAGCATCGCCGGGTGATCCACTGGACAATCCTCGTGCTGAACATCGTGATCGCGTTCTCGTGCTTCGTTGGTTCGGCCGTGCTGATCGCCGGCCAACAGGTGATCAACGACCAGCGCAAGACGGAAGCGATCGCCAGCCCTACCACGGCGGCACCGCCACTGTCGTTCCAGCCGACCGGCACCACCGATGGCGCTGCTCCCGAGGGCACCGGCGAGCCAGGTTCCACCGACCCGGCGGTCACCGAGACTGTCTCGACGTTCCCGCCGTCCGACCCGGAGGCCCGCAACTTCTTGATCACGGGCAGCGACAACGGTGCCTGCGACGACCCGAATTCGCCGACCAACGTCGGTCCACGCGACCAGCTCGGCGAACGCACGGACACGATCATGGTGATGCGTGTCGATCCCTCCACGAACCGCGCCGCCGTGTTGTCGTTCCCCCGCGACCTGTGGGTGCAGATCGCCGGTACGAACAGCCGCAACCGGATCAACGCGGCGTACAAGGTCGACCAGCCGCAGCGTCTGGTGGACACGATCTACCTGAACTTCTTCATCCCGATCGACCATTACATCCAAATCGACTTCTGCGCGTTCAAGCGCCTCGTCGACGCAGTCGGTGGCGTTGGTGTGCCGTTCGAGTTCCCGGCGCGCGACACCGCGACCGGCCTGGACATCACCCAGACCGGATGTGTGAACCTCGACGGATCGACAGCGCTGGCATACGTGCGCAGCCGGCATTACAAGTACCTCGACCCGAAGACGAACAAGTACCGCGAAGACCCGTCCAGCGACTACGGCCGCATCGCTCGCCAGCAGGACTTCCTACGCCGGGCCGTGGCCAAGGTGGTGTCACAGGGCTTCGACCTCGGCGTGGCCCAGGCGCTGATCGACGTCGCGACCGACTACGTCGTCACGGACAAGAACCTGACCGTCGGCAAGCAGTTGGAGTTCGCCGGCATCTTGAAGAACCTCGACCCGAACGTCATTCGTACGTATCGGGTGGAAGGTCGCGGGCAGAACATCGGTGGTGCGGCCGTGATCGTGCCCAACCTGGACAGCGACGACATGCAGGCGATCCTGAAGATCTTCCGCGGCGAAGCGCAGTTGGAGACCGCCCCCGATCAGGTCATCGAGCCCACCACTGAAGCCACCGTGGCCACGACCACGACGATCTCTTCGACGAGTTCAACGACTCCGACGAGTTCGGCGACTCCGACAAGTTCGACGAGTTCGACGGGTTCGACGACGAAGCCGGCGACGACGACCACGACCAGCACCACGACCGCGACGACGCAGCCGCTGGAGACGGTCGCCGTCGAGCAGACGATTCCGGGCATCATCCCGCCCGAGGAGTTCACCTGCCCCTAGCTGGCACGATGTCGACCTCGGTGGCGCGCTGCACGAGGTGATGCCCGGACTTGGGCGGGACCGGCCGATAGCGTCGCGCCCGTCATGCCGAAACGTTCGACGCCGCGCCGGCACTCTCTGTCGCAGAAGCTGATCCTCGCGGTCAACTCGCTGCTGATCATCGGCTGCTTCGCCGGGTCGGCGGCATTGCTGGTCGGCAACAAGGTGGTGGGCGATCAGCACAAGGTGCCGCTCGTGCCGAACCTGGCCGACGCAGCCGACGCCGAACTCGGCCCGACCGAGACGTTCCCGACGGCTGATCCGCAGGCCAGCAACTTCTTGATCACGGGCGCGGACAACAACAGCTGCATCGACCCGGCGTCGCCGTTCGCCGGCGCGTTCGGCGATCGCAGCGAACTTGGCGAGCGCAGCGACACGGTGATGGTGATGCGCGTCGACCCGTCGACCAGCCAGGCTGCGGTGCTGTCGTTCCCGCGTGACCTGTGGGTGTCCATCCCGGGCCGCGACGGCGAGAGCAAGATCAACAGCGCCTACGTCAAGGACAATCCGAGCAAGCTGATCGAGACGATCTACCAGAACTTCGGTGTCGGCATCGACCACTTCATCCAGGTCGACTTCTGTGCGTTCAAGACGCTGGTCGACGCCGTCGGCGGCGTACCCGTGCCGTTCGCGTACATCACCCGCGACACCCACACGGGCCTCAGCGTGCCGCAGCCGGGGTGCTTCACGTTCACCGGTGACCACGCCCTCGCCTATGTGCGCTCGCGACACTACGAATACTGGGACGGCAAGCAGTGGATCGAGGATCCGTCCTCCGATCTCGGCCGCGTGTCGCGCCAGCAGGACTTCATCCGCCGCGTGGTCAGCAAGGCCTTGAGCACCGGCGTGTACACGCCGTCTGTGGCGCGCGGCCTGATCGACACCGCCCGCAAGTACGTGGTGACGGACACCAACCTCACGCCGCGGCGGATGCTCGAGTTCGCCGGTGTCATCCAGGGCCTGGACCCGGCGCAGCTGAAGACGTACCAGATCGAGATCACTGCCGACGAGCGCGCCGGCCAGGACGTGCTGATCCCCCGTCTCGGCGGGGCGAACATGAAGGCCATCCTCGCCATCTTCCGCGGCAAGGCCTCGCTGTCCGGCGCGCCGATCCAAGACCCCGCCGCGGTGCAGGCCGCGACGTCGACCGTCGCTTCGGTCACTGCGCTGCCGAGCGCAGGGGCAGTCACCACCACGACCGCGCCGACGTCGACCACCGTTGCCCCGACCACGACGACCACCCAGCCCGGCACTGCTGTGACCGAGAACGTGCAGGGCGTCGTGCCCCCGAAGGATCAGCTCTGCTGAGTCCGCCTCAGCGGCGTCGCAAGGACACGGCCGGTTCGGCGTCGATGGCATCTGCCTCGGCCATGCCGCGATCCGGATCCAGCTCGAGCGCGACGTCGAGGAAGGCCGCGATCGCGCGCACCTGCACGGCGAGGTTCTCGCGCCACGGGCGCAGGTGCGGGCCGACCATGTCCGGCGTCATCATCGCGACATAGGCCATCACCATCGGCGGCAGGTCGGGGATCAGCCCGGCGAGTTCGAGGTACAGGCCCATGTCGCTGGACGCGTGATGAGCCGCCGACGCCAGGTCGAGCCGCCACGTGACCGGTGACGACACGAGCTCCCACGGCCGCTCGCCGTCGGTGGCCGGCGGCGCAGTGGTGTCGTGCGCGGACAGGATGAGCAGCACGGGCACCGTGACGCGGGCGAGTGCGGCGTCGCTGAGCGTGCGTGTGTAGGGCTGCAGACCGATGACGGCCCTGACCCTGCGGTCCGGCGGCGCGCCACGACGGCCTGCTACTGCGGCGAGGCCGGTGTAACCGCCGTAGGAATGGCCGATTGTGGCGATGCGCTCGGCGTCGATGACGGCGGTGAGCTCCGCAGCGGCTGAGCCGTCGAGCATTGCGTCGACCACGAACGCCGTATCCGCCACGCGGTTGACCTCGTTCGTGCGGTCGTCGACGAACGTTCCCATCAGCCAATCGTTCAGCACGTCGCCGGGGTGGTCGCAGGACACGACGACGAGGCCACGCGCGGCCAGGCCCTCGCACAGCAACGAGTAGTTGAAACGCATCCCGGTACGCCCGTGGGACAGCACGAGGAGTGGGTATCGGCCCGGAGCGACGGCGGGCGACGTCTCGGCGCCGGCTGATTGGAACTCGATGCCGGGGAGCACCTCGTAGCGGGTCATCGCGGCGGCCGCGCCCGTGGCGGGGTACCACGCCTCGACAGCGATGCTGCGCCGGTCGCGGGCCGAGTCGTGCAGCGTGAACGTGGTACGGCCGACGCGCACGCCGTGGGCTTCGAGCGGTGGATGGGCGGTCAGTGAGGCCACCGGGCGAGTGTACGGGCGGTCCTCGTCGGCGCGTCCGGGCCGATAGCCTGCGGGCCGATGTCGAACGCACGCCGGAACCTCCTGCTCGGCGCGGGTGCGGTAGTGATCGCGTATCTGCTGCTCGTCTTCTTCTGGGCGCTGCAACCACTCGACGACGCCGTGCCGATCGGCTTGAACGCGAAGGGCGTGCCACAGTCGCAGACCGTCGAGTGCAACACGTTGTTCGATTCGTCCGTTCGTCCCGACGAGCCACTGCCCACACTGGCGACGTTGCCGAAGGAGAACGCGCCGTATCGATACAACCGCACGGCGTGTCACGCCGTGCAGCGTGATGCACGCCGCATCTTCGCGCTGGACACGGTTTTGGCCGTGCTGGGCACGACTGGTCTGGTGATGGTCGCGTTGCGACAGAAGCCACGTCCGTCCGGGTCGCCGCCGGCATCGTCGATGTCTGCGGACACACCCACTCAACTGGTCACGAGTTCGACCTCGCCGTGAGCGGGACGGGTGGGGTTATCCCCACCGCGGGGACGCCGGGGCGCCCGATGGTGACCCCCACTGAATCGGCGCACACTGGGGTCATGGATGGTGCACCAGTGAACGAATCGCAGCCGAACCTGCTGGTCCGGATGTACAGCCCGCTCGTCCAGGGACGCACGTGGGCCGCCACGCTCCACCTGCTCGTCAACCTCGCGCTGGGCATCACGTTCTTCACGATCGCGATCACGCTGTTCTCCGTCAGCATGGGTCTGATGGTCACCCTGATCGGCATCCCGCTGCTCGTGGTCACCGTCAAGTTCGGCCGAGTCGTCGGCGCGTTCGAGCGGGCGCGGGTGCGGGCCCTGTTCGGCGAGCTGTTGCCACCATTTGCCCGCCCGGCTCCGGCCCGTGGCTTCTGGCAGCGCAGCAAGCAGGTCATCGGTGATGGTGCCGGCTGGCGTGGGCTCGGCTACTCGGTCCTCGCCCTGCCGTGGGGCATTCTGACGTTCACGCTGACGGTGGTGGTGTGGAGCGTGTCGCTGCCGATGGCGTTGTTCCCGATCTACCAAGGGTTCCTGCCCGACAACAACGACGGCGGGGTGTACCACTTCGGCAACGACTACGTCCTCCACGGCTGGGGCCGCGTCGGTTACGCCGCGGGCGTCACCGTGCTCGGCCTGGTGTTCCTGGCCGCGGCGCCTCGAATCGTCCGCGGCCTGGCCCGCGCCGACGTCGCGCTGATCCGCACCTTCCTGTCGCCCGGCAACGAGCAGGTGCTGACCGAACGCGTCGAGCAGCTCACGGTCAGCCGCGACGCGTCGGTCGAGGGCGCGAGCGTCGAGTTGCGGCGCATCGAGCGTGACCTGCACGACGGCGCACAGCAGCGCCTGGTCGGATTGGCCATGGATCTGGGTTTGGCCAAGGAGCGGTTGGCGACGGGTGGCGACCCGGCCCGCGCCGTCGAGCTGGTGAACCGAGCCCACGACGAGGCCAAGCAGGCGATCAGCGAGCTGCGCGATCTGGTCCGCGGCATCCATCCGTCCGTGCTGACCGACCGCGGCCTCGACGCAGCGCTGTCGGCGCTTGCCGCCCGCAGCCCGGTACCGGTGGACATCGACGTCGTGCTCGACAGCCGGCCGCCGCCCGCGATCGAAGCGGCTGCCTACTTCGTCGTCGCCGAATCGTTGGCCAACATCTCCAAGCACAGCCACGCAACCCGGGCGTCGGTGCACATCGCCGAACGGCCGGGCGTGCTGGCCATCGACATCTACGACGACGGCGTCGGTGGCGCGGTCGAACATCCCGGAGGTGGCCTCAGCGGGCTGCGCGACAGGATCACTGCGGTCGAGGGCCGGCTGCGCATCTCCAGCCCCGAGGGTGGCCCGACTCTGCTCGCGGTGGAGTTGCCATGCGTGTCGTGATCGCCGAAGACAGCGTCTTGCTGCGCGAGGGAATCACACGCCTGCTCGCCGAGTACGACGGCGAAGTGGTGGCCGCGCTGGGCGACGCGAGCAAGCTGCTGTCCGCGGTGCAGGAGACCGACCCGGACATCGTGATCGTCGATGTACGGATGCCGCCGACGTTCACCGACGAGGGCCTTCGCGCTGCCGTCGAGCTGCGCGCGGTGCGGCCGCGCACGCCAGTGCTGGTCCTGTCGCAGTACGTCGAGGAGCGCTTCGCGACCGAACTGCTCGGTGGCAGCACCGTCGGGGTCGGGTACCTGTTGAAAGAACGCGTCGCCGACGTGAGCGAGTTCATCAGCGCCTGCCGGCGCGTGGCCGCGGGCGGCACGGCATTGGACCCCGAGGTCGTGGCTCAACTACTGACCCGCAGCCGCAAGCGCGAACCACTCGCCGCGCTCACGCCACGCGAACGCGAGGTGCTCGGGCTGATGGCCGAGGGCCGTTCCAACACCGGCATCGCGCACCAGCTCGTCATCAGCGATGGCGCGGTCGAAAAGCACATCACCTCGATCCTGACCAAGCTGGAACTTCCCGCCAATGACGCCGAGCACCGCCGGGTGCTGGCCGTGCTCACCTACATCAACAGCTGAGCTCTCCGCGATCACTCGTCGAGCAGCGAGGTCAGTGCCTCGGCCACCTGGGCCGGGCCGCTCACGGTTGCCAGGCGCGCCCCGACCGAGGCAGCCAGCGCCTCGGCCTCGGCGGAGTCACCCTCGGGGGCGATGATGAACAGCTCGTCCAGCGCGCCGGCGGCGGCGAGCACGTCGCCCTCCACCGTGGCCCGGCAATCGGACAGAAGCACCGCGATGCGTCGCCCGGCCCGCGAGCGCAACAGTTGCAACTGCGCCGTCTGCAACGCGCCCGCGAGGTCTGTCGTGCCGAAGCCTCGCAACGTGAGCACGTCGTTGACGACCTGCTCGCTGTCTTTGAACACGTCCTGCGACTTGGCGACGACGACATCCTTGCCGAACGCGAGCACGCTGTAGTCGGCCGGCGCACGCCAGGCGACCGCAGCCGCGGCGACGGCGGACGTGGCGAGTGGCTTGCCACCCATCGAGCCGCTGCGGTCCACCATCAGGCACAGCGCGGTGCCGGGCTTGACCCAGCCGCGGACGCGCAACCGCTCCGGGTCGATCGCGCTCTTGCCACTGCGTGACTCGGCGATGGCGTCGAGACTGGCGTCGATGTCGATGTCGCCGGCGTCGGGGCGGTAGGGCTGCTCGACGATCTTGCCGATGCCGCGCGGCCGCACCGGGCCACGCCGGCTGACGTCGAGGAAGAGCCGCCCGGCCAGGCGGCGAGCCAGTTCACGCAGCTTTGGATCCGTTGCTGCGGTGAGGTCGGCGAGCAACGCCATCATCTCGTCCGGATCCTCGTGCAGGCCCTCCTCGACTGCGGCGTCGTCGAGCTCGCCGACCTCGGGCGAGATCTGCTCGAAGCGCGGGTTGCGGGCCAGGTCGCGTCGCGACGTGGTCTTCTTGCCGGCCTCGTTCACCGCCGCGTCGGCGTCCTCACCCTCGCGGGTCAGCGGGAGCTGGTGGCCCCGGTCGGGGCTCCATCTTTTCCCGCGCCATCACCGGCCTCCGGCTCGGGATAACCGAACACCTCCCGCCACAACTCGGCGATGATGTCCTCGCTCGTTCGCGTGATGCCCTCACGGACGCGCACCCGGCCGGACAGCGCGACGATGGCCGCATCCAGCCCGACACCCTGATCCTCCGGGTCGGTGCCACGTAGCTGGGCGAGCGACGTCGCCACTGCGGTGGCATCGATGGCCCCGCGCACTGACGAGCCGACGCGCAGATCCGGGTGACTGCGGGTGCGCCGAACGACGGTCACCGCATTGGCGATCCACGCCGGCGACGGAGCGGGTGCCTCGGAGGCCATCGAGCGCGACACGATGTCGACCTCTTCGACTGCCGACTGATACGACACCGACAGCCGACAGACCCTGTCGTACACCGCGCCGCTGATGCGCGCCGTGCCGATCGCATCGAACGGGTTCATCGCGGCCACGAGCCGGAAGCCATCGGCTGCGGCGATCCGGCCGAGCCGGGGCACGTGCACCTCGCGCTCGCTCATCACCGTGATGAGCACGTTCAGCGTCTCCTCCGGGATCCGGTTGATCTCCTCGACGTAGAGCAGAGCGCCCTCGCGCATCGCGCTCAGCAGCGGGCCGTCCACGAACACGTCCGGGTCGTATCCGTCGGTCAGGACGCGAGCCGGATCGAAGTGGCCGACGAGGCGGGCCGGGGTCAGCTCGGCATTGCCTTCGACGAACTCGAACCCCAACGACATCTCGCGCGCCACGGCGCGCAGCAGCGTGCTCTTGCCGGTTCCGGGTGGACCTTCGAGCAGGACATGGCGATCGGCGTCGAGTGCGGCCAGGACGAGTTCGACCTCGCGCCGACGCCCGACGACGTGCTCGCCGAGACGGGCGAGGAGCGTGCCGTCGATCATTCGTTGATGATGACGCCGCGGATGTTCTCGCCGTCGCGCATCGCCCGGTAGCCCTCGTTGATGTCTTCGAGCGAGTAGCGGTTGGTGATCAGCTCGTCGAGCTTGAGTTGCCCCTCGCGGTACATGCCGAGCAGCTTGGGGATGTCGGCGCGGGGGTTGAGCGAACCGAAGATCGTGCCCTTGATCTCCTTGTTCATCATCGCCAGCTCGAACAGGTTCACCGACGACTCGGTCTGCGTGATGGGTGCCACGGCAGTGACGACCATCGTGCCGCCTTTCGCGGTCAGCGACCCGGCCAGCGCCATCATCTCCCCATACATCACGCCCGGGGTCATGATCACCTTGTCGGCCATTTGCCCCCACGTGATCTCCATGACGTGCGGCAACGCCTCTTCCATCGAGGCGTATGTATGGGTCGCGCCCATCTCCATCGCCTTCTCGCGCTTGAACTCGACCGGGTCGATGGCGAAGATGCGCGTCGCGCCGGCCATGCGCGCGCCCTGCACGGCGTTGATGCCGATGCCACCGATGCCGACCACCACGACATTGTCGCCGGCCTGCACGCCCGCCCGGTTGGCGGCCGAACCCCATCCGGTGGCGACGCCACAGCTGACGAGCGCGACACACTCCAGGGGCAGGTCGTCGTCGACCTTGATCAACGACATCTCCGACACGCACGCGTACTCGCTGAACGTGCCGACCTTTGCCATGAGCGTGACCGGCTTGCCGTTGATGTGGTGACGATGCGTGCCATCGGTGATCATGCCTCCGACAAAGGTCTTGGCACCGTTGTCGCACAGGTTCTGGCGACCCGTCGAGCACGACTTGCAGCGCCCACAGCTCGGCACGAAGCTGGCCGAGACGTGGTCGCCGGCCTGCAGGCCGGTGTCCCCTTCGCCGACTTCGACCACGATGCCCGCGCCCTCGTGACCGCCGATGATCGGGAAGAACTCCTCGATGCCCATCAGTGGCCAGAAGTCCTGTGGCGGCACCATGTCGCCGGTCACCATGTGCTCGTCGGAGTGGCACAGACCGGCGGCCCTCCAGTGGACCAGGACCTCTCCGGTCTTGGGGGGGTCGACCTCGATCTCTTCGATCTTCCATTCCTGGTTGACGCCCCACAGCACTGCGGCTCGTGACTTCATGATCAATGACCCCCATTAAGTACGATGTCGTTGCAATGTATCCGTCGGAAGTCGGGCGACAAGAACCGGCGCCAGGCGCGACGATGGGGCGATGGCGGGCATCCCCCAGATCGTCGAGACCGTGCGCCTCACCCTGCGCTGTTGGAGCGCCGAGGACGCCTCGGCCATCGACGCGGCGATCGTGGCGAGCATCGAGCACCTTCGGCCGTGGATGCCCTGGATCGCGTTCGAGCCTCGGTCGGTGGCCGACCGGCGCGAGTTGATCGAGACGTGGGAGCGCGAGCGCGCCGAGGGCGGTGACACGGTCTATGGCATCTTCCTCGACGGCATCGCGATCGGTGGCACGGGCCTCCACCGCCGTCGTGGTCCGAGGGTCCTGGAGATCGGCTACTGGGTGCATGCCGATCACGTCGGTCGTGGATACGCGACCGAGGTTGCCGCAGCCCTGACCGACGTTGCGTTCGGCTGCGCCGACATCGACCGCGTCGAGATCCACCACGACTCGGGCAACATCGCCAGCGGCCGCGTCCCCGCCAAGCTCGGTTTCACGATGGTCGCCGAAGTCACGACCGAAGCCGTGGCCCCCGCCGAAACCGGCCGAAGTCACGTGTGGCACCTCCTCCGCCCCGACTGGCCTCCGATCGCAGGAGGGGTCAGGGGCGGCCGGCCGTGAGCCCCGCCTCCCGTTCTGGGTGCTGAGACCGACCACCCTGGGGAGCCCCGGCACCCAAGTCCACCCCTTCGCCAAACACCCGCTGCTTCTGGGCGCGAGTGCGGTCCACCCCGGCGTCGCCCACCGCCCAAGTCCCCATCCCGCCCCGCAGCACCCAGTTCGCCTGCGCCTTCCCGCTCATAGGTTTCCGGGTGCTTGCGTCCGCCATCCTGGCCCGTTTCAGCACCCAGTCGCTGGCCGACCGACCCGGTTCCGACTTCTGGGTGTTGCGACTCTGGACCCCTGCCGACGGACAGCCGAGTCCACCCGGCGGTCGCCGGCCGCCGCGAGAGGCCGCATTGGGCAGGGGCAGCCCCAGCACCCGACTCTGTCGACTCACACGCATCCTGATCCCGGTTGATGGAACACGCCGCGGGACGGGTCAGAGAGCTCCCGCACTGTCTGCGAGGATTGTGAAGTTGCCGAAGTGGCCGAGGAGAGAAGGTTGAGTGCCCCGCAAGAATGGAACCAAGCGACGCCGCTCCACTCGACTCCGCCCGCTCGGTCCGATCCAACCCGCACCGTGCTGACCCCGTCGAGAGCTGTTCAGCCGATTGGGCGTCTGTCGCCGAGACGGGCGTCGGAATTGGCGGCCGTTGATCCTCTGCAACTCAGGAGGGAACACAGAATCGCCCACCTTCCTCGCAATCGTCGCGCTGCCTGTTGCTGCGTCAGTGACGCTTCGGCCCGTCTGGTTCCTCGTGACGACTGTGTTTTCCCTCACATTCGCTGCTCTGGCCTTGAGAGTCGTGCGCAGACCAGGTGGGTGGACAGAGAGGTACTGGCGCGAGCAAGTGGCAGACCGTCGTGAGAGAATCGTTTCGTTGCCGGCCTCGTCGTCGCGGCCGTGCATGTGGCGCACGTCGTGATGGCCGGCGTGTCGTTTCTGTGGTTCGTATCCGTCGTGTTGAGTCACGTCGAGACGAGCGTTCATACGGGGCCGAGCGTTCATACGTGGCCTCGTGATGTCGCGATGGTGCTCGGGGCGATCCAGAGTCAGGCGGGGACAGCGACTGCTCCGACCACGCTGCGGCGAGGATGTGCACGGCGTCGGCAAGTCTCATTGGCATTGCGCCGTTTGCAATGGCATTGTCGAGTCTGACGACATCATTCAACGCCGTGTTCCGGATTGGAGATTCGAAGAGCTTCCCGTTGATACCGATGCTGACTCGATCGGAACCCGCGGGGCAATCGTCACCCCCGGGCGGCTATGCGGAACGGCGGGCGGCGAGAGTACCGGGGATCGGAAGGCCGAGGTCGAGCGCGCGCCGGATCACGACTTCCTCGAGGTCTGCGCACGCCCGCTCCGGCGAGCGAGTCGCACCGAATCCGAGGTAGTGGATGTCCCAACCGACCTTTGCGGTTCGGATGTCGCGATCTTCGTCATACCGTTCGGCCGACTCGCCGAGGTGGAAGCTGCGGCTGTGGCCTTCGATCCCCAAGCGCACGCCGGGCAACGCAAGGTCGAACCGCGCGACGAAGCGTCCACGCCTGTCGCAGAGTTCGAACTGACGGACCAGGCCGACCAGGATCGGCGAGCGCAGGCTTGCGGCAAGCAGGCGCTCGAACCAGGAATCGGGAGGTCGGTAGCCGTCGGCCCGACGTTGCACAGCGTCGAGCACTCCTCTCGGGCCGCGTCGCCCGCGAGCGGCCAACTCGTTCGCTCGAGTACTGACCCACTGCAAGCTGACGCGGCGACGCTGGGCGTCGTCGAGCAGCCTCATGAGACCATCAGCACCCACCGACGGCGCAAGGTCGATGATGGTGCGCGCAATCGTGGTGCACGCGATGCCGTCGACGACCGTGAGGTCGGCCGGGTCGAACGCGCGCGTTCGGGCGACGAGCGCGCCGGCGAAGCGAGCCGACGTTCCGTGCTCGCACAGGATCTCGGGAACCGGAGGCGGTTCGGTAAAGCCATCGAGGCCATGGACGGCCGCAGCGCTCAGCGTCCTCGCGACGGCGTGACCGTCGATCGTCGCGCCCATGAGCGCCTGCCTCCAGGTCGGCGGCGACGCAGTGAACCGGAATACTCCCGGCCGCAAGCGTTCGAGCGCGCCGTCGCGGATCAGTCGTCCGATCGACGCAGCGGAGATGTCGAGGGCGGCAGCCTGGGTGATGGTGACCACGCCGTAGCGAGAGGCTGCAAACTCGCCCAAGGCGCGGACATCCGCTGTTCTGGGCATGTCGACGAACGATAGGGAGTCGGGCGACACACCGGACAGCAACTTGGTTGGGACCCGTTCTGGGTGCTCCGACCGTGCAAGGTGATCGACGCCGGCGCCCAGAACGCGAGGGGACAGCGACCGATGGCGACTTTGGTGCGATCGTGTTCGGGCGCGCCCGGAAGGGTCGGGCTGGCGGCGGCACCGCCATCTGGGTGCGTCGGCACTCCGGGGTCCGGCTCGGCAGCACCCAGAACGCGAGGGACATGCCACCGATGGCGACTTGGGTGCGATTTTGTGCATCCGCGCGCCCAGAACGGCGGGCCACGACGGCACGGCCACAACTGGGTGTGGCCGCCGTCCAGCGTCCGGCTCCGCAGCACCCAGAACGCAACGGGCGTGCGGGCACGGGCGACTTGGGCGCGATCGTGCACCTGCGCGCCCAGACGGCAGGGCTGAGCGGCATGACGGCACCTGGGTACGGTGGAAAGTCGGCGTGCGGCGGCGCCGCACCCAGAACGCAACGGGCGTGCGACCACGGGCGACTTGGGCGCGATCGTGCTCGGGGGCGCCCAGTTCAGCGGCGCGCGTGCCTCGGCTGCACTTGGGTGCTCGTGCGCCGCGACGTGCGATGGCTCGACGCCCAGAAGCGCCGCCAACGCAGAATCGGACGTGTCAGGCGTACTTCATGACGCCGCGGATGCTGGTGCCGGCACGCATCGCGTCGTAGCCGTCGTTGACGCCGTCGAGGTCGTACTCGTTGGTGACGAGGCCGTCGAGGTCGATCTGGCCCTCGCGCCACAGTCCCAGCAGCTTTGGGATGTCGGCGCGGGGGTTACCCGAGCCGAACAGCGACCCCACGATCTGCTTTTCCATCAGTGTGACGTCGAGCAGGCTGACGTTGGCGCTCATCTCCATCGCCGGATGGATATTGGTGACGACCACGCGGCCACGCTTGGCGGTCAGCGCCAACGCTTCGGCGAGCACAGCGCCGGAGCCGACACCCATCGTCATGATGACCTTGTTCGCCATCGTGCCCCACGTGACGTCCTGGATCAGCGGCAGCGCCTCGGCCATGCTGGCCGCGGTGTGGGTGGCACCGAACTCCATCGCCTTCTCACGCTTGAACTCGACGGGATCGATTGCCACGATGCGCTTTGCGCCGGCCAGCTTCGCGCCTTGGATCGCGTTGGAGCCGATGCCGCCGCAGCCGACGACCGCGACGGTGTCGCCGGGCACGACCTGCGCCGCGTAGACGCTGCTTCCCCAACCGGTGACGACGCCACAGCCGAGCAGGCAGGCACGGTCCAGCGGGACGTCCTTGTCGATCTTGATGCAGCTCGCCTCGTTCACGACGGTGTGGTGCGCGAACGTACCGAGCAGGCACATCAGGCCGAGATCCTTGCCCTGCGCGTGGTGGCGCGACGTGCCGTCGGTGATCTGCATCCCGAGGCCCATCAACGCACCGAAGTCACACAGGTTCTGGTGACCGGTGGAGCAGCTCGGACAGCGACCGCAGCTGGGGATGAAGCCGAACACGACGTGGTCGCCGGGCTCGAGCCAGCTGACACCCGTGCCGACCTCTTGCACCACGCCCGCGCCCTCGTGGCCGCCGATGATGGGCAACGCGAACGGCAGGTCACCGGTGACGAGGTGCTCGTCGCTGTGGCACATGCCGGATGCGGCGAGCTTCACCAGGACCTCGCCGGGACCAGGAGCGTCGAGCTCGATCTCCTCGACGCTCCACGGCGTGTTGACTTCCCACAGAACAGCGGCTTTCGTCTTCACGGTGACCCCCAAGGTGACGTGTGTTGTCGGACGTGCTGGAGCGACGTTACAACGACTTCGCGTCGAACGCTGCGTCGCCGACCATTCTCAACACCTGCACGGCGCGGGTCATCGCGACGTACAGCAGACGGGCCCCGCGCGGGGTGCCGTCGAAGATCTCGGCCGGGTTGACGACCACCACTGCATCGAACTCCAGACCCTTCACGGCCTCCGGTGTGAAGATCGGGATCTCGCTCCGACTCACCTCTTGTACATGCGTGACGGCGTGGAGATCCCGGGCCGCGAGGGCAACACCGATCGCCTCGTGCAGCCGTGCCGGCGCGACCACACCGGTCAGCACGTGGCGGTGGCGGGCGATCATCACCTCCTCGGCAACGGCCTCGGCCAGTTCGGCCGCCGTGACCGCGTCGACGACACGCATGGTCGGTGCCTCGCCATCGATGCGAACGCTGCGACTGGCGACGGTGTCCACTGCGGTGAATGGCAGCAACAGGTTGGCGATCTCCAGGACAGGTTCTGGCACGCGGTAGCCGATCGTGAGATGGGCAACCTCGTAGTCGCTCGCACCGAGGTACTCGGCGACGACCGGCCACTGCTGCTGACCGGCGGGCGTCGTCGATTGCGCGAGGTCGCCGAGAATGGTGAACGACCCGGTTGGCCCACGCCGACCGATGACCCGCAGCGCGACCGCAGAGTGGTCCTGCGCCTCGTCGACCACGACGTGGCCGAACAGGAACGGCGCGCCGTTCAGCAGCGAGTTGGTCTCGTCGAGCAGCACTTGATCAGCCGCTGTCCACGGAGTCTTCTTCGAGCCCGGCCGCCCGCCAGCCAGCAGCAGTGACTGCTCGGCCTCCGTCAGCAGACCATCGGCCGCGGCGGCCAGCAGCGCGTCGTTCGACAGCAGGCGCTGGAGCACCGCCTTCGGTTGCTGCGTCGGCCAGGCGGCGGTGACCGCGGTGCGCAGAACGCCGGCCTTCGACCACGCGTCGTCACTATCGGTGCGCCGCCGCAACTCTTGCTCGGCGATCGTCTTCAGCGCATCGCGGCGTCGGTTCAGCGGACGCGAGGTCGCGCTGCCTCCGAGTGCGTTGCCGATCCAGCGGGCGAACTCGTCCGGTTCGATGACCTGTGTGCGCGCGCCGATCGGGACTCGGATCGCTTCCTTCGGCAACTGGATGCCGGCGAGCACCGCACGCTGCAGGACGTCGAGCATCCGCGGGTCGCCCTTCAACCGGGCCAGCTCGACCGTGTCGACTCCACCGATCTCGACGCGCGGCACACACAGGTCGAGCACTGTGCGCTGCTGCACGCTGCGCTCGCCGAGTGACGGCAGCACGTTGCCGATGTAGTCGAGGAAGACCTGGTTCGGTCCGACCACCAGCACGCCTTCGCGAGACAGCCGCCGGCGGTGCTCGAACAGCAGGTACGCGGCGCGGTGCAGGCCAACAGCGGTCTTGCCCGTGCCCGGGCCGCCCTGCACGATCAGCGCCTGCTGCACCGGAGCGCGGATGACGACGTCTTGTTCGGCCTGGATCGTCGCGACGATCTCGCGCATCGCTCCGGTTCGTGCCGCGCCGATCTCGGCGAGCACCGGATCGGGAATTCCCGAGGCCGCATTGGCCGTGTCGGGGTCATCGAGCTGCTCGTCGAGATAGGCGTTGATGTCGCCGTCGGCCAACATGAACCGCCGCCGATGGCGCAGACCGAGCGGGTCGAGCACGGTGGCGCGGTAGAACGGCGCCGCGATCGGTGCTCGCCAGTCGATGATGACCGGATCGTGCTTGGCATCCTCGATGTGGCGACGCCCGATGTACCAACTGTCGCCGCCGCCGGCCGCGTCCTCGTCGATGCGACCGAAGAACTCGCCCGCACCCGGGGTGCGCAGATCCTCGAGCGCTTCCTCCACCGTGACCTCGATGTACTCGGCCGTGAACTCGTCGGCGGAGTCCTTCGGATCGACGCTCTCGAACATCGCGATCATCGCGTCGCGACAGGCGCGCGAGAACGCCAGACGGGCGCGCTCGATGTCGAGCTCGGGAAACAGGGACGCGTCAGACATAGCGGGCCACGAACGGGGACAACGATCGTACGTCGGCTGTCAACCCCGTTACCGCTTCTGGGCGCTCGCACTCATCACCCTGGCAGACATTGCCGACAGGAGACGTGGGCGGTCCAATCATCGTGGACCCGGACGCGTCTGGGCACCGTGATCGCCGACCGTGGTGGCGGAAGTTGCCCAAACGGTGAATGTGGGCCTGGCAGCGCCCAGACTGTCCGGCCCGCACCACGCCCTCCTTTCTGGGCGCTGCAACCGATCAACGTGGCGGCATTCGGCACCCGGGTCAGCCCGCCGCGGGCCGCACCGCTTCTGGGTGCTGAGACCCGCCACGCTGGCGGTGTTCGGCACCCGGTTCAGCGCGGGAGCGCTCTCACGCCCGCCCTCCATTCTGGGTGCAGCAACCGATCAACGTGGCGAAGTTCGGCACCCGGGTCAGCCCCGCCGCGGGCCGCACCGCTTTTGGGTGCTGAGACCCCTCATGCTGGCGGTGTTCGGCACCCGGTTCAGCGCGGGAGCGCTCTCACGCCCGCCCTCCATTCTGGGCGCAGCAACCGATCAACGTGGCGGCGTTCGGCACCCGGGTCAGCCTCGCCGCGGGCCGCACCGCTTTTGGGTGCTGAGACCCGCCACGCTTGCGGTGTTCGACACCCGGTTCAGCGCGGGGCGCTCGCTGTCGACGACAACGGGCGGAAGTCACGCCTGGGCGCGACTGCAATGTGGGCACACGCTGGCAGGATTCTCGGCGTGAACAGCACGCGCATCCTCGTCGCAGCCGTCGCCGGACTACTCGGTCTCGTCGCGTGCACCAGCGATTCCAAGTCCGGGCCGTCCACCACGCTGGGACCCGTCGCGCCGACCACCACCATCGAAGGCGTGCAGTCCTACGACGGATTGACGCAGAACCACGTGACCGGCGACGTGAACTACCCGCAGTCGCCCCCGGTCGGTGGCGATCACGACTCGCGCTGGCAGAACTGCGGTGTCTACGACACGCCCGTTCGCAACGAGAACGCGGTGCACTCGCTGGAGCATGGTGCGGTCTGGCTCGCCTATCGCCCCGACCTCGCGGCCGACCAGGTCGAGGTGCTGCGCGCCTTTGCTCGCAGCCACACCCACATCCTGGTGTCGCCGTACCAGGGGCTGACCGAGGCCGTCGTCGCGACGGCGTGGGGCAAGCAACTGCGCCTCGATTCGGTCACCGATCCGCGACTCGCGTTGTTCGTGGCGACATACGAGGAAGGCCCGCAGACGCCTGAGCTCGGTGCCACGTGCAGCGGCGCCGACGGTAGTCCGATCGAATGAACCGCAGCCCGTTCGCCATCGTGCTGCTGACGTTCATTGGTTTGGCCGCGCCGCTGGCATGCAGCGACGAGAGCGACAACACCGAGATGGCGGTCAGCGGCACGCCCTCCGACACGTCGCCCGAGGCCGGCTTCGCCCGCGACATGTCGACTCACCATGCCCAGGCCGTCGCCATGGCCGAGGCGATTCGCGACCGCACGGTGGACCCCGATCTCGAACTGCTCGCCACCGACATCGCGCTCGGCCAGTAGGGCCAGATCGGACGGATGAGCGGATGGCTGGACGAGTGGGGTCTGTCGATCAACTCGACCAACGCACCGATGGCGTGGATGACCGACGACTCCGGTCACGGCGGCATGGACATGGGCATGGGCATGGGCATGGAGTCGACGTCGGGCACGGCGCCGGACGGCACGAGCCACATCGATCCGGAGACCGAGCTGATGCCGGGCTTGGCGACCCGCCCGGAGATCAGCGCGCCCTCGAGCCTGCCGATCGACGCGGCTGAGGTGTCGTTCCTGCAACTGATGATCGCCCACCACACCGGTGGCGTGGAGATGGCCGAGGCGATCCTGGTCCGCACCGACCGCATCGATGTCGTGCGCCTGGCGACATCCATCGTCAACGCGCAGCGGGCCGAGATCACGGTGATGACCGACATGCTCGCCGAGCGTGGCGCGACGCCGTAGAGACTCACGTTGCCGGCGTGCCCGCGCCCATCGTGAATCATGCGGTTCGTCCGCTAGCGTTCGCTCACCGAGCCGCCCAAGGAGGAACGTGATGGACGAGACCATGACAGCACAGGCCGCAGCTGCCGCCGAGGCTGTCGAGATCGCCGAGGTGCTGGTCGAGGACGAACTGCTGGTCGAGGAGATCTCCATCGACGGCATGTGCGGCGTCTACTGACCCGCTGCTGACGCCCGTGTTGGACACCGCGCTGGAGCTGCACCCACAGGTCGCCTTGCGGCCCGAGCCCTTCGGCGCGCTCGCCTATCACTACGGCAATCGCCGGCTCGTGTTCTTGAAGCACGTCGACATGGTTGCAGTCGCCCGGCGGCTCGGAGAGCATGACTCGCTCCGGGCAACGCTCGAGGCATGCCAGATCGCGCCGGCGCGATGGAACAGCTTTGCCACCGCATTCGAATCGTTGCAATCATCGGAGATCGTCCGTGAGCGTTGAGAGCCTCGTCCAGCAACTGAAGGGCGGCCTCGACGCGCCGATCTGCCTGACGTGGGAGCTGACCTACGCATGCAACCTGCAGTGCGTGCACTGCCTGTCGTCGAGCGGCCAGCGCGACCCTCGAGAGCTGACGACGGCAGAAGCCAAGCGCGTGCTCGACGAGCTGCGCGATCTGCAGGTCTTCTACATCAACATCGGTGGTGGTGAGCCGATGGTGCGCCGCGACTTCTTCGAGCTGCTCGAGCACTCGATCAGCCAAGGCATCGGCGTCAAGTTCTCGACCAACGGCGCGTTCATCGACGAGGACAAGGCCCGCCGGCTGGCGGCGATGGACTACCTCGACATCCAGATCAGCCTGGACGGCACCGACGCAATGACCAATGACGCGGTGCGCGGCGAGGGCAGTTACGCGATGGCGCGGCGGGCGATGGACAACCTTGCGGCAGCGAACTTCGGGCCGTTCAAGATCAGCGTCGTCGTCACCCGCCACAACGTGGACCAACTCGACGAGTTCAAGGCGCTGGCCGATTCCTACGGCGCGCAGCTGCGCGTCACTCGCTTGCGCCCGAGCGGACGCGGCGCGGACAGCTGGCACGACCTGCACCCGACCAACGCGCAGCAGCGACAGATCTACGACTGGCTGATGGCCCATGGCGAGAACGTGCTGACCGGCGATTCCTTCTTCCACCTCAACGCGCTCGGCGATCCGTTGCCCGGGCTGAACATGTGCGGCGCGGGTCGCGTGGTGTGCCTGATCGATCCGATCGGCGACGTCTATGCATGCCCGTTCGTGATCCACGACGAGTTCAAGGCCGGGTCGGTGCGTGACGAGGGCGGCTTCAGTCGGGTCTGGAAGCAGAGCCCGCTGTTCCTCGAACTGCGCGAGCCGCAGTCGGCCGGTGCGTGCGGCAGCTGTGGCAGCTACGACGCCTGCCAGGGTGGCTGCATGGCCGCGAAGTTCTTCACCGGGATGCCGCTCGACGGGCCCGACCCGGAATGCGTCAACGGGTACGGCGAGACGATGCTCGACGGCATCGACGTGTCCGCTACACCGCGGCCGGCGATGGATCACAGCAAGCCGGTGCGCGTGGTGCTCGGCACGACACGCCAACCAGCGGGACTGATCGCAGCGAGCTGACTTGAGCCTGCTCGCGCTGGTTCCCGTGGCGTACGTGCTCGGGATGTTCCCCAGCGCGGTCATGATCGGTCGGGCCAGCGGCATCGACATCACCCAGCACGGCTCGGGTAACCCGGGCGCGTCCAACGTGAGCCGCGTCCTCGGCTGGAAGCGCGGCGTGCTCGTCTTCGTGCTCGACGCGGCCAAGGGCGCTGTGGCCGCGGCGTTGGGTTGGATCGTGGCTGGCCGCCACGCCGGTTACTTCTGCACGGCGGCCGCAGCGATCGGGCACATGTATCCGCTCGTGCGTCAGGCTCGCTCGATGCGCCGCTTCCAGGGCGGCAAGGGAGTGGCGACGGTCGGCGGCGCGATGTTCGTGCTGCAACCGATCGTGACGCCGCTGCTCGCGCTGATCTGGTTCACGGTCGGCAAGGTGACGAAGAAGGCGTCGGTGGCGACGGTCGTGATCATCCCATTGCTCCCGCTCGGCGCGGCAGCGTTCGGCGCGCCGACGTGGGAGCTGGTCGCCATCGGGTTGCTCGGTGTCGTGGTCCTGCTGCGCCACACCGCCAACATCAAGCGACTGATCAGGCGTGAGGAGCTGTCGCTCGACAAGAATAGGTGACCCATGCGCTTGCTCGAACCGCTGACCTTCGCCTCCGGCGGGCGCATTGCGCCGAACCGGATCATGTTCGGGCCGCACGTCACGAACTTGGGGGACGACCATCGCTCACTCCCTGCTCGCTGGGTTCGCTACTACGCAGCGCGGGTCGAGGGCGGATGCGGCATCGTGGTCACCGAGGGCGCCAGCGTGCACGATGTCGACTGGCCGTACGAGCGCGCACCACTGGCGGGGCGCTGCGGCGAGGGTTGGTCGCGGCTGGCGTCGTTCGCGCACGATCACGGCGGGTTGGTGATCGCGTCGCTCGACCACACGGGTGGGCAGGGGTCGTCGGCGTACAGCCAGCGCGAGCTGTGGGCGCCGTCGCGAGTGCCCGAGGTGAACAGCCGCGAGGTGCCGAAGTGGATGGAGCCCGAGGACATCGCCGCGGTGGTGGCGGGCTTCGAGTCTGCGGCGCGCACGGCTGCGCACGCCGACTGCGACGGCGTGGAGATCAACGCCGGTCAGCACAGCCTGGTCCGCCAGTTCCTGTCCGGTCTGACCAACCAGCGCGGCGACGCCTGGGGTGCGGATCGGCTGCGCTTCGCTCGCGACGTCATCACTGCGGCCCGCACCGGTGTCGGGCCAGCGCGTGTGCTCGGGCTGCGGCTGTCGTGCGACGAGCTCGCGCCGTGGGCCGGCATCACACCGGAGATGGCACCCGCGATCGCCGCCGAACTGGCGGCGCTCGGCTTGGATTACGTCACGGTGGTGCGCGGATCCATCTTCAGCATCGAGAAGACCCGACCCGACTTCCACGAGCCGGCCGGATTCAACATCGAGCTCGCGCGGACCGTGCGTCGCGCACTGCCCGCGGCAGGCACGCATGTCGTGCTGCAGGGTTCGATCGTCGACGCCCACCCGGCCGAGTGGGCGCTTGGTGACGGTGTCTGCGACGCGGTCGAGATGACGCGGGCCCAGATCGCGGATCCGAATCTCGCGGCCAAGGTGCGACGCGGCGAGATCGATCGAGTGCGGCCGTGCATCCGCTGCAACCAGACGTGCCAGGTGCGCGACGCGCGCAACCCGATCGTGACGTGCGTCGGCGAACCGACGAGCGGCCGCGAGACCGAGGATCCGGATTGGTCCGTGCCGACGACGCGGCCGCGCACAGTCGCTGTGATCGGCGGTGGCGTGGCCGGTCTCGAAGCCGCTCGGCTCGCCGCGTCGAGAGGGCATTCAGTCACGCTCGTCGAGCGATCGTCCGCGCTGGGTGGCATCGCGGCCACGGCCGGGCCGGGCGCGCCGTTGGTCGAATGGCTCGTTGCCGAATGCACACTGGCCGGCGTCGATGTTCTGCTCGGCACCGACGTCGCTCCCGCAGCGGATGTCGTGATCCAGGCGACGGGATCGCGGCGCGGAATAGCGACGTACGAGATCGTTGCCGGTGCCACAGTGTTCGACATCGCCGACCTGCGCGCTGGCTCGTCCGAACTGCCGGCCGACGGTCCGATCGTGCTATTCGACCCGATCGGCGGCCCGATCGCGATCGCGCTCGCCGAGGAGCTTGGCGACCGAGCGGTGTTGCTGACGCAGGACAACATCGCCGGCAACGAGCTCAGCCGCACCGGCGACCTGGCTCCGGCCAACGTGCGCCTCGCCCAGCGCGGTTCGCAGATCGAGCGGCGCACGTTGCTCCGCTCGGTGCACCCCGATCATGTGATCGTCGAGGACCGTTTCACCGGCGAGCAGCGCCGCATCGACTGCAGCGCGGTGGTCGACTGCGGCTTCCGCCTGCCCACCGATCCGATCCCCGGAGCAACCCTGCAGATCGGCGACGCCCTCGCCCCGAGAACCATCCACGAAGCCATCCTCGAAGCCCGCCGTGCCGCGATGTCCATCGACACCGCCTGACCGGACACCGATCGACGACCTCCCTGACCCGCGGCACCAGGTTCGACTACCTCGCGAGCCCACCCTGTCGGCATTGACGGCTACCCCCGGCGTCGGGAAATTCGGAGCGGGAATTCGGTGCTGGTAGGCGAGACTGGGTCGATGGGGACGCACGAGGGCGATGTGTTGGTCGCGCACGAACTGCGCAAGACCTTCAAGAAGGTGCAGGCGGTTCGTGGCATCAGCATCTCAGTCGCGCCCGGCGAGCGGGTTGGACTGCTCGGTCCGAACGGGGCCGGCAAGACGACCACGCTGCTGATGCTGCTCGGCGCGATCCTGCCCGACCTCGGCACCGTCACCATCGTCGGCCATCGCCTGCCCCGGCACCGGTCGAAGGCGATGGAGCGTGTCGGCTTCGCGGCGGGTTACCTGCCGCTTCCCGAGCGACTCAAGGTCGGCGAGGCACTCGGCGTCTTCGCCGGTTGGTACGGGGTGCGCGACGAGAAAGCAGCGGTGGCCGATGCGCTCGAGCGGTTCGGCATCGGCCATCTCCACGACCGCATGTGCGTCACATTGAGCAGCGGCCAGCGAACCCTCGTCGGCATCGTGAAGGCCACCCTGCACGACCCGGCGCTGCTCGTGCTCGACGAGCCGACCGCGTCGCTCGACCCGGACGTCGCGTCGCGTGTCCGCCAGGGACTGCTCGACTTCTGCGCCGACACCGGTGCGGCACTGCTCATCACGAGCCATGACATGCGTGAGGTCGAGTTCCTCACGTCACGAGTCATCTTCCTCGCCAACGGGAGCGTCGTCGCCAACGACACGCCGGCTGCGATCGCTGCCACCTACGGATACGTCGACCTGGAGGGTGTGTTCATGCAACTCGCCGACGAGGCCCGCGACAGCGCCGCGTCAGAGCGCCGCGCCGCGAAGGACCTGTTGTGAGTTGGCGACGGATCAAGGTGGTGGTACGGCGTCAGGCCTACGTGCTGTGGCGCACACCGCACCGCTGGTTCGACATCGCGTTCTGGCCACTGATGGACGTGATCCTGTGGGGCAGCCTCGGCACGTACGTGGCGCGCAACAGCTCGGGCTCACAGGCAGGCACGATCTACCTGATCGCCGGCATCATGCTGTTCCACATCCTGTTCCAGAGCCAGATCGCCGTCGGCACCGGGTTCTTGGAGGAGACATGGAGCCGCAACGTGCTCAACGTGTTGACGACGCCAGTGACCGAGATCGAGTACCTCATCGGCACGGCGATGTTCGGCATGTTCAAGGTGTTGTTCGCGCTCGGCACACTGTCGGTCACGGCCTTCGCGTTCTTCCGCTTCGACCTCGGCGAGGTCGGTTGGTCGGTCGTACCGATCGCGTTGATCCTCACCGTGGTCGGTTGGGGTGTCGGCATCGCGTGCATCGGTGTCGTGCTGCGCTACGGGCAGGGCGCGGAGATCCTCATGTGGGGCGGCAACTACATCCTCATGGCGTTCAGCGGGGTCTTCAATCCGGTCGATGCGTTGCCCGGCGTGATCCAGCCGCTCGCCAAGATCCTGCCCAGCACACACGCGTTCAGCGCGATGCGTGACGTGCTCGCCGGCAAGCCGCTGCCGATGGGCACGATCGTGATCGGCATGATCGGCTCAGTCGTCGTGCTGTTCTTGGGCTTCGCGTTCACGGCTCGGATGCTGCGCACCTTTCGCAAGCGCGGCTACGTCACCCGATTCTCCTGACGGCGCGTCGCGCTGGCAGCATTCCCGGATGCCCGCATCGCCCGAATACGCCGCGTCCACGTTGTTCGACCTGACCGGGAAGGTCGCGATCGTCACCGGTGGCTCGCGCGGGCTGGGCCGCGAGATGGTGCTCGCGTTCGCGCAGCAGGGCGCGGACGTGGTGATCGCGAGCCGCAAACTGGACAACTGCGAGGCCGTGGCCGACGAGGTGCGCGCCCTCGGCCGGCAGGCACTCGCCGTTGCCTACCACGCTGCCTCGTGGTCGGCCGCAGACGAATTGGCGGATGCGGCCTATGCCGAGTTCGGTTCGGTGGACGTGTTGGTCAACAACGCTGGCATGTCGCCGTTGTACCCAACGGTGGAGTCCATCGGCGAGGACCTGTACGACAAGGTGATGGGGGTGAACTTGAAGGGACCGTTCCGGCTGTCGGCGCGGGTCGGTTCGCGCATGGCAGCGGGCGACGGCGGCTCGATCATCTTCGTGTCGTCGGTGGCATCACAGCGACCGAGCCCGAACGAGCTCGTCTACGGCGCCGCCAAGGCCGGGGTCAACAACCTGACCGTCGGGCTGGCCCGCACGTTCGGGCCGACGGTGCGAGTCAACTGCATCGTGCCCGGGCCGTTCTTGACCGACATCAGCAAGGCGTGGGATCTGGAAGCGTTCGCCGCGTCGGCGAAGGCCGGGTTCGCCCTGGGCCGTGGCGGGCAACCGCACGAGGTGGTCGGTGCCGCGCTGTACCTGGCAAGCGCGGCGAGCAGCTACACCACCGGCGCGCTGATCAACATCGACGGTGGGCCGAGGTAACGGGCATCGGGAATAGTTGCGCACGCAACATTGTTGGAGGAAGCATGTCGATCACCATCCAGAAGCCAGCCGACCGATTCATCACGAACATCGGGTGGCTCGATTCCAAGCACTCCTTCAACTTCGGCGAGCACTACCGGGCCACCGACAACGGCCACGGCCTGCTGCTCGTGAACAACGATGACACCGTCGCTCCGGCCTCGGGCTTCGGCACGCACGGTCACCGCGACATGGAGATCGTGACGTGGGTGCTGTCCGGCGAGCTGGCGCACCAGGACAGCGCGGGCAACAACGGCCACCTCTACCCCGGCCTCGCCCAGCGCATGTCGGCCGGATCCGGCATCCGCCACAGCGAGATGAACCCGAGCCCTGATACTCCCGTGCACTTCGTGCAGATGTGGGTGCTGCCCGACGCCTCCGGCGTCAAGCCCGGCTACGAGCAGCTCGACGTCAACGCCGAGCTGGCCAACGGAGGACTCGTCCCGATCGCGTCCGGTCAGGGACACGATGCGGCGATCTCCATCCACCAGCGCAACGCCGTGCTCTGGGGCGCTCGCCTCGCAGCCGGCGAGTCGGTCAACTTGCCTGACGACCCGCACGTGCACGCATTCGTGGCGCTCGGCTCGGCCGAGTTGGAAGGTGGCGATCAGCTCGCCCAAGGTGCAGCAGCCCGGCTCACCGAAGCCGGCGCGCTCACGCTGACAGCGGGTCCCGACGGTGCCGAAGTCCTCGTCTGGGCCACCGCCTGACCGCACCCTCGTTTGTCACGTGACAAATCAGCGACGGCTCTCGCCGCCGCAGCGGCAGGCAGACCCGAGCACACGCTCGGATTCGCCCGCCAGTCACCACGCACGAGCGTTCGGCCCCGACAGCGGCAGACAGACCCGAGCACACGCTCGGGTTCGCCCGCCAGTCACCGAGCAACAATGTTCGGCGGACCAGCGGCAACGGCAACGGCAGCGGCAGAACCATCCCAGCACACGCTCGGCTTCGTCTGCCGGCACTCAGCCGGCGGCGAGGGCGTCGACGGCCAACTGCTTGGCCGTCTTGTAGTCAGCT
>JANNZY010000144.1:0-6441 GCA_031410915.1 Actinomycetes bacterium
TCGTCAGCAGTTGTCGGGGCCAGTCTGCGATTCTGCTGACGGTGGTATGGGTCGCGGTGCGTCGTCAGCAGTTGTCGGGGCCTGTGCTGCGATTCTGCTGACGGTGGTTGGGTTGGGGGCCTCGTCAGCAGTTGTCGGGGCCTGTGCAGCGATTCTGCTGACGCGAGGGTGTCGTGTCGGCGGTCAGAGCTTGGACCAGTAGCTGCCGTCGATCATCGCCGCCACCGTCGGGTGGTGGATGAAGGCATGGTCTGGGTTCTCCGGCATGACGGCCTCGCCGAACAGGATCTGGCGACGAGTGATACGGAACATCACGATCGCGTGTCGCAGCGCGGCGTACATGATGTACCACCGCAATTCGATCGGCTCGTGGCCGGTCAGTGCGGCGTAGTGCGCGGAGACTTCAGCCGTGCGCATGAAGTGCGGCATTCCCGGCATCCCGTACTGCTCGGTCAGGTCCTGGAAGAAGCGATGGATGAAGATCATCCAACCAACGTCGATCTCGCGTGGGCCGTGGCCGGCCATCTCCCAGTCGAGCACCGCCACCGGGCGGTGGTTGCGGTACATCATGTTGCCGACGCGGGCATCGCCCCAACTGACCACGGGCTCGCCCTCGTCTGCCGGCCAGTGCGCTTCGAGCCACTCGAACGCGGACTCGATCAGCGGCGAGCGGAATCCGTCGGCGCAGACCCACTCATAGAAGGCGTGCTGATCGTTGACGTGTCGGCGCAACGCAGTGTCACCCGGCGCGTCGATGACCAAGAACGCGGCCCCAGGATCGCTTGCCGCGATTGTGTGGATCTTGGCCAATACCTCGATCGAGGTCTCCTGCAGGGTTCGCTGATCCTCCGCTGACGACTCGAAGAACCAGTTGTCGCCGAACGTGTACGGCATCACGTCGGGCGGCACGACCCCGTCGACACGACCCATCACGAAGAACGGCGCGCCCAACGCGTCGGCCGATTCTTCCAGCCACAATGTCGGTGGCATGGCGACATCGGTGCGCTCGCCGATCAGACGCATCGCGTGGAACTGGCGTGGCATGTCGTACACGGGGAAGACGGGCTCGGCGTTCGGGTCCGGCGGCAAGCGGAGCACGAACCGATCGGTCTTCGTCTCCGTGCCGTCGGGCCATTCTGCATCGAACAGGATCGTCTCGCTCGACATGCCGTTCGTGCCGGGCACCGTGAAATCGGTGATGGTCGCGCCAGGCAGATGCTGTTGCAGCCATGCCGTGAGCTGCACGCGCACGACGGCGTGGTCGCGTGTCGACGTCTTCGGACGGTCCGTCGCCGGCGCACCCTCATCGGTCATCGTGATCCCCCTGAATTTGCATTCCCCGCGCAGACAATATCTGACGCGACGTCAGAAACGAGGCGGTTGGTAGTGTCGCCGCCATGTCCTCGCCGATCCTGTCCGTGATCGAAGGGCGCGTGCTTGGATGCCTGTTGGAAAAGGAACGCACGACACCCGACCAGTACCCGCTCTCTCTCAACGCGCTGGTGCTGGCGTGCAACCAGTCGACCGCCCGTGACCCCGTGATGACGGTGGACTCCCACGACGCCGAGGCTTCAATCATGTCGCTGAAGGCTCGCGGCCTGTGCAGGTTGGTGCACCCGAGCCACGGGCGCAGCGTGACCCGCTATCGGCAGGTGGCCGACGAGCACTTCGGCTGGTCGGCCGAGCAATCGGCGCTTGTCGCGATGCTCATGCTGCGCGGCCCGCAGACGCTCTCCGAGTTGCGCACCCGCACAGAGAGGATGCACGAGTACGAATCCCTCGACCATGTCGAAGCGGTGTTGCGATCGTTGGCAGCGGGCGACGAGCCAGCCGTCGTGCAGCTCGAGCGTGCAACCGGCCAGAAGGAAGTCCGTTGGCAGCAACTCGTCGCCGCCGAAGCCGAGCACACGCCAAGAGTGGTCGCAATGTCGCCCTCCGGCGGCCTGAGCGACCGCGTCGCCGAACTCGAAGCAAGGGTTGCCGCCCTCGAATCCGCCCTCGCCGACCTTCTGTAGTCCGCGGGAACCCAAGTCTGGAATTGCGAACAAGCAGCACGATGGATGCGAGGTTCGCGCAATCGACTCCATGGTCCGAGTTCACTCGCTATGTTGCAGCTGTGACGGCCAGACGGGAAAGATGCTCAATGAAGCAAGTCGGATCGCGCTCTGCGCTGTGACGATTGGCGTGATGGTGTTGCCCGCTGTGGCCGCCAGACCCGCCGGCGCAAGCGGCCACTTGCTCAAGAACGGCTACTACTCGTGTAACGGTTCGTATCCGTGCCACGCGAACACGGTTGTCGGCGAGGGTGACCACGACCACACGATCTCATGGATGCACGAGCACGACGTCGAGGGTCGCTTCCTGAACAAGAAGACGGTGCGGCCGACGGACGCCAATCACCACATGGCCGGCACAGGCTCGCTCTTGCACACACTGATCAACACGCGGGATCCAGCGGGCACAGGATCGGTTTACTGCCGGTCATGAAAGTGCGGCTCGTCGTTGTGTCGTTGCTTGCGCTGTTTGCCGGCTGTTCGTCGACGAGCCAACCCGAGGCCTCAGCATCGCCCGAGACGATTCCAGTCGTCGGGATTCCCAACTACGCGTCGCCCATCCATCGAGCTGTGCTTGGGCGTCCCGGCGAGTGGGCCGTTCGAAACACGGCGGAGAAGGAGGCTGTCGCGGCTTGCATGCTGGAGCGTGGTTGGCGGGGATTCGGTCCGAACTTGTCGCTCGTGGAGCTCCCGGAGACGGTCGAGGAGCACCACGCATTCGGCGAACAGTTCGGGTACGGCATCACGACTCAGCTCGAGATCGACCGAGCAACGGTTCCTGCCAGCGAAGACCCGAGCGCACCGTTCTGGGATTCCCTGTCAGCGGACGAAAGAGAGCGGGTTCAGAAGGATCTCTGGTCTCCGCCAGACGCGGACGTGGAGGGCTGTGTCTACGTCGGACACAAAGCGGCGTGGGGCAGCTTGTTGCTGTTCTCAAACGACTACCTCGATGCACAGTCGGAGTCTGGGAACGAGGTCCGTGCCGATCCAGAGTTCGTCGCTGTGCTCCGTGCGTGGGCGGAGTGTGTTCGCGAACAGGGCGAGCAGTTCGATTCGCAGGATGCGATCATCAAGTACCTGTCGAAGGAACTGGCGGGCATCGAGAACGATCTCGGGCGACTGCCCACGTCGAAGGACCCCGCGGTGCAGAAGCTGATGCGGCGCGAGATGACGTTGTTCGGCATCGACACGCGTTGCGACGCCGAGGTCGGCTACACGACGACGTACTTCACAGTGCAGGACCGGATCGAGGCCGAGTATGTCGACGATCCGGTGTTCGCCGACAACTCGTTGCCGCCGCTGCCGAGCGACTGAGGCAACTGGTCTCGGTCAGGCGGGGGCGGCCTGAGCTGCTTCGGGCATACCGACCGGGCGGAGGGCGCCGCTCGGGTACCAGCGCCAGACGATGACGCCGACGATCGCGATGACGACCGCCGAGACGCGCAGACCGATCTGCATGCCGTCGACGAACGACGACTGGGCGACGTGCAGCAACTGCCGCAGGCTGTCGCTCTGACCGGCGAGCTCGGGGATGTTCGGCGCTTGCCGCACCAAACCGCTGAGCGCGCCGACACCATCGCGCGCCGTTGCCGCGACCTCGGGTGGCAGCTGGCCGAGCAGCGGCTTGATGCCGTCGCGGTATTGCGCGGCCAGGATGCTGCCGACGACAGCGATGCCAACCGCGCCCCCGACCTCGCGGGTGGTGTCGTTGACCGCAGATCCCACGCCCGCCTTGTCCATCGGTAGCGACAAGACGATGCCGGTCGACAGCGACGGGATCGCCAGCGCCGATCCACTGGCCAGGATCACCAGCCCGGCGGCCACGAGCAGGTACGAGCTGTCGGTGGCGACGAATGAGAGCAGCAACAGCCCGAACGGCATGATCGCCATACCAGTGACGATGACCTTGCGCGGATCGAACCGTGCGGACAGCGATGCGCCGCGAGGAGAGATCGCGATCATCGTCACGGCGAACGGCAGCGTGCACACCCCGGACTTGAGCGGCGAGTAGCCGCGCACCGACTGAAGGTATTGAGCGAGCACGAAGAACATCGCGAACATCGCGAAGAACGTGAACGTCACGCCGAGCGAGCCGGCTCCGAATCGCGGGATCGAGAAGAACCGCACATCGAGCATCGGGTGTGGTGCCCGCCGCTCCCACCACACGAACACGACGAACGAGACGATGCACAGCGCGAACGCAACAATCGAGTGCACGGAGGTCCATCCCTTCTCGGGTCCTTCGATGATGCCGTACAGCAGCGAACCGAAGCCAACGACGGACAGCAGTGCACCCGGCGGGTCCAGCGGTACCTCGTGCGCTTCCTTGGAGCGCGGGCAGACCATCGTCACCATCACGAGCGCGATCATCGCGATCGGCACCGACACGAAGAACACCGAACCCCACCAGAAGTGGGTGAGCACGAACCCGCCGAGCAACGTGCCGATGACGCTGCCTGCCCCAGCGAACCCGGTCCAGACCGCGATGGCCTTCGGGCGTTCGTGTGGGGGGAAGACGCTGGTCAGCAGCGACAGGGTGGACGGCATGATCAGCGCGGCACCAACCCCCATCAGGCAGCGGAACACGAGCAGGACGGTGGGACTGCCCGCCTGGCTCGACAGGACCGACGCCGTCCCGAAGATCACGAGGCCGATCTGCAGCGCGCCCTTTCGCCCGTAACGGTCGCCGAGTGCGCCGGCGGGTAAGAGCAGTCCGGCGAACACGACTGCATAGATGTCGACGATCCACAGCAGCTGTGTGTCGCTCGGCTCGAGTTGCTGGCGGATCGACGGGATCGCGACGTTGACCGAGCTGACGGCTGCGACGACGAGCACGAGGCTCAGGCAGAGCACGCCGAGGATCAGCCAGCGGCGACCATAGACATGTGGATCGATGCCGTGGGCGCGCGCCTCCACCTCGATGTCGGTCTCTATCATGGCCCTCCCTCGTGTGTCGGCGTGTGCGGGGTCAGCCCCGAGAGCAACCTACCGCGAGGGCGCGCGAGCGCGTTGAGTCAGGTCGAAGGCGATCAGCTCGGGTAGGGCAGCGGCAGGATCGCGTTGGTCGGGATCCGCTCGGGCACCGTGAACTCGGGCAGCGGCCCGTTGATCTTGGCGTACTTCGGCTTGGCCGCCTGGCGGGCTCGCGTGGTGGAGTGCATCGGGTCCGTGTCGAACTCGGGGATCACCTTCTGGCCGAACGCCTCGAGCATCTCGAACACCTCCTCGTGTTCCATCGAGCCGGGCAGACCGAACACGAGCTGGTCGCAGCCGACGGACTGGTACGCAACGACTTGCTCGCAGACCTCGTCGGGCGTGCCGCAGAGCAGGTAGCCGCCCTTGATCAGGCTGTCGAGGAACGCTTCCGGATCGTTGCCGGCGATCTCGCGCAGCTTGAACGGCGCATTCGGCCACACGATCGCGTCAGGCGACTGCGGCATCGTGTCGTGGTACATGTTCACCATCGTGACGAGGTAGGTGCTGAGGCTGTCGAGCGCGAGTTCGCGAGCACGCGTGCGATCGCCGAGGCAGACCACGGCATTGGTCATCATCACGTTGTTGTTGAGGAACTGGCCGAGCGGCTCTGTGCACGTGGCGACGGCCTCCTTGTAGGAGTCGATGCGGCCGCGCAGGTTGTAGATGGGCTCGAAGTTGAACGCGATCGCACCGATGCCCAGCTCGCCCGCACGGGCGAACGTCGGTGGGTTGCCGCAGGCGACCCACATTGCCGGGTGACCCGTGCCGTAGGGCTTGGGCAAGATGTTGTGCGGGGTGGGGACGGTGAAGTGGTCGCCCTCGAAGGTGTAGTCGACCTGTTCCCACATGCGCGGGATCTCGTGAATGACCTCCTCCCACTCGGCCTTGGTGGAGTTCTTGTCCAACACGTTGAACGTGGCCAGCTCGTGGCTGCCGGCGCCGCGGCCAGTGCCCCACTCGTAACGGTTCCCGGTGACGTGGTCGAGCATCGCGGCCCGCTCGGCGTTGCGCACCGGGTGGTTGACACGGGGGGAGAGGTTGTTGATGCCCGAGCAGAGGTGGATGTAGTCGGTCTGGGCGGCGATGTAGCCCATCATCACCTCGGGTGCGGAGAGGTGGCTGTACTCGGTGAGGCCGTGGTGCTCGCCGAACCAGGCGTACTTCCAGTTGTGCTTGTCGGCGTGGATCGTGTATTCGGCTTCGCGCAACAGGGCGGTGTGCTCCGAGGGGCTGTGGTGGGCAGCCGGCCCGGGAATGAAGCCATTCAAGAAGATTCCGAATTCCACGACGACCCCTTGTCGTTGCGCTGTGAGGCGGGTGCCCGGGTGTGGGCGACACGACGATATTAACGCATCGCATTAATTCTGTCGAGTCATGCCTGCCAGGCGGGCGACGCGCTGGAAAGTGGCAC
>JANNZY010000145.1:0-27672 GCA_031410915.1 Actinomycetes bacterium
TCGTCAACTTCGACATGGCGGCCCAGCCATTGGCCCCGTCGCTCGGCCGGTACGAGCCGTTCCTCGAGCACTACGACCTCACCAACGCCGTGGCACCGGACAGCTTCACGCTGACCGACCTGCCGTGGAACTGGAAGGTGATGTTCGAGAACTTCAACGACGGGTATCACGCCAACCGATTGCACCACACGATTCAGGATTTCTGCCCCAGCAACCTCGCCGCATTCCCGGTGCAGTGGGACGCGACGTCCAACGTCATCTTCCGCACGAACGGCTACACCCACATCGACGGCGGCTTCAACGCGACCACCAAGGCCTTGATGCCGGTGTACCCGAAGCTGACCACCGAGGAGCGCTGGCGGTCAACGTTCGCGCTCATGCCGCCGTCGCTGTGCTTCGGCACAGCTCCCGACCAAGCGTTCTTCTTCATCGTCCGCCCGAAGACCGCGGACACCATCGACCTGGAGATCGGCTACCTGTTCCACCACACCGCGCTCGAGCACCCGATGTTCGATCATCTGTTCCAGATGAGCGACGCCGGCGTGCAGGTGTTCGTGCAACAGGACCAGGACGCGACCACCAAGGTGCAACGCGGCATGCACAGCCGTTACGCCGCACGTGGTCGCTACTCGTGGCAGGAGGCCAGCCACGTGCAGTTCAACCGGTGGCTCGTGCAGCGCTACCGCGACAACTGGCCACAGGCCTGATCACAAGCACACCAGCAGCAACCAGCAGCAACCAGCAAGGGGAGATCCATGAAGACATCCAGACTCGCGATCGCGGTCATGGCCACCATCAGCATCGTTGCCGCATCGTGCGGCAGCGACGACGACAAGGCCGACTCGACCACCACGGCCGCGCCAGCAGCAACCGACGCACCCGCCGCAACCGACGCACCAGCCGCAACCGACGCACCAGCAGCGACCGACGCACCCGCCGAAACCGACGCACCAGCCGAGACGGACGCACCTGAATCGACAGAGGCTTCAGCAACGACCGACGCACCGGGAGAGACCACCGATCTCGACACGAACGGCGACGGCAAAGTCGTCTTCGGCGTCGCTGCGGCCGGCCCGCGCGACGACGGCGGCTACTACCAGGCCGTAGTCGACAAGGCGATCTCGATCTCGAAAGAGAACGGCTTCGAGGAGCCGATCGTGGTCGACAACATCTCGACCGAGGACGCTGCGACCGAGATCGGCAACCTCGCCGAGCAGGGTGTGGATGTCATCATCGTCGGCGCGGGCGAGATCGCCGATCCGTTGCCCGACCTGATCGCCGAGTACCCGGACATCTTCTGGTACTGCAACTGCGGTGAGGGTCAGCCCGAGAACCCGGGCCTGGCGCAGACGCTGGACGACTCCAGCGAGATCAGCTACACCGCCGGCTACGCGACGGGTCTGCTGCTCAAGGACTCCGGCGGCGACAGCGTCGTGTTCATCGGCTGCTGTGACCTGAACTTCGAGAAAGAGGCGTTCCTCGCCTACCAGGCCGGGCTGCAGGGTGTGGATCCCGCCTACACCGTCACGTATGTGCCGACCGGCGCGTTCCCGTTCGACTTCGACAACACGGCAGGTGCCACCGAAGCACTGAACGCCGCGATCGCGAACGGTGCCGATGCGGTCTACCCGTACCTCGGTGGGGCCCACGAGCCGGTGGTCAAGCTGGCCAACGAGAACAACCTGATCACGATGACGGCCGGTTCTTCGAAGGGCTGCGACCGCACCGATCTGACCTACCAGATCCAGGTCCGCTTCGACGGCGGCGACTACCTCACCTCGGTGCTCGAGCGCATCGTCAGCGGCGAGTTGAAGGAAGGCGACAGCTACCGCTTCCACGTCGGCGTGGACCCCGAGCCGGGCGCACAGATCTGTGACCCGACGCCGGACCAGCAGGCCGCGATGGACGACATCTATGCCCAGATCGCGGCGGGCGACTTCGTCGACCAGTTCGGTGCGATCAAGGGCGAGGCCTACGCGGCCGGCTGACCTGGCAGTGACCCATTCGGACAGCGCAGCAGGGGTGGGCGTCACGGCGCCCGCCCCGGCGGCGCGACTCACCGCGATCACCAAACGCTACGGTGCCGTCGTCGCCTGCGACGACGTGCACCTCGACTTGCGCGCCGGCGAGATCCACGGCATCCTCGGCGAGAACGGCGCGGGCAAGTCGACGCTGATGAAGATCCTCATCGGTCTTGTCCAACCCGATGCGGGCACGATCCACCTGCACGGCGACGAGCACACGATCCACGATCCCCAGACCGCCGCCGACCTCGGCATCGGCATGGTGCATCAGCACTTCAGCCTCGTGGATGCGCTCACCGTGTGGGAGAACGTGTTGCTCGGCGACAACGCCCGCCTCGACCGACGACGCGCCCGCGTGCAGGTGGCCGACATCGCCGATCGCTACGGCCTCGCGATCGATCCCGACGCGAACGTCGGCGAGCTGTCCGCCGGGCTACGCCAGCGCGTTGAGCTGATCAAGTGTCTGCGCCGCGATCCGCGCATCGTCATCCTCGACGAGCCGACCTCGGTGCTCACCCCGGCGGAGAGCGAGCAGCTCTTCACCACACTGCGCGAAGGCGTGGCCAGCCACGGCAAGGCCGTTGCGCTCGTCAGCCACAAGCTCGCCGAGGTGCTGCACGCCACCGACATCGTCACCATCATGCGCCAGGGGCGAGTCGTCGATGAGCATGTCACGTCGTCGACGACGGCCACCTCGCTGGCGAAGGCGATGGTCGGGCGCGACGTATCACTGCGGGCCAGCGCGGCCGCACTCGGCGCGACCGACGTGCTGGAGGCGACCCTCGAAGCCGAGGCCGACCAAGCAGACGTCACCCTCGACGACCGGCCCGTCGTCCTCGCACTCGACGCTGTCACGGCCCGTCGTCGCGACGTGGTCGTGCTCGACGAGTTGTCGATCACGGTGCGCGCCGGCGAGATCGTCGGTGTCGCCGGCGTCGAGGGTAATGGTCAACGCGAGCTCGGCGACTTGCTGTCCAGCCTGCTGACCACGGACGGTGGCACGGTCACGGTGACCGGGGCCACCGTGCGCGCCGGACGTGCCGGCGCGATGGCTGCGGCGGGCATCGCCGTCATTCCCGAGGACCGCCATGACTCGGGATGCGTGCTCGACATGACGGTGGCCGAGAACCTCGTCCTCGACAACCCGGAACGTGTGGCCCGGTTGCGCTTCTTGGACCGCGGCCGGTTGCGTGAGAAAGCGATTGCGATGATGCGCGAGTTCGACATCCAGGCCGCCGGGCCGGACGCACCGATGCGCAGCCTGTCCGGCGGCAACCAGCAGCGTGTGGTGCTCGCCCGCGAGCTGTCCCACGATCCGAAGGTGCTCGTCGCCGCCCAGCCGACACGAGGTCTCGATGTCGGCGCGATCGAGTACATGACCCGCCGCATCCGCGAGGCTGCCGAACGCGGCCTCGGTGTGCTGCTGATCTCGACCGAGCTGGAAGAGATCCTCGACCTCGCCGACCGCATCGTCGTGATGTCGCGCGGCCGGGTCATCGGCGAACTCGCCCGCCACGAGGCCACGACCGAGCGACTCGGTCTGTTGATGGGCGGCGTCAGTGTTGCGTGACCGGCGCACGATCACGCTCGTCGCGATGTACGTCGCATCGGTCGCAGCGGCGCTCGCGCTGTCCGCGCTGCTGATCGCCTTGACCGGCGGACCGTGGCACAAGGTGCTGTCCGCGTTGCTCGACGGCGCGTTCCGCAAGAAGGGCCGCTGGGGCGACACGCTCGCCGGTTCGGCCCCGCTGTTGATCGTGTCGCTCGGCGCGATCCTTGCGACCCGGTCCGGTTTGGTCAACATCGGGCAGGAGGGACAGGTGGCGGTCGGTGCGGCGATGGCCGCGTTCGTCACCAGCCGCCACTCCGGCCCGGTTGCGCTGCTTGCCGCGCTGCTGGCGGGCTTCGCCGGCGGAGCGATGTGGGCCGGCATCGCCGCGCTGCTCAAGTACTGGCGCAAGGTTCCCGAGGTGATCACCACACTGCTGCTGGTCTTCATCGCGTCGCAGGGCACCGGCTACCTGCTGACCCGCACGTTCTTGCTGCTCGACCCAGACCCGAACAAGCCGAACCGGGTCCAGACGAGCGCCCAGGTCGACTCCTCGACGCGGCTCGGAGTGATCCGGATCTTCGGCAACGAGTTCCCGCTGACCGTGCCCGTCGCGCTGATCCTGGCCATCGCACTGGGCATCGTGCTCGCCCGCTCCACCTGGGGCTTCCGGCTGAAGATGCTCGGCCTCAACCCGCGCACTGCTCAGCGCGCCGGCGTCTCCGTCGTGCGCACGGGTGCGATCGCGCTGATGGCCAGCGGCGCGCTCGCCGGATTCGCCGGGGCGATGATGCTGACCGGCGGCGCGGCGAACCATCGCTACACACCGGGCTTCGCCAACAACGTCGGCTGGGAGGGGTTGCTCGTCGCGCTTGTCGCGCGCAACCGGCCGATGGTCTGCGTCCCGATTGCGCTCGTCTTCGGCGCGCTGCGCACCGGCTCGGGTTTCCTTGCAGCGACGGGCGTCGAGCGTTCGATCGTCGACGTGGTTCGCGCTCTGCTCGTGCTCGCGCTGCTCGTCCCGCCCGCGATCGCAGCCATCCAACGCCGCCGCACCCAGCCGACACCGGCGACAACGACAGCCCTGTCGACGATGGTGCCGGCATGATCGCGGTCGTTGCCAACGCGCTCAGCGACGTGCTCGCCTCGGAGGCGATGTACAACTCGATGATCCGCTTCGCGATCATCCTCGCCTTCGCCGCAGTCGGCGAGTGGGTGGCCGAAAGGGCCGGCACATTGAACATCTCGATCGAGTCGATGCTGATCGCCGGGGCCTACACGGCCGCGGTGGCCTTCGACCGCACCGACAACATCGCGTTCGCGTTGCTGTGCGGCACGGTGGCCGGGTTCGTCGTGTCACTCCTGCAGGCCAACCTCAGCCATCGGCTCTCGACGGATCAGTTCGTCGTCGGCCTGACGCTGAACCTGTTCGTGCTCGGACTTGCGCTGTTCCTGGACAGCCAGTGGAAGGCGGTCACCAGCGTGGCCAAGCCGACCCGAGTTCCGCTGCTGGCCGACATCCCGCTCGTCGGCGAAGCGCTGTTCGGGCAGCCCTGGCCGATGTATCTGATCGTGCCCGTCGTGCCACTGGCCTGGTGGCTGCTGTTCCGTACCCGCTGGGGACTGGAGCTGCGCTCGGTCGGCGACAACCCGCAGGCCGCCGATGTGTCGGGCATCCCGGTCAACCGGCGCCGCCGGCAGGCGATCGGCTTCGCCGGGATATGCGCCGGCCTCGGTGGCGGCGTGCTCGTGCTCGGCCAGATCTCGATCTCGGGCTACGAGACCGGACACGTCGGGCTGAAGGGCATCATCGCCATCGCCGCAGTGATCTTCGGTGGCTGGACGCTGCGCGGCACGCTCGCCGGGTGCCTCGTCTTCGGCTACTTCTTCGCGCTGCAACAGTCGTTGCCGGTGCTCGGGCACCGCATCAACAGCCAGCTCGCAGCCGCGCTCCCCTACGTCGTCGCGCTCACCGTCACTGCGGTGTTCGCGGCACGCACCCGTCAACCTCGCGCGCTGGCCCAACCGTTCGTGCGCGGCCTCACCTGATCGTCAGTCGACAAGCGCGTACGACTCGGCCAGACAGGCCTTGACGTCGTCGGTCAGATCCTGCGGGCCACGCAGGTTGACGACGTGCCAAAAGCGCGCCCCGGCCGCGATCGGCTTGCGTGACATCTGCGGATGCGCGACCCGGCGGGCGAGCGGGAACGCCATCGCGACCCACTTCGTCATCGGCCGCAGCTCCATCCAGCTTCCCGCCTTCTTGATGAAGACACCGACGGAAACCGGCTCGACGTGGATCGGACCGAGCGTCACGACATAGGCGTGGACGGCATCGAACACCGGCCGCTCGTGCGGTGGGCCGGTCGAGAAGTACTCGTCCAACGACATCGCCGGATGGCACTCGTGCGACTGACGGGCACGCGCAAATAGCCGTTGGCACAGTGGACACGTCCAGCCGGCCATCAGTCGGGCAGCATCGGCATCTGCAGACCGGTGTCCTTGCCCAACAGCACGGCCCGCTGCAGGGACATCGAGCCGAACTTCTCGCGCACCGCATCCATCGCCGTGTCCAGCGCGGTACCGCTGTGCTCGTCGAACGGCAGTGCCAGCTGCAGCGCTTCGTCACCGTCGAGGTTGCCGACCGCGATGCCGACCAGCGTGCAGCCGCGCTCTTGGATCAGGGGCATCGCCATCGCCAGCAACACGCGCGAGTTGTGCAGGATGCTCTCGGTCTGCGATGTGCGACGCGCCAGGGTGTGCGAGCGGGTGATGCGGCCGAAGTCGTCGAAGCGCAACCGCAACGTGACGGTCCGCCCGGTGCGCCCGGCCTTGCGCATCCGCCGGGTCACACGGTCGACGAGGTTGACGAGTGCAGCGTCGAGCTCGTCGGGGGCCTTGGCCCGTCCGAATCCACCGATCGCGTGTTGCGAGCCGATCGAGCGGCGGCGCTTGCCGGGCTGCACGGGTCGCGGGTCGCGGTTGTGCGCCAACGCATGCAGATGCCTGCCCGATGCGAGACCGAGCATCGAGACGAGCACGGACTCGGGCAGCTGCGCGACGTCGGCAACGATGCTGATGCCCCGGGCGTGCAGCTTGGCTGCGGTCTTGGGTCCGACACCCCACAGTCGCTCGACCGGCAACGGATGCAGGAAGGCGAGCTCGCCGTCGGGCTCGACGACGAGCAGGCCGTCGGGCTTCGCCACGCCGCTCGCGACCTTGGCCAGGAACTTGGTCCGTGCCACTCCCACGGTGATCGGCAACCCGACACGGCGCAGCACCTCGCCGCGCAGGCGCGCCGCGATCTCGCGCGGCGTGCCGGCGATCTTGGCCAGACCACCGACTTCCAGGAACGCCTCGTCGATCGACAGCCCCTCAACGTACGGCGTCGTATCGTCGAACACGTCGAACACGGCCTTGCTCGCCTCGCTGTACGCCGCCATCCGGGGCGCCACCACGATCGCGTGTGGGCACAACTCGCGGGCCTGGCGGCCACCCATCGCGCCGCGCACCCCGAACGCCTTGGCCTCGTAGCTCGCCGCGAGCACGACGCCGCCACCCACGATGACCGGCTTGCCGCGCAACCGCGGATCGTCGCGTTGCTCCACGGAGGCGTAGAACGAATCGAGATCGGCGTGCAGGATCGTGGCAGCCCCCGTGTTCGTTTGCATCGAACACATGTTCGCACACGTGTCAAATGTCGCCACAGATGCGGCTCGGGGGCACCCGAAGGTGCCCCCGATTCCCGCATGGATCAGCCGCGGGCCTCGATGATGGTGAGGCCGATGACACCGGTGCCATCACTGTGCGACACAGCGCCCAGTTCCGTCGTGCCGGCGGGCACGGCCGGGAAGCCGACTGTGATCGTGGCTGTCTGACCGTTCGTGGCCGACGTGGGAGCAGAGGTCACGCTCATCGAACCGCCCGGCGTCGCCGAGACGATCCAGCTGCTGAGTGAGTACGCCAGTGGGGCGCTCGGCACCGACCAACCGTGCACGACGAGCGTGTACGTGTCGTCGGCCGGGAGTGTCAGCGAGATCGACTCGTCGCTCCCGCTGCCGTTCGTCGACTGGGCCACCAAGTTGCCGGCCGAGTCGATCAGGTACAGGTCCAGATCGTCGTCCGGGGTCGGTGCCGGTAGCGTCCAGCGCACGTACGCGGCCCCGGCGACGGGGAAGTCGTAGGCCTGCACAGCAGCAGCCGTGTCGTCTGCGCTGGGGAACGTCTGGTCCGGGTCCTGGCTGATGACGTCACCCTGCACCGTCGCCGGCACCAGGCCGTGGGCGTTCGCCGTGTACGCACCGGTGTAGCCGAACTTCACGTCGAAGCTGGCGGACGTCGCTCCGGGGGGTGCCACGACATTGGCCGGTGCCTGGATCTGCACCGCGCTGACCGCGATCGGGCTGCGCACGCTGTAGCCGCCGCCCTTCCAGGTCAGGTCACCGAAGCGCCATTCGCCGATCGGCGCACTGGTGTTGGTGATGGTCACCGTGTACGTCGCCGAATCACCCGGGTTGAGAACGAGCTTGTCGGGCGAGACGACCACGCTGTAACCGAGCGGGGCCTTGACCGTCGGGCGGAACGTGACCTTGCGGTCGGCGACGCTGGTCACCGTGCGAATCATCGTCTGCGAGCCGGCCAACTCGGCGACGCCGATCGAGGCCAGGTTGAGGTCGCTGGCATCGGTCGAGAAGCCGTTGGCCTCGAGGTTGGCGCACGTCGCCGCCGGGTTCCCGAAGATGTCCGGACCGGCATCGCACAAGAACGCGAGGTAGTCGAAGAACCCGGCGTCGTAGACGAGACCCGGGTTGAACGCCGAGCCACGCTTGTCGACACGACCGGGGTCCACCATGCCAGCGCCCATCGCGAACGGTCCCGCCTGTGTCCGGCGGTCGTTGTCCTTGACGTCGGTGTCAGCGGTGACCATGATCGCCGACTTCATCATCGCCGGCGACCAGTCCGGATGGACCTGCGTCATCAACGCGAAGACGCCGGCTACCACCGGGCTCGACATCGACGTGCCGGCGATCGACTGGAACAGCTCGCCCTGCGGGGTGAATCCAGGATCGGGGTACGGCGAGTTACCGGCCAGAACCTGCACGCCCGGGGCCGTGATGTCGGGCTTGATGACATCGGCGGCGGTCGGGTTCGGTCCACGGGACGAGAAGATCGCCATCGTCGGCGCCTGGCGGAACTTCGACGTGCCACCTGTGTTCAGTGCGGCCTTGGCCTTGGCACCCTTGGCGTCGATGTAGGCCTTCACCTGAGCACCCTCGGTGTAGTCGACCATCACGGTCGGCACCCAGAAGTTGTCGGTGAAGAGGTTGTCGTCGTTGGTCGGGTTGTACAGGATCATGCCGGCGCCGCCGGCGTTGTAGACCTCGAAGCTCTTCGCAGCACGACCGTTACCGCCACGACGGCAGAGCACGATCTTGCCGGCCACCTTGGCCGGAACCAGGGTGCCCGCCAGGCAGAGGTCGCCTCCGGCGTCTTCGGCATCCACGAGGGCCGTCTTGCCCAGGCTCGGGGTCACCGACGCGCCCTTCAAGGTCTTGCCGCCGTCCAACTTGATCTCGCCGTAGTAGTTGTTCGTCTGCGTGTTCGCGCCGACCGAGGTCACCCACGGCGTGTCCGCAGGACCGCCGATCGTGCCCGGCGCAGGACCGGAGTTGCTCGCCGAGGTCGCGACTGCAACACCCGCGTCAGCAGCGAAGAGGTACGCAATGGCGTCGGCACCGATCAGGTTCGCACCGCCACCGACGGAGTAGTTGATGACATCGACACCGTCGGCGACGGCCTGGTCGATCGCCGCCGCGAGGTCTGATGTGAAGCCGCCGAGATTGCCGAGGCCCTTGTAGGCAATCACCCGAGCGCGGGGCGCGATGCCCGAGATCTTGCCGTAGTCGCGTCCGAAGATCCTGGCCTGCACGTTCGAGTTGCCGGCGGCCGTCGACGCGGTGTGCGTCCCGTGACCGTCGTCGTCACGAGCCGAGTTGAACTCGTCCGGGTCCTGGCCGATCAACGCGCGGTAGGTCGTCAGGATCTGGCGGGCACCGATCAGCTTGTTGTTGCACGTGAACGGCGCGTCGAGCGGATTGTCGGCCGTGTTACCGAAGTCGCAGCTCGGGTAGACCGAATCGTCGAGCACGATGCCGAGGTCCGAGTAGCTGCCATCGTCGGCGAAGCTCGGATGCTCGGGCCAGATGCCACTGTCGATGACCCCGACGACGACGTCCTCGCCGGTGACACCCGAACGGTAGGCCTCGCCGCGCCCGGTCAACCCGAGGAACTTGTTCACCACGTAGTCGTTCTCGCCTCGGTCGTCACCGTTGCGGTCGGCCCTGTCCAGTTGGCGCAGCTCGTCGGGCAGCACCATCGACACCTTCGAGTTGCCGGCGATCTTTTCCGCTTGGGCGTGGCTCATCACAGCCGAGAAGCCGTTGAGCGCATTCGTGTAGTCCTGGATCTTGGCGGCCGCGCCGACACCGGACTCGTCGAGGACGTCGTCGTGGGTCTCTTCGAGCACGGCGCCCTGGGCTCCAGCCGCTGCCGTGTCGAGGTTGTCCCTGCCGACCGTGACGACCAACGGGTCGGCCTTCATGACGACGATGTAGCTGCCCGTCGTGCTGGCGACGACGTCTTTCTCGCCATCACCGGCCAACGGACCAGGAGGTGGCGCCGGCGGATCGCCCGCCCCCGCTGGAGTGATGGGTGCTATCGCTGCGACTGCGAGCGCAACCCCGCCGATCAATGCGGTCAGTCTCTTCACGAACGTGCTCTTTCCTGTTGTGCCCCGAGGGCGCAAGCTAGCTGACCACCCGGAACGCCACAAGAGAATGTTCCATTTGCATGGAAAAGACGTTCCAGATGCTGCCGCGCCGCGGTCAGGGCGCGCTGAGGGTGACCGGAGGGCCTTTGTCCGGCGGGGTTTCGCACAGGAACGGGGTCGTGTCGCCGCCGGCGTGGTATTCGTACGTGTCGCCGTCGATGGCCAGCGTGATCAACGATCCGTCGGTGGCTACCTGCGCGTACTGCAGGTCCGGCTGCGGACAGCCGAGCGACGCATCAGGCCACTCGACCAGAATCGCGGCGACGACGACGATGTCCTCGACGCCGACGTCGAGACGACCGGAGAGATCCGTGACCGAGCGGTCGATGTACGGCTGCAGTCCGGGATCGATCGCGCCCGTCGTGGGTGGCGTCAATGCCGACGAGATGGTCTCGACGGCCCCGGTGTCCGTCGACGAAGCCGGTGCAGCCGTGTTGTCGTCGCTCGCGCATGATGCCACCAGTACGCCGGCCAGCACGGCGGCCAGCATCGCCGGCGTTCGGGTGAGCCTCATGCGGTCAACCGACGTCCGGCCAGCCGGGCGATCGCCTGCGCTCCAGCGCCGCTGGCCGCGTGGCTGGCGACACCCGGTGTGTACGGCGCACCGAAGACCGCGACGTCGGCGGTCGTGGTGGACGGGTCGTCGCAGAACGGGACGCCACAGAAGGTGTGCTCGGGACGCAACATGGTCAGCCGACGATGATCCAGACCGCGGCGAGATGTGCGGCGGCGGCAACGATGGTCGACACGTGCCACACCTCGTGATAGGAGAACACCGCCGGGCTCAAGGTCGGCCACCGCCGATACAGGCCGATCGCGCCCACCGTGTAGAACGCGCCGCCGACGAGGATGAGCGCTGCCGGCAACACCCCCTCGTGCATCCACAGCGACGGGATCGCAAACGCGCCGACCCAACCGAGTGTGATGTACAACGTGCCCCCCACCACGCGCTGATGACGCCAGGCGAAGATCTTGATCAGCATGCCGACGATGCCCCCGACCCACATCACGCCGAGCAGCGCGAAGCCCCACCGATCCGGTATCGCGACCAGCACGACGGGCGTCATGCTGCCGGCGATCGTGGCGTAGATCGTTGCGTGGTCCAGCCGCCGCCACAGGTCGCGAGCACGTTTGGTGTGCACCCAGCGGTGATACGTGGCTGACACCGCGAACATCGACAACAACCCGAATGCGTAGACTCCGACACCGAAGCGGGCCCGTCCGTTGCGCGCGCTGAAGAACAGCGCAGCCGTGGCGGGCACGGCCACGTAGAGGGCCATCGCGTGGAGGCGTCCGCGCCACAACGGCCGCATCGGGTGACCGAGGGGCACGTCCAGGTCGGCGAGCGACGGGGCCAGGGCGGGGTCGATGTTCACGAGTGCGGCCACATTACCGTCGCCCGAACAATCACCCCCCGCGGGTGATGCGGCCTCACCCGGCACCGAGCAACCATGTTCCCCGTGGCACACCAGCAGCGGAATACTCGATCATTCCGCGGCACGGCTCGCTGAGTTGGCCGTCCTCCTCCGATCCTTGGAGGGCTGGCTCGGCGAGGGGTCACACGCCGTCGCCTTCCTCCGATGTCAACGATGCCGCCGTGCGTCGGAGGGTGGCGACGGCACCTCGTGTCAGTTCGAGCGGGACCAGCCGGCGTCTGGTCAGGACACGCGCCGCACGGAGTTGTTGCGTCCCCGACGCGACGTTGGCGCGAGCAGTTCGGCCGCCTCCGAGCGCGAGGACACGCCGAGCTTGCGGTAGATGGATCGGGTGTGGCTCTTGGTCGTGTTGATCGAGATGAAGAGCTGGCGTGAGATCTCGCGCAGGGTCATGTGGCTGCAGAGCATCGTCGAGATCGTTGCTTCGCGTTCGGACAGACCGAAGCTCGACCCGGTCGTGGCCGGCGCGGGGCGCTCTGGATCATCTGCCTCGTCCGGCCCGCCGCGCAGGCCGTGGAGCACGTCGTCACCGGCTCGCTGGGTGTCCGCGCCGAGGCCGAGTTGGGCGACAAGCGCCGCCACTTCGTCGGGGGCGACGATGACGTACAGGATCGGCGCAACGGCGGCCGGAATGGCGAGCCGGAGACGCGTCGCGCCGATCTGGCGTCGTGCCGCGCGGGTGGCCTCGTTGTCGGCGAAGTCGGCGAACGGGACTCCGGCTGCCAGCAATCCGAGCGCTTCGTCGCCCGCACCGTGCGCCGCGAGGCGCTCGAAGGTGAGCAGATCCATCTGGTTCGGGCAGATCTCGAGCCTGCAGGTCTGCTCGTCCGCGTGCAGTTCTACGCCATCGACCTGTTCCAGCACCGTGCGCAATCGACCGACGGTCAGCTGCAACGCCGTGGCCGCCCGCTCGGGTTGGCCCCGCGGCCAGCACCAGGCGCGCATGTCTTGCACGTCAACGTCTTGGTTCGGGCCGAGCAGCAACCGCTCCAGCACGGCGCGCTGGCGGCCGATCGGAACAGTGAGATCGCCGCCCGAGCCGTCGGTCAGCCGCAACGGACCGAAGACCCGAATCGCGAAGTGCCTGTTCACGGCGAGTCCTCCGGGTAGAAGTGGCGGGCGACGTTGCGCGCCGCGAGCAGTTGCAGCTCGGGCAGCGCGTGGCCGGAGTACCAGGCGGCGTGCGGCGTCGCGATCACATTCGGAGCGGCGCGCAACGCTGCGTTCGCGGGCAGCGGCTCGGCCGAGAAGACGTCCAGCGCGGCACCGCCGATTCGGCCCGACTGCAACGCCTGGGCCAGCGCGTCCTCGTCGATGAGGCCGCCACGCGACACGTTGACGATGAGCGCGCCCGGCCGCATGCGCGCCAGTGTGTCGGGGCCGATCATGTGCCGAGTGGAAGGAATGAGTGGACAGTGCAAGAGCACTGCGTCGGAGTCGCGCAGGAGTCGGTCCAGCCTGACGGACTCGACGCCGGCCGGCACGCTGACCGGATCGAATCCGATGACCCGCCCGCAGCCGACGCCGACCAGCGCCGCAGCGACGCGTGCGCCGATGCGCCCGAGCCCGACGACGCCGACGGTCATCTCGCTCAGCCGCCGCGGCGGCGCGACCTGGCGTGGCGCCCATCCCCCACCCACGACCTGGCGGTCCAAGGCAACGATCTGACGGTTGAGCGCCAGGAACATCGCAACGGAGTGCGTGGCGACTTCCTCGATGCAGTAGTCGGGCACGTTGTGAACGGCAACACCGTGGCGGGCTGCGGCGTCGATGTCGATCATGTCGACACCGATGCCGTAGCGGCTGATGACCCGACACGACGGCAGTTGAGCCAGGACCCGATCGGTGACCGGTGCCCATTGCACCATCAGCGCGTCGGCGCCCTGTGCGCACGCAATGACGTCGTCTTCGGTGCGGCATTCGTAGCGGGCGACCTGGAAGCCCAACGGCTCGAGGATGGATCGCTCGACGGTGTCCCCACCGAGATCGAGGTCGGTGATGACCGCGAGGCGGCTCACGAGTTCACCAAGACCGTCTTGATGTGCGGAGCCGGACCACCGAGCAGTCGCCTGAACGCTTCGGCGCCACGTGCCAGCGGCACCTGATCGAACCAGGCGAGCGACATCTTCCCGGCGAGCATGCGGGCGTCGTCGAAGTCGCGGTTCTCGTAGCAGAACGACCCGACCACCGACTTGCCCTGACGAACAAGATCGAACGAGTCGAAGCCCGCGTCGGGCCCGTGCAGCCCGATCCACACCGCGACGCCACCGGGACGAAGCAGGTCGACGCTGTCCGCTCGGGTCGGGGCGGCACCCACCGCGTCGATGATCGCATCGAACTCACCCTCCAGGCGGGTGGCGACAGCACCGGCACCGGCCGCCATGGCTGTGCACCGGCGTTCGGCGGACGGGTCGGCCACCATCAGTTCGGCGATGCCGCGATCCACCGCGGCGACGACGCACGCCACACCGAGCGCGCCGGCACCGATGATGCCGACGCGGCGCGGCATCGGGTCGTGTTGCAGTGCGAGGCGCAGCGCGTGGACCGCATTGCCGAGCGGCTCGACGAACGCGCCCTGGACGAAGCTGAGACCATCGGGCAAGGGTCGCGCGCACGCTGCGGGCACCACTATGCGCTCGGCGTACCCACCCGCGCAGTGGATGCCGACGATGGAGCGTTGGCGACACAGGTTGCGCCGCCCGCGACTGCACAGGTCGCACTCACCACAGGAGATGATCGGGTTGATGGCGACGGCCGCACCGTCGCTGTCGCGAATGCCTGCGATCTCGTGGCCCATGATCAGTGGCGGCACACGCACCGGACTGCGGCTCGCGAAGCTCTCCAGCTCGGACCCGCAGATGCCGACGGCGCGAACGTGCACCAGTTCGGTGCCGGGCGTGACCAACGGTTCGGCCGACTCGCCGACCGCGAGCACCCCGTGCTCGCGGTAGATCAGTGCTTCCATGTTTCAAACTCCCCTGTCGCCTGACGTATGATCAATCTATTGAAACATCACATGTTTTGTCAACCTGCGTCTGTCGACTCGGACGCGCTCATATGCAGACTCTTTCGGGAAGATCGGTTACGGTGAGCCACATGGCACGTACTGGCACAGGGAAGACACCAAACCAGAGCGGGGAACCAGACCCCGTCCGAACCGGAGGTGAGAAGCGATCCACCGTCTTGGTCCGTGACACCCTGCGTCGCCTGGCCTCGGGCGACCTGCAGCCAGGCTCACGGATCCCGACCGAGGTGGAGCTGTGCGAGCAGTACGGCATGAGTCGCAGCGCCGTCCGCGACGGGATGCAGACACTGGCCGGCAAGGGCATGATCACGTCGCAGCAGGGCCGTGGCACCGAGGTCGCACCTCGCGAGAACTGGCAGATGCTGGATCCAGAGTTCTTGGCCTTCCGCCTCGGCGACGATCGCTTCCACTACCTGTTCGAACTGCGTGAGTTCCTCGAACCGCTGATCGCCCGGCTGGCCGCGGACCGCGCCACCGACGACGATCTGCGTGGCCTGCGCCGCACGCTGCGCCGCCAGCAAGACGCCACCGACGACGACGACGCGCAGTCGTTCGCCGAGCACGACCTGGCCTTCCACCAACAGATCGCCGTGGCGTCGCAGAACCCACTGCTGGTCGCGGTGTACGAGGCAATCACCTCGCTCGGGCGTGAGTTGCGCGTCGCGTCGGTCGACGTGCCCGGCGCGATGGCCCGAGCCGTCGAGTGGCACACGACGGTCCTCGACCAGATCGCCGAACACGAGCCCGAACAAGCCGCGGCGATGATGACCGAGCACATGTCGCAAGCACGGGGTGAACTGGACGCGGCGCTCGCACTGCACCGCAGCGGCAGCACGCGCGGGAGCGGCCGTGGCTGACACCTTCCGAGTCGAGATCCTGCCGATGGGGCGCGGCGACATCCCCGGCCCGGAGTTGTACTGGATGCGCGACTTCGACCAATGGTACGAACTGCTGTTCCAGGCGTTGCTGATCCGCAACGAATCGCGCGTCGTCCTCGTCAACACTGGCCCGGCCGAAGACTTGACCGCGATGAACCAGCAGTGGGCGTCGTTCCTCGGCGAACGGGCGGCGCTACGCCGCGGGCCGGGAGAGTTCATCCTCGACTCCCTCGCCGAGCGCGGGGTGGGTGCCGGCGACGTCACCGACATCATCCTCACCCCGCTGCAGCTCTACACCGTGTCCAACGTCGACCGCTTCCCGAACGCGCGCATCTGGATCTCGCGTCGCGGCTGGGTCCACTTCCACACCACCCACAGCCATCCCCACGACGATCGCGATTCCAGCCTGCCGCCACACATCCTGCAGTACCTGGTCGGCCCGGCGTGGCCGCGTGTGCACCTGCTCGACGACGAGCACGAGATCGCTCCCGGACTGCGCACGTGGTGGGCGGGCACGCATCACCGCTCCAGTGTCTGCGTCGAGTGCGACACCGACGCCGGCGTGATGATGGCCAGCGACGCGATGTTCTATCTCGACAACGTGCAGTCCAACCACCCGATCGGCATCAACGAGAACATGTACGAGGCGCTCTCTGCCTATGAGCGCGTTCGCCGACGTGCCGACCTCGTCGTGCCGTTGTACGACCCCGGTAACCTCGACCGCTTCGCCGGTGGTGTGGTCGCATGACGGCGGCAGCCAACGCACAGCAGCCGGTGGCCATCGTGACCGGAGGGGCGTCGGGCATCGGCGCGGCCACCGTCGCCGCGCTCATCGCCGCGGGGTGTGCCGTCGCGATCGTCGACCTCGACCCGAAGCCGGGCCTCGGCAGCCTCGCGATCAAGGCCGACCTCGGCGTGTGGGACGAGATCGACGCCGCTGTCGCCGAAGTCGCCCAGCACTTCGGTCGCATCGACCACCTCGTCAACTGCGCAGCCAGCTTCAACGCGTCGGGGCTCGACGCGCAACGTAACGACTGGGATCGCAGCCTCGGCGTCAACGTCGCTGGATCGGCCCGCATGACGGCGCAGTCGGTCCGACACATGGCGCCGGGCAGTTCCGTCGTCAACGTCAGCAGTGTCTCGGCCCACGTCGCGCAGCCGGACCGTTGGACGTACAACAGCTCGAAGGCGGCCATCGTCGGCCTCACCCGTTGCCAGGCGCTCGACCTCGCGCCGCGCGGCATTCGGGTCAACGTCGTCAGTCCGGGCTGGATCTGGACCCCCGAGGTCGCTCGCGCCGCCGGTGGCGATCGCAGCGCGCATGAACCGGCATGGGGCGCGTTCCACATGCTCGGTCGGCTCGGTGAGCCCGACGAGGTTGCCGCCGCGATCTGGTTCTTGCTCTCCCCCGCGGCGAGCTTCATCACTGCAACCGAGCTCGCCGTCGACGGCGGCTACCTCGGCATGAGCGCCGAGGGCAGCGGACAGTCGTCCACCTTCGCCGCCACCACACGCTGAGCCATGCCACAGCTCAGTGCCGCATCGTGCTCGTGCGACACTTTCCCGTCGATCCCGAGTTCTTGCTGGTGCATCCCGGCGGACCGTTCTGGGCGCGCAAGGACGACGGTGCGTGGTCGATCCCGAAGGGCGAGTACGGCACGGACGGCGACGCGCTCGCCACCGCGGAACGAGAGTTCGTCGAGGAGTTGGGTTCACCGTGCCCGGCGGGCCCGCGCGTGGCGATCGGCGAGATCCGGCAGAAGGCAGGCAAGGTGGTGCGTGCATGGTGCGTGGCCGGCGAGATCGACACAACGACGATCGTGAGCAACGAGTTCGAGATCGAATGGCCGCCGCGATCGGGGCGGACGCAACGGTTCCCGGAGGTCGACCGCGCCGAGTTCTTCGATCTCGCCACGGCGTCGCGCAAGCTCCTCGCTTCCCAGGAACCGTTTCTGCAACGTGCACTCGACGCGCTGGCTCAGCCGCGGGTGAAGTAGCCGGCCAAGATCGCGACATCGGCGAACGTCTCATCGGGAACCTGGGTCAGCTGCAAGAACGCGTCGACGTGCCACGTGCCGTCCTCGAAGATGTGCAGCATGCCGCCGTCCCAGCGCAGGCTCCACGCCTCGCGGGGCCGATCCTTGGTACGCACGAGCCCTTTCTGCGCGGTGATCATCGATCCGTTGAACGGGATCTTGTTGGAGCGGAACAGACGATGCACGAACCGTACGAACGTCGGTATCGTCCGGTCGATGCGCTGGTCGACGAGCGCGAACCCGCCGGCGGCCATCACGCAGCACTGCAGCAGGCGGTTCTGCGGCAACGGCGGCAGCGCTGCTGCGGCGCGAGCCGCACCCTCGGAGTAGAGCCGATGCGCGTGGCGGGCGAGGCAGTTGACGCAGCGGTGCGCACCGTCGGAGGTGGTCAGCGGACCCTTCCAGTGCACGATCAATCCGAGCAGGTCGGTCTGCAGCGTCGGCAGGATGAAATCGCCGTTCGACGATCCGTGGCGCGGGCAGTACACCGTGCGGCAATCGAAGCAACGCTCCGTCGCAAGCGCGCCACAAGCGCACGCCCTGGTGTCGGCCATGATGGTCATCGTTCCCGAACGGTCCGACCGACGAACCAACGCGCATCAAAGCGGAAAGTCATTTCTCAGGATTTGTCCAAGAAAACCGCAGCAGGTTGTGACGTCGTCGCGTTGTGCGGTTGACCGTCAACGGTCTTTCCCCTCTACCCTACTGATCGCACTTGGAGGGCGAATTGTTGTGAAGCGGGGCGGACATCGCTCATCAGCACTGTGGAAGGACGCATCGGTCCTGGTCATCGACGACCATGAGGCCAACGTCATGCTGCTCACACGCATCCTGGAGACGCTCGGCGTCAGCGAGGTGCATGGCGTCACGGACCCGCGCGATGCCGTCGACACGTTCGACCGTGTGCGCCCGGACCTGGTCCTGCTGGATCTGCACATGCCCCATCTCGACGGCTTCGGGGTCATCAATGCCCTCGGGCAGCGCATCACCGGCGACGATTTCGTGCCGGTCGTGATGCTGACCGCGGATTCGTCGCACGAGGCCCGCGAGCGGGCGCTGTCGATCGGGGCGAAGGACTTCATCACCAAGCCGCTGAGTCCGAGCGAGGTGATGCTGCGCGTCGCCAACCTCTTGGAGACACGCGCCCTGTATTGCGGCCTGCGTCGCCACAACGCCGAACTCGCCGGACAGCTGATGGCCCGCGACGCAGACGAGGAGCAGCGCAACGTGCTCCACCGCGAGCGCGAGGCTCGCGTTCGCGAAGCGTTCGAGCCGGGCAACCTGACCAGTGTCTTCCAACCGATCGTCGAGCTGCGCACAGGTGCGGTCGTCGGCGTCGAGGCACTGAGTCGCTTCGCTGCCGAGCCGATCCGGCCCCCGGACGTGTGGTTCGACGAAGCGTCGTCGATCGGGCTCGGCACGCAGCTCGAGATGCACGCGGTGCGCACTGCGCTCGCCCATCTGCCTGCGTTGCCCGACACGATGTTCATGTCGGTCAACATGTCGCCGGAAGCGGCGGCCGACGCCGAGATGGTGGAGATCGTGACTTCCGGCGACACGCCCCGGATCATGGTCGAGATCACCGAACACACCCGCATCTCCGACCCGAAGCGACTCATCGCCGCGCTGGACCAGATGCGTGCCGCCGGGGTCCGCGTGGCCGTCGACGACACAGGAGCCGGGTTCGCCGGACTGCAGCAGATCCTCGACATCCACCCCGAGGTGATCAAGCTCGACATGGCGCTGACCCACGACATCGATGCCGATCCCGTGCGTCGCGCGCTGGCCTCGTGCCTGCTCGCGTTCGCGAACGAGATCGGTGCGCTGATCGTGGCCGAGGGCATCGAGACCGGGGCGGAGCTGTCGGTGCTGCGCGGGCTCGGCGTATCGCTCGGGCAGGGCTACTTCCTGGCTCGTCCCGGCGACGTGTCGACCATCAGCGACCAGATCGCGTCCGCGGCTTTCGATCCGGTCCTCGGCCTCTGAGCCGTCAGGACATGACGCCCGGCGACCGTGCCCACATCAACTTCGAATCGAAGCTGAGCGAGTAGTCGGGAACGAACTCGATCACGACGCGGTGCGGCGAGTCCAGGAACTGCTGGAACGTTGCGGCGGCGTCGGGGCTGTCGGGCCGCAGGTAGTTGGCGAACTCCGGGTAGAACCAGTCCTTGACCTCGCGAGTGTCGTGCACCGTGCACGCGCCCTTGTAGGTGATCGTTCGGCCACCGCCCAACTTGGTGCCTGTCGAGTTGATGCACACTGACGCTCGCGGGAAGCGCCGGATGGCCGAGATGCGTTGGCGTCGCTCGGCTGCCGTGAGCCACAGTTTGCCGTCCTTGGGCAGGTACGACATCACGACGCCGAACGCCTCGCCGGCCTTGTTCGTCCACATGAAGACGCACTCGCGCTGTGTGGTGACCAGTTGCTGCTCGAGCTCGGCGCTGAGGCTGCACTCGGTGAGATCCTCGTAGTCGCTGTCGGAATCGTGGGTTTCGGGCACGTCCCTCGTTGTAGCACGTTCTCGGAGCGGAATCTACCCCTAGTAAGTTAGGGCGCGGCGAGTGACGTCACGACGACCCGAGCCCCAGTGCGAGGCCAGCATCGAGATCGTCGACGGCGGCGAATGTACGGCGCACCAGCGCGTCGAACAGCGCGGCACCCCGCTCGTTGGCCGGGTTGATCGTCAGCAGGCTGGCGCCGAACGTCATCGCGTAGAACACGAGTCCCTCGAGATAGCCCTGTCGCACACCTTCGAGCGTGACGGCCGTGGGCGGCACTCCCCCGGCATGAACTCCGTCGACGTAACGGCGGATCAGGGCGTCCTCGTGCGTGCGGCGCATCTGCGGGCTGAGGTTGTTGGCACAGAAGTAGACGAGGTCGGCCTGCCCCGGCGCGCGCATCGCCATCTGCCAGTCGATCAGCGCGACCTCGCCGGGACCGAAGAAGATGTTGTCGAGCCGGAAGTCGCCGTGCGTGATGGTGATCGGATCCTCGTAGTGCGTGGCGATCCAGGTCGGGATGCCCTCGACGAATCGCTCGCACCAGCGCAGGCAGCGGGTCGGCAACTCGGACTCGTAACGTTCGAGGAACGCCGGCCAGCCGATCTCGAACGTCGGCGCGAGGGTCTGCATCGACGGATCGTCGAGACCGGGCATCCAGTCGAAGTCAGCCAGCATCGGGTGCTCGAACCAGTGCGCGTGGTGGCGGGCGAGCACGTCGATGGCGCGCTCGGCCTGATCCAGCGTCGCGCCCGCGACGTGGTCACCGGCCACGAGCGGCGCGAGGTCTTCCAGCACCAGACACGGTGGCTCGGCGACGTTCACGAACGCGTTCGGGACCCGGATGTTCAGGTGCGGCGCGACGTCGCGGTAGAAGCAGTGCTCGCGCTCCCAGACCCGCATCATCTGGCCGACGAACTGGCCGCCGGGATCGTCCGTCGGCAGTTTCACGATGACCGTTCGGCGGCGGTCCGGCGACTCGAACGTGGCCCGGGCGAGTTGACCCATGAAACCTTCACCGGCCGCGATGGGTTGCAGTCGCAGGTCGGCGACTGTCGTTCCAAGGGCACTGCTCAGCCATTCGGCCGTCACGTCCCCCAACGTGCGAGGTGTGTCCTCCATCAGCGTCACCGATCCAAGTCGGATTCGTCCACGAAGTCAACCGCTTCGGCAAGAAAAGTAATCACTGGATCAATTACTATGTGAACATGCGCCCTCAGCCGAGAAAGTCACCCACCTCACCGCCCGGGCCGATCGAGCGTTCGCTCGCATCTGTCGAGACGCCCGAGAACCGCCGCCAGATGATCGAGATGGCCCGCGACAACCTGGCTCATGTGCTCGCCGGAAACACGCCGGGGCAGGCCGACGGCATCATGCTCGTTCCGGCGCAGAACTACCTCGACCCCGAGCGATGGGAGCGAGAGGTCGCGCTTTTCAAGCGTCTCCCGTTGATGCTCGCGCTCGGCGGGGAGCTGCGCGGACCCAACTCGTACAAGGCGATGACGGTCATGGATGTGCCCGTGCTGCTGGTGCGCGGCGAAGGCGGCGAGGTGCGCGCGTTCGTCAATTCGTGCAGTCACCGTGGCGCGATCGTGGTACCCGACGGCCTTGGGTCAGCACGCCGGTTCGCGTGCCCGTACCACAACTGGACGTATGACACAAAGGGCGACCTCGTCGGTGTCACCGATCGCGAGTTCTTCGGCGACATCGACACGTCGTGCCTCGGGCTGACTCCCTTGCCGGTCGCCGAGCGGGCCGGGCTGATCTTCGTCGTGCTCACACCGGGCACGCCGATGAACATCGACGAGCACCTGCACGGCTACGACACGGTGCTCGACTTCTTCGGCTTCGGCGACTGGCACCTCATCTCGCAGCGCGAGGTGGAGGGCCCGAACTGGAAGATCGCCTACGACGGCTACCTCGACTTCTACCATCTACCCTTCCTGCACCGGAACAGCTTCGGGCCCGACATCAGCAACAAGCCGATCTACTACTCGTGGGGTCCGCACCAGCGGATGATGTCGCCGGATCCGGGCATGCTCGCGATGCAGGGCGTACCCGAGGACGAGTGGGATCTGGACCGGATGTGTGGCGGCGTGTGGACGATCTTCCCGCACGTCTCCTTTGCCGGCGGCAACGGCGGCGGACTGATCAGCCAACTGTTCCCGGGTCGCACGCCGGGCACGTCCACCACGATCCAGAACTACTACGTGTCGGTCGAACCCGACGACGACCGCCGCGTCGAGGCGATGGGCCGCGCGGACTTCCTGGAAATGGTCGTACGCGACGAGGACTACTACACGGGTCTCCGCCTGCAACGGGCGCTCGCGACGGGGGCCAAGCAACATGTGATGTTCGGTCGCAACGAGGGGGGCGGACAGCAGTTCCACACGCTGCTCGACGAATACCTGTCGGGAGCCCCGGTCACCCCGCCCGTCGTGCGGCGATGACCGCGGCAGCGATCGACGCGTTGCGCGCCGAGCACCAGCGCGCGCTGGATCTGTTCGACTCGCTCACAGCCGACGAATGGCAGGCCGCCAGTGGCTGCACGGGCTGGCGGGTGCAGGACGTGGCCCAGCACATGGCCTCCACGTTCCATGTGATCGCCGACCCGGCCAGCATCGACGGCGGCTCGGACCACGACGCCGAGGCCAATGCCGAGGTGCCCGTCCAGGCCCGCCGCGACTGGTCGGTCGCCCAGGTACTGGACGAATATCGCGAGTGGGCCGCGAAGGGAATCGGCGCGCTTGGCGCGCTGCAGGAAGCGCCGATGTCCGAGGTGGTCGCTCCGCTCGGCAACCTCGGCAGCCACCCATTGCACATCCTCGGCAATGCGATCGTGTTCGACCACTACTGCCACTTGCGCCACGACATCGGCGCGGCCATCCCACGTGCTGCCGAGTTGCCGCGTGACGAGGCAGCGCTGGACGCGACACTGGAATGGATGCTGGCCGGTCTGCCGCAGATGTGCGCCGACGCGCTGGCATCGTGCACGCAGGGCGTGAACCTGGCGTTCGACGGCTCGCACGGTTCCTACGCCGTGCGGCCCGGTGCCGACGACGGCGGACTCTGGGAGGTCGTCGCCGGCGGCGATCCGCTGCTGCCGACGGCCACCACCACGGCCCACGACTTCGTGTCGTGGGCCACCAAGCGCGCCGACTGGCGCGACAAGAACGTGGCGATGCCCGTCCCCGCCGGGGCCCAGACCCTGGACGCGATCAACATCATCTGACTGCTCGCCTCAGAGCGAGCCGGCAAAGCCTTTGATGTCGCGGATGGTGGCCATGTAGACGTCGGCCAGCGCGCCGCGCAGCATGCAGTCACCGGCGTGGCACGTGCCGTTCACGGTGCGACTCACGGCGCGCACGCCGGCGTCGACGAGCTTGCGGAAGTAGGCCAGCCCTTCATCGCGCAACGGGTCGAGTTGGTTGACGGAGATGACGTGCGGGGGCAGACCGGAGAGGTCGTCCACCGTGGCGTGGTACGGCCACGCCAACGGGTTCGTGGCGTTGGTTCCATCGGGGTCGTAGATCTTGGCGAGCACGCCCATCATCTCGCAGCTCAGGAAGTAGTCGTCGTTCTCGTAGAGCGACGCGAGCTCGGGGCGCTTCACGGCGTAGGCGTTGGAGATGTACGGGCACTGCGCGTAGACACCGTCGATCTGGTCGACGTTGCCGTCGCGCTTGGCACGCAACGTTGTGGCCAGTGTGAGGTTGCCACCACCGGACTCGCCGGACACGATCACCTTGTCGACGCCCAGCGCGGCCTTGTTGTCGGCCACCCACTGCAGCGCTGACGTGCAGTCGTTGAGTCCTGCCGGAAACGGGTACGGGCCGTGTTTGCCACCACCGTTGCGGAACTCGACACCGACGACGACCATCCCGGTCGCGGCGAGGTCGTCGCGCCAGTAGTTGTAGCCGGCACCGGCCGCTTCCAGCAGCACCATGCCGCCACCGTGGAGGTGCAGGACGCAGGGCAGCGGGCCGCTGGTCGCATCCGGCCGGTGGATGTAGAGCGTGATGTCGTTGCCGTCCATGCCGCGGATGATCTCGACGCTGCGCGTCACACCCTCCACCGGCGACATGTCCGCGGCGAGCATCCCGAACAGCATCTCGTAGCCCGACTCCGCAGTCATGCAGAACTCGAGCACCTCCTCCATCGAGGAGTCGATCGTGACGTCCGACGGTGGCGCATGATTGGCCAGGCCGAGCGGGGCGAGCACCGCGAGCATTCGCGGATCGGCACGAGGATCGTCGAGCATCGCCATGTCGGGCGTGCCCAACCGGCCGGGCAGGATCGGTGAGCTGGCAGTCGTCATGGCCGAACCATAGTTCGTTGCTCAGGCGGTGAAATCTCCGGCCGACCGACGCAGTTCGGTCACGACCTCGACCAGCGATTCGAGCCGGTCGTCGTCGAGCCCGGAGTTGCGGAAGACCAGCGCGTTGAGCGCCTCCGTGGCCTTCTTCGTGACCACGCGGCCCGAGCGGGTGATCGCGGCGAGCGTCGTGCGCATGTCGATGGGGTGCTGAAGCCGTAGCACGAGGCCCTTGCTCTCCAGCCGATCGATGACATTGGTGACGCTGGCCGGATGCACCTGCAGGCGCGAGCCGATCTTGCCGAGCGGCAACCTTCCGGCGCGGCTGAACGCCAGCAGCCGAAGCGCCTCGAACTGCGCGAACGTGAGATCGAACGGCTTCAACGTGTCATGCACGCGGGCGAGCAGGATCTGTTGCGCACGCATCACTGACGTCACCATCGCCATGCCGAGCGACGAGTCCTGCCAGCCGTTGTTGTCCCAGTTCTTGCGGGCCTCCGCGATGGGGTCGAAGCCGAGCGGTTTTGGCGGGCGCACGTCGCGATCCTACTGGTGACTTTCCACGCTCCGGCTTCCAATTAGTTGGACATCAAAGTATTGTTGGGACATGCCAGTGGCCGATCTGTACAAGCCTGTCCACCCCGTGCGGTTCGTGACCGCGGCGAGCCTCTTCGACGGGCACGACGCGTCGATCAACATCATGCGCCGCATCCTGCAGGCGCAGGGGGCCGAGGTGATCCATCTGGGTCACAACCGGTCGGTCGACGACATCGTGCGCGCTGCGCTGCAAGAGGACGTGCACGGCATCGCGATCAGCTCGTACCAGGGCGGGCACATGGAGTACTTCACGTACCTGCTCGAGCGCCTGCGCAACGAGGGCATCGGCCACATCAAGGTCTACGGCGGCGGCGGCGGCGTGATCGTGCCGGAAGAGATCGCCGAGCTGCACAGCCGGGGCGTGGCGCACATCTTCTCGCCCCACGACGGGCAACGGATGGGCCTGCCACAAATGGTCAACTCGATGATCGAAGCGTGCGATCGCTCGCTGTCCGCGTCACGCACGGTGGATCCTCACGATCTGGTCGCCGGTTCCGAACGGGCGCTCGCGCAGGCCATCACCGCGCTCGAAGACGATGACGCGCCGGCTGACCTGGTGGCCGCGATCAACGACGCGGCGTCGCGTCGCACCGTGCCGGTCCTCGGCATCACGGGTACGGGCGGATCGGGCAAGTCGTCGCTGACAGACGAACTGCTGCGCCGTTTCCGGCTCGATCAGGCCGACAAGCTGAAGATTGCCGTGGTCGCGACCGACCCGACCCGCCGTCGAGGCGGTGGCGCGCTGCTGGGCGACCGGATTCGGATGAATGCGATCGACACGTCGACGATCTTCTTCCGCTCGCTCGCAACACGTTCCGGCGGGAGCGAAGTGCCCACCTGTCTCGACGGCGTCATCGCCGCAGCGAAGGCATGGGGTGCCGATCTCGTCGTGATCGAGACACCGGGCATCGGCCAGGGCGACGCCGCGATCGTGCCCCACGTCGACGTGCCGATGTACGTGATGACACCGGAGTTCGGTGCCTCGTCGCAGCTGGAGAAGATCGACATGCTCGACTTCGCCGAGGTCGTGGTGATCAACAAGTTCGAGCGCCGCGGCGCCGACGACGCGTTGCGCGACGTACGCCGCCAGTTCGCCCGCAACCGCGAGCAGTTCAGCGTGGACATCAGCGAGCTGCCCGTGTTCGGCACGGTCGCGTCGCGCTTCAACGACGACGGCGTGACCGCGCTGTACCAACACCTGCGCACTCTGCTGCGCGAGCGCGGCCTGCCGTCGCATGACGGCACGCTCGGCGCGGTGGGGACGAAGACGTCGACCCATGTCGGCGTGATCGTGCCCGCGTCACGGCAGCGCTACCTGGCCGAGATCTGCGAGACAGTTCGCGGCTACCACGCCCGCACGGCGTCGCAGGCCGAACTTGCCGCGCAGCGCCAGCACCTGTCGGTGACCGCCGATTTGCTCGAGGCGCAGAGCCTCGTCGCCGCCGACGTTGCCCGGTTGCGTGATTCGACCGCGGCGCAATTGGATCGCGATGTCCTCACTCTGCTCGACGAGTGGCCGGCCCGGCGTGCGGCCTTGACCGCCGCCGACCGCCCGGTGCGCGAGTCACTGTCGGGAACGTTGATCCCGAAGCTGTCCGTGCCACGCTTCGACGACCACGGCTCGCTCGTGCGTTGGCTGCGCGGTGAGAACCTGCCCGGCTTCTTCCCGTACACGGCGGGTGTGTTCCCGTTCAAGCGCGAGGGCGAGGACCCGGCGCGCATGTTCGCCGGCGAGGGTGGCCCGGCACGCACCAACCGTCGCTTCCAGATGCTGTCCGAAGGTCAGCCGGCGACACGCCTCTCCACCGCGTTCGACTCGGTCACGCTGTACGGGTTCGATCCCGGCGAGCGGCCCGACATCTACGGCAAGGTCGGCAACTCCGGCGTGTCGATCGCGACGCTCGACGACATGAAGGTGCTCTACGGCGGGTTCGACCTGTGCGATCCGACGACGTCGGTGTCGATGACCATCAACGGTCCCGCGCCGACGCTCTTGGCGATGTTCATGAACACCGCGATCGATCAGCAGATCGACGTCTTCGAGGCGACAAACGGTCGTGCGCCGACCGACGACGAAGCCGCGACGATCCGGGCCCGCACGCTGAGCACGGTGCGTGGCACGGTGCAGGCCGACATCCTCAAAGAGGACCAGGGCCAGAACACGTGCATCTTCTCGACCGAGTTCTCGCTCGGCGTGATGGCCGACATCGCGCAGTGGTTCGTGGAGCACGAGGTCCGCAACTTCTACTCGGTGTCCATCTCCGGTTACCACATCGCCGAAGCCGGCGCGAACCCGATCTCACAGCTCGCGTTCACCCTGTCCAACGGGTTCACCTACGTCGAGGCCTACCTCGCGCGCGGCATGAGCATCGACGACTTCGCGCCGAACCTGAGCTTCTTCTTCTCCAACGGCATGGACCCCGAATACACCGTGTTGGGGCGGGTCGCCCGGCGCATCTGGGCGGTCGCGATGCGCGATCGCTAC
>JANNZY010000146.1:0-2358 GCA_031410915.1 Actinomycetes bacterium
AGCGCACGCAGTTCGCGCATCAACAGGTCGTAGTCGGCGTCGCTGATCTCGGGCGTGTCGAGATCGTTGTAGAGGTGGTTGTGATGCGCGATGGTGCCGCGCAGGTCGGCGATGCGCGCCTCGGCGTTGGCGGGATCCACAGTGCTCGGAGGTTACGCGCCGAACGAGAATCGTGTGGCCGCAGCTTGGTCGCGGACGCGATTGGACAGCTCGGCGTTGATGCGCAGCACCCGCTCGGCCACGCCGCTGTGGTGCAGACCGAGGCCGCACTCCGGGGTGATCAAGCTCTGCTGGCGGAGCAGGGCCGGGTTGCAGCCACGCTGGACGAGCTGGCACCACAGCTCGCACAACCGCTTCCACGGGCGCTCGGCCGACATCGGCACGGGGCCGTCGGTCGGCACAGCGCCCCACGCGATCCAGCCGCCGTTCTCGAGGTAGCGATGGATGTAGCCGGCGCTGTCGACCAGCGACAGCCGGGCCGGGACCGAGATCAGTGACGGGCCGGCGGACATCAGCGACGGCCAGTCGGTGTGGCCACAGCAATGCACACCGGTGACGGCGACGGGTTCGATGATGGCGAGCGCACCCGACAGCAGGTCCACAGCGTCCTCGGGGGCGAGCGGGAAGCCCGGCTCGAGCAGCGCTCCGAGTTCGGGCTCGTCGAGCACGACGATCTGCTCGCAGCCGGGCATCGCCGCCGCCACCGCGTCGAGCAGATTGGTGGTGTGGGCCCGCACGGCACGCATCGCGACGTCGAATGCGACCTCGGTGGGCACTCCGGCGCGTTGCAGCGAGAGACCGAGCGTGACCGGTCCGACGAACTGCCACTTCACCGTCGAGACGAGACGCTGCGCAGCATCGGCCAGGAAGCTGCGGAACCCACCGAACGCGTCATGGGCCAGGTCGGTACGCACCGCCGCGCCGGATTCGATGCTGGCCGGATCGACCGCGATCGAACCGTACTGACCGACGGTGACGCCGGCCAGACCGACGAGAGCCTGGGCGATCATGCTCTCCGCCGGTGAGCGCCGCGGCAGTGTGGGGATGGTGACGATGTCGGTGGCCGAACGGCTCAGCGCGACGGCGTCGGTGACCGATCGGTGCGGCAGACTACCGATGGCCATCGACATGCCACCCGCCACGTGCTTGGGCATGTGAGGCGCGCGGGAGCGGGATCCTTCGAGCTGGTGGACCATGGCGCCTCCTTCCATGAGTTCGTCCGTTGACAGTTATCGTGACACAGGTTGACGGGAGTTCTACTACCCGTCATGTTTCGTCAGCGTGAACGATGCCGAGTCCTGAGACCCCGATGCAAACCAGAATCCTGAGGCTCGTGCAAGTGGCATGGGTGGTGCAACCGCTGGCGTTCGTGCCGCTGCTCGCCGAGACCACCGCGACGCTTCCTGGTGCCGGTCGCATCTTCGTCGCGATCGTCGCCTGGACGGCGTGGGCGGTCGTGTTGCTGGCGACGTTCGTGCCCACCACGGTCAGCCTGACCGTCGGTCGCCTGCTCGCCGGCCTCGGTCCGTTCGCGATCGCCGCCGCAGCGATCGGCGGCTCCGCGCCGGGCTGGAAGATCGGCGTCGCGCTGGCCCTGTCCGGGCTGGCTACGCTCGTCTGGTTCAGCGGCGAGACCGGCATCGCACTCGCACAAGGGTCGGCATACGGCGCGGAGGAACGGTTCCCGCTGAAGGCACCGATGCCGTCGCTCGTGCCTGCGGTGGTGTCGTGGCTCGTGCTCGCCGCGGCGACGCTGTTCGCAGTCGTCTTCTTGGCCAACGCGCGGTGGGTCGTGGGCCTGGCCCTCGCCGCGCTGGCCGTCACCGGGGGGTGGTTCGTCGGCCCGCGCTTCCATCAGTTGTCGCGTCGCTGGATCGTCGTCGTACCGGCCGGCGTGGTGGTTCACGATCCGCTGCTGCTCGTGGAGAACCAGCTGTTCCGCGTGCCGTCGCTGGGCGCGCTGCACCTCGCCCCGGCCGGCACAGAGGCTGCCGATCTGACCGGCGGCACGGCCGGGCTCGCCCTCGAGATCGTGCTGCGCGAGACCGACACGGTGATCAAAGTCGGAGGTCCTGAGCAACCGCGCGGTGTCGCGATCCACGTGTTGAGCGTGCTGGTCGCGCCGACCCGCCCGGGCCGCGTCCTCAGCGCAGCAGCAGCGCGGAAGATGCCCGTCGGTTGACGCCGCCTGCCGCTGAGTGACGGCAGGACAAACCCAGCACACGCTCGGATCCTTCGGCCACTCACCCGCCGGCCGAGAGACGACAGAACAAACCCAGCGCACGCTCGGATCCTTCGGCCACTCACCCGCCGGCCGAGAGACGACAGAACAAACCCAGCGCACGCTCGGATCCCTCG
>JANNZY010000147.1:0-136819 GCA_031410915.1 Actinomycetes bacterium
GTCTGCACCTTCTGCATCGCCGTGCTGAAGTCGACGCCGTAGACGTTGAACGACGGGTATGTCGCATCCAGGCTGAGGTCGGTGACCCCGGCGTCGGCCAGCAGTTGCTTGGCCGTCTCCAGGTCCTGCACCGGTTCGGCCAGGCCTTCCGTGCCGTCGAAGCCGTTCGGGATCGGCGACGCCTGTGGGCGACCGGCACCACCCACTGTCACGTCGATGAGGCCGGTATAGTCGAGCGCGAGGCGGATCGCCTTGCGCACGTCGGGCGTCAGTGCCTCGCCGCCCTTCGCACCCGGGCTGAGCGCGAGATAGACGTAGTTGAACGTCGGCACTTGTTCGACGGTGACGTCGGGATTGCTGAGGCCATTGGCGACGTCGGCGGACAGTTGCATCGCAATGTCGACCGCACCCTGCTCCAACTGCTGGCGCTGTGTCACGGCGTCGGGCGTCTCTTTGATGACGACCTCGGGGAAGTTGGCCGGCGTGGCCCAGTAGCTGTCGTTCCGTGTCAATCGGAGCTCGTTGCCCTCGGTGTAGTCCGTCAGCACGTACGGCCCGCTCCCAGCCGAGTTGGCGAGGAACCACTGCTCCGCCGTATCGGTGGTGACGTCCAGGGTGGCCCCGTTGGCCTCGGCGATCGCCTTGCTCATGATGCCCAGATACGACGCGTTGACCTGGGCGAGGAACGCCGAGTTCGGCTCTTTCAGCGTCACCTTCACGACAGCTGGATCGGTGGCGTCGATCGTGTCGACGCTGCCGACGAGGTACGACGACGATCCCTGCAGCGCGGCGAGACGCTCCCACGAGAACTTGACGTCCTCGCTGGTGACCGGCGAGCCGTCGGCGAAGGTTGCCTTCGGGTCCAGGTTGAACGTGAACTCGGTCTGCTCGGCGTTGCTCTCCCAGCTCGTCGCCAGCCGCGGGATGAGCGTCTGGTTGTCAGTGTCGAGGCCGATGAGTGTCTCGTAGACAGCGGTCATGAAGATCTGGCACGTGTCGCAGTAGGCCAGCGACGGGTCGAGCGAGTTCACATCCATGCCGCGGGCGATGATGAGTGCGCTCTCGCTGGCACCACCGGCGGCTGTCGTGTCGGTTCCGCCGCCATCGGTGGCTGGCGAGGACGACGCAGGAGCACCGGTGGCCGGCGAACTGGTGCCGTCGGACGACTTGTCGTCACTGCTGCACGCTGCAACCAGCATGACCGCAGCGACCGCGAGTGCTGTGAACCTGACTCGATGAACCATGACGCGTTCCCTCCCCAAAGCGCACGAGCACGGGCACTCGATGCACCGACTGCAGTTAATACCCACGCGTGACACAGCGTCAAGGTCTTCTTGACGGTCGCCGTACACTGTCCGCACTGCGCGAGAGGCGAAGGGAGCACGCATGAACCAACGCGAGATGCAGCGCCTCGAAACACGCCGCACGCTGGCCGAACATGCGCTTCGCCTGTTCCAGGAGCAGGGCTTCGACGAGACCACGGTGGACGAGATCGCGGTGGCGGCGGGGGTCAGCGCGCGCACGTTCTTCTTGCATTTCGCAACAAAGGCCGCAGCCGCGTTTCCGGATCATGACGAACGCGTTGCCAGCTTCACCACGCGCCTCGGCGACGGTCACTCGCCCGGGAATCCCCTGCTCCACCTGTGCGTCACGATGGCCGGGGGGCTCGACCCCGGTTCGCCGACGCGGCGTATCCGCTACCGGTTGCTCGACAAGGTGTCGGCCTTGCGTGACGAGGACGCACGAACGGACCGCGACTACGAACAGGCGATCGTCGCCTACCTGATGCAGGCCTGGGGCGACACCGTCGAGACGAGGGTACGCGCCAACGCGATCGCGAATGCGAGTCTCGGCATCGCCCGCGCGTGCCTCATCGCATCAAGCAAGGACGGCATCGACGCGAACGAAGTGTGCTTCGACTTGATGCACCGCATGTTCGGATCACCGTTCGACGTCCCGCTACATTCACTGAAGCAGGATTGAGTCGCGTGGAGATCGCGCTCACACCGCTCGACTTCGTCGAGCGAGCCCGCCGGTTGTTCGCTGACCGCATCGGTGTCATCGACGGCGATCGCGAGTTCACCTACGCCGAGTTCGGCCGGCGGTGCGATCAGCATGCCGCGCTGCTGCACCACGAGCTCGGCATCCGCAGCGGCGACGTGGTGGCTTGGTTGTGCGGCAACACGCACGATCTGCTCGAGGCCTACTACGGGGTCCTGCGCGCCGGCGCGGTGCTGCTTCCGATCAACGTGCGCCTGTCACCGACCGAGATGCGTCACGTTCTGGACGACTCGCGTGCGGCTGTGCTCTTCCGCCGGCCCGACCAACCCGACCCGCAGCACGGAGTGCGCGAGGTGGCCGTCGACGCGTCGTTCGACGACGCGCTGAGTCGCCAGGACGATGTCGCGTTGCCTGCGCTGCACATCGACGAGCGCGACCCGGCGGAGATCTTTTACACGAGCGGTAGCACCGGACTGCCGAAGGGCGCGGTGCTGACTCATCGCTCGCTGTACCTGCACGCGGTGCACAGCGCGCTGACCAGTCAGGTCACGGGCGACGACGTCATCCTGCACACGATCCCGCTCTTCCACGTCAACGGGTGGGGCGTGCCGCACTACCTGACGATGCTCGGCGGCCAGCACGTGATGTTGCCCCGGTTCGACACGGGCGAAGTACTGCGACTCATCGAGCGGCATCGGGTCACGAGACTCAACGCGGTGCCGACGATGATGCGGATGATCCTGGATCACCCGAATCGTGGCCACTACGACCTGTCGTCGCTGACGCACGTGTTGCTCGGCGGTTCGCCGCCTGGGGCCGCACTGATGGCCGAGGTCGAGGCCGCGTTCGGCTGCCCGTGCCTGTGCGGCTACGGCATGACCGAGGCCGGCCCCAGTCTCACCCGCAGCGTGCCGAAACCGGGCACGCCGTCCACCGTGGACCAACGCGCGTCGACCGGCCTGCCGATCATTGGTGTCGACGTGCGCGTGTTCGACGAGGCCGGTCACGAAGTGCCGTGGGACGACACGACCGTCGGTGAGATCTGTGCCCGCTCGAACCACATCATGCGTGAGTACGTCCATGCTCCCGCGGCCACTGCGCAGGTGATCGTCGACGGGTGGCTGCGCACCGGCGATCTCGCCGTGGTCCGCCCCGACGGCTACCTGCGACTGGTCGACCGCAAGAAGGACCTGATCATCTCCGGCGGCGAGAACATCGCCACGCCCGAGATCGAGGCCGTGCTGGGCCAGCATCCGGCCGTGCGCGAGGTGTCCGTGGTCGGTGTCGCCGACGAGCGTTGGGGCGAGGTGCCCCGTGCGTTCGTCGTGCCGGTTCCGGGCGCGGCGCTCACCGCCGACGAGTTGATCGCCTTCGCCCGCGAGCGGCTGGCCCACTTCAAGGTGCCCCGCGACATCGTCTTCGTGGACGAGTTCCCGATGAGCGGTACCGGCAAGATCTCCAAGATCGCACTGCGCGACTGGCCTGCCTGAGAACGGGGTAGAACGGGTGCATGCCTGACATGTCCTGCCCCGTGCTCGGCGATCTCGTCACCATCGACAGCCGTGGCCTGCGCGCCCACCTCACAGTCATGATGATCGACGAGTCCTGCGAGCGCTACGCCCAGACCCGATTCGCCGCGCAGCAGGACCAGCTGCTGCTCGCCCGCCACTGCCGCGACACGGCCCCAGCCGCGGTCGAGCAGCTGCGCGCCGATGTCGAGTGGCTGCGGGATTGCCTTGACGCCGCGGTACGTCACGTCGACCTGTTCATCGACGCGCGCCCACTCGGATTGTCGCGAGCGTCACAGCGCGTGGCCGCTGTCAGCGCGGAGCGCGTCTCAACGACTGTCATGTCGACCCTGCGCGCGTTGCTCGACAGCGAGTCGGTCGTCCGCTGCGGTCACCCGCGCAACAGCCTGCGAGTGAGCGACGGTTCAGCCCTGACGGCCCGCCGAGTCAATGCCGTCCTCACTCAGATCGAACACGCGGCGCGCGATCACCGATCAGTCGTCGCCTGGTTGCAGCACGAGCAGGACAACCCCGCAATCCGTGACGCCCGCCGCCTCCACCGCCGCGCCACTGCCACCGCAACCATCGACACCCTCACCCTGCGAACCGAAGCCCGCCGACAGGTCGCTTAACGTTCTGAGCGATTGTCAGCGGATCCCCATGCCAGCCCTGAGATTCTGCTGACGATCGCCCCCATCGCTGCCGGCTCGGTGCCCGGCTCTGTCACACTTCTGGGCCAATCTCAGCCCCAGCCTGGTGCGAATCCACACCCAGACTGACCAGGCACTCCTGTCCAGCCACGAACTGGGTGCCGGCGGATCGGACGGTTGCACGCCACAGCACCCACCTGTGGCACTCGTGCTACAGGTGATCCAGCAGATGTGCGGCCCAGAACGACTCCGCAGGCGGGCTTACAGGAGGCCGGCTTCACGGACGGCGGCTTCGGCGCCGGGAATGTCGGTGCTGAAGGTGTCGGACATGCCTTTGTAGCCTCCCCAGGCGCGGAGGGAGTTGCCGCCGCGGGAGTACAGCGTGAACGCGGCGTTCATGTTGGTCTGCGGGTCGAGCAGGTCTTCGTTGGCGGCGATGCCGAACTGGCTCAGGCGGGCTGGACCGAGTGAGTCCTTCATGTTGATCTGCATCAGGCCGTACGAGAGGTCGTTCGTTGCCGCGTTGCCGTTGAACGCGGTCGGGGTCCAGTTCGACTCACGCTTGGAGATCGCGACGACCTTGACGAGATCTTCGCCACGGAAGCCGGCGTTGTAGGCCAGGCGAGCGACGTCGGCACCGCTCAGCGCGCCACGACCCGACCCGGCGATTCCGGCGCTCCCCGCAGTCGCGACTCGAGTCGAGTTGGCGACGCGCACGGCACCGGTCGTCGACGCCGTCGTGAAGCCGCTCACCATCGGAGCAGTGGACCCGCCCGACGCGGGCGATCCGCCGCCGGCTTGCTGCACCGCGGCCTGGTAGACGGCACCGAACGGGTCGAAGCCCTTGGTCGGATCAGCCGGCCCGGGCGTTTCGGCGGCGAACGCCGCGAGACTTGAGTCCGCCGCGGAGCCGGTCAGCGACGAGATGCGACCGCGAATCATCGCGATGCGCGTCTCGACGCCTGCGATTCCACTGATGGCAGACACGCTCTCCCACCGTCCGGACGGGGTCGTCTCCGTCAAGCAAGCGACGGCGCGAGTTCGAGCTTGAGTACGAGCCCCGTAGTGCCGATGAACCAATCGTGGCGGTCGACGACGACGGAGCAGCGCGTGTGTTTGCAGGGTTCTGCCGCGCCGAGGGGCAGTGCACGCTGCTGCTCGACGCGCAGTTCGACATCTTGTGGAACACCCCGTCGGTGAAGGATCTGCTCGGGTGGGATTCGATCGTCGGGCGCAACGGGCTCGAGTTCGTGCACTCCGACGACCTCGGCCTCGTCGTCGACCTGCTCGCCCGAGTCAATGCCGAATCGACCCAAGAGGGTGGGCGGCCATCGTTCCGGCCCGACCCGACCGACATCCGGTTGCTCGCCGCGTCCGGCCAGTACCTGGCCGTCGACGCCGTCATGCATGACCAGTCCAAGGACCCGGACGTACGCGGCTACCTCATCACCTGCCGGGTGATGAACGATCGCAGCGACATCGGCCGCTCCATCGAACTGCTCGGCACCGGCGCGCCGGTCGAGGACGTGCTTGCGCTCGTCGCCCGCCTCGTCGACAAGATGCTCGGCGGCTCCGCGCACAGCACGATCGCTTGGTGGCACGACGACGACGTGTTGACCGCTTGGTCACCCGACCCGCCGCCACCCGACTCGACGATGGTGGAGGCTGCGCGCCACGCAGCGCGACTCGGCATCCGCGACGTCACGACCATCCACGATCTCGACGACCCGATCCTGTGCGGTGCCGGCGCGGTGGCCCGCGAGTTGGGCTACACGACGGCGCACATCATGCCGATCGTGTCGCCGAGCAGCCCGGAGGTGATGGGCTCGCTGCTCGCCTGGGGATACCACTCGATCGAGATGGTCCTGTACCCGTCGCGCCCAGTGCACATCGGCCTGCGCCTCGCGGCGCTCGCGATCATGGACGGGCGGACGAAGAACGACCTGCGCTGGGCGGCATCGCACGACCCGCTGACGCTGCTGTTCAACCGCGCTGAGTTCTCTCGCCGGCTGGACGTGATCGGTTCGTCCGTGGCGCTGCTGTACATCGACCTCGACGACTTCAAGCCGATCAACGACATGCACGGTCACTCCGTCGGCGATGCCGTCCTGGTCGAGGTCGCCAGCCGCATCCGCGAATCTGCGGGTGCGACCGCCGTCACCGGTCGCCTCGGCGGCGACGAGTTCGCGATCGCCGTTCCCGGGCTTGGCGACATCTCCGTCGGCCTCGAAATGGCCGACGCGATCATCGAGGCGATCCGCCGTCCGATTCGGATCGGCGACGTCACCGTCGGCGTCGGTGCCAGCGTCGGTGTCGCCTTCGGGCTGCAGCCGCTCATTCCGTCCGTGCTCGTGCAGCGCGCCGACGAGGCCCTGCTCGAAGCGAAGAACTCGGGCAAGAACATGGCCAAGGCCGCGGCGTAACGCGCTACATCTTCGGGACGTGCACCGGCTCGGCCGAGTCATGCAGCTCGGTCGCGAGGTCGTCGACGGTCCAACGGTCGCGGCGCTGCACGTTCGTCTCGCGCGGGTGCTGCCACACGGCCAGCTTCGAGCCGTTGAACGTGAACAGCTGGCTGCGTAGATGATCGGCCCGCTGGCTGCACAGGTAGACCACGATCGGGGCGATGTCGGCCGGCTTGCCGAAGCCCATCTCGCGCGGTGCCGGCGGCTCGACGCCCTTGGCCGCGGCACGCTGGTTGGCACCCTCGAACACGACCTGGGTCATGTCCGTCTCGGCCACCGGCCACAGCGCATTGGTTCGAATGCCGAAGCGCGACAGCTCGCCGTCCCACGCGTAGAGCATGCCCATCACGCCGGCCTTCGACGCGGCGTAGTTGGTCTGGCCGACCGAACCGACGAACGCCGATCCGGAGATGACCTGCAGCAGCAACCCGCCGCCGCCCTGCTCCTTCATCGCTCGCGCCGCGTGGCGGCTGACCGACCACGTGCCACGCAGGTTGACCGCGATGACCTCGTCGAACTCGTGCGGCGACATGTTCACCAGCGTGCGGTCGCGCACGATGCCGGCGTTGTTGACCACCGCGTCGATGCCACCGAATGCGTCGCGACACGTCGACACCAGGTGCTCGGCGACGTCGTCGTCGGCCACTGACCCGACCGCTGGCACGGCCACCCCGCCGCCGGCCGTGATCGCAGCGACGACCTCGTCGACGAGGGCAGCGTTCGTGCCGTTGACGACCACCTGCGCTCCCGCCTCAGCGAGTGCGGTCGCGAACGCACGACCCAGTCCTCGCGACGCCCCGGTGACCACGATCCGCCGTCCGTTCAACTCCTGCGCTGCCATCGACCCATCCTCGCAGTCGGGCAGGACAGCGGTGTATCCGAAGCGCGAACCACGTCTCCATGGTCGTGCGTACAAATCAGCGAGAAATCAGTGCGCCGTCAGATTTCGAGCGCACTGTCGTCTACAGGACAACGAGAACCAGAAGGGGGATCGACATGAACATCCACACTGACCACCACCGTTGGAGCGACGCCGAGGGCTGGTCGATCGCCACCGACTACCTGCGCAGCCTGATCGGCGTGGTGCCCTCCGATCTGGCGTGGGACGACGCCCATCACCTGCAGGGCCACGCCCACGTCGGCGAGACCGAACTGGTCGTCATCGCGCCTCGCGACGACGCCCACGACACGGTCGTTCTGACCGCGACCGACTGGGAGGACGTGCGCCGTTCGGCTGCCGACTCGCGTCGCTCGCTGCTGCGCGAGCGCCAGATCGCGACCCGCCTTCGCCTGGCCGAAGTGCTGGCCACGGCTCGCGGCGTGCAGGTGCTCGCGGCCTGATTCATCTCGCGTCATCTACCGTGGCGCGCGTGACAGAGCTGTACACCGGTGGACGGGTGTTCACCGCCGATCCCGATCAACCGTGGGCCGAAGCGGTCGTCGTCGACGGCGCGACGATCTCGTTCGTCGGCGCCGCAGGCGCAGCGGCAGCCGTCGCCGGAGCGAGTGCCGAGGTGATCGACACGACCGGTGGTGTGGTGATCCCCGGCTTCGTCGACGCCCACGCCCACGTGATCATGACCGGCGACGCGTTGCTGAAAGCCCAGCTGCGCGATGCCTCGACGCTGGACGAGATCCAGGCGCGCGTGCGCGCCTGGGCCGACGAGCACCCCGATGCGCCGCGGGTGCTCGGTATCAGCTGGCAGTTCTCTGCCATCCCGGCAGGCGCGCCGACGCGACAGATGCTGGACGAGGTTTGCCCCGATCGGCCGGTGTACCTGGAGGCCAACGACCTGCACTCGTCGTGGGTCAACACCGCTGCGCTCGCCGAGTTGGGTGTCACCGACGAGACTCCGGATCCGATCGGCGGACGCATCGTGCGCGACCCGGCGACGGGCGCAGCGACCGGGCACCTGCTCGAAAACGCGAGCGTCAACCTGGTGTGGCCGCTGCTCGCCCGGGTCGACGACGCGACGCGCGATGGTCACCTCGCGGCAGCGCTGCAGGCCTACAACGAGTCCGGTGTGACCACGGCCGTCGACATGGCGATGGATCCACCGATGCTGCTCTCGATGTGGCGCGCAGAAGAGGAGGGCGATCTGACGGTGCGCATCATCGGCCACTGGCTGATCCATCGCACCGGTGACGCCGACACCGAACTGGCCCAGGTGTTCGAGGCGCAGCGCCTGGCCGAGACCACTCGCGGCGAACGGCTGCGCATCGCCGGGATCAAGATCATCGCCGACGGCACCATCGACGGCTGCACAGCTGCGCTGATCAACCCCTACGCCGACGGCTCGAACTGCGATCCGATCTGGGACGTGGAGTCATTGACCCGCGTCGTCACAGCTGCCGATGCGGCAGACCTACAGGTCGCGATCCACGCAATCGGCGACCAGACGGTGCGCAACGCGATCGATGCGATCGCGAGCGCGCAGGCCACCAACGGCACGTCCGGCCGCCGGCATCGCATCGAGCACCTCGAGTACGTCGATCCCGACGACGTCGGCCGGCTGGCCCCGCTCGGCATCACCGCGTCGATGCAGCCGGTGCACATCGATCCGGCGATCTACGCGAACTGGGCGTTGATGCTCGGTGACGATCGTGCCGAGCGCGGCTTCGCCTGGCCGGAGTTCGTCGAAGCCGGCACCACGCTCGCGTTCGGTACGGACACGCCGACCGCCCCGCACCTCCCGCTCCACAACATGTACATCGCCTCGACCCGACGTTCGCCCGGCGAGGCGTCGCTGCCGCCGCACCGACCCGACTTCGCGCTGCCGCTCGACGAATCGGTGGTGCACGGCACGCGCGACGCAGCATGGGCCAGCTTCGCCGAGCGCCACATCGGCATGCTCCGCGCCGGCCTGGCCGCCGACCTGGTTGTGCTCGACATCGACCCGTTCGCAGCAGGTCCCGCAGCGCTGCTGCAAGCCCAGGTGCTGCGCACGGTGCTCGGCGGCAACCCGGTCTTCGTCGCCCGCTGAGGCGGACGGCTGGTAGGTGGGGCGGGATGGGTGTGTAGGGTCCGCGGGATGGCTGGTGCGCACTTCGACGTCGTGGTGGTGGGGGCCGGGATCTCGGGGATCGGGGCGGGGTACCACCTGCAGACGATGTCGCCGAACCGGTCGTACGTGATCCTGGAGGGGCGCGACGATATCGGCGGGACGTGGGACCTGTTCCGCTACCCGGGCGTGCGTTCGGACAGCGACATGCACACCTTGGGATACAGCTTCAAGCCGTGGACCGCCGCGAAGTCGATCGCCGACGGACCCTCGATCCTGTCGTACCTGCGCGAGACGATGACGCAGTACGGCATCGACCGCCACATCCGCTTCCGCCACCTCGTGTCGAAGGCGGAGTGGTCCAGCGACGAGTCCCGTTGGACGGTGCACGCCACCGCGAACGGCGAGCCGGTCACGTTCACGTGCAACTTCTTGTTCATGTGCTCGGGCTACTACAGCTACCGCGGCGGGTTCACGCCCGAGTTCGCCGGCCGGGATCGATTCCGTGGCGAGGTGCTGCATCCGCAGGCCTGGCCAAAGGACTTCGACGCGACGGGCAAGCGCATTGTCGTCATCGGCTCCGGGGCGACGGCGATGACGCTCGTGCCGGCGCTGGCCAAGACGGCCGGTCACGTCACGATGTTGCAGCGCTCGCCGACATATGTGGTGGCCCGCCCGGACACCGACGCCGTAGCGAACGCGTTGCGCAAATTGCTGCCCGACGCGATCGCCTACAGGGTGACGCGGTGGAAGAACGTCGCCATGCAGCAGTTCTTCTACGGGCGCACCCGCAAGGAGCCGGCCAAGGTCAAGGCGCAGTTGCTGGCGCTGACCCGCAAGCATCTCGGCCCTGACTACGACGTCGACAAGCACTTCACGCCGTCGTACAACCCGTGGGACCAACGGCTGTGCCTGGTGCCGAACGCCGATCTGTTCGAGGCCATTCGCAGCGGCAAGGCGTCGGTCGTGACCGACGAAATCGATACCTGGACCGAGACCGGCATCACGTTGAAGTCGGGCGAGACGGTCGACGCCGACGTCATCGTCACCGCCACCGGGCTGCAGATGGTGACGCTCGGCGAGATGGACTTCGACGTCGACGGTGCGCCGGTGGACTTCGCCGAGACGTGGACCTACAAGGGCTTCGCCTACTCCGACGTGCCCAACCTGGCATCGTCGTTCGGCTACATCAATGCGTCGTGGACGCTGCGCTCGGACCTGATCTGCGAGTACGTCTGCCGGCTGCTCAACCACATGGAGCAGACCGGTAGCACGCAGTGCACGCCTCGCCTGCGACCGTCGGACGCGTCGATGCCCTCCCGGCCGTGGATCACCGATTTCTCCTCTGGCTACATGCAGCGCGTCATGGATCGCCTGCCCAAGCAGGGCGACCGAGAGCCGTGGATCAACCCGCAAAACTACACGCGTGACAAGAAGATGTTCCGCAAGGGTGTCGTCGAGGACGGCGTCATGCGCTTCACCCGAGCGCGCGTGCCGGTTGGGGTCACGACATCGGCTGAGCGGTCGCGACCAGGCGTTTGATCAGCTTGGCCAGGTCACGGCCGTTGCGCACCGCGACCACTTCGCCGGTTTCCACCACTTCGACGTGGCCGACGACGTCACCGACTGCGGCTTCCTCCGACCGCAGTCGGAGGAGCAGGGACAACGTCGGCGGGTGCGGCATACAACGGATCGTGCTCGCCCGCCGTCCGACGAACGTCCGTCAGCCTGGGACCGGCCAGCGGAAGTTGCCGAACACAGCGGAAGTTGCCGAACACAGCGGCAACATCCAGCACAGTCGACGCCCGACGGGCGCTCACAGCGGAAGTTGCCGAACACAGCGGCAACATCCAGCACAGTCGACGCCCGGCGTGCGCTCACAGCGGAAGTTGTGCGCCTCGTACTGGTCGGGGGCCGCGAGCGCAGTGGCCAGGTCGCTGAACCGGGCTGTGGCCATCGTCTGACCGAGATGCGCGGCGAGCCCGGCTGCGTCGACATCGTGGGCGACGTGCACGCGCACGGCACCGTGTTGCGAAGCGGTCACGGCCTGCATCACCAAACTCGTCTTGCCGTACCCGCCGGGTGCCTCGATCACCGTGACGGGGCGCGATGCGATGACGTCGAGCAAGCGCTGACACGCGACCAGCCCTCCGCCGCCATCCACATCACCGAACTGTACCGCCCCGATTTCCCACGAATTGAGCCCAACGGCCCATTCGCGATCAAGGAGTCGTCAGGGGCGTTCCCAGCGAACGAGGTCCTCCAGCTCGCCGGTCTCGACGTCGTAGACGACGCCCGCGATGGTGGTGATCGGCGTGAGCGACGGGGCGCTCGACAAGACGTCGATGTCCTCGCGTAGTGCCGCCGCATGGTCGGCGATCGGCAGGAAGCGGACGTCCGCCCCCGTGAGCCGGCGCAATTCGTCGTCGGTCACGCCGACGAGGCCACACTTGGTGTGCTGCATGACGACGAGCGTGTCGACGCCGAGCACGTGGCACGACAGCGCCAGACTGCGCAGCACGTCGTCGGTCATCCGCCCACCGGCATTGCGGATGACGTGGGCCTCGCCGAGGTGCAGGCCGAGCGCGGCGAACACGTCGATTCGCGAGTCCATGCACGTCACGACCGCGAGTCGGCGCCCGGGCTTGGCCTGACGGACGTTCAGGCGGGCCTTGGCGTAGGCATCGTTCGCCTCGAGGATGCGCTCGATCTGATTCACGGATGACTGTCTAGAGGTCCGGTGCCGGGGTCTGCAAACGATCGCCCTGCACGAACGTGGATCGGTGTCCGGTCGGCACCCATTCGTACACGAGCACGACACCGTCGTAGTCGCCGACCTCGGCCCACTCCCCGCCCGTGTTGCGCTGCAGTTCGTTCTCGAGCAGCACTCGGTAGACCGTCGGCGACGTGCTCGGCAGGATGACGATGAAGTCGAACCTGCCGACCGGATCACTGAGGATCTCCTCGAAGTCGCGGTCCTCCGGCACGATCCACTGCTTCGGGTGGTCGCTCAGAAGCACAGGCACCGCCTGGAGCGAATCCATCGCCGCGCGCTGGCCGGTGGCGAGCAGCCGATCGAGGTCGACGGTCACGCGCTCGTAGGGTCGGATGTCGCCCGAGAAGACTCGGTTCGGTCCATCGGCGGGCACCGTCTGCCCCGCCGGCTCGCGCCCGAACAGTGGGCCGAAGAAGGCGTATTCACCCTCAGCGTAGGCATAGCGGTGGCTGCTCAAGACGAGCCCGCCGGTCACGGATCCGACGGCCAACAACACGACACCGGCGACACCGAATGCCGCGGTCCGCCTGTCACCGCGAGCCGCGCGCACGACCCACAGCACGCCGATCGCGGCCACGACCGGGATCGTCACGAAGAACCGTGGCACGCCCCAGCTCGACCCACCGACGAGTTGGATCGCGACGACGGACGGGATGCCGGCGATGAACGCGACGATGCCGATCGACGTCCGCCAGCGCCTGAAGGCGCTCACACATCCCGCGGCGACGGCCAGCAACGCCGGCGCGAGGGCACCGACGATCACCGCCAGGTAGCCGACGACGGAGCCGAAGCTGCGATCCGATGGCAGCCACGCGGCATCGACCGGCGTGCCCGTCGTGGTGCGCGAGGCGTTGTACCAGAACAGGCCGTCGTCGAGGATCAGCGAGGACGCGAGCGACCACGCCAAGAACACCGCGGCCGCGGGAATGATCGAGAGCAGGACGGCGTGGGCGCGTTGAGCGCGTTCGTTGCCGAGAGCAACGGCCAGCGCGACGACCGGCATCAGCACCAGACCTTCGTAGCGGCAGGCGACCGTGACACCGAGTGCGAGCCCCAGCAGGGCCAGCGATTGAATCGTGCCCTGATGCCGCCAGCGCAGGTACGCCCACATCGTCAGCGCGATGCAGAACGCGAACATGCTCTCGCTCATCCCGTTCGCGCCGATGTACATCGTCACCGGCGAGAGCGCATAGATGGCCGCGACCACCGCCCCGGCACGCGGCACTCGCAGCAGCCGGGCGACCGACGCGAGCACCGGGATCGTCAGCGCTGCGAACAGAGCCGACGTGAGTGGACCGGCGAGTTCGGGGCGGCCGAGCGGTTGCAGCAACAACACGAACGGGATGCGCGCGATGGTCGGCATCGGCATCCAGTAGAAGCCGACCGCGCCGAGGTGCGGGTCGCGCGAGAGCACCATCAGCTTGGCGCTCAACGTCCGCGACAACGAGTCGCCGATCGCGTAGTGCCGCTCGTACAGCAGCCACGCGCCGATGATCGTGTACTGCACGAACGCGACGCCGGCCGCGACCCACGGCCAACGCGGGCGAGCGGGCGTTACAGCAGGCGTCTGCACCGACGCAGCGTCGCCCACGATCGCACTCGGACTCGGCGCGGGGGCGACCACCGGTCGGTCAGCGAGCAGAGTCATGCTCTACCAGTTCCGGCATCTCGCGGCTCAGGCCGTGCTGTGTCTTCTCCCAGTAGCTCGGCGTGAAGACGAGTTGGAAGAAGGCCTTGATCGCGGCGAGCGACATCATCGCCCAGTAGAGCGGCAGCAGCACGGCGGCGCGGAACACGCGACGGAGACCGAGCTCGAAGGCGACGGTCAGGTTGAGGTAGTAGAACGCGAAGTTGCCGACGAGCCAGCCGATGAGGGCCGTGTAGTAGACGGGCGGGGGCATGATGTCGACGATGAACTGCGGCTCGAGCACGAACCAGAGCAACAGCAGGAACCACGAGATCGGGTTGAGGATCGCGAGGATCGGGGTGCCACCGACGAAGAGGTTGAAGCGGATGAAGCCGCCGACGCCGACGTCGCGGAGCAGGCGTAGTGGTTGGCGCATGTGCACCAGCCACGTCTGCATGTAGCCCTTGTACCAACGCGAGCGTTGCTTGACCCAATTGACGAAGTCGGTGTTGGCCTCCTCGTAGGTGACCGAGTCCAGGACGGCGACGCGATAGCCGCAGCGGCGCAGGCGGATGCCGAGGTCGGCGTCCTCGGTCACGTTGAACGGATCCCACGCGCCCATCCCGACGAGCAGGTCGCGACGAATGTGGTTGGAGGTTCCACCCAACGGGATCGGCGCGTTCACCTTCGCGAGCGACGGCAGGAACTGTGTGAACCACATCCGGTACTCGGTCGCGAACCAGCGCGTGATGATGTTCTCGTCGGCGTTGAAGTACGCGAGTTCGGCCTGCACACAACCGAGGTCGGGCCCGGCGACGGCGAACGTGGCGGCCGCCTTGCGCAGCTGCATCGGATCGGGCCGGTCTTCCGCGTCGTAGATCGTGACGATGTCGCCGTGCGAATCGAGCAGCGCGTAGTTGAGCGCCTTTGGCTTCGTGCGCGGTTCTCGCGGGGGAATGCGCACTATCTCGAAGTGGGCCGGCAGGCCCTGCGCCTCGGCCGCCGCGATCGTCTCGTCATCGTCCGCTTCCAGCAGCAGCTTGATCTCCAACTTGTCGACCGGGTAGTCCAGCGCGGCGAGGTTGCCGAGTAACTGCCCCATCACCTCGGGCTCTTTGTAGGCCGGCACGAGGACGGTGTACGTCGGCAGATCGTCGTCGTTCTGGGCTCGGAGGTACTCGTCGCTGAACGCATAACGCTGCGCGCCATCGCTGCGGATCATCAAGTCGATGCGCATCAGCAGGACACCCGTGTAGACCACCGTCCCGATTGCCATCAACACGATGCCGGTCGTGATCGGCGCGATCGCGAAGGCCGCGATCAAACCACCGACGAGCAAGATCAGACCAATCAGTTGTCGCCGGGTCAGTTGCCGACGGGCCGACATCGTTGGGTGGTTCGACGACAATCCGTCGACACTCCAATCGAGCGCGAACTGACTCCGTGCCGCCTCCGCGCCGTCGATTTCCATAGGTGACGTCATCCTGCCAGCGGCGCGAAGCCGCGTGAACGGCGACCGATCAATGATCAGCCGCGGTTCACGCGGGGTTCACTCTCGATTCAGGCGGCGTTCAGCAACTCGGCGATCCGGTGGCCGCGGCGAGCCCGGAACTTGACGACTTCGGTGACGACGTCGTAGGCGTAACGCACGCCGTTCACGTTGCACTTCTCGTCGCCGTAGAAGGTCGGGATCGGAATCTCGGTGATCGTGCGACCGTGCTTGGCCAGGCTGAGGATGATCTCGGTGTCGAAGTCGAACTTGTCCGACATCGTGTTCAGCTGCCACATGTTCAGCCGGCGCAGGTCGTAGGCGCGGTAGCCGCTGTGCCACTCGGACAGCTGCAGGCCGGCGCACCGGTTCTGGATGGTGGTGAGGATGCGGTTGCCGACCCACTTGTAGGTCGGCATGCCCCCGCGGCGGGCGCCGCCGGGGGTGAGCATCCGCGAGCCGAACACCGCATCCGTCTCGCCACGCAACAGCGGCTCGATCATCGAGCCGACCAGCTCCGGCGCGTACTGGCCGTCGCCATGCACCATCACGGCGATGTGGCGGCCGTGCTCGAGTGCCCAGCGGTAACAGAACTTCTGGTTTCCGCCGTAGCCCAGGTTGGTCGCTTGGTGCACGACGGTGAGATTGATGAGCGGGTGGGCAGCGGCCCAGCGCCGGGCGACCTCGACGGTGGCGTCCGAGGACGCGTCATCGCTGACGAGGATTGCGCCGACGTTCTCAGCGAGCGTGCGGGGGATGCGATCGAGCACATTGGCGATCGTGTGCTCGGCGTTGTAGGCCACGATCACGACGGCCACCGCAGCGAGGTCCTGATGGGTGCGCACGGAGAACACCGGTGCGATCGGCGCGATCGAGACTGGGGTGGGGATTGCGGTCAAGGGGTTGGACTTCGAGACGTTCGACGGGAGCGTCATCATGAGCGGGTTCGATCCTTTGCGGCCGGTGGCGGGGACTCGGGCTTCGGCAATCAGCAGTCGGGAATTGCGGAGCGGCTTGGCCGCCGTGTCCGAGGCGTGGGGGAACGACTGCCTCGGACACGGCAGACCTTTCGTCCCGATCACCTCATGGCAGAAGGTGATCGGGACGCAGCCATCAGTGGTCGTGGATCAGGTCAGGACTTCGCAGGCGTAGCCAGCGGTACGGCGTGACGCCGGGACCTGCTGGAAGCCTTCGAGGTTCAGCGCCGTGACGATGGCGGAGCGGTAGCCCTGCCCGGTCACGGGGTTGATCGTCTGCTGTGCGTTCGACGTGCGGCACAGCCACTGGGTGAACTCACGAACCGCTCCACCCTTGCCGCTCGTGGCACCGAACACGGTCGGAGCCGTGCCGTTGTCACAGGCGGTGGTCGGCACCGTGGTGCTCCCCACCGTGCGGCAGTCGGCCTGGCTGTTGCGGGTCACGTGGAACAAGGTGCGGAGGATGCCGTACTTGCCGCTCGTGATCGAGCCGGCGCTCGGCGATGTGTAGGCGGGATCGCCCGCAACCGGGTTCAGCGTCGGGATGCCGACCGTGCTCGTGGTGATCGCGACCGGCGTGGCCTCGTTCGTGACACCGCTCTTGGTGTAGGGGTACGTCGCCCAACTGCCGTAGGAGATCCACCACAGGTAGTTGTTGTCGTCGTCGTCAGCGTTGCCGGCCACACCGTCGGGACCTGGGTCGGCCAACAGCGGCTTCACGTCGTTCTCGAACGGGGGAACTCCGCTCGGGAACAGCTTGCGACCCGTGACAGCGCTGCTGGAGGGCGCGATGTAGGCGTTGAACACCGCGTTGGTGCCCGATGCCGTGTTCATCGACCACGGGATGATCGGGCCGGCGGAGAGCGCCGCACCGTTGCAGTCCTGCAGCTGGGACCAGTCGGTGATCGTCGGCGGGTTCGCGTAGATCGCGATCAACTGGGCCTGCGTCATGCAGACGTTGCTCCGGGTCCCGAAGGTGATGACCGCGATGGCGTCGCGGGCATAGCCCCAGTAGGTCGCGGCTGCGAGGCGGGTCGCGTTCGGACCGCTCGAGGAGCGGGCGTAGTCGATCGCCGGGTTGTACTGGTTGTTCGGCGGGCTGATCAGCGCGTCGACACCCGAGCCGGAACCCGTCGGCGTAGCGCTCACGAACAGGTCGTGGTCGTAGTTGCCGTTGGTGACACCCGTCGGAGTCGCGGTCGGGTCAGCACACTTGCCTTTGTTGATGCTTTCGCTGGTGACGACAGCACAGCCGGGGGCACCGTTGTAGAGCACTTCGAGGCGCTGGGACGCGAGGTACGTCGTGTCCGAGCCACCACCGATGACCACGTCGGGCTGCTGGTCCCAGCCGGAGCCGGATGGCGGGTCGGCGAACGAAACGCCGCCCGTGGAGAGGACGGTGCCGGCGACGAGGGCCGCACCGAGGAACAGTTTGATCTTCATGGTTCTGGTGTCTTTCGGTTCGGTCAGGCCGCGACGTTGCGGGTCTGGCGCTTGCGGTTGGCGATCAACGCACCGCCGCCGAGAACGGCCATGGCGCTGAGCGGCAGCAGGATGTTGAGCGGGACTTCGGGGACCACCGGGGGGTCGGTCTTGTCGAAGGTGATCGGCGTGAACTCGTCAGCCGCGACGTTGGTGAGCACGCCCGGGACAACCCGGATGTAGCAGGTGGTCGCGCGGGGCAGGCCCGTCGTCGTACCGGGACCGCAGCCCCAGTCGCCGAGGTTGGGCTCGTCACCGCTGAACACGTCGAGACGGCCAGAACCGCTGCCGCCGGCCAGGATGGTCGGGTTTGCCGTCAACGACTGGTTGCAGTCGAGCTGGGAATCGAACACGACGCCTGGGGTGTTGCCGTTCTTCCAGCACTGCTGGATGAACACCGAGCCGTCGGCCTGGTTGAAGCCGGAGAAGTTGACGGTGATGTTCGTCGTCGATCCATTCGCGGGGAGGAACGATGATTGCGAGAGGGTGGTGGCGGCTGCTGCTGCAGTCCCGAATCCCCCGATGACCAATGCGGTTCCGAGGATCGTGGCGCTTCGCTTGAATCGCATGCGGATGTTGTTCCTTTCGTGGTGCCCTCGGTCGAGGGACAAGCGCAGTGTGCGTGACCGACGTGGGCGAAGAAAGGGGTCCGAGCGAGTGTTGGGGGAGACTTCTCTCTGCGTTCACCTGATGGTCGGCAGGCGGCTGCTTTGACACCTGACAGACCAGCTCAGGTGGTGTTTTCTGCCGGTGTCGCCTCAGCGTGTCAGCGGCAAGATCGCGTCAAGCAGCAGCATCAGCTGGATCGCGGCGAAGACCGCGATCGGCGCTGTCGCGAGGACCCGAACGCCGTCTCGCGTTCGCCCGTTGAGGTAGCGGAAACAGAGCACGGCGGCCACCGCCGAGGCCACACCGAGCAAGGATTCGAGCCCGAACGGGGCCTCGGTTTCGACGCCGGCGGACAGGTCCGGAACGGTGGGCGCAGCGTCGGTGACGGGCAACGCACGAGCGACGACGATCAACTGGTTGTTGTCGAACACCCCCCGTTCACTCGTCACCAACACCGCGTAGGAGATGAGGTCCGTCTTGTCGAACGTCAACGCGCTGAGCGCCGACTGCCGCTCGACTCGGTCGACGACGTAGCGAACGATCGGCCCACCGTTGCGTGCTTGGGCATAGACGCTGTCGCCGCCTTTCACCTTCGACAGGTTCTCGAACGGCCCGCCGTACCCGTCACGATGTCCGTAGATGACCATGACGCCGGGGTCGCCCGGCAACGCTGACCCGGCGAGATGCGCAGGCCCACTGCGGAGATGATCGACGGTGACGTCTTCGCTGAACGCCCGGTCGATACCCGCAGCCGGAATCTGCACGATCCCGAGCGCTTCGCCCGAGCCGATCTGCGGCGACGGCGCCTTGAACTCTGCGGCGAGGTGCTGCTGGCGTTGTTGAAACATCACCTGCGCGACCAGCTGCGTCTGCACGAGGTACACCAGGATCAAGGCGAGCGCGATCAGCCCCGCGCGCTTCGCGTTCTTCCCGAGCGGCCACTCACGACGCTGCTTCGGTGCCTGCGGCGCGCGGGGCAGTTCGACGTGCTGCACCGGGGCCACGACTTCGTCGATCACGGTGGCGGTCATCTGCTGTTCACGTCGTCGCCGAGCGTGCGAGGTAGAGACGACGAGCGAAGATGAACAGGGCGGCACCCATCATCAAGGTGCCGAGCTTCTTGAAGCCGCCCGACCCGTCGTCTGGAGCCTCCATCGGCAGCTTCTGCAACGAGATGCCGCGGACGCGCGTGCCGGCCCCACCGCCACTCGCCGCGTCATCGGCGGGAGGTGATGTCAGCACCGGGGCCTCGGACTCCACCGACGGCGAGGTCTCCCCGACGACCTCGTCTGTCGATGACGGCTCGGTCGACGTCGGCTCGGTGTCGGACGTGTCGCCGCCGCCGTCGTCGAACGTGATCGTCGGCGTCCTGGGCGGCACATACACCGGCGACGGCGTCGTCTGGGCGACGACCAGAGTCGTGTTCGGCGTGGACTCGGTGGTGAGCACCGGCGACTGCGTGGTGGTCGTCACCGCGATGGTGGTCGTGGTCGACGTGGTCGTCGCCTCGGTCGTCGTCGGCGCAACGGTCGTGGACGTTGTCGTGGTGGTGGTGGTCGTCGGCGGCGGCGGCGGCTTCAGCGTGCAGTGCTTCATCGCGCTGAGCGCCTGCACGCCCGGCGTGTCCGGCTCGAAGTCGGTCGGGCCGGAGGTGGTCACCTCGTAACCCTCGGCCGTGCAGTTGGCGACGACGATCTGGTCCGCCTTGGCCAGCGCATCGGCGCGCATCGCGGCGGTGATCGACGTGCCACCGTCGTCGATCACGAGTTGCTGGCCGTCGGTCACGAAGTAGCGCACAGCAGCGGCGAGACCGTTCGCCTCGTCGGGATCGAGTGTGCCGCCAACGGTGTAGAGGTGGTTGACGAACGTCAACGGGTACGCGCCGGGCACCGGGTTGAAGGTCGCGTAGTTCGGCGTGCTGGCACCCGCAGCAAGCGCCGCGTCGAGCGAGGCTCGAGTTGGCGCGACCCAGTCGCCATTCGCGTTCTGGATCTGAACCACCCTGATCCGCGCGTTCGGATAGTTGCGCGTGAAGTCGGCGACCTGCGTCGTCGGGATCGGACCCATGTTGCCGGCCCACGAGCCCGTCACCGTGCGCGACAGTGCATCGACCGGTTGAGCGATGATGCCTTGCTGCGAGGTCGATCCGAAGATGGACAGAGTGCGCGGTGGGAAGGTCTCGACGCCGTCGTTCCACAGCGGGCTCGGGTACTCCTGCTCGCGCAATCCGTACGCGACGGGTCCGAGTTGCTTGGCGTACTGCTTGAGATACAGGTTCTGGCTCGCGCCCTCGGTGCGGTTGACGAACGAGTCGAACTGGTTGTTCAGCTGCACGATCAGATTGTCCACGCCGAGCCCGGCGATCATCGCCTGCGAGTTCCAGTTGATCAGGTTGTTCTGCTGATAGCTGATGCCGAGCCCGGTGATCAGCGCCGATAGTGGCTCCGGAGCGATGCGGATCGGGGCGGTGAAGGGCACGTCGCGGGCGACGCACAGCACCGGGTCGGGATCGTCCGTCTCACACGACGGATCGGTCGGCAGCACTCGGGTGACCCATCCGACATTGGGCTCGGTCACGATGATCGCCGTCGAACCAATGCTCAGCGGCAGTTCGATGATCTTGCCGGCCTTGTCCGGATGGGCAGCCAGCTCGGCGGCCGTGAACCCGACGCCGGAGATGGCCACGTCACTGCGGCCCTCGAGCAGGTTGTCGCGGCTGAGCACCGAGCCGCGCTCGAAGTACTCGACGTCGGTCGGCTGATCGGCGAGGAACATCGTGTCCTGCCAGTCGACGAGTTCGCCGACGATGTCGGAGTCGCCGCTGAAGGTCAGCTTGACCGGCACCGACGGGTCGGCGGCATCGGCCTGCAACGCCGACCCGACACCGAACATCGCCGCGCCGATCGAGCCGAGGATCGCCCACAGGGGCAGGCGGCTCACGTGAACCGCCGCCGAGCGCCGGCGAGCGCAACGCCGACCGCGCTGACGCTGGCTCCCTGCACCAACCACCACACGATCTGCGACCCGGCCGGGCTCGTGTCGCCGTCGTCGATCTCCGGGTTGATCGGCGCGAGTGTGCTCGCCGGGGCCGCACCACCGCCCGCGCCCGTCGAGCCGGCGTCGACGACTCCACCCGCCGCGACGTCGCCCGTGCACGCGGACGCGTCGGCCGGCAAACCTGTCACCGGGTCGACACAGCCGGTCTCGGACTGCGGCAGGGTCACCGCGACCACGATCGTCTCGCCGGTGTCAGGATCGATCGAGACCACCGTCTCACCGGTCGTGACGCCCGTGCTCGATCCACCACCGGTCGATCCACCACCGGTCGAGACTCCGCCGGTCGAACCGCCTGCGATCGTGCCGCCCCCGGCGGTCGTGCCCGACGTCGTTCCACCGCTCGGAGTCGTCGCAGCTGTCGTGCCGCCGCCGGGCGTCGTCGGTGCCGTCGTCCCGCCGCCGGGCGTCGTCGGCGCGATCGTCGGCGCGATGGTCGCCGCGACGGTGGTCGCGGTCGTGGTCGGCGTGGTCGGTGGCGGAGCCGAGTCCACCTTGCACTGTTCCCATGCAGGCGCGCCAGGAATCTTGGCGATGGCGTTCTTGGCCAACTCCACGAGCGGCGCTGACAGCCGGGCGTAGTTCAGTTGCTCGGTCAGGTCCTGACGCTGTCCCTTGGTGACCGCGTAACACAGGAAACGGGCCAGGACCTTGCCCTTGGCCGGGTCGAAGCCAGTGGTCTGGGCGATGACGTAGCTGTACGTCGACGGGAAGTAAGCCCCGGCGTCCGGTGCGTCGAAGTCGAGGATGAACGTGCCGTCCGGACGTCCCTGCGCGTACGCCAGCGCGGTCGACACCGCGGCCTCGGTCGGCTGCATGAAGATGCCCTGCTGGTTCGCGAGCGACGCGTTCGGGAACCCGAGTACCTTCGCGAAACCAGCCTCGTTGTAGGTCACGCCATACAGCCCGCTGTCGGCCGCGACTTCCGCGGCCACGCCGTCGGCTCCTTGGCGAGAACCGACGTTTCCCCAGTTCTGCGGCCAGAACGATGTCGGCCGGCCCTGCTTGAAGTCGTCGTCGGCCGAGGCGTCGCCGGCCTTCAGGGTGATGAAGGCCTGCCACACGTCGGGCGCGACCGCCTGGCAGTACTGCGAGAAGACGTAGCTCGTACCCGACCCGTCCGCGCGGACCACCGGGAAGACCTCGTGATCGGGCATCCGGATCTCCGGGTTGGCGTTGGCGATCTCTGGGTCGTTCCAGCGCATGTTCGGAACCGTGAACATCATGCACGCCGCGCGGCGAGTCAGCTTGAGCGTGGTCACCCGGTTGCCGGACAAGTCGACCAGGTTGTACATGATGCCCAGCCCACCGGCGCTGACCGGCACGTAAACGAAGTTGGCCCGCGGTCCAGACAGGCCGTTGAGCTCCAACTGGCTGAACGGGATGTCGCTCGCTCCGAACTCCAGCTGCCCGGTCGCATACTGCGTGCGACCGTAGGTCGAGCCCTGCGAGACGTAGTTGACTGTGAGCTCGAACGGCTTGCGGGCCACCTCGCTGCGCCACTGGTCGATCTCCAGCTTGGCGAACGACGAACCGCCGCCGTTGATCGGGGGATCACCCTTGTCCGCTCTCGCGACAGGCGTGCCGCCGAGGAGCGGGAGCACGAGAACGAGAAGGCCGGCGATCACTGCGCCGATCCGCAACGCCATGGATCGCATCAGCCGAACCGACCGGTCACGTAGTCGAGAGTGCGCTGATCGTTCGGCGTCGAGAACAGCTTCGACGTCTTGCCGTGCTCGACGATGTGTCCGGCCCCGTGCTGGTCGTCGACCAGGAAGAAGGCGCACTCGTCCGACACCCGTTGGGCCTGTTGCATATTGTGGGTCACGATCACCACCGTCACGTCCTTGACGAGCTCCATGACCGTCTCCTCGACGACGCGGGTGGAGATCGGGTCGAGTGCGGAGCACGGCTCGTCCATCAGCAGCACGCGCGGGCTGACGGCCAGGGAGCGGGCGATGCACAGCCTTTGCTGCTGGCCGCCGGACAGCGACATGCCGCCGGCACCGAGGCGATCCTTGACCTCGTTCCACAGACCCGCCCGCTGCAGGCATTGCTCGACGAGCGCATCCCTGTCACCCCGACTCTTGCCGCTCAGCTTCAGCCCGGCGAGCACGTTGTCGCGGATAGACATCGACGGGAACGGGTTCGGCTTCTGGAACACCATCCCGATGCGCAACCGCACCTCGGTCACGCCGAGCACGTCGCCATAGATGTCGACACCGTCGAGCACGACGGAGCCAGCCACCTTCGCGCCGCGGATGGTCTCGTGCATCCGATTGAGGATGCGCAGGAAGGTCGACTTGCCGCAGCCCGATGGTCCGATGAGCGCGGTGACCTTGTTGGCCTCCATCGCCAAGCTGCAATGATCGAGCACTTGGCGCGATCCGAACCACGCCGAGATGTCGGTCGCGAACAACGATGACGGCTCACTGCCGACGCGGGCCACCGGTTCCGTCACCGGATCGATGAATTCCACGGCCGGCTCCCACAACTCCTGGATCGTGCTGTCGTGCACGGTCACCTCTTTCCGAGCTTGCGCTCGCTGCGGGCCAGGGCGACACGAGCGGCGACGAAGATGATCAACACGATGATGAGCAGCAGGAGAGCACCGGCCCAGGCACGATCGATCTGGGCCTGGTTCGGCTGGCGGATCAGGTCGAAGACGAACGTGGAGAGGCTGGCCTGGTTGTCGTTCAACGGATCCCAGTTGGTGGCCTTCGTGATCGACGCCGTGAGCAAGACCGGCGCTGTCTCGCCGACCATTCGGGCAATGGCCAGCAGGGTGACGGTGACCAGTCCCGACTGCGCGGTCGGCAGGATGACGCGCATCACCATCCGCCACTGAGGCGCGCCGAGTGCGAGCGACGCCTCGCGCAGGCCGTCGGGAACCGTGCGCAGCACCTCTTCCGCACCACGCGTGACGAGCGGAATGGCGAGGATGAACAACGCCAACGAGGCGTGGGCTCCGGCGTAACCGGACCAGAGGGTGTACACGAGCAGACCGGCGATGATCGACGGCAACGCAGCGAGCGAGTCGACGATGAACCGGATCAGGCCCGCCATCCGACCGCGCACCTCGTGCAGGTAGACGGCTGTCAGCAACGCGGTCGGCACGACGACGACCGTCGCGATTCCCACCTGCTCGAGCGTGCCGACCATTGCATGGAACGCCCCACCACCGGGGTCGAGTGGTCCGACCACAGCGAGGTCGTCCTTCAGGAACGACCAGCTGAGTTGCTTGATGCCCTTCAGGAACACGAACGCGACCATCCACAGCAGCACCGAGACGACGGCGAGACCGACCGTCCACATCACCGTCGTCACGCTCTTGTCGATCGCGACCTCCGACGACGTGCGCTCGCGGACGATCAGGTGATGGATGACGATGAAGGCGATCAGCGCGATCAGCGTCGTGCCGAGCAGGTCGTCCCAATCGAGCAGGAACCGGAGCAACAGGGCAATGTGCGAACCGGCGGCGAGCGCGATCGCGTACTCGTTGACATCTGCGCGTGACAGAGCGCGACGACGCATCGGCTTCTGCACCGGGGGTCCCGCATTCGGCGTCGCCGGTACGGGCCGCGGCCGCTCGACATCCAGTTCGATGTAGGTGGTCACGCGATCGCCTTGCGTTTGACGATCCATCGCGACAGCAGGCTGACACCGAACGTGAGCGTCAACAGCGCGAGCCCGGACGCGACGAGTGCGGAGCGTTCGAGATCGCTGGCCTCGCCGAAGCGGGTCACGATCATCGCCGCGATCGAGCCACCGCCGGATTCGAGGATGTGGTAGTTCGGCTCGAACGTGAACTGGATGACGAGGTAGATCGCGATCGTCTCGCCCAACGCGCGGCCGAACCCGAGCAGCGCGGCACCGAAGATGCCGCTGCGACCGAACGGCAGGATGACCGCCTTGATCATGCCCCAACGAGTCCCGCCGAGCCCGAGCGCCGCTTCGCACTGCTCGCGTGGCGCCCGCGACATGACGTCACGACTGATCGAGCACACGATCGGCACGATCATGATGCCGACGATCGTGCCGGCGATGAAGCTGGAGCCGACGAGCCGTGCATCGCGTGAGGTGAGTTGGAAGAACGGCAGCGCGACGAGGTGAGTGGAGAGCCACCGCGACACCGGGGCGAGTCGGGCCGAGAACGCGTCGCGGCCCCACATGCCGAAGATCAGGCTCGGCAGCGCGGCGAGCAGGTCGATGGCTGTTGTCAATGCTCGTGAGATCGCTCGCGGCGCGTACTCGTTGATGAACAACGCCATACCGACAGCGAGCGGTATCGCGACGACCATCGCGATGGTCGCGATGATCACGGTGCCGACCAGCACGCCATAGACACCGAACGTCTCGGTGCTCGGGTTCCACACGCTCTTCGTGAAGAAGTTCCAGATGCCCGCGACCTGGAAGGCCTGGCGCGACTCTTTGATCATGAAGATGATCGTCGCCGCGACCACGATCAACGAGACCGATGCCGCTCCCACGGCAAGCCCCCGGAACACGCGGTCACCGCGCGTCGGGCGGTCCTCGGGCGTGATCGGGATTTGGGCAGCAACGTCTGTCATCTGGATCTCGCGGCGGGGTTGTGGAACGGCGTCATTCTGACGAAGGCGTGCGAACGGCCGCTGGCGCACGGGTGTACGGAAGGTGAACAGTCACGTCCACCTGCTGAACTCTGCTGCGGACGCATGGTCACGGTGCAGATGAGCTGCCAACCTGAACGCATGACGATCGCGATCGAAACTTCGACCGCCGCCGAACAGGTGGCGATCGGAATCAAGACAGCGTTCGATTGGCGGACGAAGGTGCGGCCGGCGGTCGCGCTGTTGATCATCGTTGCCGCCTATCGGGTGTCGCTGGAGAAGCTGATGTCGTCGATGCGCCTCGACACGCCGCTCGCCCACCTCGCGCTCGTCCCGTTCATCGCACTCGGGCTGGCAGCCATCGCCCGCAACAACGACTCCGGTCCGGCGATCCACGATCGCCAACTGGACTGGATCGTCGGCCTCCTGCTGTCACTCGCTGCACTCGGCGCGAATGTGATCCTGCCCGCGCGCCTCTCCGCCGACTTCTGGGTCTGGCGCGTCGATCTGCTGACGCTGCCGATGTTCGTCGGCGGCGTCATCACGCTGCTGTTCGGCGTGCGCACTCTGTGGAAGTTCCGCTACGCCGTCGGCTTCCTGCTGCTCGCCTGGCCCTACCCGTACACACTCGTGCTCGACCGCTGGTTGGGACGTTTCACCGACTTCACGATCTCGGCGCTCGACCGGGTGCTGCACCACGTGCCGATCGCGACGAAGGTGCCCGGCAGCGACAGCAACTTCGCCGTCGTCCACAACCACGAAACGATCACGATGAGCGTTGCGTCGGCGTGTTCCGGAGCAAACGGAATGATCGGGTTCGTGCTCGTCGCGTCCGGATTCCTGCTCGTGTTGACCGGGTCGAAGAAGCGCAAGGCACTGTGGCTCACGACGGGCGCTGCAGTCGTGTGGGCGCTGAACGTCGTTCGCATCATGATCATCTTCTGGGCTGCGAAGAAGTGGGGCAAGACGGTGGCCATCGACGGCTTCCATCCCTATGTCGGCTTGATCGTGTTCAACGTCGCGATCGTGTTCATGGTGATCCTGCTCAAGCCGTTCCGGCTCAAGGTTCGCTACGCGCCGAAGACCAAGGATCTGCTCCAGCCGGCACCGCGGCCGTATCGCCCGCAGCTACCGGTCGCGTTGCTGTGCGTCTCGGCGATGTCGCTCGGCGTCGGCGTGTTCAACGGCCAGCTGCAGAACTACGACCGCATCGCCGACAGCCTCGGCACGCCCCGCCTCGCCGACTTCGCGACGAGCCAGGAGACGCCAACCGGCTGGAACCTGAGCACCGTCGCCACGTATCCGGAGTACGAACGCTTCTTCGGCGAGAACTCGCTCTGGACGCGCTATGCCTACGCCGCGAACGGTGAGTCCGGTGCCAAGTTCTCCGCCAACGTGCCGATCATCGTCGACGTCGTCGAGACACCCGACCGCGACGCGCTCAACGCCTACGGCATCGAGGAGTGCTACAAGTTCCACGGATATTCGGTGACCGGCAAGCAGAGTGTGTACCTGGGCCAGAACCTGACCGGCGAGATGCTGACGTGGACGAGCAGCAAGACCGGCAACACCTACACCCAGCTCTACTGGCACTGGCCGATCAAGACGTCGTCGGGCACCGAGTACGAACGCGTGACGTTGGTGATGAACGACCAGCCGACGAACGAGTTCACCTCGCCTCCGCTGAGCACCGAGGGGCTGAAGCAGTTGCAGCTGGACCTCAACGACGTGCTGCGCGGCGGCGGCTCCGACGAGCAGCGCGCCCGACTGGTCGAGACTCGTACATTCATGATCGGCTTCGCCCGCAATCTTGTCGACATGCGTGCCCCCGCTGTGCTCACCGGCGGCTGAGTCCGGTGGTCCAAGTTCGCCGCCGGTTCAGGCTGGGGTCAGGACCGGTTGCGTACGCTCGACTTCCACGATCACATCGGGAGGCATCATGACTCGCAAGCGTTTCGTACTCGGCGCAGTATTCGCCGTCGTCACACTCGGCGCGACGGGAGCTGCTGTCGTCGCTGCCTCGACAGGCGACGACGATGGCGCAGAAGCCCCCATTGTCGGCGACGCGCTGCGCCAGGCCAGCGAAGCGGCGATCGCGGCGACCGGGGGCGGTCGGGTCACGCAGACCGAGGTCGGTGACGAGGACAGCTACTACGAGGTCGAAGTCACACGCGACGACGGTTCGCAGGTCGACGTACAACTCGACGCGAGCTTCAACCTCGTGACGGTGATGGCAGACTCCGGCGACCATGCCGACAACGACGGCGACGGCTGAACCCGCACGACAGGAGGCTCACTGCAGGGCGGGAAGGTCGACGACGAAGCGGGTACGGAGGCTGTCGTCGAGGCGGATCGACCCACCATGGCGCTCGACGATGTCGCGGACGATCGCCAGACCGAGTCCAGTGCCGCCGGCGTCGCGACTGCGGGCGTCGTCGAGGCGGCTGAATCGCTCGAAGACGAGCTCGCGTGACTCGGCCGGGATCCCGTTCCCGTCGTCGCTGACGGTGAAGCGAATCCTGCCATCTCGCTCGCCGAGCGTGACGACGACGACAGCGGTGGCGTGACGCTCGGCGTTGTCGAACAGGTTCCGCACCGCTCGGGTCAGTTGACGCAGGTCGCCGTCGACCGCCGCTGCCGACACGGCGCGGAGGTCGACGTCGACGCGTCCCCGCTCGGCGAGACGTCGCGCCTCGCGGAGCACGACATCGTCCAGGTCGACCCCTTGAAAGCGAGCCGTCTCGACGTTGTCGTCGCTCCTCGCGAGTTGCAGCAAGTCCTCGACGAGGAACTGCAGATTGATGGCCTCGGCGAGGACGCTGCGCTCGGTGGTGTCGGGGTCGGCCGGGCGGCCACAGACGAGGTCGATCTCGAGTTCGCCGCGCATGCGGGTCAGCGGGCTGCGCAGTTCGTGCGATGCGTCGGCAACGAATCGCCGCTGGCGTTCGATCGTCGCCTCGAGACGGTCGAGGGTCTCGTTCATCGTGATCGCGAGCCGATCGATCTCGTCGCCTGTGCCGGGTTGGGCGAGTCGGCCACTGACATTCGTCGCTGTGATCGTCGACATCTGGCGCCGCATCTGCTCGACGGGTCGCAGGGTTCGTCCGGCGAGCCACCAGGTGAGCCCGCCGAGAACGGCGACGACGACCGGCACGGTTGCAGTGAGGATGCGGGTCAGGATGGAGACGGGATCAGTGACGTCGTCATTGTTCCCTCCAACGATCAAGACGACGTCGCGCCCATCGACGACGATGCGGCGCACGAGGACGCGAAAGACCTCGGATCGTCGCGGAACGTTGGCGATCGTGCGGACGCCCGGTTGAAGCGACGTGATCGGTGAGAGACCGGCGAGGTTCGACGACGACGCGAGCACGGTGCCGTCGTCTTCGACGATCTGGATCAGCAGGTCCTCGTCGCCGGGAATGTCGCGAGGCACCTCCGTCGCGACGACTGCGGCAATGGTGTCCGCACGTTGGGAGATTCCCTCGTCGAGGTTGTCCGTCAGCTGCCAGCGCAGCACGGCAACCATCGTGACCGACGCCGCAGTCAGCAGGATCGCAGACGCGACGGTGGCGAGTGCAGCGATACGGAACCGAATCGTGCGGCGCACGGTTAGCCTCCATCGATCGCGATGCGATACCCGGCGCCGCGGATCGTTTCGATCGCATGCCGTCCGAATGGATTGTCGATCTTGGTACGGAGTCGGCGGATGTACACCTCGACGATGTTGAGGTCGCCGTCGAAGTCGTACTGCCACACGCCGTTGAGGATCTCCTGTTTGGTCACGACCTGCCCGGCCCGGCGCATCAGGTACTCCAGAACGTCGAACTGGCGAGCCGTCAGCTCGATCTCGTCGTTCATCCGCCAGACGCGTCGTGAACCCGGGTCGATGCGCAGGTCACCGGCGCTTGCGGGTGCTGGTGCTGTGCGTCCATCGAGACGCCGAAGTATCGAACGCACTCGCGCGAGGAGCACCGGGAACGAGAACGGCTTGGTGAGGTAGTCGTCGGCACCGGCGTCGAGCGCTTCGGCCTCGTCGAGGTCACCGTCCTTCGCAGTGAGCACGATGATCGGGGTCCAGGTGCCATTGGCGCGCAGGTCGGCGCAGATCTGGAACCCGTTCCGGCCGGGCAGCATCAGGTCGAGCAAGATCAAGTCGTAGCTGCTCTCGGTCGCCAACCAGAGGCCTTCGCGACCGTCGAACGAGACGTCGACCGTGTACCCCTCGGCGTCGAGGCCACGTTTGACGATGGTCGCGATCTTCTTGTCGTCCTCGACGAGCAAGATCTTCATGAGACAGTCTCGCGCGCCGAACCTGAACGCGGGCTGAACGGCGCCACCACGGCTCACGTGCCGGCGCGGAGCGCTTCGACGGGTTGCAACCGCGCCGCGCGCATTGCCGGGTAAGCACCGGACACGAGCCCGATCAACGCGCCGAGGAATGGGGCGACGAGTGGAGTCGACACGTCGAGCACGGGAGTCCACTCCTGGAACGCGCTGACCGCGACGATGACGAGTGTGCCGAAGCTTGCGCCGATGATGCCGCCGACCAGCCCGACGGTCGCGCTCTCGAGCAAGAACTGCTGGGCGATGTGGCGTCTCGTCGCGCCCAGCGCGCGGCGCAGCCCGATCTCGCCGGTTCGTTCGATGACGGACACGAGCGTCACATTGGCGATGCCGACGGCGCCAACGAGCAACGACACGCCACCGAGGATGAGGAACAGGAGGTCGAGATCGTTGCGGACCTTGTCGCGCACCCGCGTCGGCTCTGGTGGGGACACGACCTTGAGTCCGCGGGGGTTGTCCGGACGAAGCGCCGAAGGAATCTGGCGGGCGATCAGCGATGCGGCGCCGATCTCGGTCTCGACGACCACGATGCCCGGATACCGCAACCGGTACCTGGACCGCGCCGTACCCTCGGGGATGATGACGGCTCCGAGCAGGTCCGGCTGGCGTGAGACCGAGTCGAGGATCCCGATCACGAGATAGGTGTCGTCACCGATGCGGATCGCGGGAAGTCGTTCGACGCCGTCGATACCAAGGCGAGCCGCTGCGTTCGGGCCGAGCACGGCGACGCGTTCCCCCCGCTGCGACTCGAACTCGTCGATCACGCGTCCAGTTCGCACCACGGCGCGGACGGCGCGGAACAGGCCCGGCGAGGCGGCCGAGATCGTGAGTTTGAATGACGTCGGGTGCTGCGGATCGGAGATCGGCGAGGCGGTGACCAGACTCGTGCCGACGTCGAGCGTGCTCAGCGTTCCCGCGGCGGCGACGCCAGCCAGGCGATCGATGCGAGTCGATGAGTCCCACGGCAGTGCGTCGACCGTCGGGCTGATCGCGGACGGCTTCGGAGTCACCACGATCTCGGTCGCGGCCAACTCGTCAAAGCGTCCGACGATCTGGTTGCCGGCTGTCCGCGACAGGCCCAATGTCGCGACGAGCGACGCCAGGCCGATCACTGTGCCGAGCACGGTGAGAACGGTTCGCCCGGGTCGCGCGAACAGCCCCGCTGTCGCCTCGTTGACGACGTCGCGCAGGGACATGCGCGACGACTCCAGGCTCACGACGCCACCTCGGAAAGACGGCCGTCGATGATCCGGACCTGGCGCCCGGCACGCGCCGCGACATCGTGCTCGTGCGTGATCATGACGATCGTCATACCCGACTCATTGAGCCGGACCAGGAGGTCGAGGATCGTCGACGTCGTCTTCGAGTCGAGGTTGCCGGTCGGCTCGTCGCACAGCAACAACTGCGGCGTTCCGGTGATCGCGCGCGCAATGGCCACTCGCTGGCGTTCACCACCGGACAAATGTGTCGGCGAGAAGTCCGCGCGATGCTCGAGGCCCACCGTCCCCAAAGCACCGAGCGCGCGCCGACGCCGGTCGCGCCACGGCGCACGACGGTAGACGTCGGCGAGCATGACGTTCTCGGTCACCGTGCGATGCGCGAGCAGGTGGAACGACTGGAAGACGAAACCGATACCGCGCGCCCGCAACCCGGCGCGTTGACGGTCGCTCAGCTCGGCGACCTCGACGCCGTCGAACCGATAGCTGCCCGAGCTCTGCGTGTCGAGGCAGCCGATGATGTTGAGCAGCGACGACTTGCCGGATCCCGACGGGCCGATGATCGCGACCCACTCCCCGGACGCGACCTTCGCGTTCACGTCGATCAGCGCGTGGACGGGTGGCTCCGCGCCGAACTGCTTGCCGAGCCCAGTGAGCTCGATGACGACCGGCTGACTCGCGCTGTCAAGCACCGACTGCGCCGTTTGGAACCGTTGTCGTGGTGACGATGTCGGCCGGTGTCGAGTCGGGCGTCGTCGCCGGGTCGGTGGCAGCGGCCGGCTGGTCGACACCGATGACGACGAGATCACCGGCGTGCAGCGCGTCGCCGACAGCCGTGATCGCGACGTATCCGGAGGCAGCGAGGCCCGGGGTCACCGTCACGAACTCGGTCACGCCACCCGTGCTGCGTTGCACTCGCGACGACCCATCGGCGGCCAGGCTGAGCGCACTGATCGGCACGGCCAGGACGGCGTTGCCGGATGACGTGATCGGAATAGTCAGACGAACCGAAGCGCCAGCGAGATTCGCCGGCGGCGTCGTCACGTCGATCGACGCGTAGACATGGAACCCGTCGACACCGTTCGTTCCCGGCGCCGCCGCCACGAGCGCGACGACGCCATCCGTCGCGATACCGAGTTCCGCCTCGTCGAGATGGACGGGCATCCCCTCGTGCACGAGCGACGCGTCGGACAACGCAAGGCCGGTGTCGACGTGGACGGTCGAGTCGGTCACCGACATCAGCGCGCCGGCGAACAGGTCGCCGATCACGACTCGTACCTCGGCGACGCGCACCGGCACCGACGTGACAAACACGACTTCGTCCGCCGGCACTTGCACGCCGGCCCGCTGCCGAACGAGATCAGCCTCCAACGTGGCGCGAGCAAGCAGCTTCTGGCGCGTGTCCAGCGCGACCTGCGCGTTGGACAGCGTTCCCTCGGCGGCTGTGACGGCCGCGGTCGCCAACCCGGCGTCGCTGTTGGCGGTGGCGGACGCCACAGTCGCTTCGTCGATCGATCGCTGCCGCGCGAGGGCGGTCATGTCACGGGTGTCGACGGCGACGGCCAGGTCGTGCTCAGCGCTGGCGATGTCGGCCGCGGTCGGCAGTGGAGGGCTGACCAGGTTCGCCACGGCGAGCTCTTTCGCCGCGACGTCGGCTGTCGCCAGGTCGTTTGCCGCAGCGACCTGAATTCGGGCCTGCTGGAGCGCGGCCGGTGCCGCGTCAAGCGCCCGCTGCGCGTCACCGACCGTGCGGGTGCCCTCGGCATGAACGACGGCGGCATTCGTCGTCGCGTTGGTCACATCCCGTTGTGCCACGGCGATCTGCGCGGGAGTCGCCGACGGGTCGGCAACGAGTTCGTCCAGGGTGGCTTGCTTCGCGGCGACGTCGGCAGCGGCCAATTGGTCTGCGGCCGTGGCTGCGGCGCGCGCCGCATCGAGGCGTGCCGGTGACCGATCGAGATCGGACTGCGCGTCGGCGACCGACCGTTGCCCGCTGGTGCGGACCGCGACCTGGTTGGAACGCGCTGCGACCAGATCAGCGTTGGCGACAGAGATCTGCTGTGGCGTGCTCGCGGCCGCCGGTTGTCCCGACCGGAGCCGATCGAGCGTGGCTTGCTTCGCGTCGACGTCCCGATTGGCGGCCACGTCGGCGATGGCGGCCTCGCGATTGGCCCGGTCCAGCGCGCGAGCCGTCGCGTCCACCCGCTGCGCCGACGCGGTCGCGGCGACCTGCGCGTTGCTCAGCGACGCCGACGCAAGCGTTGCCGCGTCGGTCGCGGCCGTCACGTCGAACGTGGCGGTCGCCTGGTCGGCCTCGCGAGCGCGCACCGCGGCGAGCTGTTCGGTCGTCGCTGCGAACGGCGAGTAGCCGTTCGTGGTGTACCAGGCGCTGACCGCGCCCGCTGTTGCGTCGTCGTAGGTGCCGTCGGCCGGACCCGGCGCGAACCCCAGCCGTGTCAACGCCTCTTCCAACTGGCTGACGTCGTCGCCCGTCGATCCGGGACCGAGGTCGCGCGACATCGGCCGCGCCCCGGCGAGCAGGAACAACGGGCGACCGGACGCGCTCGCGACGACGTCACCCTCGGCGAGCTGCGCGCCGGCAATCGGCAGCGCACCGACGATTCCCGGAGTCGGTTTCAACGCCGACGAGGGCACGGACAACTTCTGGGGAGAGCCGAACCGGCCGGTCCCGCGGGTGACGACCTCAGTCGACAGCTCGCGCTCCTCCACCGGGACCAGGATCGGCGACGGCTCTGGCGACGCAGTGCGCGACGCGATCTCGGCCGGTGACACGATCCGCGACCCGGCCACGAACCCGCCAACCGACGTCGCCGCGATCGCGCCGATGACGATCGCAGCGGACCGACGTCGCGTCATTGCTCACCAACCTGCATGGACTCCGTCTACACATCGCCCGCTGACTCCCACCTGAATCGATCGTCGCCGCAGTCAGGCGACGTTCAGCGGACGGGCGCGACTGTGACCGGCGATGGACGCCGCCACCGTTTCGCACAACCGCATCCTGTCTTTGCTCGCGCTCGCGGCACTCAGCGCCGTGCCGATCGCCGCGTGTGGCTCGTCCCCCACGCCGTCTTCGGCGACCGAGGCGGCTCATGGTTCGAACGCGACGGAGGAGTTCGGCCTCACGTTGACGCAGCTGGCCGACCGCATCGAGTCGACCGAGGCATTGATCGCCCAATGCATGTCGGCCGCCGGGTTCCAGTATGTCGCGCTCGACTTCGCGACGATCAAGCAAGCGATGAGCAGCGACCAGTCGGCTCCCGGCGTGTCCGGCGACGACTACATCAAGCAGTACGGCCTCGGCATCACGACCCAGTTCGACCAACCGATCATCACGTTCGGCGCCGGCCCGGACAACACGGCCTACCTTGCCGGTCTGTCGCCCACCGACCAGACCGCATTCAAGCGGACACTGTGGGGCGAGAGTCCCGATTGGAACCACGCCCACGCGGTCGAAGCCGAGGACTTCTCGCAGACGGGCGGTTGCACGCACTCGGCCGCCGCGCAGACCTACTCGGCCACCGAGCTCGGCGGCGCATACGTGAACCCCGCCGACGCGCGCCTGGCCCAAGATCCACGGATGATCGCCGCGATCGCGGCATGGTCGGAGTGCATGCGCGCGGAGGGCTACGACTACGCCGATCCGCTGCAAGTGGAGCGCGATCTCCACGAGCGACTCGCCGCCATCACGCAGGGGCAAGACCCGAAGTCGCTGGCCGGGCCCGCGCTCGACGCACTGCACGCGCTGCAGGGCGAGGAGCTGGCCGTCGCCGCCCTGCTCACAACCTGCGAACAGGACAAGATCGAGCCCGTTCAGGCGGCGATCGAAGCCGAGCTGTACGGCAGTCCGCAGAGCTGAGCTACGTGACCAGCTGTGTCCGGACGAGTTCCTCTTGACCTTCAAGTCGACTGGAGGGTCTAGCCTGCCGTTGTGACCACCGCCTACCAGATCAAAGACGTCGCCGAACGCAGCGGGTTCAGCGCGGCGACGCTGCGCTACTACGAGGAGATCGGGCTGCTCCCCGAATCGCAGCGCACGCCCGCGGGCTACCGGCGTTACGACGAACGAACCTTGGACCGCCTGGCGTTCATCGCCCGGGCCAAGCAACTCGGATGCACACTGGATGAAATCGCGGATCTCAGCACAGCGTGGGACGGCGGCCGGTGTGGCCCGGTGCAGGACCGGCTGCGCTCGGTTGTCAGTGCCAAGCTCTCCAGAGCGCAGCAACAGATCGTCGAACTGATGACACTGACAAGCGACCTGCAACAGGCCTCGGCGATGTTGGAGCAACACCGCCCCGACGGACCGTGCGACGACTCGTGCGGCTGCGTCAATGCCAACACGAGCACAGTGGCCACGTCCAGCGTGCTGCTGAGCCGCAAGCCCATCGCCTGCACCCTGCAGTCCGCAGCTATGCCCGGCCGGCTGGACGAATGGCAGTCACTGCTGTCCCACGTCGTACGCCGCGACCCCATCGACCACGGCCTGCGGGCCACGTTCGCGTCGACCGCGCCGCTGGACGAATTGATGCGTCTGGCCACGGCGGAGCAGGACTGCTGCCAGTTCTTCACGTTCGCGATCACCATCGACCAACGCGGGATCGGGCTCGAGGTGCAAGCGCCCAACGATGGGCTCCCCGTCCTGCACGCGCTGTTCGGGGCCCCAGCATGAGCGCGAAACGGGACAACGCAGCACTCGTCGGTGTCGGTGCCGCCGCCTGCGCAGTCTGCTGCGCGGGACCGATCCTCGGTTTCCTCGCTGCCATCGGCCTCGGCACCGCGCTCGGCGCAGCGATCTTCGGGTTCATCGCCCTCCTCATCGGGGCCGTCGCAGTCGCCCTCGTCCTGCGCCGCCGCCAACGTCGCCTCACCGCAGGCGCCACCGCCACCGCACCCGCCCACCGCGTCCCGGTCACGCTTGGCGCGACTCGCGCTCACGACTGAGCCAGACACGAACGGCGGGTCCACGGTCAGTTCGATGGCTCGGTCGCCACCGAAGGCTTCGAAGGAGGCCGATGCGCGTGCGACCAAAGCACCACATGGTCGGCCAGTAGCCCACCACTCCGTCGTACAGCGTGGCGATCACGACAATCCTGACCGGCAGATCCAGCACGACAGCCGGCGCGCCGACCGTCGACGGGTCCGAGTCGGATCATGCCGACCACACCGGCAAGATCCAGCCCGCACTCCGACCGTCGGCGGGTACGTGTCGGATCATGCCGATCACAGCGGCAAAATCCAGCCCACGCGCCAAACGAGCCGTCCACAATCTGTGACGTGGCGGTCCCCGGAGGACCATCTGTGAACGGCCACTGCGTGCAGTCCGGTCGAGGTCAGGCGTGGGTGAAGACTGCGCCTGGGCGGCGTTCGGCGGCGATGGTGCGGAGAGCCTTCGGCGCGAGGAATTGCTTGGGGACACCGGGAACCTGGGGGTCGAGGGAGGCGACGGCGACTCCCGCGTTGGCCAGGCTCAGCGCAACCCAGTCCGGCAGGTAGCGACCCGCATTCGCGACCTGCGTCCGCTGGGCGTCGTCCAACTCCTCCCACCACATCGTGATTCGGTCTCGATCGTTGAACATGGGCCTGATGTTGGCACGCCCCGTCATACGATCGCAACAGTCGCTCGGAACGTGCAGGTCACGTGGCTGCATGGCATCGCCGGCGCTGCGCGAGGCCAGCAACGCCGTCGACGATCACGTCACGATGCTTGCACGGGTCGCCATCACAGCCGAGAGAACCGGCGCGCGGACACGATCGCGAAGACCACGCCGATGGGTCGCGACCGCCTTGACGAAAGTGGTCTTGCCAGCCCCATTCGGGCCGAGCAGGGCGGTCACCGAGCCGGCGGGCGCAACGAGATCGAGTCCGTCCAGCGCGTGCACGTCGCCCTGACGAGATCGATACGACTGACGAAGATCGACCGCTTCGATCGTGGGGGTCGCGGAGAGGTTCGTACCATTCAGAGTGGCACCGAAAACCGGACAGAGCACGACCGGGTTTCGACAAATCTCGGCGCAACCGGTGGGCGCCCGATCGGGGGGACGGGCGCCCACTTCGGCTGCAGGACGCCGGGAGGGGGTGTCCGGCGTCAACACGCAACACCTTCATAGCCCACCCACGTGACACGCCGCTGAACAACGTGTTACGGCCGTGTGATTCCATCGCAATTCACCCCCCTGCTGTCGGTGAGCGAGTTGCACCCGATCAGCCAGCCGACTGACCCCTACGAACCAGCCTGAGCCGCGTCCCGGTACGGGCTGATATCCATGCCGTACGGGGCGTAGCGGGCGTCGACTGCCTGCAGCATCGGCTCGGTCCACACGGCGTGGCCTGGCGGCGGGAAGCCGAGCACGCAGCGCTGATCGACGGACGACGTCGCGATGATGCGCTCCATCGTGTTCGCCGACCGATACATGGCCCACGCCCAACCTTCGTGCAACGTGCTGATCCACTCGGTCGCCGCCCGCCGGAACGTGAGGTTCTGCACGATGCGCAGCGCGCCGGGGCGGATCGGCGTGCCGCGATGCCACGTGTCGTGGCGGTACAGCAGGACCGTGCCCGGCCGGTAGCGAACATGGCGCTCGCGTGCGTAGAGGTGTTCAGCGCGCCATGCCGCGAGCTCCGGCGCGTGCTCGCCGAGATACGACTCAGCGCTCGAGCGGTCGTTGATCCACGGCAGTCCGGCCACACCGGGTGTGCCGACGATCGGCCATGGATACGCCGGGTCGCCGTCGCCCTCGCGCAGCACGACGGCCGTCGCGCCCGCGCACTCCTCCACGCCGTCGGCGTACACGATCATCTCGACCGCATCGGGTTCGGCCCACAGAGGTGGATGCAACAGCGTGTGGTTCGGGTAGTCGACGTGCATGCGTTGATCTGCGTTGTCGACAGGATCGTCGATCGGCTTGCTGCGGCCGAACTTGGCCCACAGGTCGGACTGCGACAGGCGCAACTCCCGCACGGCACAGCCCAACAGTTGCGCGACCGCGACGAGCAGGCGTGGGTGCAGCGTCAACTCGTTCACCGCGGCGACCTCGGCCGGGAACACGTAGCTCCCGCCGCTGCCGAAGTCCGCTGGACCATCACCGACCGGCGGCGCGAACGCGCTCCGTGCCGCGGCTCGTCCTTCGAGGATGAGGTCAAGCGGCAGCAGCCCGTCGACGACCACAGCGCCGCTGTCGCGCCACGCACGAACGTGCGCGGCGCTCAGCGGCGCGTCATCAGTTCCGTCGGCCGCGACCGGCTCGATCCACCTCACTCGCTCACTGTACGACGCGGCCGCCGCCGGACGCCGAGACCGACGACGACAGGCCGGCGACACTGCGCGTGCACCCTGGATGTCGTGATGGGGGTGACAGTCGGACCGCCGACTCAGGCTCCTTCGGGCTGCATGCGGCGGTAGCGGAAGGCGATCAGGCCGCCGACGACGGCTGCTGCACCGACCGCGACGGCCGGCACCGGGAACTCCGGCACGACGGGTGGCTCGACGTCTGCGCCATACGCGACAGGCAAACCGCTGATGCGACGGATCGCGATCGCGGCAGGCCGCGGCACGCCGGGCGTCTTGCCGGCGATCGGTGCCGTCGTGTTCCACGCGCTGCCCGGAGCGGCGAAGTTGCCGACGGTAGCGACAGGCGCTGCCGTCACCGATGTCCACGTGAACAGGTCGACACCCGGGTGTTGGATCGAGGCGAACAGTGTCGTGTCGTCCGGGGTGAAGAACGGGCCGGTCATCTCGCAACCATCGACTCCGGTCATGATCGTCTTGCCGTGACCGCGTTCACCACCTTCGACGGGGAAGCCGATCAGGCAGTCGTTCCAGCCGACGATGGCCGCCGATCCGTTCGGGCCGGCGAGCGCCGCGGGCTGACCGTCGGTCGACAGGAACATGTTGCCCTTCGAGTCGAACGACACGTTGTCGATGCGTGCGACGGCACTCACCTTCGTCTCATCGAATCCGGCCCAGTAGCTGGAGTTGCCGGCGGTCGTGGTCGCTAGATCGGGCAGCGGCTGGCTGTTCGTCGCGACCGAACCCGCCGCATTCGGATACCCGCACAGCAGGAACACGTCCCAGGCGAACGTGAGCGCGGCGTTGTCGCCACCAGTCTCGATGATCTCGACGACGTGGCCGAGACCGTTGCCGGCGATCGAACTGCCACCAGCCCGCGGGTTCGCCGCGTTGACCTCGGCACCGCTGTTGCCGGTCATCACCGCGTACACCTTCTTCGTGACCGGGTTGACCTCGACGTCTTCGGGACGCGCCATCTTCGTCGCGCCGAGTGCCGTCGCTGCCTGGCGGGCACGTAGCAGCACGTCGGCCTGGTCAGCGAATGCCGGGGCCACGAGCGGTCCGACGCCGAACGTCAGCGGCAGCCACTGGCCGGATCCGTCGGCGGAGAATTTGGCGACGTACAGCGTGCCGGTGTCGAGCAGGTTGGCGTTGTTGGCCCGGTTGCTCGTATCGATCGACCCGGCGGTGACGAACTTGTAGATGTAGTTGTTGACCTGGTCGTCGCCGCTGTAGCTGACGAACTTGCCGGCTGTGCTGGGGATGCCTGCCGCCGCCTCGTGCTTGAAGCGGCCGAGCGCGGTGCGCTTCTTCGGCACGAAGTTCGGGTCGTACGGATCGATCTCCACCACCCAGCCGAACTTGAGATACTCCCGAGGCTCGAGGGCGAGGTCGAAGCGCTGGTGGATGGCTTCCCACTTTCGTGAGCTTGCCCCGACCGTGGCGCTGACGCTGGCGAGCGTCGACTTCACGTACGGGTCCGTGATGTTCGCGCCGGCCACACCGCCGTTGCCGAAGTACTGGTCGAAGTTCTCCTCGCAGGTGAGGATGGTCCCCCACGGTGTCACGCCTCCACCGCAGTTGTTGAGCATGCCGCGAACCTCGCGACCCGTCAGATCACGACTCGTCTTCAATCGCTCGTCGCCAGCACACGGACCGGTGATCTCCATGAGCGTCTTGCCGTGGATTCGCCGGTTGAGGGAACCAGCGGGGTTGTACGTCCACGCGCCACTCGAACTCTTGCTGACCTCCACGATCGTTCCACCGTGCGCTGCCAGTTCGACGTCCACCTGGGCCTGCGTCGATGTGTAGGACTCGAACATCATCGTCGAGTCGGTGTACTCGTGGTTGATCCACAGCAGGCCCGTGTTCGACGATCTCGAGCCGAGCGGCAGCGGCAGGAATGCGAGGTAGTCGTGGTTGAAGCCGCACTGCTTCTCCTGCGCGGCTTGCGTCTGGTTGGCCAGATTGAATGCGGGCGCGCCGGGCACGACCGGGTCGCCCCACGAGATGACGATGTCGTGGGTGAACCCGGCCGGCAGCGTGACCTTGTCGTCGCCGTTCAGCGTCACCGCGTCGTACGTCAACTCACCGGGCGCGTACGGGCCGGCCGCTGAGGCCGATCCCCCGACGACGCTCGTGGCCGCAACAGCACCGCCTGCGCCGGCCAGCGCAGCCTTCAGCGCTCCTCTGCGTCCGAAGCGGCGTTCCAGGACGTTGTCGAAGTGCTCGGATACGATTTCCGCATGTGACATTGGTTCTCCCTGTAAGAGTCGGATGACGCAGCGATCTTCGGCTGCCCGATCGACCGGGAAACGAACGCGAAGCGTCGCGGACTTGACCATTTCGTGAACTGTTCAGGTCAGAGTGACGGCAATACTGTTCGCACGAGGGGCGATGCGATGACGACGGCACTTCACACAACCCAGCCGTACGCGCCGCGCCGATGTGCGCAGCGATCCGGCGCGTTTGCGCTCGTCGCCGCGATGCTGGCTCTGCTCGCCACTCTGCTCGGGCCGGCCCGACCGGCGAGCGCGCACGCCGAACTGCTGTCCACTGCGCCGCGAGCGGACGAGGTCGTCCCGACATCGCCGCCGCAGATCGTGCTGACGTTCACGGAGGTCATCAACATCGTCGACGACTCGATCCGCCTCGTCGACGGCAGTGGCACCGACATCTCGCTGACCGACATCGGTCAGGCCAACGGGTCGGCATCGGCAACGGCAACGGTGCCGGCGCTGCCCAATGGGTCGTACGTGGTCGCGTGGCACGTCGTGTCCGCGGACTCGCACCCGATCAGCGGCGCGTTCGCGTTCTCCGTCGGCGCGGCATCCACCACCGACCCCGGTCTACTCGGGTCGCTCTCCAGCGAGCCGCCCGACACCGCCGGCGAGGTCTGGCTCGGCATCGGGCGGGCGACCAGCTTCGGCGGCATCGCGCTCCTGCTCGGCGGGTCGCTCGCGTTGGCGGCGTGCGCTCTGGGCCTCGGCCACACGCGCCGCGCTCGGCGCCTGGTGCTGATCGGCGGCCTCATCGGACTCGTCGGCACTGCGATGATGATCGTCGCCCAGGCGCACGTGACGCTCGGCGAGGCGTCGCGTTGGGCAGACGTCTACGGCACACGCGCCGGGCGGTGGTGGTTCGTGCGCCTCGGGTATCTGGCCGTGCTGCTGATGGCCGCGGCTGTCCTCGTGCGCCGATCCACCGTGGCGCGCCTCGCCGGGTGGGTAGTCGGCCCCGTTGCCGGACTCGGGTTGCTCGCCGTGGTCGCCGCGGGTGGACACGGAGTGACCGGTCGTCACGCTGGCTTGGGGTTCGCTGCGACGGTGGCCCACCTCGCGGCGATGTGCGCGTGGGTCGGAGGCGTCGCGGTGATGGCGCTCGTCGCGCCTCGCGATCGTTTGTGGAAGGTCGCCCACCGCTTCTCGCCGATGGCGTTGGCGTCCGTCGCCATGCTGGCCGGCACCGGCGTGGTCAACGCTTGGCGCCAGTCCGATTCGTGGGACGCGCTGGTCGACAGCACGTACGGTCGCTGGTTGCTCGTCAAGGTCGTGGTCATCACCTTCATCGTCTCCGTCGCCGCGGCAAATCGCTGGCTGCTGCAGACCGAGGCCGCCGCCGTTGCGTCGCCACCGACGGCCGCCGTCGGCGCGGCGGTGCTCGACGACGTCGACGGCTCGAGCGCGCCCGCCGGCGCCGGCGACCTGCCCGACGCTGGTCGCGTCCTGCGCCGCACAGTGCTGCTCGAAGCCGGCGCGCTGGTGCTCGTCTTCGCAGCGACGGCCGGTCTCGTCAACTCACCGCCGGCACGCTCGGCAACGGCGGCCGTCGAATCAACTGCGACGACGCCCGCCATTGCCGCGGCGCCACCGGCGGCGGTCAGCGGCACGGTCATCCAGGGTGATCGGACGGCCGTGATCACACTCGACCCCCCGGTCACCGGCGGAACGCTGCTCGACGTCACGTTGACGAACAGCGTCACACCGACAGAGGTGCCCACCGCGATCACGGTGAGCGTCTCGAACCTGTTGCAGAACCTCGGCCCGCTGGACATACCGGTCACCATCGTCGGAGACGGGCATGCCACGGCGACCGACGCCGACTTCCCGTTCGCCGGGACGTGGACGATCCTGGTCAGCGTGCGCTACGGCGAGTTCGAGGACGTCAGCTTCGCCACTCGCATCGACGTGAGCTGAGACCAGCTGCCACCGGCGACGATAACGTCGGACAGCAGGTTCATGAATGGAGGCGACCAGGTGATCGAGGGTGACCGGGATCTCGCGGCCGACGCGTTCCGTCACTCGCTGACGCCGATCGCGGTCTGCAGCCTGCAGGACGGCAGCATCATGCTCGGCAACGCGTCGTGTTTGCGCACCATCGGCCGCTCGGCAGCGACCCCCGGTCATCTCTGGTCACCCGGCGACGTGGATGCTGTCCGCGAACTCCTCGCGGAAACGGGTGAGATCCCCGAGATCGTGATCGACGTCGATCACCCCGAACGAGGCACTCGCCGATTGATGGCGACCGTCGCTGCGCTCGATGTGGATGGCGAGACGTGTGCGGTGGTCGCGTTCTTGGACACCACCGAGCGGCGCCAGTACCGGCGCGTGCTGCGCGAGTTCCAGAAGGAGATGAACGCGTTCCTCGACAACGTGCCTGCAGTCATCGCGCTGCGCCAGATCGACGGCCGGTTGCGTTGGGCCAACCGCCGGGCGATGGAGCAGTTCGGGTTGGCCGACATGGACCGCGAGCACGTCAGCGCGTTCGATGTGGTGACCGCGCCGACAGCGCAGCGACTTGTCGACATCGACAACGAAGTGGTGTCCACCGGACGGACAATCGAGGAGGACCTCGAGTTGCCGATGGCCGACGGTGAATTGCACCACTTCCACCTCGTCAAGTTCCCGCTTCGCGACGGCGACGACAACATCTACGCGATCGGGTCCGTCGCGAACGACATCACGGAACAGGTCGAGGCCAATCGCGAGGCGGAGCGCGCCAATCGCGCCAAGAGCGACTTCTTGTCGCGGATGAGTCACGAGCTGCGCACGCCGCTCAACGCCATCCTGGGTTTCGGCGAGCTGCTGCGCCTCGACGACCTGGACGTGCTGCAACGCGACAACGCCGACCACATCGTCGAGGCCGGCCGGCACCTGCTCGACCTGATCGACGAGGTGCTCGACATCACCCGCATCGAAAGCGGCCTGCTGCGGCTGTCACTCGAGCCCGTCGCGCTCAGCGACCTGATCCGCGAGGTGACACGACTCGTCGGACCGGTCGCCGAAAGAGCGGCGATCAGGCTCACGGTGGAGACCGTGGATCCGGCGGTGCACGTGCGCGCCGATCGGATGCGCCTGCGCCAGGTGCTGCTCAACCTGCTGTCGAACGGCATCAAGTACAACGCGCCGGGCGGACGCGTCGTCGTCTCGTTCGAGGTGACCGAGCAGGGCAGGGCGCGAGTCGTCGTGGCCGACACGGGGCAGGGCATCTCCGCGAATTCGATGTCGCGCTTGTTCCAGCCGTTCGAGCGCTTAGGCGCAGAGTCATCGCTCGTCCAGGGCACTGGTCTCGGTCTTGCCTTGGCTCGCCAGCTGATGACACTGATGCATGGCACGATCGGCGCACACAGCGAGGCCGGCGTGGGCAGCCGGTTCTGGATCGAGTTGGCTCGTGACGACACGCGCGCGGGATTGGTCGAGCCCGGCGCATTGGACACGACCTCCGCGCCGCCGATTGCCGACGCCGCACCTGCATCCAAGACGGTGCTTCTGGTCGAGGACAACATGTCGAACGTGAAGCTCGTCGAGCAGATCATGCGCCTCCGCCCGCATGTCGAGCTCGTCGTGGCCATGACCGGTGGCGCAGCGATCGAGGCCGTCGCTGCGCAGACTCCCGACCTCGTGCTCTTGGACCTGCACCTACCCGACACCAGCGGGCAGGCATTGCTCACTCGGCTCAAGACCGATCCGCGAACGGCAGAGATCCCGGTCGTCATCGTCAGCGCCGATGCAACCGAGGCGCAGCAGCGAGTTGCGTTGGAATTGGGCGCGTCGGACTACCTCACCAAGCCGATCGACGTCGCCCGCTTCCTCCGCGTCGTCGACCGCTACTGACGGTTCATGTCGAGGGGTGGGGAAAGCCCGGACTCCAGCAGGTCTCACCGTCGTGGGTGATGAGATAGACGTGATATTCGGGCTGTGTGTCGATCCAGTCGATCGCATCGAGGCCCATCACGAACGCCGCCGTCGCAAACGCATCGGCGGCACCGAGATCCGGGCCGACGACCGTGGCACTCGCCAGTTCCGTGGTCGGCGTCCCGACGCGGGGGTCGATGATGTGCGCGCCGCGCTCGTAGGTTGCCGAGGTGGCCACACCGATCGGTCCGCGCACCTCCAGCACCAGCGCGAGCTTGTCGACATGGTCGGGGTGGCGGACGCCCACCCGCCACGCTTCGCCGGGTGCCGGCTCGCCACGAACGGCGATGTCGCCGCCGGCGTTGATGCAGAAGTTGGTCGCACCGGCGGCTTCGAAGATCTCTGCCGCGCGCTCGACCGACCAGCCCTTGACGAGTCCCGACGGGTCGAGCAGCGTGCCGTTGGGTGCGGGCACCGCAAACGCGTCGAACGCACCGCCGGTCACGTCGGTCAACTCGATGCAGCGCAGCAAGATGTCCTCGACGTCGCGGCTGAGCTCCTCGATGCTGAGTTCCCCGCGGCCGAAGCGACTGATCTCGCTGTCGTCCCGATACGTGCTGAACGTGGCGTCGACTCGATGCAGCCATCGCAGCACATCGTCGAGCGTGCCGGGTTCCGGGGCCGGCTCACGCACATCGAACGACACCGCCATGCCCATCACGTGTTCGACGTGATGCAGCACGCTCGCCGGTCGGTGCGTGGTCATGCCGTCAGCGCTCCAGCGGCCTTGGCCTCGTCGATCGCCGACTGCAGCGACTTGACGTAAGCGTTGCTCGTGTAGGTCGCGCCGGAGATGGTGTCGACGCTTGCGCTCTGCGCCGACAGCGCTTCGCTCTGCAACTCGGGCAACGCCCGCTGGTTGATGCGCACGCTCTTGCCGTCACCATCGGGGTACTGGACGACGGCCACGGCGACGAGCGTGCCGTTCTGCACCTGAGCCTGGACCTGCACCGGGCCGTACTTCGTGTTGACCGTCGCGCCGTCGAAGGCGACGACGGCGTCGGTCGCTGTGGCCGTCGTGGTCGGGGCGGCCGTCGTTGCCGGGACAGCGGTCGTTGCGGTACCCGCCGTCGTGGCCGGCGCGGTCGTCGCCGGTGCCACGGTCGTGGCAGTGGTCGTGGCAGTCGTTGTGATCGGTGCGGCCAGGCCGGGGATCGCCGAACTCGCCTGTGAGGCGTCCGTGCCGGCGAAGAAGTAGGCGAGCCCGCCCGTGGTCGCGCAGCTTGCGACGAGAGCGCCGATGCGTGCACCGCGTGCCGGGTGACGGCGACGGGTGCGAACCGTGGGCTGCGATGCGGTGCGAATAGGAGCCGCGGCCGGCGGCCCCAGGGGCGTGGCGTACGGCGGCATCGTTGCCGGCCACACCGAGCCGAGCGTCGGCGGCGGCAACGGGCGAGCGGGCGGTGTCCGTCCCTGACGTGCTGCGAGCCGCTCGAGTCGCTCGAGCAGCGGATCGCCGATCGGTGTTGGAGTGTCTCCTGCCATGGGGACATCGAACCAATCCACGCTGGGGAGACCCTGGGACCCACATAGGAGCCAGCTGTGAACTTTGCCGGATCAGCGTGATGTTGCTCGCGAGATGGCTCCGACGGTGCGCAGCACGATGGCGTAGACCACGATCGCCGCGGCGACGACGAGACCGGCTTCGAACATTCGCTCGGTCGCATCGGAGCCGAGCTGGAAGCCGTGGACGCCGGCGAGTGCGACACCGGCGACGGACGCGAGGTGCAGCCACCGCCAGACCTTGCGCGCGAACCGCCGGCGCGGCCACGACGTGAACACTGCGATCACGAACGTGTACGTGGCGAGCACGCCCCACGTGACCGCCCACGACGCTGTGTCGGCCGTGCCCGGGATGAGCACCTGCACGATGCCGATGCCCGAGTTCGGGTCCAGCGCCGATGCCAGCAGGTGCACCCCGGTGAAGATCAGCGCCAAGCCACCGAGGTAGTTGTGCAGGTCCAGCCACCACGCCGGGGTCTTGCGGCTCCCGGTGTTGCGTGCCGAGAAGAACGCACCGAAGACCAGCGAGCCGACGGCCAGCACGGTCGCGACGATCCCGCTGGCGCGGGTCAGGTACCACCAGAACTCGTCCATCACACAACCTCCTGTTCGATGCGCCGCGGAAGCAGCACAGTGATTCGCACGCCACTGCCGGGCGCGGTGTCGACAGAAATGCGTCCACCGTGGGCCGTCACCAGTGCATCGACGATCGCCATGCCGAGGCCGGCCCCGCCCGATTGCCGCGACCGCGACGGATCGGCACGGAAGAAGCGCTCGAAGACACGGGCAGACTGCTCGGCGGTCATGCCCGGGCCGTCGTCGGCGACAACGATCGTCGCCAATTCGCCCTGCACCCCGATCTGCACCGATGTCGTGGTTCCCACTGGCGTGTGCGTGCGCACATTGGCGAGCAGGTTGTCCATCACCTGGCGCAGCCGGCTGGCATCGCCGTCGATCGTCACGACGTCGTCGACACGCAGCATGATCGGCCAGTCCGCGGTCACAGCGCGCGCCGCGGCGATGGCGTCGACGACGACCTCGACGAGGTCGATTCGCCGGCGCTCCAGCGGGCGGCCCTCGTCGAGATGGGCCAGCAACAGCAGCTCCTCGACGAGCTCACCCATCCGGCCGGCCTCCAGGCTGATGCCGCGCAACGCCCGCTCCAGATCGTCCGGGCGGTCGCGCGCACCACGCTCGAACAACTCGGCGTAGGCCGTGACTGCGGCGAGCGGTGTCCGCAGTTCATGCGAGACGTCGGCCACGAAGCGGCGCATCTTCGCCTCCGACTCCTCCAGCGCGCGCTCCTTCGCGTCGCGCTCGGTGAACGCGTCGCGGATCCGGCCGAGCATCGTGTTCAGCGCCGCGGCGAGGCGACCGACCTCGGTCGGGCGGTCGCCGCCGGGCACTTCGTGGTCGAGGTCACCGCCGGACGCGATGACGAGCGCAGTCCGCTCGACTTCGCGCAGCGGGCGCAGCCCGACGCGCACCAGCAGCCAGCCGAGGACCGCCGCGGCGATCAGTGAGGCAGCCGCGACGATCACCTCGATGGTGATCAATCGGCGGCCGGACTCGGCGGCGTCGTGCAACGACAGGCCGATGACCAACACGCTGCCGTCGGACAGTCGCGACGTGCGTAGTCGCATCTCGGTCGTGGCGTCGTCGGCCGTGACCGTCGAATACGACGGCTGGTCCCGGTAGCTGCCGGTACCCGCCGGCGGCAACGCAAGCTCGTCGACATTGACGCTGAGCGGGGTGTGCCCCGGCTCTCGGGCCCGCACGGACACCTCGACCGCCCCGCCCGCGTCAATGACGATCACCAACAGCCCGGGCGCGATCTGCTCGATGGAACGGTCGAGATCGTGGTCGGCATCCGTCACGCCGACGCCACCGTCGCCCGTTGCGCTGTCATTGTCGATCTCCGTCGTGACGGTGCCATTGTCGCTCTCCGACGCGACCAATGCCTCCAGCGGCTCGTGCGTCCGTTGCAACGAATCGTCGATCTGGCGCAGCTGCGACTGCGTGTAGAGCGTGTGGGTGGCCACCCCTGCCGAGCCGAGCGCGACGAGGGACACGACGCACATCGCCAACACGAGGCGGGCGCGGAGCGACATCAGCGCTTGCCCGCGCTCACTCGTCGCCCTCGGTATCTCGCAGCACGTACCCGACGAGACGCACGGTGTGGATCAACGGCGGGCCGTACTGGTTCAGCTTCTTGCGCAGGTAGCTGACGTAGGTCTCGAGGATGTTGGAATCTCCATCGAAGTCGTAGTGCCAGACGTGATCGAGGATCTGCGGCTTGGACAGCACCCGACGCGGGTTGAGCAGGAAGAAGCGCAGGAGATTGAACTCGGTCGCGGTCAGTTCGATCAGCGAGCCGGCTCGCGTCACCTCGTGGGTGTCCTGGTCGAGGACGAGGTCGGCGAACACGAGTCGTGAGTCGGGTGTCGAGCCGCGTTGGGTGCGCTGCAAGATGGCCTTGACGCGCAGCACGATCTCGGCCAATGAGAACGGCTTGGTGACGTAGTCGTCGGCACCGACGTTGAAGCCTTGCACCTTGTCGTCCAACGCATCCTTCGCGGTGAGGAACAGGATCGGGATGGCCAGGCCGTCGGCGCGCAGGCGGCGAGCGACCTCGAAGCCGTCGATGTCGGGCAGCATCACGTCGAGCACGATCAGATCCACGCTGCCCGTTTGTGCGGCGGACAGGCCGGCGCGACCTGTGCGCGCCTCGGCCACGTCGTAGCCCTCGTAACGCAGCGCTGTCGCCACCGCGTCCACGATCGACGGTTCGTCATCGACCACCAGCACGTGCACCGCACCAGTCAAGCCCATCGGGACCGCCACCCACGCGCAAACGCCCAGGTCCCAGCTCGCTCTCAGCCCGGCTGTGAGCCAGCTGAGAACATCGCGAACCGTGCGGCCTGCGCGCCGACCCGCTCCTACGGTGTGCGGCCATGGACACTCTGTTCGGCCTTCCCGCTCACCCGTTGCTCGTCCACATCCCGATCGTGCTGCTGCCGCTGGCTGCGATCGGCGTGGTCGTGATGCTGATCAGGCCCGCATGGCAGAGGCGTTACCGCTGGGTCGTGCTCGGCATGGGCATCGCCGGTGCATTGGGAGCGACGCTGGCTGCGCAAGCAGGCGAGGAGCTGGAGACGCGCATCGTCGCCGTCGAGGGACGCGAGGCTGCGGCGAGCTGGGAGCACCACGCCGAACTCGGCGACACGGCGCGCAACTTCGCGCTGCTGTTCATGGTCGTGTTGATCGTGTTCGTGTTCGTGCCGTGGTGGCTGGAGCGTAAGGCGAGCCGTTCGGCAGCACCCTCGACATCGGGCGAACAGGCGGAGACGAAGCCGGCCACCAAGGGCAACATGCGCTTCGTGACGATCGCCGTGTCGGCGCTCGCGGTCCTCGCTGCGGTCGGCACGGTCATCACCATCGTGGACGCTGGTCACACGGGATCGCAATCCGTGTGGGAGGACTACGTCAACAAGACCGGCGGCTGAGCGTCGATGCGCAACAGGTCGTGACCGACGATGACGTGGCCGCCGAAGTACGGCACGGCATCGGCGATCCACACGGCCTCGCCGCTGGGCACGACGGGGGGCACCATGTGGGTCATTGCGAGCACACGGACACCACCACGGTTGGCCGTTTGCGCGGCCATCTCGATGGTGGAGTGGTAGTCGAGCACATCCTGTAGCCGAGCTGACGGGATCTGTTCGATGTCCGCTTGGCGGATGGTCGTCTGCACGTACACGTCGGCACCGGCACAGAGCCGATCGAGACCCTCGCACGGAACGGTGTCGCCGGCGACGACGATGCTCGCTCCGTCGTGGTCGATGCGGAACCCGATCGTCGGGTGGACGGGTCGGTGCTCGGTCGGCGCGGCGGTCACGTGCACGCCGTCGCGATCGATGACTGTGCCGTCGAGGATCTCGACGACGTCGCAGCGCGGCGGCTCGGTCAGGTCGTCGTGGTGGGCAATGCGGTAGCCGATGTCGTCCTCCAACATCGCCAGCGTGCGATCGACCAGACGCCGCGTGCCCGGGGGTCCGAAGATGGTCAACGGGTTGGGCATCGGCGACATCGCCCAACGCGTCGTGATCACGTCGTTGAGGTCGGTGTCGTGGTCGCTGTGCAGATGCGTCAGCAAGACAGCGGACAGCATTCCGGGGAACACTCCATCGGCGGCGAGGCGCATGAGCACGCCGCGACCGCAGTCGACGAGCAGCAGCAGCGAGCCGGCGCGCACGAGCGACGCGGCACCACCTCGGTTGGGATCGGGGATCGGGCTCCCGGTCCCCAGCAGCGTGACGGACAGGCTGGCCATCGCCGGAACGTAACAATTGACAGCTTTCCTGACAAGTCCTACCGTGCCGGCCATGACGGCTGAGCCTGGCTTCAGCGGCCGGATCGGTCGCACCCACCTCGACTCCGTGCCGTCGTGGCCCCCGCCCCCGGCAGGGCTGGGCGGCACGAACGTGGTGATGATCGTCCTCGACGACACCGGCTTCGGTCACTTCGGTTGCTACGGGTCCGAGCTGCGCACGCCGCACATCGACGCGCTCGCCGGGCAGGGCTTGCGCTACACCGGCTTCCACACGACGGCACTGTGTTCGCCGACGCGAGCCTGCCTGCTGACGGGGCGCAACCACCACACCGTCGGCATGCGCGCAGTGTCGAACTGGAACACCGGCTTCCCCAACATGCGCGGTGGCGTCACGCCGCGGGCCGCGACGATCGCCGAACTGCTGCGCGACCACGGCTACGCGACGTACGCGGCGGGCAAGTGGCACCTCGCCGCGATGGAGGAGACGTCGGCTGCTGGCCCGCACCACAACTGGCCGCTACAGAAGGGTTTCGACCGCTTCTACGGATTTCTGCAGGGCGAGACCGACCAGTTCTCGCCGGAGCTGACGCACGACAACCACCACATCGATCCGCCGCGCACCCCCGCCGAGGGCTATCACGTCAGCGAGGACATCGTCGACCAGTCGATGGGCTGGATCCGCGATTTGCGCTCGGTACGGCCCGATCGGCCCTTCTTGCTGTACCTGGCCTTCGGTGCGATGCACGCGCCCCACCAGGCACCGGCCGACTACCTGGCCCGCTGGCGCGGTGCGTTCGACGAGGGCTACGACGTGGTCCGCGAGCGCTGGTTCCAACGCCAGCTTGACCTCGGCATCGTGCCCGCCGGGACCACGCTCGCGCCACGCAATCCTGGCGTGCCGCCGTGGTCCGACCTCACGCCGAACCAGCAGGCGTTCGCGTGCCGGCTGCAGGAAGCGTTCGCAGCGATGCTCGAACACACCGACGACCAGATCGGTCGCCTGCTCGCGTTCTTGGACCAGCACGGTCTGGCCGACGACACGGCCGTGATGGTGCTGTCCGACAACGGGGCGAGCCGGGAGGGCGGTCCGTTCGGCGTGATGGACGAGTTCAGCTTCTTCAACGGGATGTGGGAGGACATCGACGAGATCGTCGCCAACCGGCTCGACGACATCGGCGGCCCGCACTCACACTCCAACTACCCGTGGGGCTGGGCCCAGGCCGGCAACTCGCCGCTGCGCTGGTACAAGCAGAACACTTACGGCGGCGGCGTGCGCGACCCGCTGATCGTGCGCTGGCCGGCCGGCGGTGTCGCTGCGGGCGTGGTACGGACCCAGTTCTGCCACGCCATCGACCTAGCCGCCACCGTCTTGGACATCGCCGGGGTGGACATGCCGTCGGTGTACCGCGGCGAGACGCAGCTACCCGTGCACGGGCGATCCATCCGTCCGACGTTCGCCGACGCATCGGTCGCGCCGGCGCGCTCGGTGCAGTACTTCGAACAGATGGGCCATCGCGGCATCTGGGCTGACGGTTGGAAGGCGACCACGTACCACGAGGCGGGCAAGCCCTACGACGACGATCGCTGGGAGCTGTTCCATCTCGACGACGACTTCTCCGAATGCCACGACCTCGCCGCCGAGCACCCCGCCAAGCTGCGCGAGATGGTCGACCTCTGGTGGCAGCAGGCCGGCGAGATGGGCGTGCTGCCGCTCGACGACCGCACGATCGAACTGTTCGGTGGCGCAGCGCGCCCGGGCACACCACACGCGCGATCGACGTACGAGTACCTCCATCCGATCTCGCACATCCCCAGCGATCCGTCGCCACCGGTCGGTGGGCGGGAGTGGACGCTGACCGCCGACATCGTCGTGACCGGGCCGGTCGAGGGCGTGATCTACGCACGTGGTTCGCACAACGTCGGCCACACGTTCTTCGTCAGAGACGGTGAGCTGCACTTCGACTACAACGCGCTCGGCACGCACTACCGGGCCACGGCTCCGATCGTGTTCGGCGCTGGACCGCACTCGGTGACGGCACGGTTCGATCGTGAGGGCAAGGCCGGCCGCATCACCATCGGCCTCGACGGTGCCGACCTGGCCAGCGTGGCGATCCCCAGGATCGTGCGCATGCTGGGTTCGACGGGCACCGACATCGGCCGCGACGCGCTGTCGACGGTCGTCGATGACTACGACGGCCCGTTCCCGTTCACCGCGACCATCAACGCCGTCACGATCGACATCAAGGGACGCAAGTCGCCCACCGACATCGCCGCCGATGCCCACGTCCAACTCGCCCGCGAGTGACCGACTCGCTCAGTGGGCGATTGGGGTCCAGAGGCGGTTGATCGCGTCGCTCCTAGACGCCTGCTTCAGCAACTCGTTGACAGTGAAGGTCTCGAGGGCGCCAAGTCGTAGAATCCGAGGGCATTGAGCCGTAGAATCCGAGGCACCCGAACGACAGAATCCGAGGCGCCGATCTGGCTCGGCCGGCCGAGAGCGCAGACTCGAACACGCTGGTACCGTGCGGGTCATGAGCCTGATCGACGACATCGACCCTGAGATTCTCGCCAACACGATCGCCATCGTTGCCACGTTGGGCGCTGACGGCGACCCGCAGATGACGGCCGTCTGGTACGCGGTCGAGGACGGCAAGATCGTCATCTCGGCCACGGCCCGCCGCAAGAAGACGAAGAACCTGGCTGCCGACGGGCGCTGCTCCGTGCTGATCTTCCATCCCGACACGGCCAGCTACTACGTCGAGATCCGCGGCAACGCCGAAGTGCTCGACGACTCTGACTACGCCGTTGCGGACCGCATCGCGCCGCGCTACAACGCCGACTTCCGCAACTTCGACGGTCCGACCGATCGCCGTACTGTCATCTCCTTCACCGCCGACCGGGTCCTCGTCACCGACGTCCGCCACTGACCTGGCCCGACCGCCAGTGACTTCGTACGAAGACAGAATCCGAGAAGACGCGGGCCGTCGTCGGCTGCGGGCGCTGCTCGTCGATGGCGCTGCGTCACCTGCCGGCCCGATCGTGGATGACGCCTACTTCGCCGAGCTGCGGTCCAGATGAGTGCGTCATGGCGAAGGTGATCGCCGACATCACGATGTCGATCGACGGGTACGTGACCGGGCCCGGTGCCGACATGCAGCACGGGCTCGGCGATGCGCCCGAGCTGCACTCGTGGGTCGACGAGCAGGACGCGGTCGACACCGAGATCCTCGAAGGGGCCACAGCCGCCAGCGGTGCGGTCGTGATGGGACGCCGGCTGTTCGACATCATCGACGGCCCGGACGGGTGGTCGAAGGAGATGGGCTACGGCGCGCAGGAAGTCGGCACGCCACCCTTCTTCGTCGTCACGCACTCCCCGCCGAAGGACGTTCGCCTGGCACGCGAGCTGGGCATGAGTTTCACGTTCGCACCCGATCTGGAGTCGGCGATCGAACAGGCCCGGGCCGCGGCGACCCACGGTGCCGTCGTGATCATGGGCGGCGGCGACGTCATCGGGCAAGCGTTGGAGAAGGGTCTCGTCGACGAGTTCCGCATCCACCTCGCGCCGATGCTGCTCGGCGGCGGCACGCCCATGTTCCGCCCCGGCACGCGCCAGCGGTACCGCCAACGCGACGTCCGCCCCTCGACCAACGCCGTCCACATCGCCTACGAGCGCCTCCCCGACGAGTAGGTCTTGCGCGACGCTGGCTGACAGTCAGGCCGTCCAGAGCGCGGAGACGGGCATGGCGATGATTCGGTCGTCGAGGCGCTGCGTTCGATCTCCGTTGTGCAGCACGATGCCCGCCACGAACGTGGGTCCGAGCCGATCGCGGAGCGCGCGGAGGCCCCTGGAGTCGCCGACATGCAGGTCGAACGAGGCCTTCACTTCGATGCCGACGACGTCGCCGTTGGGTCGCTCGAGCACGATGTCGACCTCGGCACCATCGCGATCACGCCAGTGGAACATCGACGCCTCCGTCTCGGACCAGGTGAGTTGGCGGGCGACTTCTCCGACGACGAACGACTCGAGGAACATCCCGCTCGCCGAGTTCTCCGGACGACCGAGAGCGTCGGCGTTCACGCCGCAGAGCGCAGTGGCGAGGCCCGAGTCGGTGATGTGCAGCTTCGGTCGCCGAACGGCTTTGTCAGTGAGGTTGCGCGACCATGCCGGAACGAGGTGATGGAAGTACACGGTCTCCAACATCGTGATCACGCGCTTGGTGACATCCGGGCTCGCTCCGATCACGCGGGCGACTTCAGACGTGTTGAGCTCGCTCGACGTTCGGCCGGCGAGCACTCGCATGAGCGTTGGTAGATCGAACGACGTCGGAAGCCGGCCGATCTCGGCGACGTCTCGTGACGCGAGCGCACGGGCGTAGGCGACGAGGAACTCGCGGCGGTCGCGACCGTCCAATTGGAGGGCTCGCGGCATCCCACCGCGACAGACGCGCCGCATGGTCGCGTGGCGGGATTCACCCTGTTCACCGACGGACTGTTGGTGCAGCAGCGCGTCCACGCCATCGAACGCACGCGTGATCAAGTCCTCGTCGGAGGCACCGGAAATCTCTCCCTGCGACAGCGGCCACAGGTCGACGAACAGCGCGCGTCCGGCCAGCGACTCCGTGAGTCTCGGTTCGAACAGGAAGCGGGTCGACCCGGCGAGGAAGAACTGCCCGGGGCGATCGTCGCTGTCAACGGCCGACTTGACCGCAAGGATGAACGGATTGCCCGCGCGTTGGACCTCGTCGACGAACAGCGGGCGGTCGCTCTCGCGCACGAACCCACCGGCATCACGACGCGCAGCCAGAAGTGTCTTGCCATCGTCGAACGAGTTCCACGATCCGCCGGTCGACTCGTGCACCATCCGCAGCAGCACCGTCTTGCCGCATTGCCTCGGTCCGTTGACGATCACGATCCGCGAAAACCGAGCCCGACGCTGGGCGACCTGCAGCGCGCGCCGTGGCAGAAGTTCGGTCGGCATGCCTCAACCGTATCTGTTGGTCACCTCGCAACCTCGGAATTCGCCGACAACAAACCTCGGAAAACGTCGCAACCATTCCTCCGAATTCGTCGACAGTCACGACAGTAGCGTTGCGTCCCTGAAGACGATTGGAGAGGCCCAGGCAGCATCGCGACAGCGGCCCAGCGAATTCACCAGGTCGTTGTTCGAGGATTCCTGGACATCGGATGAGGTCGTTGCGTTCGCGCACGCAATGGTCAGCGCGGACACTGCTGTGCGTCGTGACATCTGCGCACTGTACCCACCACGCCGTGTTCGTCAGTTGGTGACTAATCTGGCGGCGATGCGTTCGGCACGTCGGGTGGAGCGGGAACGGCTGCCGGTGCCCGCGCTGGTGATCGCGATCCTCGCGATCGCGTTCTTCACGCTGCCGTTCGTGGGCCTGCTGTGGCGCGCACCGTGGAGCCGAGCATGGAGCGTGCTGACCCAGGAATCGGTCCGCCAGGCGCTATGGCTCTCGATCCGCTGCTCGCTCTGGGCGACGGGCTTCGCGATCTTCTTCGGCGTGCCGCTGGCATGGCTCCTGGCCCGGGTGAACTTCCCGGGACGCAGCGTTGCGCGTGCGCTGTGCACGCTGTCGATGGTGCTGCCGCCGGTGGTCGGTGGCGTGGCGCTGTTCTTCTCGTTCGGGCGGCGCGGCTTGTTCGGCCAGTACCTCGACCGCTGGTTCGACTTTCGCCTTCCATTCACGACCTGGGGTGTGGTCGTGGCCCAGACGTTCGTCGCAATGCCGTTCCTGGTGCTCACGGTGGAAGCCGCAATACGCCAACTGGACCGCAGGTTCGAGGACGCGGCACGCACACTCGGCGGCACGCGTTGGTACGTGTTCCGGCGGGTCACACTGCCGACGGTACGGCCGGCGCTGGTGGCCGGGGCTGTGCTGGCGTGGGCCCGCGCGCTCGGCGAGTTCGGGGCGACGATCACGTTCGCCGGCAACTTTCCAGGCACGACGCAGACAATGCCGCTCGCCACCTACCTGCGCCTGGAGTCCGAACCGCAGGAGGCATTGATCCTGAGCCTGATCCTGATCGCCGTCTCGTTCGCGGTGCTCGTCGGCCTGCGCGATCGTTGGCTCGGCAACGCACCGGCACCGACCTCAGCTGCGGCCGGAGCATGACGCTCGACGCTCAGGTCGAGGTCCGTCTCGGCACGCTGGACCTGGACGTGAAGCTGACCGTGGCGCCAGGTGAAGTGCTCGCCATCCTGGGCCCGAACGGCGCAGGCAAGTCCACGTTGCTGCGTGCACTGGCCGGGCTGGTGCCGCTGGACAGCGGCCGCATCACGCTCGACGACCACGTCGTGGACGAGCCCGCCACCGCCACGTTCGTTCCAGCGGAGCAGCGCCCGATCGGGGTGCTGTTCCAGGACTCCCTGCTGTTCGCACATCTGACCGTCTCCGAGAACGTCGCCTTCGGCCTGCGCGCCCGCGGCACCGCCAGGGCTGACGCCCGACGCCGCGCCAACGCGTGGCTGGAGCGCGTCGGGCTGTCAAAGTACGCGGGCGCGCATCCGCGAACCTTGTCCGGCGGTCAAGCCCAACGCGTCGCGCTCGCTCGCGCGCTCGCAACCAATCCGCGACTGCTGCTCCTTGACGAGCCGCTGTCCGCGCTGGATGTCGGCACACGCGGCGATGTGCGTCGAGAGCTGCGCCGGCACCTGCAATCGTTCGACGGCGTTCGCGTGATGGTCACCCACGATCCGGTCGACGCGTACGCGCTCGCCGATCGCGTCGCGATCCTGGACGCCGGCCGGCTGGTCCAGGTCGGCACGATCAGCGACGTCACCGCCCATCCTCGATCGCGCTACGTGGCCGAGCTGGTCGGTACGAACCTCGTGACCGGCACGGTCACAGAAGGCGTGCTCGTGACGAAGGCCGGCGCGCGGGTGGTGATCGCCGACGCCGAGCCAGGCCTGTCGTTCGCCGTCATCCGCCCGCAGGCGATCACACTGCAGCGCGGCGCGCCCGTGGACACCAGCACGCGCAACGTGTGGCCGGGAAGGATCACCGATCTCGACCGCCTCGGCGACCGAGTCCGCGTCCACCTCGACGGTCCGCTGCCACTCACCGCGGAGATCACCGTGGCCGCACTGAACGCGTTGGCGCTGCGCCCAGGCGACGAGATCGCTGCGTCGGTGAAGGCGACCGACATCCACGCCTACCCGGTGTGAGGTCCCGTGCCATCAAGTTCGCTGGGCCTCGTGCCGATGACTTCTCCACAATGATCGTCTTCCGCCGGGCCATCGGTCTGGTCCTCGCGCTCGGGCTGCTGGCAGTGCTGCCCCTCAACGCCGCCGACGTGGCGCAGGCCGCGGCGTCGAACGACATGACACCGTGGGCGCTTCCGACAAGGCCGGCGAAGTGCACGTCTGCTCAGGTCACGACGGGCGCGGTGGCTTCGTGCCTGGTCGCCGGGTACGACAAGCCCGACGCGAACGGCTGGCCGCCACCGCCGTTCCCAAGTGATCCTGGCGCGGGCACGGGCATCGGCGTGGTGCCACTCGACGGCTGGAAGTTCCTCGGTTGGGGCTACAACGGCTCGCCGGCGCTGGTCGACTGGGAGACGATGCTGGCGGCCAACCAGTCCCCGATCGGGCCGGTGCGGGCCAACCAGCTGAAGGCGTTCCCGGACGCGCTGGCGCTGTTCGAAGGATTCCTGCGCGACATCGTCGCCGGCGGCTACAAGATCACCGACGCTGCCACGTACTCCTTCCGCTGCACATCGGGCACGGGCAAGAGCTGCAACGGCCTGACCCGCGAAGCGCTGTCCAACCACAGCTGGGGTCTGGCGATGGACATGAACAGCGGCGCCAACCCGGAGAAGACCTACCTCGGCATCGACGGGGCATCCGCTTGCCTGACGCCGGTCATCACCGACATCCCGATGTGGGTGGTGCGCACCGCCGAGAAGTGGGGTCTCTACTGGGGTGGCTACGGCTGGAGCAGCGGGTGCGAGTCACCGTCGCAGATGAAGACGTCGGCAACACGTGACGCGACGCACTTCGAGTTCCGCGGCGGCCCGGAGCAGGCGCGTGCCATCGTGGTGGCAAACCTCGGCGGCTCATGTCTCGACGTGGCCGATTCCGCCGGCGTGATCGCGCCTCGCTGCCTGTCGCCCGGCGACGTGCCCGGCGCTGGCTGGCGGGTCGTGATCGACACGAAGGCACCGACCGGAGCGACCGCGGCGCTCGTCAATCTCACGATCACGGGTGCGACCGCCGCAGGCTACGTGACCGCCGAGCCGTGCACCGCCGCTCCGGCTGGCGCACGCACCTCGTCGAACGGCAACACCGCGCCCGGCCAGACCGTGGCCAATCTGGCCGTCGTTGCGCTGGATGCAAAGGGCCGCTTCTGCCTCTACCGCTCGCAGCCGATGCACACCGTGGTCGACGTACAGGGCTTCTTCGCCTCCTCCAGCACGGCGGGCTCCGGCGGCACGCTCTACTCGGCGGTCGGCCCGCAGCGAGTGATGGACACTCGCGTCGAGGCGTTCTGCGCGCCGGGCGGCGGTTGCGCCGAACTCGGCCCGGTCAGCGCAGGCACCGAGATGGCCGTGACGACACCGATGGTGCCGCCGGCGGCTGTCGCCGTCTTGGCCAACCTGACCGTGACTGAGCCCGATGCGAGTGGCTACCTGACCGCGGACTCGTGCACGTCACTTGCTCCCGGGCCACAGAGCCGATCCAATGCGAACTTCGCCACCCGCGATACCGTTGCCAACCTGGCCGTCGTTCCCCTATCGCCAAGCGCGGCTGGGCCGCAGTTCTGCACGTACTCGACGGCGCGCACCCACAAGGTGGTCGATGTGCAGGGCTACTTCGCTCCGCCAACGGCCGCCGGCTGGGCATTCACGTCCGTGACGACCCAGCGCGCGGTCGACACGCGCGGCTGCTGGACCGACGCGATCTCCACCACACAGCGCTGCTCGCAGATCAACGACACCGGCGCGATCATCCGACTGAAGGCACCGGCCGGCGCCGCAGCCGTGCTGATCAACCTGACTCTGACGGAGGCCGCCGGCGACGGCTTCGCGACCGCACTTGCCTGCTCGATGGCCCAGGCCACACCGAAGCAGTCGAACGGCAACGTCGCGACGGGAAGGACTGCGGCCAACCTGGCGATCGTCGCGGTCGACACCGACGGCACGTACTGCATTCGGGTTTCGGCCCCGATGCACGTGGTCGTCGACGTGCAAGGCACCTTCGCCACCGGCACCGGCCTCCAGTTCGTCCCGGTCACCCCAGTCCGGAGAAGCGACACTCGCGGCGCCGGCTGACGAGTGGCATGCGTCTCACGAAATTCTGCCGGAACGACCGCGTGACACTCGCTCTGTGGTGAAGAATGCCCGCAGAGCGAACGGCCGCCGGCGGGGCGACGTTGGCAGAAGAGAGCATTGTTGTGGTTTTCCACAGGCGCTGGAACGAAGACGAGTACTACGACGACGACGACGACGAGGGCCGCTGGCGGCGCATCGCCAAGATCGCCGCCCTGACCACGGTGGTTGTCGTGCTGGCCGTGGCCGGCGTGCTGGTGATCCGCCAGGCCGGCGACTCGACCAACGCCGCGGGGGTCGCATCCTCGACCGATTCGACCCCGGGACCGTTCGATCCGATCGGCACGACGACGCCCGACGCCTTGCCTGCCGATTCGATCGCCGACTCGACCGTCGCAGCGACGACCGCGAACGGAACGTATGCCCTGACGCCGGACGGTCAGCCGCAACCGGTGTCCGTCATCATCACGGCCGAATCGATCCGGATGAGCGGTTCGGTGCCCAGTGAGACGGCCCGCGAGCAGCTGAGGTCCCTGCTGACGTCGATCAGCGACGGCACCATCGCGATCACCGACGATGTCACGGTCAACCCGGACGTTCCGGTCGGCGTAGCCGTGCGCATCGTGCCGCTCGACGCCGCGGCCTACACCTCGGGCACGTTCACCATCGAGAGCGGGCACGCTGCGGACCTCGATCGGATCGTCCGGCTGCTGGATGCAGCCGACCACGCTTCACTTCTCGTCGTGACGCACACCGACCAGGCCGAGGCCCCTCCCGGGACAGTGATGTTGTCGATCGCGCGAGTGAACGCCGAGCTCGCGTATCTGGCCAGCGCCGGCATCGCTGCCGACCGAGTGTCGTCACGAGCCGTTGGCGGCACCGACCCGATCACGACGGAGTCGACACCGGACGCATTCGCAGCCAACCGCCGCACCGAATACATCGTCAGTGGTCTGTTCGTCACTCCGTGACGCGGGCGGCGCGACTTCGCCTCTTGCCCTCGTGCATCGCCGCGACTCTGGCGACCGGGATCTCGTGGCCCTCGGCGACCAAGTCAGCGGGCAACGATTGCGGATCAGGCATCGCTGCGGCCCAGGGGTCGCAATCGCCGAGCAGATCCGGTGCAGTCAGGATCGTGTAGTCCTTCGGCGCGATTGTGTCGAGGTCGTCCCACTCGATCGGGAACGACACGGTCGCGCCGGGCCTGGCTCGCGGGCTGTAGGCCGCGACCACGGTCGCGCCACCGGCGCGAGTGGAATCGATGAACACCTTGCCGTCGCGGTCGGCCTTCACGAACGCCGTGGTCGCAACCCCCGGGTCGAGCCGCTCGACGCGGTGCGCGATCGCCCGTGTCGCGCCGGCCGCGACCTCCATCGACACCGATGCATCGATCGGCACGAAGATGTGCAGCCCCTTGGCCCCACTCGTCTTCACAGCGCCCTGGAGGCCGGCGTCGTCGAGGACCCGGCGAACGAGATGCGCAGCTGCGACGACATGGGCGAAGTCGTCGCCCGACGGTGGATCGAGATCGAGCACGAGATGCGTGGCGTGGTCGAGATGGTCGACGCGCGCCAGCGTCGGGTGGTACTCGATCGCGCGCTGGTTGCCGAACCACAGCAGCGTCCGGCGGTCGTTGCACAGCGCGTACGACACAGTGCGTTTGGACGCCTCGGCCCACAGCGGGACGGTGGCCACGAAGTCGGGTGTGTACTTGGGAACGTTCTTCTGCATGAACGGTGCCTGCCCACGCGTCACGCGGATCACCGACAGCGGACGGTCCTGCAGCACCGGCAGGATCCGGTCGCTCATCCGGTCGAGGTAGTCGACGAGGTCGCGTTTGGTGACCTCCGAGCCGTCGAACAACGGTTGATCGAGATTCGTGAGCTCGACACCGTCGCGCGACTCGTCGCTGCGCGCACCGGCCACGTCACAACCCTACTCGCCATCGCGAATCCCCGGTAGGGTCCCCGGCACGTGCAAGCGTTCCTGATCAGCTGCGGCATCATCTTCGTCGCCGAACTCGGCGACAAGAGCCAGTTGATGGCGATGACCTTCGCCGCGCGCTACAAGGCGATCACGATCCTGGCTGCGATCACGGCCGCGACAGCAATTGTCCACCTGGCCAGCGTTTTGCTCGGTGCCGCGCTCGGCGTCACACTGCCGACCAAAGCGATCTCGATCGTCGCCGGCGTCGCGTTCCTCGGCTTCGCCGCGTGGACGCTGCGTGGCGATTCGCTCGACGATGACGAGGCCGACCGCGCCCAACGCAGCAGGCGCTCGGTGTTCATGTCCGTCGGCCTGGCGTTCCTGCTCGCCGAACTCGGCGACAAGACGATGCTGGCCACGATCACGCTGGCGACGAACCACGGGCTGCTCGGCACGTGGCTCGGATCCACCGTCGGCATGGTGGCCGCCGACGCGCTCGCGATCGTCGTCGGTCAGCAGCTCGGTGCGCGGCTGCCCGAGCGCGTCATCAAGATCGGTGCGGCCATCACGTTCGTCGTCTTCGGTGTCCTGCTCATCATCGAGGGCCTTCGCTGATCGCAGCGGTCGGCGGCGACGAGAAGATCAGGTCGATGGTGCCGGTCAACTGGCGGCGAGCGTCGACGATGGAGATGTTGCCGTGCACCCAGTTGCGCAACACGGCATTGAGCATCGCGTTCACCACATTGACGATCAGCGCCGCAATGTCCGGTGCGATCCCGTCGAGCACGTCACCCATCGTCGACTGCTCGCGCCCGGCGAAGCTGGCGTACTGCTCACGTGCCAGCGCGTCCGGCGTGTTGTCCATCAACGCGACAACGGTGTACACCTGCGGCCAACGCTCGAACGCGTTGAGAACGCGCATCATCAACTCCGTCAATCGCTCCTGCGCCGACGCGCCGCGCAGTGGTCGCCTCTGCACCTGGGCGACGAGCTGGTCACCCCATTCGACGAGCACCGCTGCAAACAAGTGCTCCTTGGAGGCGAAGTAGCGGTACACGGTGCCGAGCGCGACATCGCCGTGATCGGCGACGTCGCGCATCTGGATCTTGTCGTAGGGCAGCTGCTGCAGCAGCTCCAACGCGGCCACCACGATGCGCTGCCGCCGCGCCCGTTGGGTCGGTGTCAGATCCTCTGGCAGCGGTGGCGACATGCCGTTCGAGACTACGTAATCGCAGCGCGAGTTGCGTGATGGCTCCCCGTGGAAGCGTTCACTACTCTGCTGTCGTGATCCGGCAGAGGGCAGCGACGTGGCCGGTGGCCGGGGCGGCGCTCTTCATCGGGTTGTTCGTACTCGGCTCGCTCGCGACGCTGCTGTCCGTTCGCACCGAGCAGGATGCAGCGCGATTGCGCGACGCGCGAGCGGCCGAGATCGTGTCGTCACGGTTGAGCGGAGCGTTGCAACACACGGTGGCGGCCCTGCGCGGCGCGGATGCGCTGGCGGTCGACGGATCGGTCAGCGCAGACGAGTTCACCGCCTACGCCCGTGACATCGTCGACGGATCGCTGTACCGAGCGATCGCGTTCGCGCGGGTCGTCAGTGGCGGCGACCGGGCGGCGTTCGAGGCGTCCACGGGGCTCATCATCCGTGACACGGACGGCAAGGGCGGTCTGGTCACCGCACCACAGCGGGATCAATATTACGTCGTGACCGAGGTGTATCCGCAGACCGATCAAACGATCTCGCTGCGCGGCTTCGACATCGCCAGTGACCCGATTCGCCGTGACGCCGCGCAACGGTCGTTGGACGTCGCCGAACCGGTGGTCTCGAACCGGATCAGTCTCGCCGACAGCGGGCGACCCGGCGTGTTCGTGGTCCAGGGCGTGCACCTCCAGGACGGCACGACTGTCGGTTTCCTGTCCAGCGGCATCGCGATCGACTCGCTCGTCCAATCGGCCGGCATCCGCCCGGGCACCGACTTCCAGCTGTCGCTCGACGGGGTGGTCCTCGCCGGCACTGGCGGTGGCGGCGAGTCGCGGAACTTCGACGTCGCCGGACGCACCTTCGTGGTCGATGTCGACGACCCCAGTGGCGTCAACCTCTCGCTGCCGGCGCTGATCGGCGCAGGCACGTTGCTGCTCGGAGTCGGGGTCGTGCTCGCCTACCGCCGCGACCGCCGTCAAACGGCCCGATTGGCGGCGACGGCACGACGCAACCGCGGCATCGCTGCCCTCGGTCAGCGCCTGGCCGGAGCGAGCAACGTCGACGCCGTCCTGACCGAGGTGCTCGGTTTGGCCCCGACGATCCTCGAGTCCGACCGGTGCGTGGTCGTACGCCGCTCGCTCGGCGATCAGGCTCTGTTCGTCACCGAGCGCGGCGCCGAGCTGATCGGCGCCTGGGCTTTGCACGCGGGCCCGATCCGCGACACGGAGACGGGCCCGCTGGCCGACACGTTGCGTACCAAACGCACCGTGTCGGTGCCGACCCGAGTGAGACTCGCTGAGTTGTATCCGGGGCTGGCGACGGGCACTGGCGAGCTGGCGCTGCAGTCGTTGGTATGCGTACCGCTCGTGTTCGCCGACGACATCTGCGTCGGCGCGATCGGCTTCGGCTGGTCGAACGACCTGACGACGTCGGAGTTGGATCACCGCCTCGTTGCCGCTGACACCATCGGAGAACTCGCCAGCAGAGCGCTCGAGCGGGCTTTCATCACAGAGGTCGTGCAAACAGGGGCCGGACATCTCAGCGCGTTCGCGCAGGACCTGGCCCGAGCGCGTACGGCGGCCGAAGTGCAAGCCGCGGTCCGCGAGCACGTGCCCTTGGTCCTCAACGCCCGGTCCGCCGAACTGGCCGGCGCGAGCGATGTGGCTGACGGAACACCGAACAGCACTGGACTAGACGTCCCCGGTCAAACCGGGCAGCGGTTGCGACTGGAGTGGATCGGCCCTCCGTCGACGTCACCGACACAGAGCTCGGTGCTGCAGACACTGACCGAACTCGTCGGCCAGACGCTTGCCCGCATCTCGCTGACCGAGCAGGAGCACCAGTTGATCGTGCAGCTGCAGCAGGAGGTGCTCGACGTGCAGACGACGTTCGACGGCCTGGAGATTGCTGTCACCTACCGACCGGCGATGCGTCTGGTCGGCATCGGAGGCGACTTCTACGACGTCATCAAGTCCGACCTCGGCCAGCTGTACGTCGTCATCGGCGACGTCACCGGCCACGGCACGGAGGCCGTCACTGCGATGGCCGAGCTACGAGCACTGATCAACCATCTGCTCCGCTCCAGCGAACAGTTGGAAGCAGTATGCGCCCATGTCGATTCGCTGCTCGCTCGACGCAAGATATTCGCGACGGCCCAGATCGTCGAGGTCGACCGCCGCCACAACGAGTTGCGCTACATCAATGCCGGCCATCCCTACCCGGTGCTGCGCCGCGCCGGCGGTGGCACGGAGACTTTGCGCGAGGGACACCGACCGCTCCTGGGACTGGTGTCGAACAACCGTGCCGCGCGGCAGGCTTCTCGTATCGACTTCGCTCCCGGCGACGAGCTTGTCCTGTACACCGACGGGCTCATCGAGCGCCGCGCGGAACCGCTCGACGAAAGCATGCGCCTGCTCGCTGAAGCGATCGACACGACCGGCACGATCACGATGGCAGAGCTGTTGCGTTCGTTGCTCGACCGAACCGACGCACTCGGCGCGCAGGACAAGGTTGACGACGACATCGCGATGGTGGGCGTGCGGTCCATCGCGACGTCGCCGTCACAGGTCGATCACCAGTAGTGCGCCCGGCCACCGATCTGGCGGCCACCACGACCGAGCAGCATGAGCACGAGTCCGACGATGGCCAAGATGATGCCCACCGTCCAGAGGAGGGGGACCGACAGCAAGAAGCCGATGAGCATGAGGATGAGTCCAGCAATAATCATGCGAAGGATGTGCCCGATCTTCGCATCGGCGAAACGTCGCCTCCCGATGTCACCCGACCTCGCGCAAAGGACGTCTGTCTGTTCATGTCGATCCTCGCTCGGTCCAGAATCGCGACACTGGCGTTCGGCCTTCTCGGCGGCTGCGCGCTCGGTGTCATCGCCAGGGTGTGGATGCGTGTCATCTCGGAGGATCCAGAGTTCAGTTGGTCCGGCACGATCTTCATCGTCGGCGGCTTCACGATCTTCGGGTTCGGCCAGTCGCTTGCCGCAGTCGCTCGCCGACGCAATCCGCGACGCTGGCTGCTGACCATCGTCCGCGTCATCGCCGCGATCACGATGGCTCCGCTGTTCTTCGCCGCCGGCGGGATCATGTTCCCGACGGTGATCGGCGGTGCCCTGGCGTGGTTCCGCACGCAATGGCCATTCGCCGCCCGGTTCGTGGCCGCCCTGATCGCCACCGCACCCGTCGTGATCGTCGGCAAGCAGATCGTGGATTCGTTCGATTGGTCGCTGCACGCGCTCGCGGGATTCGTGATGATGCTCGCCATCTACGGCGTCATCGTGTCGGCCACCCGGTTCGTCGTCGCGCCACAATTCGACGGCTGGCGGCTCGTCGGGTGGGCGCGCATCGCCGGGCCGATCCTTGCCTTCGCGTCGATCGGGCTCGTCGTCCTGGCTACGACAGGAGTCGGATAGGCGTCTATTGCGGCGGATCGATGGTGTCGTTGCCGGGCGCGGGTTCGATCTTCAGCACCCAGGTGCCCGACGGTACACCGGTTGCCGTTGACGGCGGCGGAGTGTCGGCGGCGCGATGGTTGTTCGACAACAGCTGGCCGATGATGGGCAGCGCCACCACGTTCGCAGCGTGCAGGACACCCATGATCAACAAGATCCCGGCGACTCGCGCGACTTCGTGCTTCAGCTGCGCGCCCGTCGACCCGACCCAATTCGACGGCTCGACGAACGTGACTGTGAACAACACGAACGACGTGAAGATCAAGTAGTAGGCCACGTCGGTGAGAACCAGGTAGCTCTTGCCTGTGCGCGGTTGGGCTCGGAACACGTCGGCCGCATACGAGCGCCCGAAGCGCTTGATGAACGGCCCGAGCGCCACGGCGAGCGCGACGAGGACGATGTCGGTGATCAGTTCGATGACCCACCAGGGCATGACGAACCTCCTGTTGTCGTAGTCGGACAGAGCGAATGAGAGCGCCGTGGTCGCCGCGACGAAGGCCGCGATCGACAACGCGAGACGCCATCGGAAGCGCCGTCGCTCGCGGGCGTCCTCCAGGCTGAGCCGGACACGGGCGAACAGGTCGGGGTTCTCGACGGTGCCAGCGCGGGCGGCGGTGAACGCGTCGACGAGTTGTTGCTCGAGGGTTGTCGTGCTCACCGACTGCCCCCGAGCTCGCGGTCCAGTGCAGCCATCGCCCGCCGCAAGTGCGTCTTCACGGAATTGACGGAGATCGCGAGCGTGGTCGCGATTCGCTCGATCGAGCACTCCTCGAAGTAGCGCAGCGTGATGCAGTCGCGCTGGCGCGAGGGCAGGCCACGAACGGCTTCTAGCACTCGCCGGTGTTGTTCGGAACGCACCAGCTCGTCACCCGCGGCATCGGCGACGACGTCGATGTCTCGGCCGGCTGCTGCATGGTGACGCAGCGACACCAGGCCGCGACGGTTGTGGTCGCGTGCCAGGTTGAGCACGATCGAGCGGAGGTAGGCGGGCGCACGTTCCATCGCATCGATCCGGCCAGCGCTGCGGGCCAGGCGAAGGAACGCTTCCTGCACGATGTCTTCTGCCGCGTCGCGATCGTCGACGAAGAGACGCGCGAGACGGACCAGCGACCGCCCGTCACTCTCGAACAGTCGCACGACCAACGTCTCGGCATCGAGCGTGATCGCCTCGCCCTGCACGCGTGCCGCTGCGATCGCGGCGAGCAGACGCTGTCCAGGCGCGACTGGTACGGCGATGCCCAGGCTCATCTCGACGCCCTCACCGGGTCATCCTCTCATCGTCGCCACCCCCGGACGGACGATCTCGAGCCGGCAATGGGTGACACCGACCTTGCGCTGCGTGATGGGCGCTATCCGGCGCGCGCGGCAAACAGCGAACGGGGCCAGCCGCGTTCGGTGATGACGACGTTGATCTCGGCGGACAGCATCGTGATCTGGGCGATCAGGAACAGCCACGAGAGCAGGCCGATGACGACCGCGAAGGTGCCGTACGTCTGCGACGCGCCGTCCAGGACGCGGCTGACGTACACGCCGCCGAACAGTTGCAGCAGCGTGTAGGCGCCACCGGCCACGCACGCACCAGGGCCTACGTCGCGCCAGCTGACGGCCTTCACGGTCAACACACGGAACGCGACCATGAACGCGAGGACGTTCCATCCCACGGTCAGCACGAACAGAACTGCGGTCGCGGCAACCCCGGGCACGACCAGCGTCGCAAGCTGCGCGAGCGTTGTCGACGAGATCAGCAGCGCCGAGATCACGACCAGCATCAGCAGCGAGCGCAGACGCTTGGCGACGAACGTCGGCTCGGCCTCGTGTTGTACACGCCAGACCCCGTTCATCGCGTCCTGCGCGGCCTGCATCGCGCCGAGGCCGGCCCACAACGCCCCGGCCAAACCAACGACCAGCGCGATCGGGTTGCCGCCGAGCGGCGACGCGACCGAGGACGCGATCGTGTCTCCGATGATCGGGAACTGCCCGAGCGCCGAGTTGGCGATGTCGCGGCGGAGTTGCTCATCGCCTTCGAGCGCGAAGCCCAGGATCGTGACGAGCGCGAGCATCGCCGGGAAGATCGAGAAGAACCCGTAGTAGGCGATCAGCGCGGCGAGCCGGCCGGCGCGATCGTCGCCGAAGCGGCGAATCGCTGCGACCGGAATTGCGGTCCAGGGTCGGCGCTGCACAGCGAGGTCGATCCGGCCGAGCACCCCGTCCTTCGACGTCTGCGGAGTGCGGGGCACCGGCTCGGAGATCACAGCCGCAGCTGGTGTGCTGGAGCTCCGAGCCAGGGCGAGCGCAAGAACAGCGAGCGAGGCCACGGTCATCGGCAGATCCGATCGCGCATCGTCTTTGCTCATCGATGACCGCTACCCGTCGACGGGTGATCACAGACGCGGGACGCTCCCAGGGAGCATTCGGGTCAGGGACGGACGTCGAGGATCATGTTGAAAGGGGTTTCGGCGGCGCGGCGGACTGTCGCAAAGCCGGCGTCGGTCAAGACAGTGCGGAGCTCGGCTTCTCCCGCTTGCGCGCCGAGGCACGCGGCGCCCGTGCCACCCTGAGCCCGAGACGCCGGCGTGCAGATGAACGTCGATGCCGAATAGAAGATGCGCCCGACGAGGTTGAAGTTGTCCTCCGGACGATCGTTGGCACTCGGCTCGACGAGCAGGAACACGCCGTCGGCAGCGAGCGACGCGCGGATGTGCGCAGCAGCGGACGTCGGGTCGCCCATGTCGTGCAGCGCGTCGAAAACGCACACGAGGCCGTAGTCCGTGCCCGGGAACTCGGCGGCCGACGCAACCTCGAAGCGCACGCGATCTGCGACACCGCACTCGTCTGCCCGGCGACGAGCCGCATCGATGGAATCGGCGTGGTAGTCGTAGCCGACGAACGTCGACGCCGGGTAGGCCTGCGCCATCAGGATCGTCGACGATCCGTGCCCGCAGCCGACGTCGGCAACGTGAATACCGCGCTCGAGCGCGGCTTCGAGGCCGTCGATCGCGGGGATCCACGACGAGGTCAGGTTGGCCGCGTAGCCGGGGCGGAAGAACCGCTCGGTCCCGACGAACAGATCGTGGTGATGTTGATGCCAGCCGACACCTGCGCCGGTCTGGAAGCCGTGACGTACGGCGTCCTCGTCGCGGTGCATCGACGACACGACGGCCATGCCGCCGGCCAGGAAGGTCGGCAAGGTTTCGTCGGCCAAGCAGGCCGCCTGGGCCCCGTCCAGGAAGAACCGGCCCGTCGCCGCCTCGTAGTTCGCATAGCCACTGGCCGCTTGGGCCAGCAGCCACTCGCGCAGGTACCGGGCGTCGCAGCCCGTGCTGGCAGCGAGCTCGTCCGGGGTCGACGGACCGTTCGCGACGAGAGCCGCATACAGGCCGAGCTTGTCGCCGAGCACGACGGTGGCTGCGTGGGCCACCGCAGCGAGGTCGGCCGCGAACTTGAACGTGAACGCTTCGATGTCCGCTGGTGAGGCGGTCGTGGTCGCAGTTGTGGTGGTGGTTGACATGTGGCTCTCCTTGTGACGAGGGTGGAAACGCACGATGCTCCGCTGCGTTTGCAGCGAGCCTGCAGCGTGCACTGCAGGGTTTCTGCAAGCCGTCGGACGGATGTTTGCTGCATGGACACCACGACAATCGACAGGTTTTTGGCTGCCGTCGCCGCAGGCAACGGCATCCCATCCGACGTGTACGCGCCGGATGCGACGCTGGACGCGACAGTCCCGAACTGGCGTTTCGGCGTTCGGGGCAGCGTTGCGATCGCTGCAGAGTACGGACGCTGGTTCGCGGACCCGGCAGAGTTCGAGGAGTTGTCCCGAACGGCGCTCCCCGGCGGCGAGGTCGTCACCTATCTGTTGACCTGGTCGGAATCGGGCGTGCCCCACGCCGCACACCACTGCCACGTACTCACGACTGATGCAGATGGTCTGATCAGTTCGGACGTGGTGTTCTGCGGCGGGCGCTGGCCGGCCTCCCTGCTGGCCGACATGGCTGCTGCGTCGTGATGACTCCAACGGTGCCAGCTCGACGTGCACTGGTCGAATCGGTCGAGGAACTACTGGCCGATGCCCGACGGCTCGGCGAGCATCGCCCGCAAGACTCCCGATCGAGCGCGTTGTTCGAACGGGTCGAGGTGAACGGTGAGCGCTGCATCGTCAAGTACGTGCATCCCGAACACGACTTCACCATGCGCGTCTCCGGCGACATCGGCTGCCGGCCGCGACGGGTGTGGGAGTTGGGCCTGATGGACATCGCGCCCGACGTCATCGACCACGCGACGATCGGGGCAGCTCCATGGGGCCGCAACGGTTGGGGTGTGGCGCTGCTGATGCGCGACGTCTCGTCACAACTCGTGCCCGTCGGCGACGACCCGCTACCTGAGGACCACCACCTCCGTTTCATCGATCACTGTACGGCGATGGCGAGTCGGGTCTGGGGCTGGCACGACGATGTCGACCTGTTGCCACATCGGCTGCGCTGGGAGTGGTTCGGCGCGTCGCAGCTGGAGGGCGAACGCCAGCTCGGCTTTCCCGAGGCGGTTCCACGCATCGCCGCCGAAGGGTGGGAGCGCTTCGCCGTTCGCGCACCGGCAGCTCTGCTCGGGGCCATCGACGAGCTGCGACACGACGCGACACCGCTGTCGGACGCGATCCGTTCGACCCCCCGGACGTTCCTGCACGGCGATTGGAAGTTCGGCAACCTCGGCGTGGGTGAGGATGGTCGGACGATCCTGCTCGACTGGGCGTATCCGGGCGAGGGACCGATCTGCCACGAGTTGGCGTGGTACCTGGCACTGAACCGGGCCCGCTTGCCGCTCGGACACTCCAAGGAGTCGACCATCGCCGACTTCGAGGTCGCGCTGCGCCGAAACGGCGTCGCCACCGACGATTGGTTCGACCGCCAACTCGGACTCTGCCTACTCGGTGGCGCTGTGCAGTTCGGGTGGGAGAAGGCCTACGGGGACGACGACGAATTCGGATGGTGGTGCTCGGCCGCCACGGCCGGACTCGCGTTGCTGTGACGACTGCGGACGCGGCCATCGCGGCCGCCTACTCCGTCTCCGCGACGGCCTGGCGCGACGGGCCGGCAGCGATCTACGACCGCCTCGCTGACGTGCTGGTCGCCCGCTCGCCGGTCTCGCTGTGCGGCGCGGACGTCGTCGACATCGGTGCCGGCACGGGGGCGGCCTCGTTCGCGGGCGCACGGGCCGGTGCGCGCTTCGTCGTCGCAGTCGACAACGCCGCCGGCATGTTGCACGTCGACAGCGGTCGGCGGCCGCCGTCGCTCGTCGCCAGTGCATTGTGCCTGCCGTTCGTTGCCGGCGCGTTCGATGTCGCGTTGGCCGCGTTCTCCTTCAACCACGTGGACAATCCCGCTGCAGCGTTCACTGAAGCGGCGCGGGTCGTGCGGCGCGGCGGTGCTGTGCTGGCGGCTGTGTACGCCGCGGACGACACCCATCCAGTGAAGGCAGCGGTGGAGCACTCGTTGCGAGAGCACGGTTGGGGGCCGGAGAGCTGGCTCGTCGAGATGCACGACAACCGGGCGCCGCGACTGGCAACCGTCGAGGCGTGCACCGACGTACTGCGGTCGACCGGACTGCACGCCGACGTCGCTACGGAGCGGGTGGACTTCGCCGACCTCGAACCGCGACAACTGGTGGCGTGGCGGCTCGGCATGGCGCAGCACGCGCCGTTCGTGAGGACCCTCTCCGAGCGTCACCGCGAGGCGGTCGTACGCGACGCGCTCGACATGCTCGGCGATGACGCGCCGCCGCTCGTGCGGTCGATCATCGTGGCCACGATCCGCTGCTGAGCTGCGCCGACCGCTCGTCCGCCTCGCGTCGCAGCTCGTCGTCGCGGAACGTGCGTCCGAGCGCATCGAGGAGACGAGGTAGTTCCAGAGCAGCGCACCCGCGCAACGTCGTCAACGAACGATCGATTCGATCCCGGTCGCCGTCTGCTCCGGCCAGCGCGAGTTGGACATGAGCCAGCGCTGCGTACCTGGCGGTGCCGCGGCCCACCGCATCGTCCATGACAACTGTGGCCAGTTCGGCGGCCCGCGCGTCGTCGCCCGCAGCGTGAGCCACTCGGGCGCGAACCAGCCCGAGTCGATGTCGCTGGTGCCACGCCATCGTGCCGTTCCAGGTCTCGATCGCAGCCAGGAGCCGCAGCGCCGACGCCGCCCCGTCGAAATCCTCGCGGGCGAGATGTCCGTCGGCCAGATCCAGCCAGCCGACCCAATAGGCCTCAGCCAAGCCCTCCGAGTTCGGACCAGATCCATCGGACGCGCCGTTGAGCGCAATCGCGGACATGTTCAGCTCGTCGGCCTCGGCCAGGCGACCGGCGCCGCGCAGCACCCACGCCCGTACGTTGCGCTCGACGGCACGGAACCGTTGCCCGACCGCCCCGGCGGCGTCGATCGCATCCCGGAACTCCCCGCAGGCCAACAGGGCATCGGCGACGCGGCCCAATTGCCCGAGCGCGAACACCCGCCCGAATCGTCCGTGCAACGGCGCAAACGGATGCGCCAGATGCGACGGGTCGATCAGCGCATGGTCGATCAGTTCGAGCGCTTCACTCGGCCGCCCCTCGTGCACGCGAAGGTGGCCGAGCCAGACCTCGGCGACACCCCGCACGGCCGGAGGGCTCGCCAGCGCGTCGACGAGGCGACGCTGCGCGCCGGCGGTGTCACCGCCACCGTGTCGCACCCGCCCCCCGAGCGCCAGTCCACTGGCGCGGACCGGGCTCGTCGGATCGGCCCGCTCGACGGCTTCATCGGCGTAGCGCTGCGCGCTCTCGTAACGCCTGCGGTAGTAGTCCACCCAGCCGGCCACCTCCAGCGCACTCGGACCCCCGCCCAGTTCGATCGCGCGCACGGCCTCGACAGCGGCCTCGTCGAGCCGCTGCGCAGACATCAGCACGCGTGCCAACCGAGTGTGAATGTCAGCTCGGTCGATGGCGTGCAGCGATGCGCGCAGGTGGTCTTCGGCCGACGACAGGTCCGAGCGGGCCAACGACAGCGCCGCGGCATCGCGAAAGGCGTCCGCGGCGATCGTCGTCGCGCCGCCGAGGCGGGCATGCACTGCAACCGCGAGGACATCGCCCCCTGGCCGCTCCTGCAGCACGCGCGCCGCGTCGCGGTGCAGCAACGCGCGTCGAGCGGCACCGGTCGTCGCGACCAGTGCTTCACGCACGAGCGCGTGACGGAAGACGAAGCCCGCTCCGCTCTCGTCGAGCAGGCCGACACTCGCCGCCCGCTCCATCCGTTCGATGACATCGATCGCCGACACATCCATGACCGCAGCGAGGAGGTCGACATCCAGCGCCGCATCCAGCACGGCACCGACGCGGACCACGTCGGCGGCGTCCTGATCGAGCCGGCTCAACGTGCTGGCCACCGTCTGCTGCACCGTGTGCGGTAACTCGTCGTCGTCTCCTTGGGTCGCACCGGCCAGTGCCAGCGCGAACAGCGGGTTGCCCCCGCTCCGTCGATAGACGGCGTCGGCGCGGATTGCGTCACCGTCGACATCGATCAGTGCCTCGATGGCCGCTCGGTCGAGCGGGCCGACAGCGACCTCGACGGCTCCGCTGACCCCGGTGCCTGGCCGCCCGACGACCACGACCAGCAGTGCTCCGGCGCGCCCTTGGACCCACCGCATCCACTCGGACGTCGTGCGGTCGGCCCGCTCCGCGTTCTCGAGCACCAACACGAGCGGCGACGCTTCAGTGGTCAGTGCAGCGAGCACGGCGGCGAACCAACGCGCCTGATCGCCGCCCGTGTCGGGCACGGTCGTCGCCGGGCGATCGCCGATGCCGACCGCAGCTGCGACCGCTGCATCGATCCCCGCCGCGTCGAGCAGCGGCTGCAGCGGCAGATCGCGACCGAGTTCGTCGGCACGCGTCACCCGGATCCGCGCTCGCGAACGGCGAGCTCGATCGATGAAGTGCTCGACGAGCGCGGTTTTGCCGATGCCGGCCTCGCCGACCACGACGACCACTCGAGCCGTCGCTTGCAGATCCGCCAGCTGGGCGTCGAGCAGCGCAACCTCGCGATCGCGCCCGATCAGCCTGGCTCGTGGCCGTTCCACGAGCGCGACGTCGACGTCGCCGGCGGTCAGCAGCGCCGAGTGCAATGCCTCGGTCTCCGCGCTCGGCGACACGCCGAGCTCCTCGGCCAAGTGCCTGCGAAGCTTTGCATACGACGCAAGTGCGGACGCCGCTCTTCCCGACGCGGTCTGGGCTTGCATCAGGACGCGCAACGACACCTCGTCGAACGGGTCGGCGACCAGCGCGGCCTCGGCCGCGAGTTCAGCGGTGACGTGATCTCCGGCCTGCAGCGCCGCTGCTGCGACCAAACCACGAGCGCGGGTCACCGACGCGGCCACGGCGGCCCGTTCGGGCTCCAACCACTCACCATCGTCTTCGGGGAGTACGTCACCGCGCGCCAGTGCCAGTGCTGCGTCCGCCGCCGCCCGCGCCGCAGCGAGCCGACCGTCGCGCAACGCCGACGATGCCTCCACCACCAGATCGCGCAGCGCGTCGACATCGAGCCAATCGACTCGCAAGGTGAACCCGGCCTCTGAGCGGGACAACCGATCCGAGCCCAGGGTCTTACGCAACCGTGACACGAGCACGCCGAGCTGATCGCTGGGATGCGACGGCGCTTCGTCACCCCAGAGCACCTCAGTGAGCGTCGCGACCGAGACGGGTGTGCCGCGAGCGACGGCCAGCACTTTGACGAGCAGCCGACCCTTGCGGCTACCGAGATCGCTCTCGGTCACGCCCTCCACGGCGAGGCCGCCGAGCAGTCGAACTCGAAGCGAAGCCGAGGTGGTCATCCCGGTGCAGTCGCGGCCTCAGCCGGCGGCCATCTCCATCGGGGCCGCGATTACGCACGACATGTCCATCACAGGCGGCCGACAGTACCAGTGCTCGGGGGTCACGTCGGTCACGCTTCGGCGACATCAGGGGTAGGGTGACATTCCTTCTGGGACGAGTCGCCTCGTTTGGGCAGGACGGCCCTGGCGCTGTCGACCCGTGCAGGCTCGACGCCTCGACCTTCCACGTCGAGGAGCTCTCCGCCCATGCCCAACGGCCCGTTTCGTCATCCCGGTTCGCCGTCCGCTGATCGCTCCATCGCGACACGGATCGGCATCCTCAGCACGTATCCGCCGAAGCTGTGCGGCCTGGCGACGTTCGCCGCGGCACTGGAGTTGGAGCTGGTTCGCGCCGGGAATCGGGTGGACATCGTGCGCATCGACGACGGTGATCCCACCGACGAGATCGTGACGCGGCGACCGAAGTCCGTCATCGCCGACCTCGTCAATGGCGACGCGAGCTCCATCCGTCGTGCGGCTGCGGTGTTGTCGCGGTCGGACGTGGCCATCATCCAGCACGAATACGGCATCTTCGGCGGCGTCGACGGCGACGAGGTGTTGGACCTCATGGGCTTGCTCTCGATCCCGGCAATCGTCGTGTTGCACACGGTTCCACTCGTGCCGACGCCGCACCAGCGGTCCGTACTGGAGTCGGTCGTCGAGCTGGCCGAGCGCGTCGTGGTCATGTCGCCGACGGCGCACGAGCGCCTCGTGTCGGGCTATCCGGTCGACCGGCGCAAGGTGGCATTGATCCCGCACGGCGCCGCCGTGCCGGCGTTCGAACACGATGACGAAGAATTCGCAAGCACCGCCCGGCCGCAGCTGCTGACGTGGGGCCTGCTCGGGCCGGGCAAGGGCATCGAGCACGTCATCGACGCGCTGTCGCTGTACGGCGACATGTCACATCGGCCGCGCTACACCGTCGCCGGCGTCACCCATCCAAAGGTGTTCGCCCGCGATGGCGACGAGTACCGCATGTCGCTGATCCGCCGGTCGTGGTCGGTCGGCGTGGCCGGCTCGGTGTCGTTCGACGACACCTACCGCGACGTGCCGGCGCTCACCCGGTTCGTCTCGTCGGCGACCGCCATCGTGCTGCCGTACGACTCGCGCGATCAAGTCACGTCCGGCGTCCTCGTCGACGCCATTGCGGCAGGCCGGCCCGTCGTCGCGACGGCGTTCCCGCACGCGGTCGAACTGCTCGCGTCCGGAGCGGGCATCGTCGTGCCGCACGAGGATCCGATCGCGCTGGCCGAGGCGATCCAGTCGCTGTCCGATCGCGACGTGTTGGAGTCGATGGCCAGTGAGGCCCGTCGCCTGGCCCCGTCGCTCAGCTGGAAGGCAGTTGCCAGCCGCTATGCGGCGCTCGCCGACGCGCTCGCGAGAACCGAACGCGAGCCGGTCGCGATATGAACATCCCGTACCGCTTCGATCACCTCGCTCGGATGAGCGACTCGCGCGGATTGTTCGAACACGCGCTCGGCACGACACCGCGCACCGAGCACGGTTACTGCACCGACGACAACGCTCGCCTGCTCGTGGTGACCACCCGAGCCGAAGACGTTGGCCTGGCTGGTCGTCTCGGCCGACTGGCGTTGGCATTCGTGCTCGACGCGCAGGCCGTGGACGGCCGCAGCCGCAACCGGATGAACCATGCCGGCCGATGGACCGACACCGCCGGTACCGAGGACTGCTGGGGTCGTGGCCTGTGGGCCCTCGGCGCGACGGCGGCTCACCACATCGACTTCTCGATGCGCGACTGGTCACAGCGCGGATTCGACCAGGGCGTGCGACAGCGATCGCGCTGGCCGCGCGCCATGGCGTTCGCAGCCCTCGGCGCGGCGGAAGTCCTCGTCAACGATCCAGATCATCACGAGGCGCGGCGACTCTTGTTCGACGCCGTCGCCGCGATCGGCGAGGTGCCGGCCGGATCGTGGTCGTGGCCCGAACACCGCCTGCGTTACGCCAACGCCGCACTCGCCGAGGCCGTGATCGCCGCCGGACACGCGCTGGACGACAGCACGATCCTCGATCGTGGCCTGACGATGCTCGGCTGGTTGCTGGATCTGGAGACCGCCCCCGGACACCTGTCCGTCGTGGGCACCGCAGGTCGAGGCCCGGGCGACGACGCCCCGCAGTTCGACCAACAGCCGATCGAGATCGCGGCGATGGCCGACGCCTGCTGGAGGGCGTCGGTCGTGACGCGTGACCGATCGTGGTTGCGCGGGGTGGCAGCGGCCGCGCAATGGTTCGCCGGCGACAACGACACCGGCCAACGAATGTACGACGACGAGTCAGGTGGCGCTTTCGATGGGTTGCAACCGAATCGGGTGAACATCAACCAGGGTGCCGAGTCGACGCTCGCGTTCGTGTCGACGATGCAACTAGCGGAGTCACTGGCTCCGCTGTGACGGTTGCGCTGCCCGAGGTGGAGCTGACGGACACTGGCATCGAGATGCTCCCTGATCCGACTCGGGTGGTCACGCGCTACTTCGTGCCCGGTCGTGAAGACGTCGGACCGACCGGATCCCGCGCGCCTGCTGTGATCGGACGCATCCTGGCGTTGACCGAGGAACAGGTCGAGGCGGCGATGCGCGACGTCGACGATCGTTTCGGGGCGCGTCATCCCGATCTGCACCGGACCTTCGAGCATCACGCCCGACGAATCGCCGACGGCAGTGGCGTGGACCTCGGCACGAGCCCGGCGCGCCGGCTGCTGCTGGGCGCTTCATTCACCCACGAGTACGCGATCGAAGGCGCTGCGTTGTGCAACCCGAGTGGCGTGTTGTTCGGGCCGGAGGCCGACGACGGAGGTCGCCCGTTCGCCCTCAGTCTGCGCGGGATCGGTGAAGGGCACCGCTCGTCGGTGTCGTTCCGCAGCGGGGCCGTGCACGCCGACGGCACGATCGAAATCGACACGCCCGGCTCACACCCGAGTCTCGAACAGGCAACAACGACGATTGGTCCATCGTCGTACCGGGTCCGGTTCGACGAATCGACCCTGTTGTCCCAGCGCGTGCTGTGGCCGCAGGACGAGACGGAGCGCCAGGGCATGGAGGACGTTCGACTCGTTCGATTCGAGCACGATGACGACATCACCTACTACGGCACGTACACAGCGTTCGACGGCGTCAACATCGGCCAGCGCCTGCTGCAGACCGAAGACTTCACGACGTTCGAGATGTCGCCGATGACCGGCGCGGTCGCGTCCGGCAAGGGACTCGCGTTGTTCCCGCGCCTCGTCGGTGGGCGCTTCGTCGCATTGACACGATCAGACAGGGAGACGAACGCAATCGCGTTCTCCGACGACTTGCGCGAGTGGCGGACGTCGCATCCGATCCAGATCCCGACCGAGCCGTGGGAGATGCTGCAGCTCGGCAACTGCGGCTCACCGATCGAGACGGAGGCCGGGTGGGTCGTGATCACCCATGGTGTCGGGCCGATGCGCACGTACGCGCTGGGCGCCCTGTTGCTCGACCTCGAGCATCCCGAACGCGTCGTCGGCCGCAGTCGCCTGCCGATCATCACGCCGGCCGACGCGCGCCGCGACGGCTACGTGCCGAACGTCGTCTACTCCTGCGGTGCGTTCGCACACGGCGACACCCTCGTGCTGCCGTACGGCCTGGCGGACCAGTCGATACGAATCGCGACGCTGTCACTCAGCCAGCTGGTCGCTGCGCTGGTCGCCCAACCCTGAAGCGATCGGTGCGCGCAGGCCCGGGTGGGTGATGAGCACCGGACAGGCACCCGCGTCGGCAACAGACAGCGCGACGGAGCCGAAGAGGGATGTCTTGAAGCCGCTGCGGCCGCGCGAACCAATCGCGATCAGGTCCGTCTCGTGGCTGAGATCGATCAGCACATCGGCCGGCTCACCGCGCCGAACGACACCGGTGACCGGAGCGTGCGTCCGCTCGGCGCATTCGTCGATCGCGCGTTGCAGCAGAGCTTCGGCCTCGCACGCAGAGGTCGATCCGTCGGCGACGTGCACGAGTCGCAGACCGGCTCCCCGCACGGTCGCCTCGGCGCACGACCAGTCCAACGCAATGCCGGATGCGGACGAGCCGTCGACACCGACTGTGATGGTGCGCACCGGTCGAAGGCCGGTACCTCGCACGATCACCACCGGGCACGGACTCGTGCGGCTCGCCGACCGTGTGACGGAGCCGAGCAGCATGGCGTGTGCGGTGCCGTGGGTGGACGCACCGAGGACGAGCACACTCGCAGTTCGGGCTGCCTCCACCAGCGCGTCGCGGGGGTCCAGATGCGTCGTCGTCATGCTGACGCTCAGCGGGGGGAACCGCCTCTGCAGCGATTCCACTGCTCGTTCGAGGCAATGGGTCTGCAGCTCGCCGGCGCGGTAGAAGTCGACCTCGGCAGGGGGTGTGCTGCACGACATGACGCGCAGCGACGTGTCGCGCGCACCGGCTTCGCAAGCTGCCCAGAGCAACGCTTCGTATGCTGTCGCCGTACCGTCGAAGCCGACCAGGACGTCCATGTGATCATCGTGCCGTGTCGGTCGCCGGCTCACTAGGGCCATGTGTCAGTAGTCGCGAGGGATTCGTGCGCAGACGCGACGATGCCCGGCCGAGTGTCGGCCGGGCATCGTTCGGGAATCCGCGCTGGAGAGTGTCAGGCGGTCCTGGGGGTCTTGCGGTGATGGAACACGCCGAGCACCACGAGCACCAGCATCACTGCCGCAGCTGCGAAGGCTCCGATGGCCGCGTATCCGGCGATCGCACCGACCGTCGACCAGGCGTACGCCGACAGCAACAGGCCGCGAAGCGTCTCGCCCTTGAACAGCGTGTTGCGTTGGCCGGTGATGCCATCGGCCTTGGCCTGGAGCTCGTCGATCGTGGCCTGTGGCGAGCCGGCATCCACGGCCGCCTTCACGTCGGCCTGCGCCGCCCGCTCGGATGCACCGAGGTCAGCGTAGGTGGCGCCGTCGGCGACGCCCTGGAGGTGACCGTTGATGAAGCTGGCGTAGGCCTCGGCCTCGTCGCCGGTGTTCACCGAGGCACCGGCGAACGACAACAGGTCGGTACGGCCCTCCTTGGTGAGCGCTTCGGCTGCAGGGAACGAGATGTTCTGCGACGACAGCTCCTTGCCGACGTAGTCGCTGGCGAAGCTGTTCCCCCAGGTCAACAGTCCGCCGGCGACACCGAACACGACCGTGGCGACCATGCCGAAGCCGATCAGCACACTGTCGATCGTGCGCCGCTTCAGCGCGACGGTCGGAGTTGCACGTGCGTCGGCGACGGCGGGGGGATGAATGATGGCTGTACTCATGGTTCTGGACCTCCGTTGATGAATCTGTCACCGACGGTACGGACCCGACGGCGCGCCAGCCAGGGGACAGCGACCCGACGGGATGGGACCTTCGACCCCATCCCGTCCCGCTCCTGCGAGCCAGTGACAATGGGCTCTACCGGCGTTGGGTGCGAGCGGCGGATCATCGAGTCATGAGGCATCTCCTTCGATTCGGTGACGATGGTTCGCGTGCCGCGGACGTGGCATGGCTGTGGATCAACAGCCACCGCTGGCCCGGCTGGGACCTTGAGACCGTGTGCGCCATTGAGCCCGAGGGCGCCGTCCCCCGTCAGCGGCTGCCGTTCAGCGAAGCCGGGTGGGGGTCTTCACAGACGGTCGTGAGCGATGACGATCCGCGTCTGGCGCTGTCCGCCACGTCGGATCTCCTGGTGGTCGGCGATCGTGGGCGCGTGCCGGCGATGGCGGCCTGCCTCGGCAGTACCACCGAATGGCTGCTCGTGCGGCCACCCGCGCCAATGGTCATCGTGCGCCACGGGCGCCGCACGGAGTCGGTCCTGCTCTGCACGGACGGGTCGGCCAGCGCCACCCTCGCTGTGCGCACCCTCGCCGCGATGCCGTGGATCAGCGGACTCGAGGTGATGGTTGTCGGTGTCGTCGACGGATGCACTGCGGCAGAGGAGGCAGTGCACCGGGCAACGACCTTGCTCAGCGTCGCCGGTGCCGCTGTTCGACAGCGTGTGCTACACGGCGACGCGACGGACCTGCTCGCCGATCTGGCGCACGAGACACCTCACGATCTGCTGGTCGCAGGGACACGCGGCCTGACGGGCATCGAGCGACTTCGCCTCGGTTCGACCGCGGCACGGATCACGCACACGTCACCTGCGTCGGTCCTGCTCGCGTGCGCTCGCCCCTGCAATTCGTCGGAGGTGCGAACCGACGACTGCGACGACGCTCGCGGCTATCTCTGACCTCCGCGACAGGCAGCTGTGACCAAATGCTCTAGGACGAATTCATGATCCAACGCATGATGCATTCCATGGACAACAACGCCGTGACTCCTCCGACATTGCTCGCTGGGGAGCGGAGGGTCGAAGCGCTCGACGAAGAAGAATGCCTTGCGTTGCTCGCATCGGTGCCGATAGGACGCTTGGCCTACGTCGTCGACGGCCGTCCGGTGATCGTGCCTGTCGACTTCATGGTCCATGACCGCCAGGTCGTGTTCCGCACCGACCCCGGCGACAAGCTCTCCCACACACCGCTGCAACACGTCTGCTTCGAGGCCGACAGCTTGCGCGAGATGAACGCAGGTTGGAGCGTCGTCCTCAACGGCCTCGCCCGCGACGTCACGACCGCGTTGGGGTCTGACTACGACCGGCTGCGAGCGCAGATCGTTCCCACGCTTGCGCCGCTGCGTTCACCTCACTGGATATCGATCTCGATCGACACGATCAGTGGCCGCCGCCTTCGCACGCCGCTGGCGGCCGACGTATCGGATTCGATGTGCGCGCCCCTCGACGCTGACGTCGCCGACTGGAACGACCAGGGCCTCCCGATCGACAGCTCGGTGTTCGAGAACAGCGCGGTCGCCCGATCCAGCACGATCAGAAAGGCCTCATCATGAAGGTTCGCGATGTCATGACCGCTCCGGCAATCACGCTCGGTCCGGAGGCGTGTGCCGGAGACATTGCCCGCAGTCTCATCCATCACGACATCAGCGGCATCCCCATCGTGGACGACATGGGCGTGCTGATCGGCATCGTGACCGAAGCCGACCTGATGCTGCACGAGGCGTTCGCCACACCCGGCCGGCGGGCCCTTGCCTTGGTCGGTGAGCTCGTCGGCGGCTACCCGGAGACGTGGCGCACCAAGATCGACGGCCATACGGCACAGGACCTGATGAGCTTCCCGGTGGTCACGGCGAATCCCGACGACACCCTGGACGACGCGGCGCGGCGCATGCTTCGCCATCCGTGCAAGCGACTACCCGTCGTGCGTGACGGTCACGTGATCGGGATGCTCTCCAGGCACGACATCCTGCGCCGCTATGACCGCACCGATCGCGACATCGCCCAGGATGTCGCCACGCTGGTGACGCAGATCCTCGGCGACGACCATCGCGTCGACGCTACGGTTCAGGACGGCGTCGTCGAGCTCCGCGGCACCCCACTCGGAATCGACGACGTGGATGTGTTGACGCTCGCGCTCGCCGGACTCGACGGCGTGGTCGACGTCATCGATGCCACCGCCGAACGCTGCTGAGGCGCCATCGCTCTGACTGCGGTAAGCATCCTGCCATGTCATCGCTGTCGAAGCTGAACCCGGGCCTGGCGCACGACGTCCTCGCCCTGATCGGCCCCGGAGCCGACATCATCCTGCCGATCGCGAACGGTGAGCCGGTCACCGTGCTCGACGCCATCGAGCGCGAGGCGATGACATTGTCGGGAGTCCGTGTGCACCAGATGCACGCCCTGCGCGATCGGCCGTACTTGCACGCTGCGTTCGGTGATCGTCTCCGCCACGTCTCCTACTTCCTGTCCAGCGTCACCCGGCCCTGCTTCGCAGCCGGCACGGTCGATCTCGTGCCGAACAACTTCAGTGAGATGCGCGCGATTCTCAGCGAGCGCACGGTGGATCCGATCGTCGTCGCCGCCGCGTCACGACCTGACCGCCACGGCTACTTCAGCCTCGGGTTGAACGCCGACTACGTGTCGTCGTTCGTGGGTCGGGCACGGTTCTTCCTGGAGGCGAACGCGCAGATGCCGCGCACGTTCGGACGGAACCAGATCCACATCTCCCAGGTTGCTGGTTGGTGCGAAGCGGACTACCCGCTCATCGAGCTGGCCCCGTCGTCCACGTCGGACGCTGACACCCGAATCGCCCTCCTCGTGGCCGAGCGAATCGCAGATCGCTCCACGATTCAGGTCGGGATCGGTTCCACACCGAACGCGATCCTCGCTGCCCTCGGTCAGCACACCGATCTCGGCGTGCACACCGAACTGATCTCGGATGGCGTGATGGACCTCGTCGAGCGCGGCGTCGTGACCGGCGTCGCGAAGCAGCTCAATCGCACGAAGACCGTCGGGACGTTCGCGCTCGGCTCGCGGCGGTTGTACGACTTCCTCGATGACAACGCGGCGTTCGAGCTGTGGCCAGTGCGGTATGTCAACGATCCGCGAGTCATCGCCGGCGAGGCGAAGTTCGTATCGATCAATTCGACGATCGCGGTCGACCTGCTCGGCCAGTGCGCGTCAGAGACCGTGAGCGGTACCTACTACTCGTCCAGCGGTGGACAGGCCGACTTCGCCCGCGGCGCGATGTACTCGGCGGGCGGGCAGGGATTCGTCGTTCTGCACTCGACGACACGAGACGGTGCGATCTCCAAGATCGTCGCCCAGCTCGCACCCGGCGACGTCGTCACGACACTGAAGAACACCGTCGACAAGGTGGTCACGGAATGGGGGGTTGCCGAACTCCGGGGCCGCTCCATCCGCGATCGTGCCCGCGCGCTCATCTCGATCGCGCACCCAGAGCACCGTGATGAACTCACCACACGGGCCACCGCACTCGCCTACCTGTGACGCATCACGGCTGCGTCACGCGCACTCTGCTTCGAGGGCTTGCCACTGGGACCACGCGTCGTGGTACTCGGTGTTCACCTGCTCGACCAGTGAGGCGTGGAGATCCGCATCGCGGTACCGGGCCATGGCAGCCAGGATGCGGGCGCTGATCACGTGTGCGCCAACCGAGCATCGCACGCTGGCCGCGAGATGCTCGTCCGACATGTAGATGGCGGTCTCGTCACCGTTGTGGCCGACCGTGCGCATCTTGGTGTAGAGCCATTCCCGCGAGTGGTGCGATCCGACGAACACGCAGCGCCGATTCGTGACGACGAACGTCCCGGTGTCGGTCGCCGTTTCGTTCGCCGTGGGGGTGCGCTCGCGGCCGAGCGCCGTGGGATCCAGCTCGACGAGGCGGCAATCCGGCACGATCGAATACGCGACCTCGGTCGCTTCGAGCATGACGCCGGCAACGCGGTCGGTGAACGCGACGAGCTGCACGGCCTGCATCGATTCGAACGCCCGCGACACGGTGCTGCGTGCGGCTGCGCTGGCGTGCTGGCGCCGAAGATCTCCCTGGCGCGGGCTGGCCCACTTCAACATGGCGACTTCCTCCGAATGTGGTGGTTGTCCCGCCGCCGCCAAAGTCATCGGCTGAGTTGTGACCTGATTGAGCGCTTCACTCGAATGTTTGCAGACTCTTGACAGAGATACTCTCGACGACATGATCCCTCGATTCGGCGCTGACACGGCCCTGATCCTGATCGACGTGCAGGTCGGCGTCGACGACGTGCTTCATTGGGGCGGACCCACCGGCCGACGCAACAACCCGGCCGCCGAGGACAACCTGGCACAGTTGCTCGCCGCGTTCCGTGAGGCCGGGGCACCGATCGTGTTCACGATGCAGGACTCGTTGGAGGCCGCATCACCGTTGAAGCTCTCACTGCCGAGCGGCGCGTTGAAGCCCGGCTTCGAGCCGCTCGACGGTGAGGCGGTCGTCACCAAGCAGGTCAACGGTGCGTTCTTCGGCACAGACCTGGAGATCCGCCTGCGACGGGTCGGCGTGCATCGCCTGGTGGTGTGCGGGTTCTTCACGAACATGTGTGTCGAGACCACCGTGCGCACGGCGGGCAACCTCTGTTTCGACGTGTACCTGGTCCACGACGCGTGTGCCACGAGCAACCGCGTCGGCATCGGCGGCGTCGATCACGATCCTGACGTGGTCCACGAACTGAGCGTGACCTCGATGCACGGAGAGTTCTGCACCGCGATCACCACCAACGTCGCAGTGGGTCTGCTGCGCGCAGACAACACGGATCTGCATCGCGTGCAGGGCAACGACGCAACCGTGCGCTGATCACTCGATGACGCCGAAGGTGTCGACGATCAGGTGCGTGGCGACGAGGCTGACCGCGCAGACTCCGGAACTGCCGTCGACGATGGCCGCGTTGGAAACCGCGACCCCACGTCCGTAGTTGACCGTTGACGTGCCCGGATAGCCGCGGCTGCAGGGGAACACGGCGAGCCAGCCGGGTGCGGTCTCGTCGGCAACGGTCACGTTGAGGAGGTAGTCGCCCGCGCGAACGGGCAGCACTTCGCGTGGCACGCCGGGTTGCAGCGCGGTACCGGCCACCCTGGTGTCCAGCGCGCGTCGCGGCGCTGTCGAGCCGAGTGTCTTCGCGCCGATGCCCGGCATCCACCAGCCGGTCAGGTCGACGACGAGATCCATCTGCTGCGAGGCGTAGAAGCACAATGCGGCCTCGCCGTTCACAGCCTTCACGGCGACCGTTGCATGGTTCGCGACGGCCGTGTTGGCGGGGTTCAGGTTGGTCACCACGGGCCGTGCCGCCGCGCAGTCCCATGCAGTCACGAACGCGGTCGCCACGATGCGGTCCGCTGTGATGTTGATCGAGACAGCCGTGGCCGATTCCGGTGCAGCACGGAGCGGCACGACGAGCATGCCGCCGACGATGCCGCCCTGGACGCGCGTGTCCCACAGCCGACCGGGGTCGGCGACGAACTCCGTCCCGCCGTCTTCCGGCAACCATTGACCGTGCACGTCGACGATCACGTCAGCGTCCTGCGACGACACGACGCACATCGAAGCGTCGGCCACCGCAACCGTCACCTGGTTCGGCACTGCTGCCGGCCCGTTGTAGTTCACCGACGAGGTCGGCGGCACGGCAGTGCCGCACCCGAACACGGTCACGTAGCCCGGCCCGGCTGCGTCGACGACGGTGACGTTGGCCGTGACCGCCGTGGCATCGCGGTCGACGTGAGCAAGGGGCAGCGACACAGGTTGGCCTGCAGCCAGCCGACGGCCACCCCATCCGTTGCGCGTGTCGACATCTCGGACCGGATCGACGGCGTGGAACCGTGAGCCGATCGGGCCCGGCGCGACGGTGGCCATCACCTTCTGCTGCGACCGGCGCGCCTGCGTGATCTCGCACGCGTTCGATCCATCGACGGCGACGGTGTACACCCCTTCGGCCAGCCCCGCGAACGTGTGGTCCGCATATCCCGTCTGGGTGTACGGGTACCACGACGCTTCGGCGACGATCGCCCCGCCCAGGGTGAGCGTCGCGTGGATCATCGACGGCCCGGCCAACAGCGGCCCGCCGATCACGGCGCGACACGGTGTGACCTGCACGGCCGACGTCGGGGTGACGGTCAGCGACCCGCCGATGCTCGACGTCGTGAACGTCGGCCCCGGCTGCGGGCAGCGCGCGCCGAAGTCGGCAGTGTTGACCGGCTGCGTGTCGACGCCCTGCCACGTCGCTGGCAGGGCGTTGATCACCGCTGGGTCAGCGGATCCGGCGTCCCACACCATGTACGTCAGGCCGTCCGGCATGCACTTCACGCCGACGCCCATCTGCGTCGCCTGGTACGACAGCACGGACACGCGGTGGCCACCCGAGTTCATCAGCCCGATGAGGAACGATCCGGGACGAATGTTGTTCGCGCCTTGCTCCGCTCCACCGGCCAGGTGTGTGAACGTCGTCGTCAAGCCATTGCTGGGGTTGAGGAACTGGTACCAGTTGAACGTCGGTGACGCTGCGTCGCACGACGGCGTGGTGCCGAACTGCGGGCAGTTCGGGTAGTCGTCGACGTCGGACACGAGCTGCTCGACGAAGCGGTGATCGATTGCCGAGAGATGGTCAGACAGCTGCAGCGCGGGCAGGCCACGGCTGGTGCGCTCCAGGTTCAGGGCGGCCGAGATGTCGGCTTCGATGCGTCGCTCGGTAGTGGTCCGTACGTCGGTCGGGAGGCGATTGATCATCGTCCCGCCGAGCCCCGAGCTGTCGAACGGGATCGCGTCGCCGCTCCCCCGGTCCAGGATCGGCTCGGCAGTTGCGGCGAGCGTCGGGTCCCACACGTGGACGACCGCTTCGACCCGGCCGGCATTGACCGCCACGGTGGCGGCGGCTGTCGCGAAAAGAGCAGCGAACGCGAGGATCGGGTGCGACGTCATGCACTGGCCGCGGTCCGGCGCGACCGCGACGGATCGCGAGTCACGAGGAGCAAAGCCATGCCGAGCCCGACGAGGATGCACGCGAGGCCGAGTGCGAACTGGTTGTCGAGCCCGGTACGTGGCAGATTGCTCGCACGCACGACCGGACCGGGCTGCACCGGGCTCGGTGGAGTCGCGTGAGGTGCGACGTTCGGCTGTTGGGCAACGGCTCGCGACACGAATGTCTGCGACGCGACTCCGCAGCCGTGCAGCGTCGAGGCCCACACACCCGTTGTCGTGCCGGTCAGCGCGTCGGAGCCACCGGTCGGCACGGTGGTCGGACCAGGCTCGACGAGCAGCCGCTCTTGGTACGAGTACGTCCAGTTCGGCGCATGCGCCTCGCCGGGCGACGTGTACTGCCCGTCGCCGGCGACGCGCACGACGAACGACGCGACCTGGTTCGCGGCCTCGCACTCGCGTCCATCGACCGGCGTCGACGAGTCGTGGCGATACAGACCACCGGACGCGGCCACCCGGCGGTCGCCGAGCACCGCCGGCGGTGGGAGATCGGCCACGGTGAACAGATCGTGGTTGACGCCCGGACCGATCGGGTCGACCTCGGCGCGCTCGGTCACGATCGTCGGGCGCCAGATCGTCTGGCGCTCGTCGGAGCAATCCTTGTGGTCGGCCATCGGCGCCGCCGGCGTGACGTCGGTCCTGGTCGACGACTCGAAGGCCACGAACCGGCCAGGACCATCTGCCGGAACGGCGACACCAGGCATTTCCACCGTGCCGGCCGGAGCCCCGGACACGACCGTGTGGGCGATCGTCGCGACGAGCGATGTCGCAGTGCAGGTCGGCACGGCGGCCGTTCCCTGCTGGCCGGTGGTCGTCGCGTTCTGCCAGACGACGCTCATCTCGTACGTGCCCGCTGGGTAGCCGCAGTACTCGACGCGGTCGATCATCGTGTCGCCCGGGTTGGCCAACTGCCCGCCGTGATCGGTTCGCGCAAACGTCCGAATCCTGGGCACGTACGCGGTCTGGTCGTCGTCCGCCGCGTCGGCGTGCTCGGCAACCACTCGTGCGCCGATCGAGACGGTCTCGAACGCGACGAAGACCGAGCACGCGTGGCCGTCGGGCACGGCGTAGCTGACGTCGATCGTCATGTCCGAAGCGGTTGCGACGACGCTCGCCGATCCGGTGATACCGCTCGGAGTGACGGAGCCGTCGGCGCTGCGCCGCTGCAGTTCTCCCGCCACGGTGTAGGAGGTACCGGGCACGAGCCCGGTGCAGCGCACGTGGTCCGTCAGGTTGCCGCCCGTCGTCGCCAGGAGTTGGTTGCCGTCGGCGACATCGCGCAACGTCGTTGCGCAGTCGACGACGGGGACGACGTTCGTGTAGACGACATCCACCGCTGCGGCACCGTTCGGTGGGACGATGATCGTCAGGCACGGGCCATCTGTCAACGGCTGGGCCCACGTGGGCTTGGCGACCTCGCAGACACTGAACGTGCCGGCCGTTGTGGGGATGCGGTCCGTGAATCCGTTGATGATCGTGGCGTGGGTACCGAAGTCGGTGCCGTCGTCGCGCACCACGGAGAACTCGAAGCCGGACAGGTCGCCCGGGCCCACGGTCGGGTCGGACAGCACCTTGTGGATGATCAGCTGCTCGTTCGTGACGCCGTCCGTGATCGCCACCACGGTCGGGTTGGCCGGGTCGGTCGACAGTGGCCACGGCAGCACCACGTCCGCTGCCGGCGACAGGCCCGCGGGCGCGATCGATTCGTGCAGCAACACCGGCGGCGTGACGGCACTCGGGTCGATGCTCGCGAAATCAGCGACGCCGTTCACGTCGGTGACCGCCGTCGCGAGCACGCCGCCGCTGCCACCGTTGTCGATCAGTTCGAACGTCGCGCCGGACGGCGAGAAGTACGGATCGGCCGAAGACTTCACCACGCGCACATGCGCTCGCGGCGCGACGGCGACGGAGGCATCGGCATGGAACGTGACGTTCGCCGGCGCGAAGTACACGCCGGTTGACTGCTGGCCCCCTCGGGCGAGGACGCCCTGCCACGACGACGATGTCGTGTAGGCCCGGTAGACGTGGATCGCGCCGACGGTGGCCCTGTCGATCAGGCGCACGTCCAGCGTGATCCGACCCGACGTCACGGTCACGTCCGGCAAGGGCGCGTTCGGATCGAGGCCGATCGGACCAACGATCGGCTGGCCCGACGTCGCCCACTGCAGGTTCGTCGTTTGATCGATGATCGCGTGCATCGCCGACGCGTCGACCGGGCCTCCGGTGACGCTGGCGTCGATGAAGATCGACGATCGTCCGCTGGGATCGGTCGGGCCGGCCGACGCGACGAACGTGAGGTTTGACGTCGACAGGCCGTACGCCCAGAGTTCCAGTGCGACCTGGTTCAGCCGCGCCGCGCCCGCTCCGCCCGCCCACCTCGAGAGGTTCGGTACGACGACCGAGCCGCTGCCGGTACGGTCACCGACGACGAAGTGTTGGATCGCCCAGACGCCGGCGGACAGCTCATCGGGCGTGAACGACGTGACGAAACCGGGCACGATCTGGTTGCCGCCCTGGCCGTCGTTGATCAGACCCATCACCAGCGGCAGCACTTCCGCGCCCTCGGGATGCGCGAGCGGGCCGTGCAGCGACTCGGCGAGGGTGCGCCCGTCGGTGATGTCGCGCGGTCCGTAGGCAACACGCGGGTGTGAGCCGGAGTCGTCCAGGCACCACGCATAGAACACCTTCGGCCCGGCACCGTTCGAGAGATCCTGGATGAACGCGTACTGCCCGGCCCATCGGGTCTGGCCGATTGCCGTGACGCCGACGTGCAGGCCGTGGACACGACACCACGTCGTGCCGCCGATGCCGTTCGAGCCGAAGCCACCCGGACAGTTGGCCGGAACTCGGGGATCGTTCGAGGCGGTGAGGTCGTACGGCGATGCGAACGCCGGGTTGACCGCCTCATGCGGCACGACGATCGTCGCCGACAACGTCGCGACGAGCACCGCGACGAGCAGCCGAATGAAAAGGGTGCGCGACGACATCAGATTGCTCCTTGGTGTGGGTGGACGAACCGATGCCCTCGGTTCGAGTTGTTGCACTCGCTTGTTCGCCATCACCACTCGTCGTGCTCGGACCTCACGGCCGCGCACAACTTCGCACGTTTATGCTCTCATTGACGCTAGAAAGCAAGTTCTATTTATTGCGTCAGGCGTGCGGATTGTCGCAAGCTGGGGTGATGGCGCAGGAGTCGATCCACGTCGGAGTCACGATCGAGCGACGCGCGACCGAGGTCTACGACTACGTGTCGGACCCGACGAACCTGTCGGCGTGGGCCGCGGGTCTCGCCCATCGCGACGTCGAGTTGGTCGACGGGTCGTGGGTGGTCGACTCACCCCTCGGACGCATCACCGTGGCCTTCGTTGCGCGCAACGACTTCGGCGTCGCCGACCACGACGTCACGCTGCCGAGCGGTGTCACCGTCACCAACCCGATGCGTGTGTTCGCGAACGGCGACGGCTGCGACGTCGTGTTCAGCGTGCGCCGTCAACCGGAGATGACCGACGCCGACTTCGCCACCGATGTCGAAGCCGTCCGCGCCGACCTCGCAACCCTGCGCGGCCAGCTACAGCCCTGACGCAGCCTTCTTGGCGGGAGCCTTCTTGGCGGGAGCCTTCTTGGCGGCGACGGGGACGACACCGTCGCCGCCCTTGCGCATCGCCGGGGGCGATTGCGGGACCGCCCACTCGGCCCCCGTTGCCTCGAAGAGCCGCCCGATCTCGTCGATGTGGAGATCGACGAGGTGCCACAGATCCGGCACCAGCTCGCGATCAGAAATCAGACCGAAGTCCATGCGATCGCCGTAGCTGTGGACCGTGATGTTGAGACCGATGCCGTCGGACACGGTCGACACGGGGATGTACGCGTCCAGTCGCGCGCCAGCGAAGTACAGCGTCTGGCGCGGCCCGGGCACGTTCGAGATCACGACGTTGATCGGGTAGTTGACGCGGTCGGCGAGGCGCAGCCGCGACACCAGCCGCAACGCCGACGCAGCGACGACCGGTGAGGTGTAGTCGGCCGCTTGGCCGAGCGCGTCCGCCGGCATCAGATCGAACTGGCTCTTGGCGACGTTCATCGCCGCGCGACACAACGCGACCCGCTCCAGCGGATCGGCGCAGTTCGTCGGCAGATCGACGACCAGGCCGGAGACGCGGTTCGTCCACGGGTCGTCCTCGTTACCGGTTCGGATGGACACGGGCACCATCGCCCGCAGCGCGCCCGCGGGCAAGGCGTCGTGCTCGAGCAGGTAGGCGCGAAGCGCGCCCGCGCAGATCGCCATGACGACATCGTTGAGCGTCCCACCCGTCGCCTCCTTCAAGCGCTTGAGGTTGTCGAGCGAGGCAGAGCGCATCGCGAATCGCCGATGCGCGCTCACCGTCTTGTTCCACGGCGTGGGCGGCGCGGACGTGACGGGGATGTTCACTCTGCTCTCCGGACTCGATGTCGATCGTCGGGTGATCGCGCCGAGCGTCGAGCGTGCGCCGCGTGCGAGACCACCGATGCTCGTCAACCCGGCTGCGTCGGCCAGATCGCGAACCAGGCCCAACGACAGTCGGGCACCGCGCACCGGGTTCAACGCAAGGTTGCGCACGGCTCGCTGCAACATCTGCGACGACGACGGCGGAGCCTCGCCTGACCATTCCCGCTCGACCAATCCCCACTCGGCGTCGCGCTTCTCGTCGGTGAACATCTTGAGCATGATCACGCCTGATGCTCCGTCGATGGTGGCGTGATGTGTCTTCTGCAGCAACGCCCACCGGCCGTCAGCCAGGCCCTCGATCACGTACGCCTCCCACAGCGGACGCGCCCGATCCATCCTGCGCCCAACGATGCGGGCGACCTGCTCGGCCAACTGATCCGCGGCACCCGGCGGGGCGAGGCCGATGTGGCGGACGTGGAAGTCGAGATCGAAGTCCGCATCCTCGACCCAGTACGGCCGATCGAGCCCGAGCGGTACCTCGACCACCTTGCGCCGCAACGGCTCCAGGTGACCGACCATCACACGGAACCGCTCGCGCACCATCTGGAACGGGTCGAAATCGTCCGACGGACGTTCGTAGATGCTCAACCCATTGACATGTCCGTAGTTGTTCGTCGTCTCCATCAGCAAGAAGCCGAGATCGACACCGGTCAGCTGTTTCAACACGATCCCCCATCGTCGAATCAGCCCATCCTTCCTCGCGAGAGCACTGGTGTCCACTCCCGTTTTCAGGACGGCAGCGCCGTTGCCTCGCGATCCCAGAAGCGGAGGGCGTGACAGGTGTCGACGAACGTCTTGGTCGCGTTCGCCTTGGTGATCGCGACGAAGCCGTCGTCCATCAGTGGCGTGACGCCGGCGGCATCGAAGATTGATGACGCGGCAGCGCTGTGGCCGATGAACTTGCAGTGGGCGTAGGCGTCAGTGACGAAGTCCTTCGCTTGCGCATGGCCGGCGAGCTGCGCAGCACCTGCCTCGGACGGCAGGATTGCGACGGCGTCGTAGAGCACCGATGGTCCGCCGCCGACCTTCTGCTGCGCGGCCACTTTCGATCCGTCGCTGAGCGTGACGCCGCCGACCTTCGGCGCGATGACCTCCCACGTCGCGCCAGCAGACGCGAGCGCCCGGGTCAGCGCGGTCACGACCGCGGCATCGCTGCCATCGGTGAGAAGAATCCCCATCTTGCGACCGGTGAACGTGGTCGGCTTCGGGTTGCCCATGATGCTCAACGCCGGAGACACCGCCAGATCGGTGATCGGTTGGCGCGCCGGCGGCAGCGGAGCGGGTACGGAGGACAGGCCGAGGCCGTCGGCGACCGTGGCCGCGAGTTCGCCGTCGATGTTGCCGAGCGATGCGACCACTCGCTCGCGGATGTCGGGCCGCTCGACCTTGCTCAGCTCGAAGACAAGCGCGTCGCCGATGTGCTTCTGCTCGAGCGCGGTCTGGCTCCTGAAGAACTGGCGGGCCTGGCTGTAGTGGTCGGCGAAGCTCGCCGGCCGCGCACGGCGCTTGCCACCGGTCTCGACCGTCTCGAACGACGTGTAACCACGCTCGGGGTCCTCGCGCGGGCCGCCGTCGTCACCCCACGAGTTCGGCTCGTAGTTGACGCGGCCGACCGGGTTGGACATCGCCATGTGCCCGTCCTGTTGGAAGTTGTGCATGGGACAGCGCGGCGCGTTCACCGGCAGGTACGTGAAGTTGGGGCCGCCGAGGCGCTTCAGCTGCGTGTCGAGGTAGGAGAAGTTGCGCCCCTGCAGCAACGGGTCGTTCGTGAAGTCCACACCCGGCACGACGTTCTGCGTGCAGAACGCGACCTGTTCCGTCTCGGCGAAGAAGTTGTCGACCGTCTGGTTCAGCACCAGCTTGCCGACCGGTCGGATCGGCACCAGCTCCTCGGGAATCAACTTCGTCGCGTCGAGCACGTCGAACTCGAAGTCGTCGGCGAACGCGTCGTCGAACAGCTGCACGCCGAGCTCCCACTCCGGAAACGACCCGGCCTGGATCGAGTTCCACAGGTCGCGGCGGTGGTAATCGGGATCGGCACCGTTGAGCTTGACCGCCTCGTCCCACATCACCGACTGCATGCCGAGCAAAGGCTTCCAGTGGAACTTCACGAACGTGGACTGACCAGCCTGGTTCACGAACCGGAACGTGTGCACGCCGAATCCCTCCATGAACCGCAACGACCGCGGGATGGCCCGATCGGACATCGCCCACATGATCATGTGCATCGACTCCGGCATCAGCGACACGAAGTCCCAGAAGTTGTCGTGCGCCGATTGAGCTTGCGGAAACTCGCGGTCCGGCTCCGGCTTGACGGCGTGGATCAGGTCGGGGAACTTGATCGCGTCCTGGATGAAGAACACCGGGATGTTGTTGCCGACGATGTCCCAGTTGCCCTCGCGGGTGTACAGCTTGACGGCGAAGCCGCGGACGTCTCGGGCCAGGTCGGCCGACCCCTTGCTGCCGGCCACGGTGGAGAAGCGGACGAACGCTTCCGTCCGGTCACCGGCTCTCTGGAACAGATCCGCCCGCGTCACGTCCGCCAGCGATCCGTAGTTCTCGAAGTAGCCCTTCGCTCCGTAGCCGCGGGCGTGCACGACCCGCTCCGGGATCCGCTCGTGGTCGAAGTGGAAGATCTTCTCCCGGAAGTGGAAGTCCTCCAGCGCGGCCGGACCGCGATCGCCGACACGCAAGGTGTTCTGGTCGTCGGCCACCGGCACGCCCTGCTGCGTCGTCAACGCGCTTCCGCCGGGACTGACCGACTGGTGCGTCTCGCCACCCTCACCTGTCGCTGTCGATGCTGCCGGCGGCGACGCCGGCTTTGCCGGCGTGATCGGCTTGATCGGCTTGGTCGGCTTCGTTGTCTGCTTGCGCGTGGCCATCAGTGACGTCTCCAGGATTCGCGGGGGTGTTTGCGCTTACCCCGCCCCCGGACGAGCCACACGAATTCCGCCGGGATTCAGCCGAGGTCGCCGACGACTGTGACGCCGGTGGCTTGGACCAGCCGCCCGAGTTCGTCGTACGCAGCGATCGCCACCTGAGCGGCACCGGCGATGGCCCGGGCGTACCGGGCGTCGTGTTGGTCAAGTCGCAGCACCTCGTCGCCGGCAAGGTTCGGATATTTCGCTGCGAGTCGACGCGACAATCCGTGCGGGTCCAAAGTCAGCGGGATCGACGAACCGCCGATGGTCTCGGCATCCAGCGCCAGCGATCCGGCAGGCCCCCAGTGCAGCCGGTAGGTCCACACGCCGCGATCGTCGGGCAGGTTCCACGAGATCACGTCGCGTGTCAACCATGATGCCCTCGACGTGGTCAGGTCGGGCCCGAAGTCGGGAGCGAACGTGTCCACGGCGATCACCGTCGGCACTCGCGCTGCGCCGCTGCCGCTTGTCTCCACGGAGATCGTCGTCGCCAGCCCCGAATCCACCGTGAAGGGTACGGGACCGACGCCTCCGACCGAGACGGAGTAGTTCCCGGCCGGGATGTCGATCGTCGTGAACGAGTACGTGCCATCGCGGTCGGGGTCCTGCAGCCATGACCGCATGCACGTCGCGTCGCCGTCGGTCGCACAACCCATCTCGGACTGGAAGTCGCCGGTCGCGACCAGAATCGGATCCAATTGCGTGTTCGTCACCCAGTGGGTGCGATGGTCGTAGAAGAAGCTCACGGCTCCGCCGCCGGTGTCGTAGAAGATGTCGGACCCGTTGCGGTTGCCGCCTGCGCCGTAGTTCTCGTCCCACGATCGATTGATCGCGGCCTTGAACGCATACTGTCCGGCCTGCGGGCTGAACGTGCCCTTCCACACCTGATCGGCACCGAGTGCAAGCTGGATCGCGTCGCACGGCGGGTCCCAGTCGGCAGCGCAACCGATCTCGCTGCCGTGGCTGCCCGGCACGGATACCGCCGCGGGCTGCGTGATCGGCCCGAGGTCGATCCCCGGATCGTCGGGCGGTTGCGGCTGGCCGACGACGGCACTCGTCGAGACGACACCGAAGTCGCCGTCGTGGTCGCGGGCGATGGCCCGGTACTCGACAGGCGTTCCCTGCGCGACGCCAGTCACGTCTTGGAAGACGCGGTACGGCGCGTTGTCGTCCGTACCGAGCAGTTGCCAAGGCTGTGTCCCGACCGGCCGCCATGCGAAGGTCACCTGCGTGAAGTCGCCGCCAGGGATTGCTACGCCGATCTCGGCCCGCCCGCTGACGATCCCGGCCGCGCCCGGTGCCGTGAAGACCGGCGCGGGTGCCGCATGATCCGGGCGCAGCTTCGCGCTGGCCCGATAGACGACCGCCGACAGCGGCGGCACCGTGACGGTCACCCGACCTTCGCCATCGGTCCGCAGTCGGCGGCCCTGGGTAGAAGCCGGCCACACCGCCTTGAGCGAATTCCGTGGGGACTGATACGTCTCGAACGTGGCCGTCTGTGCAGTGGTCGCGTTGTTGATCGCGATCACGTACTCGATCTGCTCGTCGGGATCCATCCGGCTGAACGCGAAGATCCCAGGGCCGTTTGTTGCGAATCGGTGGATCTGGGCCCCGTCGGCGAGCGCTGGGTACTTCGTGCGCAGCGCGGCAAGATCGGCGATGTGTCGATACAGCGGGTGGCCTGGGTCGAAGTTGTCGTCGGCCGTCGTCGCGTCGGTACCGATCAGGTCGTAGGTGTCGTTGTGCAGCGCGACCTGGCTGGCGAACATGTCCTCGCGAGCGCGCTGGTCACCGATGCCGCCAGGCACGTCCGGTGGAGCGGAGAAACCTTGCTCGTCGCCGTAGTACACGACCGGCTGGCCACGGGTGAGGTACATCAACGAATGCGCCAACTCGTCGCGGGCCAGCAGTTCGGAGTCGTCCCACGTCGTCCCCTGACGCAGGAAGCTGCCGACGCGGCCCATGTCGTGATTGCCCAAGAACGTCGGCAGCGAGTAGGCGTTCGAGTCGGCGTCGGTGAAGTAGTCGTCGAGCGCGTAGAAGTCGCGCAACTCCGTTGTCGGCTTGCTCTTGGCGAAGTTGACGCCGCTGCCCTGGAACCCGAAGTCGACGGTTGCCTGCAGCTTTCCCTCCGTCGTGTAGCGCGACATGAAGCGCGGGTCGGCGTCGTAGACCTCACCGAACATGAAGAAGTCCTCGTTGCCCAACGACGCCGCGTAACCCTTCAGCGCCGGGCTGAACTGCTTCCAGAAGTCCATGTTCACGTGCTTCACCGTGTCGATCCGGAAACCGTCGACGCCGGCCTGCTGCACCCACGTCTCGTAGATGTCGATCATTCCCTGGACCACTTCCGGGCGCTCGGTCCACAGGTCGTCGAGTGCCGACCGATTGCCCGCCGGGAAGTCGCCGTATTCACTGTTCTCGCCCGAGAACGTCGACGTTCCACGGTTGTGGTACATCGTCGGATCGTTCAGCCAGGCGGGCACCTTGACGGTCGCGTCGGCCGGGTTGCGCAACGTCGGTGTGTACGGAAACGACACGGCTGCGTCGACGGCCGGGAAGGGATCACCGACAAACGTGTAGTCGCGGTCGTCGAACGGGGTGCCGCCGGCGTCGACGTACGGGACTGCGTTCTTCGGCGCGTACGGCACCTGCCCTGTGGTGTCGTAGGCCGCGTCCGGGTAGTCCAAGACGTCCGCCGTGTGGTTGGTGATGATGTCGAAGAAGACCTTCATGCCGCGGGCGTGAGCCAGCGCGATGAGCGTCTTCAGATCGTCGTTCGTGCCCAGGTGCGGATCGATCTGGGTGAAGTCGGTGATCCAGTAGCCGTGGTACCCGGCCGACTCGCTGCCGGGCTCGCCCTGCACGGGCTTGTTCTTGAAGGATGGGGTCATCCAGATCGCTGTCGTGCCGAGGCCCTGGATGTAGTCGAGCCGATTGATCAGACCCTGCAGATCACCCCCGTGGTAGAAGCCCTGATCTGTCGGATCGAAACCGTTGTCGCTGCGGGTGCCGTCGATGAACGCGGTGTCGTTGGCCGCATCGCCGTTCTCGAACCGGTCGGGCATGACGAAGTAGAAGTTCTCCCGAGTCAGGTCCTCGCGCAGGCTGTCACCGGCGAGAGCGCGGTCGGTCTTCGTCAACCCCCCCGCCGGCTGTGCTGGTCCGACCGTCACCCTGTGGGTCGCGTGGTCGTACGTGAAGCGAAGCTTGGTGGCCTGATCGATCGCGAGCGGAATGTTGCCATCGGGCAGGCCGAACGTCGCGTCACCGTAGTTCTCGCTCCATGCGCCGTTCAACCGCACCTTGAACACGTAGTCGTACGACGCAGCCGGATCGCCTGCAGGCAACACGAACGTGCCGGCGTAGAGCGTGTCCGAACCACGGACCGGCGCGAGGTCCGTCTTCGTGCAGGTCTCGGACCAGTCGCTGTCGCAGCCGAGTTCGCCCATCAACGAGCCCATCAGCGTGACACGCACGGGTCGAGGCGTGTGGTCCGCAACGGCCGAACCGGCCGGCAGCGCCGACGTCGTGACGGTGGCGGCGAGAAGCGCCGCGACGAGCAGGGGACGCTGCAGTGAGCTGCGCATTGTGAGGCCTCCGAAACGGATCCCGCCCTGTGTGCCCGTGACCATAGCCAGTCCCCCATCCCTGTGACAAGGCCCCACGTCACCTGTCCCGACGTGCCGCACGGCACGTACAGCCTCGTGCTGGTCCGGGCATCCTCTTCGTCGAGACGCACCGTGCGGCTCAGAAAGTTCGTCCGTCATGAACATCCGCATCGCGCTCTGGACCCCGCTCGCGACAGTGTCGCGCTGGTGCGGCCGTGCGTCCTCCAGTCGCACCCACCGGCGCGAGTGGGGTGCCTACTTCGGCTCCTTCGGCGACGACTTCTTCAGCGACGACGACTGACGGTCAAGATCGGCGGCTGGCGGTTCGATGGGTCGGCCAGTGCGTACGATCAGGACATGGATGACCGTCGGCTCGAGCGTCTGCTGCGGTCGTTGCATGCGACGGAACCATCACGACGAGTGCTGGACCGCATCTGCGGCGCATGTGCGGAAGCGACGGCGGCTCAGGGCGCGGGGGTGTCGCTCATCGTCGATCGGCAGAGCGAGGTGCTCGGTTCGTCCGACGCCCGCGCGGCTCGTGTCGAATCGCTGCAGGGCGAGTTCGCCGAAGGCCCGTGCTTCGACGCAATTGCCCAACTCCGGCCGTACTACGAGCCAGACTTGACTTCGCCAGGAGCGATGCGACGCTGGCCGAGCTTCGCTCCGGCAGCCGCCGCCGATGGGGTCGGTGCCGTCTTTGCATTTCCGCTCGTGACGGGCGGGATCGCGCTCGGTGCTCTGGACGTGTACGCCACGGGGGCCGGCCCGCTCGACGACGAACAGGTCAGCGATTCGCTCATGTTCGCTGACCTCGCCGCGCTCGCCGTCGACAACGCGCTGGGCAGCTCCACCATCGACGGCGTCTCGCTCGTGACCGAAGCGGCTGAATCCTGGGCGTACTCATCCGTCGTTCACAATGCGTCGGGGATGATCTCGGAACAGCTGCAGATCGGCGTGGACGAGGCCCTGCTTCGTCTGCGCGCGTTCGCCTTCGTGACCGGTCGCAAGGTCGCGGATCTGGCGCGTCTCGTGCTCGATCGCGCAGTCCGCATCGAGCCCTGGACCGACGATGGCTGAGGCTGCCAGAGGCCGCGAGCTCGCGCTCATCGACGCGCTCGTCCACCTCGCCGACACCCTCGTCGACGATTACGACGTCATCGAGTTCTTGCAGTTCCTCACTGAACGCTGCGTGGAGCTCAGCGAGGTCGACGAGGCCGCGGTGATGCTGACCAACCCGACCGGGCATCTCCAGTCGGTGGCCGCATCAACGGAGCGAACCCGGCTCCTCGAGCTCTTCGAGCTGCAGAACCAGGACGGACCGTGCCTCGACGCGTTCCGGACCGGCGAGGTCGTCGTCTCCGGAGACCTCGCGGCCGAAGTGGATCGGTGGCCGACCTTCGCGCCGCGCGCGATGGAAGTTGGCTTCAGCGCCGTGCACAGCGTGCCATTGAGGCTCCGCCGCGAAGTGATCGGCGCGCTCAACCTGCTCCGCGTGTCGACGGGAAAGCTCGACGACGCCGACGCGCGGCTCGTCCGGGCGCTGTCGGACATCGCCACGATCGGGCTGATCCAGGAACGCACGATCAAAGGCTCGCAGTCGACGTCCGCCGGCCTGCAGAACGCGCTGACCAGCCGAATCCGAATCGAGCAGGCCAAGGGCGTGCTCGCCGAGCGGCGTTCCGTGTCGACCGATGCGGCATTCGACATGTTGCGTGGCTATGCGCGACACCATCGGCTCAAGATCAGCGAGGTTGCCGCTGACATCGTCACCAGACGGCTCGACATCGCGACCGTCACCGGCGGAGGAGACACACCGGGAACCGATTGAGCAGAATGGTGTCTCACCAACTCGCCTGGCGGGTACAACGCAGCACGACCCCGGACCCCGGTCACCCCGAAAGCGACCGGAGGCTCCATGTCCGACTACCTGAAGTTGACGTTCGAGGTGCCTCACCAGAGCCTCACGCCGGCGAGGGCGCGTGAGGCCGTGCAGACTTTGCTCGGCGACGATGCGTCGATCGCCATGATCCGCGACGCGATTCTGCTCACCAGCGAGCTGGTCAGCAATGCGCTCGTGCACGCGCCCGGCGCGTGCGTTCTCGAGGCACGGTTCGAACGAGATCGGTCGTGGCTGCGGGTCGATGTCGCCGACTCGTCCGCGCGCCCACCACACCCGCAGGAGGAGCCCACGGTGGCTCGCGCCGGCGGCCACGGTCTTCGTTTGGTGGACGAGGTCGCGCACCGCTGGGGTTGGAGCCCACGTTCGTTCGGCAAGGTGGTCTGGTTCGAGATCCTCGGCGCAGCGAGCTCGCACGCGTGACTCGCACAGCCCGGAATTTCGATGCGCGACCGCACTGTTGTTCGGCAATGACGCGACGCGCAGCAGCGCCGACTTCGCTCACCCGGCGTCGGCGACATCTTCGCGCGCGCACTCGCAACCCCTGCGCCCCTTGAGACCACGCCTCCGGCAACCCCGTCGTCCATCGTGCCACCAGCGCCGCAGCCTGCGGGACTTGCGCCACAGCCGACCCCCTACCGCCGGACTCGTGATGTGTGGTGAGCGCAGCCGCTTCGGATCAAGTGCGGTCGTCTGTTCGAGGCCGCTGCCGGGTAGGCCGAAGCATGACCACGACACCCGTTCCAGGCATCCCTGCCAAGACGGTGCAGACCTTCGAACCTACCGCAGATTCACGGGCCGCACTCCAAGCTGACGACACACCCGAGCGTCAGCGCTGGCTGCGAGAACATACCCACGTCGCTGACGAAGCGCGGCGTCGCGGCGCATTCCGGGGCTCGTCGGTGCCCCCTTCCCATGCTGACGGCTGGAACGACCGGCATTGGTCGAGTCGGTTGCTCCATCGAGTTGGCGAGGTCGTCGCACATTCGAGCGCCGGCATCGCGGCTGCGGCAGTCGTGTTCGGCTGGGCGATCATCGGGTTTGTCGCGGCGTTCCCGGGCTGGTGGCAAACTGCGCTGTACAGCACCACTGGATCGGTCACCTTCGTCATGGTCTTCGTGATCCAGCACACTCAGGAACGCCAGACGGCCGCCACCCAGCGGAAACTCGATGAGCTGCTGCGCGTGGCGGACGGCGCGGACAACACTCTCATCTCCCTCGAGGAAGCACCCGACGAGCATCTGGCGGCGCTCGCGCGGCTCAACCGTGTCGACCGCGCGATTGCAGCCGAAGAAGTCGACGGCTCGACGTGACGGATCATCAGCTGAGGGCGGGCATCAGTTGATCCTTGAGGAACTGGAAAAACTGCTCGTGGCGTTGGGGAACGCGATACTGGGGCGTGATGATCGATCCGATGGCACAACTCCTCGCCGAAGCCGCCATCCGTCGACGACTGCTCGAGTACTGCCGTGGAATCGATCGGTGCGACGCGGCGCTCGTGGCGGGGGTGTACCACGCTGAGGGCACCGACGACCACGGCTCGTTCCAGGGACTCGGCCGTGAGTTCGCGGTGTACGCCACCCAGGCGCTCGCGGGTCACGCGTTGGCCACCTCACATGTGATCGGCGACTCGCTGTTCGACTGGGTCGACGCGGCAAAGGTCGAAGTCGAGACCTCGGTCCTCGCCGTCCACCGCTGCGTGAGCGAAGAAGGGGAATACCTGGAGCGCTTCGGCGGCCGGTACTTCGACCGATTCGAGGAGCGTGGCGGCGAGTGGCGAATCGCCGAGCGGAAACTGACGTGGGACTGGGACACACGCGAGCCGGTGACCCGGGCGTTTCCGCCGGACAGGTTCCGCCCTTCGCCGCGTCGAACGCCCCACGACGCATGAGCGGGCGCGACCTGTGGCTGATCATGCGAGAGTGCTCGGAATGAACGGATTCGATCCAGTCGACAGTTTCGGGCCGGCGGTCGCGGCTCGTTACGACGACCACCAGCGCGGCGACGAGGGCGTTGCAGCGGCATTTCTCGCTGAGCTTGCGCAAGGCGGGCCAGCTCTCGAGTTTGCGATCGGTACGGGGCGAATTGCGCTGCCGCTCGCGGCACGCGGTATCACCGTCGATGGCATCGAGCTGTCGACCGCGATGGTTGAGCGCCTCCGCGCGAAGCATGGCGGTGAGCAGCTGCACGTCGCGATCGGTGACATGTCCAGGGTTTCAACGGGCCGCCGGTACGCGGTCGTCTACCTCGTCTTCAACACGCTCTTCAACCTGCTGACCGCCGACGATCAGATCCGCTGTTTCGAGAACGCCGCCGGTCACCTCAGCGACGGCGGGTGTTTCGTGGTCGAGACGGCTGTGCCGAGTGCTTGGGTCACGCCGGGACGCCCTGACTCTGTGCAGCTGAACACGTCGGGCTGACCGAAGTTCTGTTCGATGTCGCCCGCTACGACCCCGTCAGCCAGTTGCTCGAAGAGAACCACGTCCGCGTGGCATCGGACGGCATCTCGATGTCGCCGATCGTGTGTCGGCTCATCACGCCCGGCGAGATGGATCTCATGGCCCGCATCGCTGGCCTTCGCCTCATCGAACGGTTCGCCGACTGGCGACGTGGCCCGTTCGACGCCGCAAGTCGAGCACACGTCTCCGTGTACCGATCACGCTGAAAGGCCCACAAAGTCGCGTTCTCCAGCGGCCGGTCAGCTCTTGGACGATGCTTGCGAACTCGTCATCGTCATTGTCACGATTGGTCTTGCGACGCGCTCGCCGACACTTCGACCACCCGAATGTCCAACAGGTCGATCCCGACCATCGCCTGGTGCGACGCGTTCGCCCTGACGTTGGCGGCGAACGCCCCCGCGTTCGAACTCGAGTCGAACGTGACGATGACGACGCTCTCGCTCCGCTCGCGGTCCAGCGTCCAAGTTCCGGCGACGAAGCCTGGAGACGAGGTGACACTTGGGACGATCATCCGATTCAAACCTTCGCGTTGTTCGATCTCTCGTGAGAGGTCCATTCGGAAGGTTGCGAATGTCGCATGGGTTGGTGCGGCCACGAGCCGATAGTGCCGGATCGGGCACCGGCTGTCCAGCGGTACGAGCGCAAGTTCGGCACCAAGGTCACGTCGCAACGAGTTCGACCAACGGCTCGTCGGGGCGCGCCGATGAACACCTCAAGCGGCACGGCACCAGAAGCTGGCGTCCGACCCGCACGACCGGGATTCCACGCGCACCATCGGGGGCCAGGTACTCACGGGCGAGGCGATACGCCGAGGTTCGGCCGATCCTCAGCAGGTGCGCCGCCTCATCCACGGTGAGAACGGTCGGCAGGTCGACCACTTTCGAAGCCTCGGAGATGAGCATCCCAATCGCACCTCCTTCCAGTGACAGACAGGTGCCCGCGCGCCAACGGACACCGAGCTGACGGATTGGTTGCATCACACGGATTGCGGTTGCGATGACGCCCCGATGGGTGAATCATGGTCAGTGCCTGCTCCAGTAGGAGCGGGAAGTGCACCCGGCGAGCCCTCCGGACGGTGGGTAGCCGGGTGTTGCGCGTCACGGGTCGATTCGCCTGATCTCCACGATCCCGGACACGCGGCGCCGCCACTCGCCTCCCGAACCCACGGCCCACAACGCGGCGTCGATCGCCCAGAGCAGGGTTTCGGACGCCGACGGCCGGTGGTCGTACACGAGCTCGCGCTCAGTCCGACGCAACTGCTGATCGATCACGTACCGATCGCGTGCCGCCTGCACGGGCTCCTGATCATCCAAGTGCCACGCGACCACCGCGTGCCGACCCAGTTCGGCACAGGCGCGTTCCAACAGCAGCTGCCGGGCTTCGACACGGTGGAGTCCCGCTGACCGGCGCAGACTGAAGATGACCGCCGTCGCATCGATTCCCGCGACCACGTCGAGTAGTTCGCGCCGTCGGCGCGCGGACTTCTTTGCGGTGTGGACTCGGCGTTGACCGGGCAGGAGCAGCGCTCGGAGTTGTCGGCGCGCCGGGGCGATGGCAGAGGACGGCACGAGGAGGACACCGAACAGCATCGTGTCGGCGCGCTCGGACTCGTCACTGAACGCCCACATCAGGCAGACCCCGGGGCGGCTGAGTGAGTGGTCGGGTGAGTGGTCGAGTGTGCAGCGGTCATCGGCCCCGACTCCCCTGGCCGCCGGCGATGACTTGACCGATGATGTCTGCTTCTGCCCTACCCGTCTGCTCGAGGAAGTGCGCGTACACGTTCAGCGTGGTCGCTGCGTTGCGGTGTCCCAATCGACCTGCCACGATGCGCACGTCGACGCCAGCACCGAGAAGCTGGGTGGCGACGAAGTGGCGCAGGTCGTGCAGCCGCGCGTCGTGCAACCCTTCACGGACGCACAGCCGCTTGAACGATCGGCTCACCGAGTCGGGGAACCAAGGCTCGCTCCCGTCGGCTGCGTTGCTGAACACGAAGGAATCCTCGACGAGCGAGACGACACACTGACTTCGGTATGTGGTTCACGGGTTGGGTTGGGTTCAGGCGGCGTTGATCCTGCGGGGGCGGCCGCCGGGGATTGGCGAGTGCGCCGTGTTCGCGGGTGCGGTCGTGTTTGATCTCGTGGCGTCGGATGAGTTGTTTTCCGATGGAGATCTCGAGGTGGTCACCGATGATGGCGACTTGGATCTGGCGGCGACGGAACATGTTCCCGGCCCGATAGCAGGGCCGGCGAAGCAGACGTTCCCGGACGAGTCGACCGTGCGGGTCACGGTCACACCCACACTGTCGGGCGCTGCTGGGCTCTTTGCCGCGCACACCACGGGTCATCCCGGTGGCCTGCTTGGCCGGGTCATGGCGAAGGGCGTGGGTGGCAGCCCCAACGGGATTCGAACCCGTGCCGCCACCTTGAGAGGGTGGTGTCCTAGGCCACTAGACGATGGGGCCGTGCAAGTAGCTGGATCAGACTAGCAACGGCGATGCGCGAGGCCAACCGGGTTCACGGGGCGGTCGTGCTGGAAAACGCAGACAGCCGGCCGAGCGATGACGCTGGACCGGCTGTGCTGAGCTGGGGAACAAGGACTCGAACCCTGAATAACAGTACCAGAAACTGCTGTGTTGCCAATTACACCATTCCCCATCACGCCTGTGAGGGCACCGAAGTGTATCGGCGGCCTTCCGGCCACGACCACCCCGATTTCGTCGGCCACTGCTGCGGTCAGCCGGTGATGGACAGCAGCCGTCCGAATCCGATGATGCGACCGACGGCCACTCCACCGGCCTCCTTCAGTTCCTTGCCGAACGCCGTGGAACCGGTGACCGGGCTGGTGCGCGTGGGCGACACGAATGCGCGCAGACCCAACTCCTCGGCGATCAAGCGGATGCGCAGCGAGTGATACGGGTCGCTGACCAGCAACACGGTGTGCAGCCCTCGCGCGCCGAGCAGGTCGGCGACGGTGCTGAGCGATTCCCAACTGGAGTGACCCTCGTCCTCTTGCAGGATCGACGCCCCGTCCACGCCACGCGCCTCCAGATACGCGGCGGACGCCGAGGCCTCGGTGAAACGATCTCCGGGGCGATTGCCGCCCGTGACGACCACGACCGGTGCCAGACCTTGGTCCCACAACTCGACGACGTGGTCCAGCCGCGACTGCAGTTGCGGCGAGGGCCGTCCGTCGTATTGCGCTGCGCCCATCACGATGATCGCGTCGACAGGGCGGGCCTGGTCGCTGTTACCGACATGCCACACCTGGAACAACGAGATCGCGTAGTAGCCGCCCATCAGCAAGACAAACGCGAGGACGATCAACGGCCAGCGCCGGCGCCGGCGATGCAACTCGGTGACCGGGATGCCGTCGGGCGGCGTCGGTTCGAGCACGGTCGGGTCGATGACCAGCGCCGGCTCGTCAGCGGCCGACACGACATCGACGGGACCAGTCGCCACGTTCATGGCGTGCTCGCCGCTCACTCGGACTGGGCTCCCCCGGCACGGCCGAGCGCAGCGCGCAGCCTGCGCAGCACTTCGTCACGCCCGAGCAACACCAAGGACTCGAACAGCGGCGGGCCGACGGTGCGTCCGGTGACGGCGACGCGAATCGGTGCCTGCGCCTTGCCGAGCTTCAATCCGTGCTGCTCGCCGACAGCGAGCGCGACGTCCTTCAGCGCGTCGGCGTGCCACGCGACCGTGTCGTACGCGGCGATCACGTCGGCCAGGATGTCCAGCGACTTGGGGGCGTCCATCACCTTCGTGAACGCAGCGTCGTCGATGGGCGCGTCGGGCAGGAACAGGAAGTCGACGTAGCCGGGAACTTCGTCCAGGCGACCGACGCGTTCTTGCACCAGCGGCGCGACCTGCTCGAACAGCGCTGGATCGAAGCGCTCGCACGGCCACGGCACGTCGTCGGCGGCCAGGAATGGTTGCGCGGCTGCGACGAAGTCGTCGACCGGCAGCGCACGGATGTACTCGCCATTGAACGCGGTGAGCTTCTTGATGTCGAAGAACGCCGGTGAGTGCGTGACGTCCTCGAGCCGGAACTGATCGACGACCGTGGTCCAGGGCACGATCTCGGTGTCGCCCCGCGGAGCCCAGCCGAGCGTCATCAGGTAGTTGACCATCGCATCCGCCACGATGCCCTCGTCGCGGTACTGCTCGACCGCCACCTTGTCGCGACGCTTGGACAGCTTCTTGCGCTGCTCGTTGACCAGCACGGGCACGTGCGCCCACACCGGCACCTCGTCCCCGAGCGCCTCGAACAGCATCTGCTGCTTCGGTGTGTTGGGAAGGTGCTCTTCGGCGCGCACGACATGGCTGATGCGCATCGTGATGTCGTCGACCACGTTGGCCAGCAGGAACACTGGTGTGCCGTTGCTGCGCAGGAGCACGAAGTCTTCGATGTTTGCGTTGTCGAACGACACGTCGCCACGCACCAAGTCGGTGACGACGGTGGTCCCGTCGGGAACGCGGAACCGCAGCGCATGGCCGGGTGCCGGCCCCAGCCCGCGATCACGCGAGTGGTTGTCGTAACCCTGCGCGCCGGCCGCCTTGGCCCGCTCTTGGATCTGCTCGCCGGTCAGGTCGCAGTAGTAGGCGTGGCCGGACTTGTACAGGCGCTGCGCGGCAGCGATGTGCTCGGCGGCGTACCGGCTCTGGAAGTACGGGCCCTCGAAGTGCGGATCATCGGCGCGCACCCCGATCCAGGCCAGCGCGTCGATGATGCCCTGCGTCCACTCCGGCCGGTTGCGGGCCTCGTCGGTGTCCTCGATGCGGAGCACGAACGTGCCACCCGTGCGCAGCGCAAGTGCCCAGTTGTACAGCGCGGTGCGCGCCCCGCCGACGTGGAAGAACCCGGTGGGCGAGGGTGCGAAGCGGAAGCGGAGCGGACGGTCGGACATGCGGCCATCAGGCTATCGGCGACTCGCCGGGCGCCCGGGCCGGTTTGGTTGCGCACCAGCACGGATGCCGCTAGCAATGGAGTCATGACAGCGAGGGACGAGCTGCTCGAACACCTGCCCCGTCCCGTCGCGTTCGTGCTCGGCGGCGGCGGCAGCCTCGGTGCCGTGCAGGTCGGCATGATGCGAGCACTGCTGGAGCGAGGCATCACACCGGACATCGTCGTCGGCACGTCGATCGGTTCGTTCAATGGCGCGATCCTGGCCGCCGACCCGTTGACCGCGGTCGAGAAGTTGGAGCAGTTCTGGCGGAGCTCGAAGCGCGTCGACGTGCTGCCGCTGCGCGGCGTCAAGCCGATCCTGCATTGGCGGCGGACCAAGCAGAGCTTCTACCCCAACGACGGGTTGGTCCGCTCGATCGACTCGATGCTTGGTGACTTCAAGCGTATCGAGGACCTTCGCATCCCATATGGCGCGGTCGCCATCGACGTGCAGCGTGGCACGCCGGTGCTGTTCCGTGAGGGCAGCCTGGCCACTGCGATCCTGGCCAGCGCGGCCATCCCCGGACTGTTCCCTCCGGTCGAACGCGACGGTCGCATCTTCTACGACGGAGGCCTCGGCAACAACGTGCCGATGCGCGATGCGATCGGGATGGGCGCCCGCTCGCTCGTCGTCCTGGACACCACGAGCCCGACCATCGACCTGGCGCCACCGCAGGGATTGATGGAGCTGTTCTCCTACGTGACCGAGGTGTACGCCCGGCAGATGGTGTTGCGCGACCTGGCCGAGCTGTCGCACGTGCCGATCCTGTATCCGCCGAGCCCTGCACCGGGCACGCTCTGGCCGTTGGACCTGGAGCACACCGAGGAGCTGTTGTTCAACAGCTACCTCGACACCAAGGAGTACCTCACGCTGAAGATGGCTGCGACCTGATCACAGGAAGCCGATCAGTACAGGTTGCGCAGCTGGCGTAAGCCGACGGTGAGCGTCGTGATGTCGAACGTCTCGCCGCGACGGACCTCGTTGAAGATGGTCGTCACCCGCGACAGCGACCGCTCGTTGCGACTCATCCAGTGCTCGACGCTGCCGCCGTCGCGCACGACATCCTCGGTGAGCTCGGCCAAGCCGTTGAGCAGGTCGTCACGCAGCGCCGATCGGGCCTGGGTCTCCCACCGCGTCGAGCGCGGCAGCGCACCGACGCCTTCCCACAGCCACAACAGGTCGAGCCGGTCGAACAGCTCCCAGTACCGAGCAGCGACCGTCTCCAGATCCGAGCGGTGCCGGGCCGCGATGTCGATCACGTCGAAACCCGTGTGCAGCAGGGGCCACACGGCAGATTGCTCGGCCAGTGACTCAGGCACACCCGCGGCCAGGCGACTTGCCCACGTCGAGTGGGTGATCGCATTGAGCTGACCGCGCAGCACGTCGTCGTAGCGCGACGCGAGACGCTGCATGGACGGCCCGAACTCGCGGGTCACCTCGGCCAGGTTGATCGGTGCCCGCCGGCGGCGGAGAAGCCACAGCACACCGCGTTCGGTCATCCGTCGCGCCTCGAGCAACAGATCCAGCTTGACGTCCAACTTGACGTCGTTGCCGAGCGCCTCGATGGAATCCCACAGATGTTGCAAACGGAAGATGTCGCGCGATGCCACCCAAGCGCGGGCGATCTCGGTGATCATCGTCCCGGTCTGCTCGGTGATGCGATGGTCGAACGACGTGCCCGACAGGTTGACCATCTGATTGACGAGCTCGGTCGTGATGATCTCGCGGCGCAGCCGGTGGCTCTTGATCTCGGCCAAGAAACGGGTCTGCATGTTCTTCGGGAAGTAACGAATCAGCTCGGCTTCGAGATACGGGTCGTCGGGCAGCTCGCTCCGCAAGATCTCGGCGGCGTCGGCATTCTTCGTGTAAGCCAGCAGCACGGCGAACTCCGGTGTGGTCAATCCCTGACCGTTGGCTTGCCGTTCGGCCAACTGGCGATCGGCCGGCAAGAACTCGAGCGAGCGGTTGAGCCAGCCCTCGGACTCGAGTGCGTGCAGGTACCGAGTGTGCACGTTGATCATCGGGAACGCCTGCTTGCGAGCAATGGTCAGCGCCAGCGTCTGGGCCCGGTTGTCGTCGAGCACGAGCTCGCCGACCTCGTCGGTCATCGAGGCGATGATCTCGTTGCGCTCGTCATAGGTCAGATCGCCGCGCTGCACGCACCCGTTGAGCACGATCTTGATGTTGACCTCGTGATCGCTGCAGTCCACACCGGCGGAGTTGTCGATCGCGTCGGTGTTGATCAGGCCGCCGTTCAGTGCGTACTCCACCCGGCCGCGCTGGGTGAACCCGAGGTTTCCGCCCTCTCCGACGATGCGACAGCGCAGCTCGTTGCCGTTCACACGCAGCGAGTCGTTGGCCCGGTCGCCGACATCGGCGTTGGTCTCCGTCGACGCCTTCACATACGTGCCGATGCCACCGTTCCAGAACAGATCGACGGGCGCGCGCAGGATGGCCGAGATCAACTCGTTGGGTGCCAGCTCGTCGGCCTCGATGCCGAGCCGGCGCTGCATCGCCGAAGACACCGGGATCGCCTTCATCGTGCGCGCGTACACACCGCCGCCCTGGCTGATGATCGAGCGGTCGTACTCGTACCAGCTGCTGCGCGGCAGGACGAACAGGCGAAGTCGCTCGGTGTAGGACTCATGCGGGTCGGGCTCGGGATCCATGAATATGTGGCGGTGATCGAACGCAGCGATCAGCTTCACGTTCGCCGAGCGCAACAGGCCGTTGCCGAACACGTCGCCGGACATGTCGCCCACGCCGACGACCGTGAGCGGATCGGTGTCGGCATTGCGGCCGATGACCTGCGCGTGGCGGCGCACGCTCTCCCACGCCCCACGAGCGGTGATGCCCATCACCTTGTGGTCGTATCCGACGCTTCCGCCCGACGCGAACGCGTCACCGAGCCAGAAACCGTACGACTCAGCGATGTCGTTGGCGACGTCGCTGAAGGTGGCGGTGCCCTTGTCGGCTGCGACGACGAGATACGGATCGTCACCGTCGTAGCGCAGAGTGTCCGCCGGCGGTACCACGCGGCCGTCGACGATGTTGTCGGTCAGGTCGAGCAGGCCGGCGATGAACTCGCTGTAGCAATCGACCACCTCTTGGCGCATCGCGTCGGCCTCCGCCGGCGGGCGCTTGACGACGAAGCCGCCCTTCGAACCAACGGGCACGATGACCGCGTTCTTCACCATCTGCGCCTTCATCAGCCCGAGCACCTCGGTGCGGAAGTCCTCGCGCCGATCGCTCCAACGGATGCCGCCGCGGGCGATGCGCCCGCCGCGCAGGTGGATGCCCTCCACCCGCGGCGAGCAGATCCAGATCTCGTACAGCGGTCGCGGCAACGGCAGGTCGGGCACCTTCGCCGGATCCAGCTTCAGCGCGATGACGCAACGCTTACCACCGTCGGCACCCGAACGGAACACGTTGGTGCGCAGGGTCGCGTCGATCACGTCCGCCACCGTGCGGCAGATGCGGTCCTCGTCCAGGCTCGGGATCGCCTCCAGCGCGGCGTCCAGCTCGATGCGGACGGTCGCAACCTCGTGGGCTCGCGCGTCGTCGTCGGCAGCGGAGCCGAAGCGAGCCTTGAACATCCGAACCAACAGCTGCACGACGAGCGGGTACTTCGCGAGCGTCGTTTCGATGTACCGCTGGCTGAACGGGAACGCCGTCTGGCGAATGTACTTGGCGTAGGCGCGCACGATCTCGACATCGCGTGCGGTCAGGCCGGCGACGAGCACGAGACGGTTGAAGCCGTCGCTCTCCACCGTGCCGGCGAGCAGCTCGCGGAACGTGGCCATCACTTCGTCCAGCGTCTCGTTCGTGACCGCGACGTCGTCTCCGACGCGCACCCCGACGTCGTACAGCGACACTGTCGAATCGTTCACGTGCAGCTGGAACGGCCGCTCGTCGATCGCCTGCAGGCCGAGCTGATCCAGCACCGGCAGCAGCTCGGACAGGGTCAGCGGCGCGTCACGGCGATAGATGCGGAACCGGCGCTCGTTCTCGGGCAGCGTGCCGGGCGAGACGAATGCCGTGGTCGTCGACTCCGCCGACGACAACAACTCGTCGATCTTCTGCGCGTCCAACACGGCCAGGTCCGGCGTCGTCAGCGACATGTAGTCACTGGTCATTCGCGCGCTGTACGTGCGCGTCAGGCGATCTGCCTCGGCCTCGCCCAGGCCAGCGACCAGTGCCGTGCGGAAGCGGTCCTCCCAGCGTTGTGTCAGCTGATCGACCTCGACGCTGAGCCGGGCCAGGTCGGCCTCGGTGACAGCCTGCGGGCGGCGGATCTCGACGGTGACGCGGGCCAGTGGGCTGGTCGAGACGAACGAGTCGAACGTCATCCGCGACGCGTTCGTCGAGCGGGCCACGAGCGCGGCCACGCGCTGCGGCGTTTCGGGAGTGACCCGGGCGCGGGGAAGGTAGACAGCCAGGGTCTGCCAACCGCTCTCCGGCGAGCGCAACTCCAGCACCCGCACGAGCGAGCGCTCCTGCAGTCCGACGATGACCATCGCGACATCGGCCAATTCGTCGCGACCGATCTCGAAGATCTCGTCGCGCGGGAACGTCTCGAGCACGTTGCGCAGAGCGCGTCCCGTGTGGCTCGACGGATCGAACCTGCTTCGTTGCAGGATCCACGCGACTCGCTCGCGGATCAACGGGATCGTCGACACCGAGGCCCGGTAGGCGGCTGCCGAGAACAGACCGAAGAACCGCTCTTCGCCGACGACTGCGCCATCGGCACCGATGCGCCGCACGGCGACGCACGCCGGCCGGGCGTGGCGGTGGATGTCTACCTCGCCGTCGGTGCGCACGATCGAGACCAGCGCGTCGCCACCGGCGTACACGGGATCGATGTCGTCGCGCATGCGCTGCAGGCCGAGCTGCGAACCCTCGACGACGCGCAGCTCGCCGGACTCCACCGTGTACGACGCGGCCCCCAAGAAAACGAAGTGCTGGCGCGTCAACCAGCCGAGCAGCTTGGCCACTTGGTCGGCCTCGGTCGCGGTGTGGCCTTCGGCCGGCGTGTCGCTGAGCGACTCGGCCAACTCGAGCGCGCGCTCGCGCATCGCCGGGTTGTCGCCGACGACGGCCTGCACGTTGGCGACGCCCTCGCGGACGAGGTGCTCGACACGGGCGGCGACCTCGGGCGTGCAACGCGCGATCTCCATCTGCGTCCACGCTTCGCGCAACGGTCCTTCGCCGACAGTCGTCAACTCGCCGTCGGCGTCACGCTCGACATCGAGCCAGGGGTGCACCATCAAGTGGATGGCCAGCCCGAGGCTGTCCAGCGCAAGGCGGATCGTGTCGACCATGAACGGCGCGTCGTCGGTGATGACGAGCAAGCACGAGTGCGCCCCGTCAGCTGTGTCGCGTACGTCGACCAACGTCTCGCCGGGCTTTCGGTAGCGACCGAAGCGAAGATGCGAAAGCGAGGTCGCCGCCATCACGTCCGGTTTGGCAGCCAACTCGTCGTTGGCGATCTCGTCGAGGAAGTGGCCGGTGAAGGCGGTGGCGAGGTCGCGCTCGGCCGGTTCGGCGAGCGCACGGACACGGTCCACAACCGTGGCCAGACCCGCGGAGAGAGACTCCCGGTGTGCCATTGATCTGCAACTTTCTGTTTCGACAACGCTGGCGAAACGGTGCGGACCGTGGGATCGATCCGAGCGACAGAGTAGCGCCCGTGCCGGTGCGGCAAGCGCTGGCGGCGGGCGTGGACCGAGCATCGGGGCCCTGCACGTGGTTCGATGTGTGCATGGCTCAGACACAGATCAACGTGCTCGGCAGTGAGCTCGCCCCGTGCTCGCTCGATCCGCTCACGGGTTACTACCGCACCGGATGCTGCGAGAACCACGGCGACGACCCCGGTCTGCACGTCGTCTGTGCGGTGATGACCGACGAGTTCCTGGAGTTCAGCAAGGGCGCCGGCAACGACTTGAGCACCCCGATGCCGCAGTACGGATTCGCCGGTCTGCGCGACGGTGATCAGTGGTGCCTGTGCGCCCCGCGCTGGCAGGAGGCGCTGGAAGCGGGTGCTGCGCCGAAGGTACGTCTGGCCGCCACGCACGTCTCGGCGTTGGAGTACAGCTCGCTCGCCGACCTCCGCGAGCACGCGGTCGACGGATGACGCCGGATGCTGCCCTCGCGCCGGCTCGTGAGTGGCTGGCCGAGCAGATCCGTTCCCGCGTGGTCGGCGACAACCCCAGCGAGAAGAACCAGCAGATCTTCGACTCGCCTGGCGAACGCTGGTTCGCGCCGGACAGCCCGATCCGGATGGTGCACGCCGACGCATCGATGTTCATCGGCGGGCTGCGCGCGCTGCTGCTGCAGTCGCTGCACCCACTGGCGATGGCCGGTGTCGCCGAGCACAGCGACTACCGCGCCGATCCCTGGGGTCGTCTCCAACGCACTGCTGACTTCCTGGCGACCACCACGTTCGGTCCGGCCGACATGGCCGAGCGGGCCGTCGCGACCGTCAAGCGGGTGCACCGGCGCGTCGTCGGCGTCGCGTCGGACGGTCGCTCGTACGCAGCGAACGACCCGCACCTCTTGCACTGGGTGCACCTCGCCGAAACCGACAGCTTTCTGGCTGCGTATCAGCGTTTCGGTCGCACACAACTGACACCCGCCGAGGCCGACAGGTACGTGGCTGAGGCGGCGGTGGTGGCGAGCGCCCTCGGTGTCGTCGAGCCGCCGACCTCGACGGTGATGTTGCGCCAACAGCTGCGCAACTTCCGCCCCGAGTTGCACGGCACCCGCGAGGCCCGCCAAGCAGCGCGGTTCTTGCTGATCGAGCCGCCACTCCCGCTGGCTGCGCGGCCGGCATACCTCGCGCTGGCCGCGGCCGCCGTGTCGTTGCTCCCGACGTGGACCCGTTGGCCGCTGCGGCTGCCGCTGTTGCCGGTGAGCGAGCGGTTGGTGGTCGGCCCGACGGGCAAGGCCGTGACCGAGCTGATCAGGTGGTCCATGCATCGCCCCACGCCGGCGAACTGACATCGGCCCAAGCGGTCCCCGCTTGACGGCATCTTGAGTGTCATCACCTACCGCGATCTCCTAGGCTCGATGGCCGCAGGCGACGGAAGAGGGAAGAACGCGCATGAGCACGCTGCCACCACCACCATTCGGCCCCGACAACACCGGCCAGGGCGGTGGGGGTCAGCCCGGCGGCTTCGGGTCGCCGTCGTTCAACCCGCCGGGCCCACCACAGCCGCAGTACCAGCAGCCCCAGTTCCAACCGGCGGGTCAGCCGCCGTCGGGATCGGGCGGCAAGAAGACGGGCGCAATCATCGCCGGCCTGGTGGCAGTCGCCGCGCTCGCCGGTGGCGGCATCTACATCGCGACCAGGGGTGACGACGACTCGTCGTCCGCGTCCACCGACGAGACCTTCGACACCGAGCCCGACATCACGATCGAGGACATCACCGTCCCCGACATCACGATCGGGGACATCACCGTCCCCGACGTCACGCTGCCGGACAGCATCCCCGAGGTCACGTTTCCCGACATCACGTTGCCGGACATCAGCGTGCCCACGAGCGAAACGTCCGACACCGTCGCGATTCCCGACGGTGCGATCGACCTGACTCACGGCGTGTACGTGCCACTGCCCGACGGTTGGTCGCAGACCAGCGCCGAGGGCGAGGTGCTGACCATCTCCGGCGGCACGAGCAGCATCGCGCTGCAGGTTCTGGAGCGCGTCGCCGGCGAAGATCCGGTGACCGCCATGCAGGAATACATCGACACATTCGATACCGACTACCCGGCCGTGTCATACAGCCCGACGAGCCTGATCGACACGCTCCAGGGTTCGCGACCGGTCAAGCTGTACCGCGTCTACTACCGCACCTTCGATCCCGATGACGAGAACGGATCGGGCATCACTGGCGGCGTCTACGTGTACATGCGCAGCGACGGTCTCACGATGGTCTACGACGTCTACGGCAGCGAGGACGACGTGCCCGGTTTGGAGGGCAGCGACCTCACCACGTTGGAGACCAGCTTCGCCGCGGCGCCGGCCATCGCCGACTCGGTCGACCTCGTCGACCACGAACCGTTCCAAGTCAAGAGCGCAACCCCGTACGTCGAGGTCGAAGGCTTCGTCGGCTTCTACGCGGCCCCTGGCTTCACCGTCGCCAACAGTGGCGGTGGCAACGGCATCGTCACGACTGCGGCGATGACCGTTCAGGTCCTCAAGCTGACCGGACAGCCGAACGTGGACGCGGCGGTCGCCAGCGCGCAGACCCACCTGTCGAACTTCTACTCGAACCTGTCGTTCGGCACGCCCAGCGTGTACGACCCGGACAAGTACGGCGTGATCCATCGCGGTGTCGGTTGGGACGCAACGTACACAGCCGACGGCCGCCAGTCGGCAGGCGCGTTCGACCTGTTCTTCGACCCGGCCAGCGGCAGCGCCTATCTCGTGTCGCGTGGCTGGTTCGTCGACCCCAACGACCCCGACACCGAACCGAACGAGACCGAGGCCGACTTCATGTACTCCAGCTTCATCGAGTCCTTCACCAACATCTCGTAGGTCGCGACGGAATCACCGCAACGACCGGATCCGCAAACCTCGGACACGTTCGAAGTCCTTGATGTTCCTGGTGATGAGCTGCAGGCCGTGCTCGATCGCGCTCGCTGCGATGAGCGCATCCGGAAGCCGAATCTTGAACTCACGGACAAGTCGGCCGGCGCGTTCTGCGACGTCACGATCGACCGGAAGTTCGCGGAACGGTGCCAACAACTGGGCCGAAAGGCTGGTTGCGGTGTTGCCGGCAAACAGTTCCGCTCTCGTCACGACCGAGTAGTGCAATCGATGCTTCGACGGCTTGAGTTCCGTTGCCCCGCGTAAATGATCGATGAAGACGTCGGTATCGATCAGCAGGTCAGCCACGGTCCCAGTCGTCGCGAGAGGGTGCCGAGGCACTCGGATCTGCGCCAAACGAGCGGCGTGCGCTGGGCCGCGATGAGTTTCGCGAAGGCGTAGCGTCTGATGGGCATGAGCAACGACACACCAACCACATCGACCCTGTCCGACATCGGCGTCGTGATGTTCTCCGTCGCCGACCAGGACGCGGCGCTCGCCTTCTACACCGACAAGCTCGGCTTCGAGGTCCGGTCCGACACGCGCTTCGGTGAGAACGGCGAGTACCGCTGGCTCGAGGTCGCGCCTCCCGGCTCGCACGCCCGCCTCGCGCTGAACCCGCCGATGGGCGGCGCACCCGGCGGCGGCTCGATCGGCGTCGAGACCACTGACGTGCTCGGTGAGCACAAGCGCCTGACAGCGATCGGCGGCCTCGACCTCGACGCCGAGCCGATGGTCACCCCCGGCGCGCCGCTGCTGTTCATGATGCGCGACCCCGATGGCAACCACCTCGCCATCGTCGAAGCCCCGCCCGCCTCCTGACGACGTCAGCAAAACCACGAGCCATCGATCTCGTGGCCTGCCCGGTGCCTTCCCGTGACTCCGTACGGAGTCAACCGGGGATGGGATATCTAGGGCGGCGAACGCCGAGTCGCGGGGCGGCAACTTCGCCGAGCTGAGCGGCCTGCCTGAGCACTTGGGTGCCGATCGATCAAGTCGTGTCGCCGCCCAGCAACGCAACGAAGGCGCACCCAATCCGGCTACCGCAGGGCGTGTTTGGCGATGACAATGCGTTGGATCTGGTTCGTGCCTTCGTAGATCTGGGTGATCTTCGCGTCGCGCATCATCCGCTCGACGGGGAACTCGTTCGTGTAGCCGTAGCCGCCGAGGAACTGCACGCAATCGGTGGTGACCTCCATCGCGACGTCACTGGCGAAGCACTTCGCCATGGCACCGGCTGCGGACAACTCGCCGTGTGGGTCGCCGTCGTCGGCGATCGAACACGCGCGGTGCACGAGCTGACGGGCGGCCTCCACCTTCATCGCCGCGTCGGCCACCATCCACTGCAGACCCTGGTTGTCCGCCAGGGGGCGGCCGAACGTGCGCCGCTCCTTGAGATACGCCGTCGCGAAGTCCAGCGCGCCCTGTGCGATCCCGACGGCTTGCGCGCCGATGGTGGGACGGCTGCGATCCAGCGTGTGCATCGCGATGCCGAAGCCATTGCCAACGTCGCCGATGCGGTTCGCGTCGGGGACGCGCACGTCGTCGAGACGGATGATGCCCGTCGGTGAACCCTTGATGCCGAGCTTGTGCTCGAGCTTGTCGACCTGCACGCCCCAGTCGGCTTCGACGAGGAACGCAGTGATGCCCTTGTGGCGCTCGCCCGAGGTGCGCGCGAACACGGTGTAGAGATCGCTCACCCCGGCGTTGGTGATCCAGCACTTGGTGCCGTTCAGGATCCACGTGTCGCCGTCGAGTTCGGCGCGCGTGGTCATCGACGCGACGTCGCTGCCGGCGTCGGGCTCGCTGAGCGCGTAGCTGCCCTGGCTCTCGCCGCTGGCGATGCGGGGCAGGTACTTCGCCTTCATCTCCTCGCTGCCGAAGTTGATGACGGGCAGCATCGCGAGCTTGCTGATGAGGAACATCAGGCTCGTCGACGCGCAACCCGCGGCCAACTCCTCGGCGGCGATCGCCTGGTCGACGAGCGACGCCCCGGCACCGCCGTACTCGGCGGGGTACGAGAGCGCGGTCAGCTCCATCTGCTGCAATGACTTGAACGCGTCCCAGTTGAACTCGGCGCGGCGGTCGGTCTCGGCGGCCTGCGGCGCGATTTTGTCGCGCACGAACTGGCGCAGCACCGAGCGGAACTCGCGCTGCTCGTCGCTCGGTGTGATCGATTGGGTCATGCGTCATGCTCCAATTGCGCGGAGTACGTGTCGATGCCCGTCAGCTCGCGCCACTTGCCGGCGGCATAAGCAGTCTGCACCGCGGCCGGCTGCAACGTGAGCGTGGACTGCGGAACCATGTCAGCGATCATCCGGCCCTCGCTGTAGTGATGGTTGGTGTTGCTGACGCCTTCGAAGATCCGGGCCCGGGCAACGACGAGATCCGGCGACGGGCCGTCGTCGAGCCAGCCCCAGATGGTCAGCGCGATGGTCAGATCGTGCACGACCGGTGCCCGTCCGTAGAGCGACGCGCGACGCAACGCGATATTGACGCACCCACGGATCGCGTCATCGACCGACTCGGATGGTGAGCACTGCACGCGGCTGCGCAACGCCGTCGCCAACGTGAGCACGTAGCCCTGGTCCGGTCCCTGGTAGCCGAGAAAGTGGCCGGTCGGCTGGCGACCTTCGATCTCGCCAGGACGTTCGGCATTCCACGGCTCGGGCACAAAGTCGGGCGAACCGTACGAGCGGACGGTGTCGATCGGGCCGACGGGTGCGAACTTCGGTGCTGCCATGGCTCTGTTCTACTCCGCAGGGTGAAGGAGGCCAAACACCAGTGACTCTTCCAGGGCCCGCCACGAGGCCTCGATGATGTTGGTGCTGACGCCGATCGTGGTCCAGGACTGCACGCCGTTCGTCGCATCGAGCAACACCCGGGTCACCGCGCCCGTCGCAGTCGCGCCGTCCAGGATGCGCACCTTGAAGTCGGTGAGGTGCACCCGATCGAGCTCGGGGTACTGGCCGACCAGCGCGGCGCGCAGTGCGGTGTCGATCGCGTTGACCGGGCCGTTGCCCTCGGCGGTCCGCACGAAGCGCTGCTCGCCGACCCACACCTTGACGGTCGCCTCGGTGGTGAAAACGCCGGTTGGGCCCTCGTCGGTGATGACGCGCATGCTCTCCATCCGGAAGAAGTCGTGCTGCCATCCCGTCGCCCGGCGCATCAGCAGTTCGAGTGAGGCGTCGGCGGCCTCGAAGTGGTAGCCCTCGTGCTCGAGACGCTTCAGATCGTCGATCACCTGGTTGACGGCCGGGCCGTCCATCGGCAGGCCCAGTTCCTCGGCCTTGATCGTGATGGTGGCGCGCCCGGCCATCTCGCTGACCACGAAGCGGGTCCCGTTTCCGACGAGTTCGGGATCGACGTGCTCGTAGGCATCCTTGGCGCGCACGATGGCCGAGACGTGTAACCCAGCCTTGTGCGCGAACGCCGACGCGCCGACGTATGGGGCTTGCGGGTTGAGTGGGCGGTTGAGCACCTCGGCGATGTGGTGGCTGACCGACGTGAGCCGCTCGATGCGACCTGCGGGCAGGCATTCGACGCCGAGCTTGAGCTGCAAGTTCGGGATGACCGTCGTCAAGTTGCAGTTGCCGGTGCGCTCACCGAGGCCGTTCAGCGTGCCCTGGACGTGGCCGGCGCCGGCCAGCACCGCAGCCATGCTGTTGGCGACCGCGCAGCCGGTGTCGTCGTGGCAGTGGATGCCGATCGTCACGTCGCCGCCGACGTGGCGGTACACGTCGCGCACGATCGAGTCGACCTCGTGCGGCAATGATCCACCGTTGGTGTCGCAGAGCACGACGTGGCTGGCGCCCTTCACCACTGCGGCTTCCAGTGCACGCAGCGCGAACTCGGGGTTGTTCTTGTAGCCGTCGAAGAAGTGCTCCATGTCCACCAGCACCTGGCGGCCGTGGCCCCGCAAGAACTCGACCGAGTCGGCGATCATCGCCGCGCCCTCGTCGAGCGTGGTCTGCAGCGCGTTGAGGACGTGGTAGTCCCAGCTCTTGGCGACGATGCACACCGCGGCCGTGTTGGCCTCGATCAGGTGACGCAACGTGGCGTCGTCGTCGACTTTGCCCTTCGGCCGGCGAGTCGATCCGAACGCGACCATTGTGGACGTGCTGAATGACAGCTCGGTCATCGCCCGCTGGAAGAACTCGATGTCCTTCGGGTTCGCGCCCGGCCAGCCGCCCTCGATGAAGTGCACCCCGAGGTAGTCCAGCTGCTCGGCGATGCGCAGCTTGTCCTCGACCGAGGCGGACACGCCTTCGACTTGGAGGCCGTCGCGCAACGTGGTGTCGAAGACCTCGACCTGGCTGCGAAGATTGGTGGTGGCGGTCATCTCTCGACTCCTGAGGGGTGGTGTGGGGCGTGTTCGGAGCAACAAAAAAGCCGCCCGAAGGGGCGGCTTGAAGCGCACGTCTGGGGGACGTGCGCTACGGAATGATGATGATGCGGGCGGCGATGTCGCAGGCAGTCACGTCGTGCATTGTGCCTGTCATCGTTGACAACGTCAACCTGCATCAATCGTTTGGAACGCCGTCCTGTGCATGAACGGGCCGCGATCTGTGTGCAACTTGTGTGTTGACCGTGGATGAACGGAAGGTTTCCTGGGGATTGCCGGGTTTGTTGGTGGATAACCCTGTGAACTCAGAAATACCCCTTGACCTGGTGTTTTGCCTCCTGCATGATGGTGTCACACCGGTTCGCACGACGGACTGGCCCACCGGGGGAGGACGATCGGCGCAAGCCGGTAGGCCGAACCTGATCGGGGTCAGCGAGTACGACAAGCCGGGGGATGACCCACAGCTCGGGTGACTCGGCAGCGATGTCGAGGCATCGGATCGCGTCGGACGAAGGTTCCTTCGGGAGCTGGAGCACGCCGCGGTCGGCGGGCCGGAGTCGAAGTCCCTTTCGGGGGCCGGAGACAATGGTGCGCCGGGCGAACCGGAGTCGGAGGCCTCTCGGGGCCGAGGGCGAAGGGGAGCACATGGGAGCCGGCTTTCGGGCCGGGGACCACGAGCACTGTTCCGAAGGAAGCGGGCAACCGCAGAGATCGGGGCTTCGGGAGGTGTCGAACCGGCTTGCCGGGGAGATGCACCCGAAAAACGGCTCACCCGCCGGAGCTTGCTCCGACGGGTGAGAATGTTGAACGAGCCAAGGGTAACACCGGACGATCGATCAGCGGTGGATCATCCCACGCGAGCCGCCCTCGGTGGCGCGCCGTCCCCACCGACGGCTGCGCCCCGAGGGCGCTCAACGTTTTCAATGGTGTCGCCGCGGGGTTTGAGCGCAGTCGAGGCGCTAGCCGGCGAGTTCGTTCCAGTCTTTGTAGCGGTCGACCTTGCCGTTGGCGGCGTCGATGTAGACGGAGGCGATGGCAGTGGTGATCGGGCCGTTGGTCGGCACCTCACGGTCGTCGACGCTCTTCACGCTGCTGATCTCGGCCGCCGTGCCACACACGAAGATTTCCTCGGCGATGTACAGATCGCTGCGCGCCAGGTTGTCGACGCGGATGTCCATCCCGAGGTCGCGGGCGATGGTCATCACGCTGTTCTGGGTGATGCCCTCCAGCGCGCCGGCCGACAGTGGCGGCGTGATGATGATGCCGTTGCGCACCGCGAAGATGTTCTCGCCGGTGCACTCGGCGACGAGCCCATTCGGGGCCAGCATCACCGCTTCGTCGTAACCGGCCCGCAACGCCTCGACCTTGGCGAGCGATGAGTTGACGTAGTTGCCGACGGTCTTGGCTGCGGGTGGCATCGTGTTGTGGTCGTGTCGCGTCCACGAGCTGGTCTTCATCCGCACCGCGTCGTGGCCGAGGAACGGCGCCCACGGCCAGCAGGCGATGGCGACGTCGACCGAGCAGGGCAACGTGTTCAGCCCCATCTCGCCGTAGCCGTAGTAGACGAGCGGACGGATGTAGCAGGCGTCGAGACCAGTGGATGCGACCGTTGCCTTCGTCGCGTCGATCAGCTCGTCGACCGTGAACGGGATGTCCATGTCCATGATGTGCGCGCTGTTGAACAGCCGCTTGATGTGATCGGTGAGACGAAACACGGCGGGACCGGCGGGGGTGCTGTATGCGCGGATCCCTTCAAACACACCGGTGCCGTAGTGCAGCGTGTGCGTCAGGACGTGGACCTGCGCCTTCTCCCAGTCGACGAGCTCACCATTCATCCAGATCTTCGGTGTCGTTTGGATCGGCATGGCATTCAAACTACGTCAGCTGTGAACTCGTTCGGCGATGGAGTCGGCGATCTGCGTGGTGGTACCGGTACCGGCATGCTCGCAGGCGTCGCGGATGCGATCGGCTGCGTCGCCCTCGCCGAGGAAGTCCAACATCAGCGCAGCACTGAGGATCGCTGCGGTCGGGTTGGCCGTCCCCGTGCCGACGATGTCTGGAGCCGAGCCGTGCACGGGCTCGAACATCGACGGGCCGGTACGCGCCGGGTTGAGGTTGGCCGACGACGCGAGCCCGATGCCGCCACTGACCGCGCCGCCGAGATCGGTGAGGATGTCGCCGAACAGGTTGTCGGTGACCACCACGTCGTAGCGGTGCGGATCCTGTACGAAGTAGATGCACGCCGCGTCGACATGGTTGTACGCCGTCGACACGTTCGGATAGTCGGCGGCGACGATGTCGAACGTGCGCTGCCACAGATCGCCGGCGAAGGTGAGCACGTTCGTCTTGTGCACCAATGTGACGTGGTTGCGACGATTCGTGGCCAACTCGAACGCGTAACGGATGGCGCGCTCTGCGCCCATGCGCGTGTTGACGCTGCCCTGCGTGGCCACCTCGTGCAGCGTCCCCTTGCGCAGCACTCCCCCCTCGCCGACGTACGGACCCTCGGTGTTCTCACGGATCACGACGAAGTCGTGCGGTTCGCTGTGGCCCGGCCCGGTACCGGCGAACGGACGCTGGTTGATGTACAGGTCGAGCTCGAAGCGCATCTTCAACAGCAGCCCACGCTCGATCAATCCCGGCGGCACGGCAGGCGTGCCGACCGCGCCGAGCAGGATCGCGTCGAAGCCACGCAGCTCGTCCAGCGTCGAGTCGCTGAGCACCTCGCCGTCGCGCAGGTAACGGGCCCCGCCGAGATCGAACTCGGTGGTGTCGATGTCGACGCCGGCAGCACGCACGACCTTGACCGCTTCGACGGTCACCTCCGGCCCGATCCCGTCCCCACCAATGATTGCGATCCGATGCGTCATAGGCCCAGGATCGTACGGTGAACAGGTCCGGGACCGCCAGATAGCCTCTCGGGATGGCAAAGCACCAATTCTCCCGTGCGGCGTTCGAGCGCATGCAGGCCGAGTTCGATGACTTGACGAGCCGCGGCCGCATCCAGGTCGCCGACAAGATCGAGCGGGCCCGCGAGCTTGGCGACCTGAAGGAGAACGGCGACTACCACGCCGCGAAGGACGAGCAAGGCCACATGGAGGGCCGCATCCGCGAACTCGAGTACCTGCTCGAGAACGGCGAGGTCATCGAGTCCGGGCCTGCGGGCGAGGTCCGCGTCGGCCAGAAGATCACCATCGTCTACGAGGGTGACAGTGATGACCTGGCCGAGACGTACATCATCGGTCACGTCGAAGAGAAGCTCGAAGGTTTCGACATCGTCAGCCCCGGCTCGCCGATGGGCTCCGCGCTGCTCGGCGAGACGGTTGGTTCGTGGGTCAGCTACGCAGCGCCCAATGGTGAGTTGAAGGTCAAGATCCTCGCTGCGGGGCCGGCTTCGGCATGACTCGCGGGGGGACCGTCATCGAGCCCATCCTGCCGCCCGGGCGCGATATCGATCTGCCCGGGCGCGGAACCACCTTCATCCGCGAGCTGCCGGGGCCGTCGCCAGATGCACCGACCCTGATCCTGCTCCACGGCTGGACGGCAAGCGCCGATCTCAACTGGTTCACGTGTTACGACGCGCTCGCCGAGCATTACCGCGTCATCGCGCTGGATCATCACGGCCACGGCGGTGGCATCCGCAGCCGCAAGGTGTTCCGTCTCGCGACATGTGCCGACGACGCAGTCGCGCTGGCCGACCTGCTCGGCATCGACCGGTTCATTCCCGTCGGCTACAGCATGGGCGGGCCGGTCGCGCAGCTCGTCTGGAAGCAGCACCGCGACCGCGTCATCGGACTCGTGCTCTGCGCGACGGCGGCCTCGTTCGCCAGCACTCGCGAGGAGAAGCTGTCGTTCATGGGCCTCACCGGGCTCGCCGCGCTGGCACGCATCGCACCGGCCCAAGCCCGGCAGTGGTTGACCGAGCAGGTCTACCTGCAGCGCAAGTCCGGCGAGTGGCAGCCGTGGGCCATCGAGCAGGTCGCCCGTCACGAGTGGCGCACGGTGTTGGAGGCCGGCCGGGCGATCGGCAACTTCTCGTCGAAGAGCTGGATCGGCGACGTCGACGTACCGACATCGCTGATCATCACGATGCGCGATCGAGTCGTGCCACTGCGCCGTCAGATCCGGCTGTTCGAATCCATCCACGGGGCCGAGGCGTTCCGCATCGACGGCGACCATGACGCATGCGTCGCCAATGCCAACCGCTTCGTACCGACGCTGCTCCGGGCCGTGCATTCCGTGTGTGAGCGGGCGGGCGTGCTCAAGCCGTGAGCCGTCACGGCAAGGGCAAGCGGTGGCTTGCCGTTGGAGGCGTGGCCGCACTCGGCGCAGCGGCATTCGCAGGTGCCCATGCCCGCCGGTCGAACGCGATCGGCCGCCGCGGCCGCACGAGCCGCAACGCAGCGCTCGCCGGATTGGGCCTGCAGGTCGGCGCGACGTACGCGTCCACGTCGGCGCGCAAGCTGTTCGCCAGCGCTGAGCGACGCGTTGAGCTGGATCACGAACGCGAATTGAAGACGGCCGAGCAGATCGCCGATCGGCTCGGGCAGATGAAGGGTGCGTTGATGAAGCTCGGCCAGATGGCCAGCTACCTCGACGAGGGGTTACCCGAGCCGCTGCGCCTGGCGCTCGCCCAGCTGCAGTCGAACGCGCCGCCGATGAGCTTCGAGCTGGCTCGGGCTGCCATCGAGCGCGAGTTGGGCAAGCCGCTGTCCGATCTGTTCGTCGAGTTCGACCCGCAGCCGATCGCTGCGGCATCCATTGGTCAGGTGCATCGCGCGCTCATCGTCGATCCCGAGACCGGTCTCGAACGAGCGGTCGCGGTGAAAGTGCAATACCCCGGCGTCGACGACGCCATCCGCGCCGACCTGCGCAACACCGAGGTGCTCGGCGCGATCCTGAAGCAGGGCTTCGGTGGGCTGGACCCGGCCGAGATGGTGGCCGAGATCAAGGCCCGGCTCAGCGAGGAGCTGGACTACGAGCTCGAGGCGCGCAACCAGCGCGCGTTCCATGAGTACTACCGCGGCCACCCCTACTTCACCGTGCCAGCGGTCATCGATCAGCTGTCGACGGCTCGCGTGCTGACCACCGAGCTCGTCGTCGGCCACACGTGGCAGGAACTGCTGACGTGGGACCAGCGCGAACGCGACCTCGCAGCCGAGGCCATCTTCCGCTTCGTGTTCCGGAGCCTCTACCGCTTCGGCGCGTTCAACGGCGATCCGCACCCGGGCAACTACCTGTTCCACGGCGACGGCAAGGTCACCTTCCTGGACTTCGGTCTTGTCAAGCACTTCACCGAGGACGAGCTGAACACGTTCGGCGGGATGGTCAAGGCTGCGGCCATCGACCACGACGACGTGAAGTTCCGCCGCATCGTCGAAGACGCCGGGCTGTTGCGGCGTGGCGCACCGGTGAACACCGCCGACGCCGGCCAGTACTTCCGCCAGTTCTACGAGCCGGTCCGCGAAGACCGCGAGATGACGTGGACACCGGAATACAGCTCGGCCATCGTGCGCCACACCTTCGACCGTGACAGCCCGATCTCGCAGTACGCGACGGTGCCGAAGTCGTTCGTGTTCATCCAGCGGATCAACCTCGGTCTGTACGCGATCCTCGGCGAGCTACGCGCCCGCGGCAACTACCGCCGCATCGCGGAAGAACTGTGGCCGATGGTCGACGGTGACGCATCCACACCGATGGGTGAGGACGAGCACGCGTGGCTTCAGCGATCGCCGGCGGCGTCGAACACTGACGGGATCAGTCGCCCATAGCGGTGCGTCGTCTCGCTGACCGCCTGCTCCTTCAGCCAGCGCGGCAACTCGACGCGGCCGTGATCGCTGATCGGCGTGGTGTCGAAGCCGATCGCGCGATCCAGCAGCGCCAGCCGCAACTCGACCGACCCGCCGACCAGGCTGCGCACGCGTTCAATCTGGAGTGTCGCAAGGCGGCCGATCAGGCTCTGCTCGGACTCGGCCGACGCGTCCGAGATCGTGACCGACACGCCGCAGCGGGCGGCTGCTGCCTGCGCGACTGCAACGGTGTCGGCGGGAGTGGATTCGTCCACTCGCAGCAGCACACCGTCGAGTGGTCGATGGCGCAACACGTTGCGCTCGCTGCGCAGGCCGCTCGGGTCGTGGTCGAGCGCGAAGTACGTCGACCACCAGTGCCCGAACGACGCTGCTGCACCGCGCGGCGACGGGTCGTCCGGGTGGCCGACCGCACAGAGCCCGAGCACGTAGTCGGGTCCGCCGGCCTTCACGCCGCAACCGATGGAGGACCGCTTCCAGCCACCGAACGGCTGGCGCTGCACGACCGCGCCGGTGATGTGGCGGTTGATGTACGCGTTACCGACCTCGACCTGGTCGAGCCAGTGGCGGATCTCGGCCGGGTCGAGTGAGTGGATGCCACCGGTCAGCCCGTACGGGGTGGCGTTCTGCAGTTCGATCGCATGATCCAGATCGCGGGCACGCATGACACCGAGCACGGGCCCGAAGCACTCCGTGACGTGGAACGACGACCCCGGGCCGACACCGGTCTTGACGCCAGGAGCCCAGAGCCGGGGCTCGATCTGGCGTGGCTCGACGAGCCACGACTCGCCACTGTCGAGTTGGGTGAGTGCGTGGTGCAGCGGACCGCGTGGAGGCGCGATGAGTGGCCCCATGACCGTCGCCCGTTCGGCCGGCCAGCCGACGGCCAGGCTCTGCACCGCATCGCGCAGACGTTGGTGGAACGATGCGTCGTCGTAGACCGACGCCTCGACGATGGCGAGGCTGGCAGCCGAGCACTTCTGCCCGGCATGCCCGAACGCAGAGCGAACAAGATCCTTCAGCGCAGCATCGATGTCGGCCGCAGCAGTGATGACGAGCGCGTTCTTGCCGCTCGTCTCGGCCAGCAGGCGCATGTCCGGCTTCCACGTCGTGAACAGGGTGGCGGTGTCGAACGATCCGGTCAGCACGACGGTGTCGATCGACGGGTGGGTCACCAGGTGCTGGCCGACCTCGTCGTCCTCGCACGCCACGAACTGCAGCAAGTCGTGCGGTACCCCCGCAGCCCACAGCTGGGTCGCGAGGTGCAGCGCGATCCGGCGCGTCTCCGGCGCGGGCTTGAGGATGACTGCGTTGCCGGCGGCCAGCGCTGCGCAGACACCGCCAGCCGGGATCGCGTAGGGAAAGTTCCAAGGTGCGACGACCAACACCACGCCGCGGGCGTCCACAGACACGCCGTCGGCACGCAACCCGGCGACGACGTCGGTGCCGACCGAGCCGTAGTAACGGGCGAAGTCGATTCCCTCACTGACTTCGGGATCGCCCTCGCGGATGGTCTTGCCGGCCTCGTCGGCCATCAGTGCGAGCGTGTCGAAACGGCCCACCGCCATCGTGGCCGCCACGGCGTCGAGCAGGTCGCGCCGTTTGGCGAGCGACGACGTCGCCCAGCGCCGGCCGGCGTCAACGGCGCGAGCTAGCACGTCATCGATGTCGGTGGTGGTGGTCGTGATCGTGACGTCGACGGCAGGCGGCGGCACGGCTGCCGCAGCGCGGACGTCCAGGCTGGTGAAGTCCGAGTCGGGTTCGTTGTCGAAGGGCGCGTCCGGCCCGTCCGGCGCAGGCAGAGTGGTGCGATTGCTCGTCATCGCGACAGCGGCGCGGTCGCAGACGCTGGCGCGGAAGCGGTCGGCCTGCGCACGGAACTCGGCCGTACCGGGCTTCAACGTGAACAGCGCGCGCAGGAAGTTGTCCGGCGACGTGTTTTCGTCGAGTCGGCGCGACAGGTAGGCGATGCTCGAGTTGACGTCGTGCGGCGCAACGACGGGTGCGTAGAGCAGCAGCCCGCCGGCGATTGCGTTGACGGCGCGGGCCTGCGCCGGGGCCATCCCTTCGAGCATCTCCAACTCGATCTGCTGCGGGCGATCGAGACCGTCGCGCACCACCAACCCCCACGCGACGTCGAACAGGTTGTGGCTCGCCAAACCGATGCGCAATGCCTCGGACCACTCCGGACGAAGGGCTGATTCGAGCAGCGCCTTGTAGCTCGCGTCGACATTCGCCTTCGTCGTGTACGGAGCCTGGTGCCAGCCGTGCGTCTCGGCATCGACCTGTTCCATCGCCAGGTTCGCGCCCTTCACCAGACGCACCTTCACCGTGCCCCCGGCACGTGCGTGGCGGGCGGCCGCCCAGTGGCCGATCTGCTCGAGCGCAGCGTGAGAGTCGGGCAGGTAGGCCTGCAGGACGATGCCTGCGTCGATCGATTCGAACTCGGGCTCGTCGAGCACTGCGGTGAACGCGGCGATCGTGAGCGCGAGGTCCTTGAATTCCTCCATGTCGAGGTTCACGAACTTGGCTGGAGTCACTGCCTGCGCGTCGCGGTAGAGGACACGCAGTTGATCGCTGACCCGTGTCACACCGTCGTCGAATGCGAGCGGATCGAGGTTGGCACAGATCGCCGAGATCTTGACGGACACGTAGTTCACGTCGGGTCGGGCGAGCCGGGCCCGCACGCTGGCGAGACGAGCCTGCGCCTCGGCGTCGGACAGGATCGCCTCACCGAGCACGTTCACGTTCAGCCGCACGTGCTCGGCTCGACGCATCTGCACGTGAGCGGCGAACTCCGGATCCTCGGACGAGAGCACGACACCCTTCGTCTCGCTCTGGATGCGGCGGGTCACGAGCGGCATCAGCACTCGTGGCGCGAAGGGTGCCAGGCGCGAACCGACACGCAGCATCAGCCCGTCGAGCCTGCCGAGCGACGACGGCACGCCGACTTGGTCCACCACCGCCCGAAACCGCTTCGCCGCGCGGCCCGGCTGGTGGATGCGCAAGACGTCATCGGTCAGCAACTGCACCAGCTCTCGTCCACGCTCGTCGTTGATCAACCGGCCCAGGCGGCGCAGCTGTCGCGTCTCGCCCGCGGTTGCGATGCGTTGCGAATCGGCGAGCAGCCGTTCGGCCAGCGCGACAGCCCGCTCGACAGCATCGGAAGACATCGGTTCCATGCTTCCATCCAAGACCCGCCGTCTTGCACGGTTGCGACGGCCGACGCGTCGGGTTCGTACAAGATGGGGGCATGGCGCGTGATGCGGAGCCCGACCCAGCCGTTCTCGCAATGGCCGAACTGCTGACCGACGTGCCCCACGTGATGTTCTGCGTGAAGGACGTCGACGGTCGCTACATCGCCGTCAACCAGGCCTTTGCCGATCGTGCCGGCCGCACGACGCCGGGTGAGATCGTCGGCCTCCGAGCCACGGACCTGTTCCCGGCCGAACTCGCCGAGTCCTACGAGCGTCAGGACGCGCGCCTGTTCGCCACCGGGCAACCGTTGCGCAACGAGTTGGAGCTGATCCTGCGGCCCGACGGCTCGGTTGGTTGGTACGTGACGAGCAAGACCATCGTCGAGCATGCGATCGCCAGTGTGTCGGTCGACCTGCGCGCTCCCGCCGATGCGGGCGGCGTGAACGCCGGTGTGGCTACCGCGGTCGCGTTCGCCCGAGTCCGCGCCACCGAGCACATCGCCGTCGCCGACCTCGCAGCCGCGGCCGCGCTGTCGGTCAGCCAGCTCGAGCGCGCGATCCGGCGAACGCTGGGTCTGAGTGCCAAGCAACTCCTGCTACGGCTGCGTCTGGAGGAGGCGATCCTGCGCCTGCGCACCACCGACGCATCCGTCGCGCAGATCGCTACCGACTGCGGTTACTACGACCAGAGTGCGTTCACACGGCAGTTCCGGCGTGTCGTCGGGCTCAGCCCAGGTGCCTACCGGAGCGCGCAGAACCTCCGATAGCGTCGCCCGGATGCGCCGCCTGGTCCCCGCTTCGATCATCGCCATCGCCCTGCTCGCAGGGTGCGGGAGCGACTCGCCGTCGGCCTCCTCCAGCACGGTGGCTTCCGACGCCGCGACGAAGCCCAGTGTCGAGATCCCCGCCGAGCTGCCCGCGGAGTTGGTGATCACCGATCTCGTCGTCGGCGACGGTCCGGCGGCCAAGGTCGGCGACACCGTCGAGGTCAACTACGTCGGTGTTCGCAGCGCAGACGGCGCCGAGTTCGACAACAGCTACGACCGCGGGTCCACGTTCCCCGTCACCCTCGGCGCCAACACGGTGATCCAGGGTTGGGAGCAGGGACTGGTCGGCATCCAGGCCGGCGGTCGCCGCCAGCTGGACATCCCGGCCGAGCTCGCCTACGGCGACAGCCCTCCGGGCGGCGATGTCATCCAGGCCGGCGATGCGCTGACCTTCGTCGTCGACGCGGTCAGCGTGACGGCCGGGATCGACGTGCCCGCCGCCGACCCGGCCGACAAGCCGGTCGTCGAGATCACACCGACCTCGGGCACGACCGATTTGCAGATCACTGATCTCGTCGACGGCGACGGCGAGACAGCGGCCGCGGGTCAGACGGTCTACATCCAGGTCACCGCGTACCGCGGCGACACCGCTGCCGAGCTGAACTCCACCTGGGATGCCGGCGACGCGGCGAAGTACGTGCTGGACGACACCACGCTGCCCGGCCTGGTCAAGGGCATCACCGGCATGAAGGTCGGCGGGCGGCGCTTGCTCGTGCTGCCGCCAGCAGAAGCGTTCGGCGATGCGGGTAACCCCTCGATCGGGCTCGACGCCGGCGTCGATCTGATCCTGGTGGTCGATCTGGTTGCACTGACCGGCTGAGCCGTCTCGGCCGCGCCTTCCTAGGCTGGGGCCATGTGTAGGAACATCACGACCCTTCGTGGCCTCCAACCCGTAGCCACCCATGAAGAGATCGAGGCAGCCGCACGGCAATACGTGCGCAAGGTGAGCGGCGTGCAGAGCACCTCCGCGGCAACGGCCGCCGCGTTCGACCGCGCCGTGTTCTCGATCACGCAGGCCACCACGCTGCTGCTGACCGAGCTCCCCGACCGTAAGAACCCGCCCCCCACCGAGCCCCCACTCCGCCGCATCGCCGCCCGCAAAACCGCCGCCACCACCTGACTCCCGCGCACGTTCCGCCCACGCGCGGGCACAAAGTCACGTGGGGGGCACGATCTGCACCCGCGCGCGCGGGACGTCACGCCGGGGGCACATCTTGCCCACGCGTGGCCCGTTCGTGGCGAGCCTCACCCAGCGGACACGCGCGGGCACAACGTCACGTGGAGGGCACGTTCTGCACCCGCGCGCTCAGGACGTCACGCTGGGGGCACATCTTGCCCACGCGGGGCCCGTTCGTGGCGAGCCTCACCCAGCGGACATGCGCGGGCACAACGTCACGCCGGGGGCACGTTCTGCACGCGCGCGGGCGGGGAGTTATTGGGTGATGGAGCGGAGGTCGAGGCCGATGTCGAGGACGGGGGCGCTGTGGGTCAGACCCCCGACGGCGATGTAGTCGACACCGGTCTCGGCGACGGCGCGAGCGACGTCAATCGTCAGGCCACCGCTGGCCTCCAGGATCACCCGGCGGCCTGTGGCGCGCTCGTACTCGTGCATCGCGGCGACGCCGGCGCGCATGTCATCCACCGCGAAGTTGTCGAGCAGCACGACGTCGGCTCCGGCGCGCATCGCCTGCTGGAGACCGTCGATCGAATCGACCTCGATCTCGACGGGGATCGTCGCCACAAGTGACCGCACCTTGGCGAACGCCTCGGCCACTCCCCCGGCGGCGAGCACGTGGTTGTCCTTCACCAACGCCGCGTCGCTGAGCGCCATCCGGTGGTTGACGCCGCCGCCGCAGCGCACCGCGTACTTCTCCAGGAACCGCAACCCGGGCGTCGTCTTGCGCGTGTCGCGCACCCGCGCTCCGGTGCCCGCGAGTGCGTCGGCCCACCGGCGGGTCAACGTGGCCACGCCGGACAGGTGGCAGAGCAGGTTGAGCGCCGAACGCTCGGCGGTCAGCAGCAAACGTGTCGGCGCTTCGACGCGTGCGATGTCGGTGCGCGGCTCCACGTCGTCGCCGTCGTTGGCCAGGTAGCCGAAGTCGCTCGCATCGGGACCGCACACCGCGTCGACGACGGCAGCGGCAACGGCGAGACCGGCGAGCGTGCCCGCCTGGCGTGTGCCGAACGTACCGACGGACCGCTGATCGGGCGGCACCGTGGCGACCGACGTGACGTCGATGCCACCCGCGAGGTCCTCGGTGACGGCCATGCGGACGAGCGCGGCCACCGCGTCGGCGTCGACACCACCGTCGTTCAGCCGCGCGCGAGTCGTCTCCGACAGAGGATGGAACGTGAACACGTCAGGCCCCCTGTGGCCGGCCGCTGACGACGACCGAGCCGGTGGCGTCGAGGCGGTCGGTGAGATGGGTGAGCCAGACGTCGCGTGGCTCGGGATAGTCGGTGCGACGGTGGCAGCCGCGGCTCTCCGTGCGACTCCGCGCGGCCTCGACCACGGCCACCGCAACAGTCAGCAGGTTGGTGGCTTCGAACGCGCGGCGATGCGGTTGCACATCGGGTGAGAGCTTGCCCGACAGCGCGCCGAGAGCATCCGCCGCGGCGGCCATGCCGTCCGGGCTGCGCAGCACGCCGACGTGGCGAGACATCGTCGAGCGCAATTCCACGCGCAGGTCGGCCGCAAGCAGCCCGGCGACAGCGGGTGCCTCGATCGCGCCGGGCTCGACCAACTCGGGCAGTTCCCAGGCCAAGTCGCGCCCGGCACGAGTGCCGGCCACCACGCCCTCGGTCAGTGAATTGCTGGCCAAGCGGTTCGCGCCGTGCACGCCCGTGCAGGCCGATTCGCCGACGACGAACAAGCCGGCGAGCTCGGTTCGGCCGTCGAGATCGGCACGGATGCCGCCGCAGACGTAGTGCGCCGCTGGTGCGACCGGGATGCGGTCGATCGCCGGGTCGATGCCCGCCGCGCGACACGCCGCCGTGATCGACGGGAACCGTTCGTAGAAGTGCGGACCCATGCGAGTCGCGTCGAGGTACACATGGTCGTCGACACCGCCGGCACCCGATGCCATCCGCCGGCTGATGGCCGATGCGACGACATCACGCGGTGCCAGATCTTCGAGAGGATGCACGCCGAGCATCACCCGTTCGCCCGCAGCGTCATACAGGATCGCGCCTTCGCCACGCACCGCTTCGCTGATCAATGCCTGCTGCCCGGTGGCATCCGCACCGCGCCACAGCACGGTGGGATGGAACTGCACGAACTCGATGTCCTGCGCGGGCAGCCCGGCGCGCAACGCGAGCGCGAGCCCGTCGCCCGTGACGGCGGGCGGGTTGGAGGTCGACGCGAACACCTGCCCGTAACCGCCCGTCGCGATGACCACCGCGCGCGCTGTCACGATGCCGACGGATTCGACGTCACCGTCGGCATCAGTGATCGCGATGCGGACGCCGGCCACCTGCTGTTGCCCACTGCTGTTGCTGCCCACCACCAGATCCAACGCAAACGCACGGTCGAGGACTTCCACGCCGGCAGCGACGGCCGATTGGTCCAGTGTGCGCTGCACCTCGGCACCACTCTGGTCACCGCCGGCGTGCACGATGCGGCGATGCGAGTGACCCCCCTCCATGGTCAGCGCCGGACCATCGCCGTCGTGACCGGGGTCGAACGCCGCGCCGAGCCGCATCAGGTAGCGGATCGCGCGAGGTGCTTCCTCGACGAGTTGGCGTACGGCGGCTTCGTCGCACAGCCCGGCCCCGGCGGCGAGCGTGTCGCGAACGTGGTTCTCGAGCGAGTCCGTCGGGTCCAACACGCCGGCCAGGCCACCCTGCGCCCACGCGGTGCTGCCCGCGTCGAGCGTGTCCTTGGTGACGATGAGCACCGATCGCACGGGCCGCACGGCGATGGCTGCGGCAAGCCCGGCCGCGCCGGAGCCGAGCACCACGACATCGATGTCGCGCTGCCACGACACGTCGGGCGCGGCGAGTTGCAGTGGCACTGGCGCGGTCACGATGGCGCTGCCGTCACTCGGCCGTCGGCGACGGCGTGCCGATCGAGATCATCCGCTCGACCGAGAGCCGGGCCCGGTCGGCGATGTCACGTGGGACGTCGACGACGTCGGTGCCGTCACGCAGGGAGCGCAGCAGGTAGGCCGGCGTGATCATCTTCATGTACTTGCACACAGCGGCCCGGTTGACCGGTTCGAAGATCACGAGTGGGTTCGTCTTGCGCAGCTGGTGGAGCATGCCCGTCTCGGTGGCGACGAGCACCTTCTTCGCCGTGGTGGCTCGCGCGGCATCAACCATGCCCGACGTGGACAGGATCTTGGTGCGCTCCTTCGGTACAACGCCCGCGCCGGCCAGGTACAGCGCGCTGGTCGCACAGCCGCACTCGGGATGGATGAACAGCTCGGCCTCGGGTTCGGCCATGACCCGCTCCTTCAGGTCCGCGCCATTGATACCGGCGTGTACGTGACACTCGCCCAACCAGATGTGCATGTTCTCGCGGTTCAGCGTGCGCTGCACGTGGGCGCCCAAGAACTGGTCCGGGCAGAACAGGACCGCCTTGTCCTGCGGGATGGACGCGACGACATCGACCGCGTTCGATGACGTGCAGCAGATGTCGGTCTCGGCCTTCACGGCCGCCGTGGTGTTGACGTAGCTGACGACCACGGCACCGGGATACTCGGCCTTCCACGCCCGCAGCTGATCGGCGGTGATGGTGTCGGCCAGCGAGCAGCCGGCGAGCTCGTTCGGGATCAACACGGTCTTGTCGTAGCTGAGGATCTTGGCCGTCTCGGCCATGAAGTGCACGCCGCAGAACACGATGGTGGACTGCTCGACCGTCGCCGCGACTCGGCTCAGGCCGAGCGAGTCGCCGACGTGATCGGCGACGTCTTGGATCTCCGGCAACTGGTAGTTGTGGGCGAGGATGACGGCGTCGCGAGCTTTCGCCAGCGACCGCACCTCCTCGGCCCACGCCGTGATGTCAAGGGGCGCATCGAGGGTCATGTCGCTCACGGCCGCCAGGTTAGGGGCGACGCGCGCACGGGCCTCGGGTTGTTCGCAGGTTCACAATGTCGCTGTCCAATCCAAGCCACATCCGGACCAACGCGTCAACCATCGCGCCGTCGCCGGTGGGCATCGCCGTCGACACATCCGGCTGGTCCTCGAAGCGCAACACCGACGCGACACCCTCGCTGTCGACCACCGCGACCGCACGAACGCGACGACGTTCGGGATGCCGGCTCGGGCGATGGGTCATCGAACCATCAGCGAGCATGGGCGCGGCCCAGCCAGTGGTGACCACAGCGGCCGCGTCGAACGAGCGGGCCAGTACCGCGCACGACCCGGTGAGCAACGCGTAGGTGTCGCGGTCCTCGGTGATGAAGCTGGTGCGGGCAGCAGCATGATCGTCGTCGAGGCGATCGAGGTCGTTGACGACGATCCCGTACAACCGCGCGGCCGGCATGTGGAAGCCGATCGAGA
>JANNZY010000148.1:0-8312 GCA_031410915.1 Actinomycetes bacterium
TCGCCGCGAGCAGTGCGCCGAGCAGAGCGAGGCCCGCGACCCGCGCCCCGGGCGTGCACGACGATCTCTGCGCCCGGCGGCGTGCCACGAGTCAATACGTACCGTACCGAACTCATTCCGTCAAGCGCACGCTCAAGGTCAGCTCGCCATCCCGACGAACTGTGACAGTGTTCACTGTCAGAATATCTTGACAGTAACTACTGTCAGTATCATGATGGCTCGCATGACCACAGCCCTTGCCACGCCACGCACCGCGCTCCGTGCCGAGCAGCTCATCGCTGCTTCCGAGCGCCAGACGCACGATCCGTTCCAGGCCGTCACGTGGAACGTCCCGATCGACGATTCGGCGTTTCACCTGCCACCGGAGCTGCTCTCGCTGTACGGCACGGCCGAGTGGGATGCAATGAGCACGAGCGAGCAGATCACCTACAGCCGCCACGAGGCCGCCGCGACCTACGCCGCCGGCATCTGGTTCGAGAACGCGTTGATGCAGGTCGTGCTCCGCCACCTGACGGAGATCGATGTGACGGATCCGATCCATCGCTACTTGCTGATCGAGGTCGCAGACGAGTGCCGCCATTCGGCGATGTTCGGTGAGTTCGTCCGTCGCGCGGCGACACCGTCGTACGCACCGCAACGGCCGGTGATCCTCGACGACACGAGCAGCGGCCGGGCCCTGTCGTACCTGTTGATCCTGGCCATCGAAGAGCTGCTCGACCACGTCAATCGGGCGACCATGAAAGACGAGCGCGTGCACACGGTGTCGCGCCAGATCGCTCGTCTCCACGTCCTGGAGGAGGCCCGGCACGTGAGCTTTGCCAAGTCGTACCTGGCCGAGGTGTGGCCGGCTCTGGAGCCCGCCGATCAGGCCATCGTGCGCGACGCCGCGCCGATCCTGGTCGCCGACGTGGTGTCACTGAGCCTCAACCCGCAGGTGTTCGATCACGTCGGCATCGATGGTGGCGCGCACGCCGCAGCCGCCAATCCGCGCTACCGAGCCAACATCGTCGCCGGGCTCGCCAAGCTGACGTCGTTCCTCGCCGACATCGGTGTCATCGCGACCGACGACAACAGGTGGACCGAACTCGGCCTCGTCGCGTGAGCCACTCGGTCGAGGTGCGAGGATTGCTAGATCTGGCGAAGGGGGGTGTTGATGGACGAGGCGAGGTTCGTTGATGAGTACGGCGTGGAGATCTCCACCCGGTGCTGGCCGGTCGAGGGTGCGCGTGGCGTGGTGCTCATCGCCCACGGCGCATCCGAGCACTCGGGCCGCTACGACCGTTTCGCGCGCGCGCTGAACGCAGCCGGCTTCGCGGCGTACGCGCTCGATCATCGCGGCCACGGAGTCACCGGAGCATCCACCGGTCCCGGCCTGATGGGGACTGGTGGCGGCGCAGCTGTCATCGACGACATCCACGAGCTGCGCGCCATCGCCACGGCCCGGTTCGGCCGCGACGTGCCCGTCCACCTGTTCGGGCACTCGATGGGTTCGTTGATCGCGTTCGGGTATCTCTGTTCGCATGCCGCTGGCCTGGCGAGTGGTGTGCTGTGTGGCGTGCCGGCGAACATCGACGAGACGGCGTCGCTGGCCGAGTTGCTGCGGGGTTTCGCCGACGCTGGCATGCGCGACGATCCGGCGGGCGATCTGCTGCGCAACGACCAGACGCCATTCGAACCGGTGCGTACTCCGTTCGATTGGCTCAGCCGCGACAGCGACGAGGTCGACCGGTATCTCGCCGATCCGTACTGCGGTGACGGCAACCCATTGACGTACGGATACCTCATCGACCTGCTCGAGACGATCGCTCCCGCCGCGGAGCACATGTCGACGATCACGTGTCCGGTGTTGGTCATCGCCGGCGACCAGGACCCGGCCGGGGCGATGGGAGCCCACCCCACCGATCTCGCCGACCGCCTCGTCAACGCTGGCGTCGACACGCAACTCACCATGTATCCCGGTGCCCGCCACGAGATCCTCAACGAGACCAACCGCGACGAGGTCACCGCCGACATCATCGCCTGGCTGCAGTCCCATCCCTCGACGGCGGTTCATTGATGTCTGTGTTGCCCCTGTTTCTACTCCGACGTCGTCCGCCGATGAAGAACGCGACTACCGCGATCCGAGCCGGCGTCCTGTGTCGGCAGCCGCCCCGGCCAACGATTTCTTCCAGCCCTACACCCCACCCGCAGGCACCGTCGACGCGAAGTGAATTCACGCGTGAGTTGATCGATCCCGGCGGCACGACACGCCGCGGGGCATTGCTCGTCGGCTATGCATCATGGCGTTCGTACAACGCCGAAGGGGAACAACGATGGCCTGGGACTTCTCGACCGATCCCGCATTCCAGAAGAAGCTCGATTGGGTCGAGCAGTTCTGCAAGGACGAAGTGGAACCACTCGACTACGTGTTCCCCTACGCCGTGCGCTCCAGGGACCCCAAGATCAAGGCGCTCGTCAGAGGTTTGCAGGATCAGGTCAAGGCGCAGGGACTGTGGGCGATCTTCCTCGAGCCCGAGCTCGGCGGCCCGGGCTATGGCCAGCTACAACTCGGATTGTTGAACGAGGTCATCGGCCGTTACGGCAGCGCGCCGCAGCTCTTCGGCGCGGCCGCACCCGACACCGGCAACATGGAGATGCTCGCCGCCTACGGCACCGAGGAGCAGAAGGAGCGCTGGCTCAAGCCGCTGCTCAACCAAGAGATGTTCTCGGCCTACTCGATGACCGAACCACAGGGTGGCTCGGACCCGAACCTGTTCAAGACGTACGCGACACGTGACGGTGACGAGTGGGTCATCAACGGTGAGAAGTGGTTCACGTCGGCCGGGCGGGCCGCGGACATCTTGTTCGTGATGTGCACCAACGGCATGTTCGTGGTGCCCCGGGACACGCCCGGCGTGGACATCCAGCCCGAGCCGCGCAGCCACAACCACATCATCTATCGCGATGTTCGAGTGCCGCTCGACCACCTGCTCGGACCCGAGGACGGTGCCAAGGTCTTGGCCCAGCGCCGTCTCGGCGGCGGGCGCATCCACCACGCAATGCGCACCATCGCGCAGTGCAAGCTCGCGTTCGACATGATGTGCGAGCGCGCGCTCAGCCGCGAGTCGCACGGCAAGATCATCGGCGAGCACCAGATGGTGCAGGAGAAGATCGCCGACTCCTACGCATCGATTCGCATGCTGCGCCTGTTCGTGCTCGAGACCGCGTGGAAGATCGACAACACGAGCACGCAAGAGACCCGCACCGACATCGCAGCCGTGAAGTACACGATGGCGAAGGTGCTGCGCGAGGTGTCGTTCAACGCGCTGCACATCCTCGGGTCGCTGGGCACGACCGACCTCACGCCGATCCAGGCGATGTACTCGGCGGCGCCGACGATGGGCATCGCCGACGGCGTCGACGAAGTGCACAAGGCAACGGTCGCGCGCAACGTGTTGAAGAGCTACCGCCCCCACGACGGATACTGGCCAACGGAGTACATCCCCGCCAAGCGCGAGGAGGCATGGCGCAAGATGGAGCCCAAGTTCGAAGCCGACCCCGAGTTGCGTGAGTTGGCCGAGGGCTACAAGAAGTACCTCGCCCGCCGACGTTGAGCGGTTGAACGACGGGGCGGTCAGTCGGGACGGTCGGCGTAGAGCGCGAACGCTTCCGGACCGTCCCAGCGGCTGTAGGTGGGTGACTGCGGCCAGCCCGCAGGCGAATCCTGCCACTCCTCCTGGCGGCCGTAGGGCAACAGGTCGATGAGCGGGAACGAGTAGCTCAGCTGCTCGGTGCCGCGCCCTTGAGTGTTGTACGTGCGGTACACCGTGTCGCCGTTGCGGAAGAACACGTTGACCTGAAAGCCGCCGCCGAGGGGCGCGCCGACGTCGTCACCGAACGGGCTGTTCGCGCTGGAGTACCACTCCATCCGGTTGCCGACCCGGGCCTTGTACGCCAGCGCTTCGTCGATCAAACCCTGGGTCACGATCACAAAGCGGGCGTCATTGTTCTCGAGGAACTCGAGCCTCGTGAACTGACTGGTGAAACCGGTGCAGCCACCACACTGCCACGTCTCGCCCGGCGACCACATGTGGTTGTAGACCACGAGCTGGCGCTTGCCCTCGAACACGTCGACGAGACGAACCGGGCCGTTGGCACCCTCGAGCACGTAGTCGGGCATCTTCACCATCGGTAGCCGGCGACGCTGCGCGGCGATCGCGTCGAGCTCTCGAGTCGCTGCCTTCTCGCGGACACGAAGATCGGCCAGCGCTGCTTCCCACGTTTCTTGGTCGACGATCGGCGGCTCGGCAATCGACTCGATGGACTCGTGACCGCTGGTCTGTCTTGACATCGGTGTCTCCTCTCAACGACGCGCAACGGCGCACAGACACGACGAGGCGAGAACCGTGAACTCATCGGTCCCGACGAACGGGATTGGATGCGATTTTGAGCCAGTCCCGTCAGAAGCCGGGGAAGAGCGGGCGCAGCGAGGCAACGGACTCGGCGTCGACGGTGGCCGGCGTGTGCTCGGAGTCGAGGCGACCGTACACGAGGCGAACGAACGACTCCGCCGGCAGGTCGATGGTGGCCCCGCCGTCGGCGGCGGCACCCGTGATGAGCGACACGCTGCCATCACCGCTCGCGAGGACGAACTCGGCGCTCGGACCACTGGTACGGATCGTCGCCGTGCGTGCGACCCCGTCGTCTTTGCCGGCGAAGCGCACGATCATCGGCAAGCTTGCCAGCACGACAGCTGCCGACTGCTCGGGCACCACTGCGTCGGGCTGCAATGCAACCTCGACGTCCCAGGTGTGCAGCGCGTGCTCGTTGAGGCGCATGCCGAGTGCTTCCGCGAGACTGAGCTGCATCGGTCCGAACGGGACCCGTAGCGAAGTTCGCTGCTCGTCGGAGAGCGCTGCCACGCTGTCGAGGAACGCTTGATCGGCGAGGAGCACCCCGGCGGCCTGGTCGTGGGGCGACTTCGCGTTCCACTCGTCCCACACCGATTGGTTGAAGCCATCCGGGAGCGGGGTGCCGCTCGCCGCGGCCTCGAGCGTGCTCCGCATGATGACCGCTCCCGAACCGAGGTGCGACAGGGTGCCGGCAATCGTCCACTCGCTCGGGTACGCCGGAGCCGTGAGCTGGCTCGGATCGAGCGGCTCGACGATCGACCTCAGCCGGGCCGCGGAGGTGTGCAGTGCGTTCAGTTGATCGATCATTCGAAGGACAGTACCGACCACGCCGCACGTTTGATCGCTCCGGATCATCGGTGGGGATCGCCGGGGTGCGCCTGGCAATGTTCACGCAGACGCGACGAGTTTTTGCGAGTTCGTCCGTCTGGTGGTTGGTTGGAGGACGATCCACTCCCGGAGCGTCGAGATCAAGGAGCAATCGTGAGAACACTGATCGTGACCGCGTTCATGTCCGTCGACGGCGTGATGGAGGCACCGGGCGGCGGCGACCACCGCAGCGCCGGCTGGACGTTCAAATTGGTCGAGTTCGACGCCGCGGCATACGAGATCAAGGGCCGCGAGCAGGAGGAAGCGGGCGCGATACTGCTCGGACGGCGCAGCTACGAGGAGTTCGCCCCTGTGTGGCCCTCGATGGACGACTTCGCCATCTACAACGCCATGCCGCGCTACGTCGTGTCGACCACTCTCGAGTCCGACGACACGCGCTGGCCGGCCACGGTGCTGCGCTCGCTCGACGAAGTAGCCGCTCTGAAGGACACCGAGGGCGGGCCGATCGTCGTGCACGGCAGCGCCACACTGGGCAAGGGCCTGGCCGACGCCGGCCTCGTCGATCGATATCACCTGTTGGTCTTCCCGCTGATGCTCGGTGCGGGTACACGCCTGTTCAGCGAGACCGACAAGGATGCGACGAAGCTGCGCCTCGTCGAGCACGACACCTACTCGAACGGCGTCCAGAAGCAGGTGTTCGACGTCATGCGCTGAGGCGCACCAGCGAACTGGCGGTGGGTCAGGCCGGGACTGAGAAGTTTTCTCTGTCCGGCTCGGGCTCGCTCGGCTCGCATGACGACCCGCAAGGCGACGCCCACGAAGGTGGCGATCTTCCGACGACGCCGCCCGAGCTGAAGACAACGCGCAGCATCCGGTTGGACACGCACCTCAGGCCGAGACACGTGAAAGAACACATGTCCGAATCGCTGTCGATCGGGCGCCGAAATACGTAGTGTTCGCGCGGTGAGATCTCCTCGCGCTGTGACACTGTTGCCCGATGTCGACGTGCCGATCGTGCAGGCGCCGATGGCCGGTTCGAGCGGTGTGGCACTGGCGGTGGCCGTTGCCAATGCGGGTGGTCTCGGGTCGTTGCCGGCGGCGATGCTGTCCGGCGAGCAACTGGCCGCGCAGATCGGCGAGTTCCGCAAGGCAACGGACGCGCCGCTCAACATCAACTTCTTCTGCCACGACAACCCGAGCGTGTCGGCCGACCAACTCGAGGGGTGGGCGAGTCGCTTGTCTCGCTTCGATGCCGACCTCGGTGTCGATCGTCGCGCTGCGCCGAGTGGCCCGCCACGAAACCCGTTCGACGACGAGGCCTGTCGGCTCGTCGAACAGCACCGCCCCGAGATCGTCAGCTTCCACTTCGGCCTGCCGAGCGCCGACCTCGTGGATCGCGTGCGCGCCAGCGGCGCGATCGTGATGTCGTCGGCAACCACGGTGGCCGAGGCCGTGTGGCTGGAAGCGCACGGCTGCGACGTCGTCATCGCCCAGGGCGCAGAAGCCGGGGGTCACCGGGGCATGTTCCTGACCACCGACGTCGCTGCACAGCCGGGCACGATGGCGCTCGTGCCGCGGGTGGTGGACGCGGTCCGGGTGCCGGTGATCGCCGCTGGCGGCATCGCCGACGGCCGAGGCATCGCCGCAGCATTCGCACTCGGCGCAGCCGCTGTGCAGCTCGGCACCGCATACCTGCTCTGCCCGGAGGCACTGACGTCAACGGTGCTCCGGCGCGCGCTGAAGGGCGGCAGCGTGGACGACACCGTGCTCACGAACGTCTTCACCGGCCGTCCCGCACGCGGCCGGCGCAACGTTCTGGTCGATGCCATTGGCCCGCTCGCCCCCGATGCGCCGTCGTTCCCTGCCGCCGGTGGGGCCGTCGCACCATTGCGCGACGCTGCCGAACGAGCCGGTTCCGGCGACTTCTCACCCCTGTGGTCCGGCCAAGCCGGAGCCTTCACCACCGACATCCCAGCGGCCGACCTCACCCGCCACCTCATCGAGCACGCCCATCGCGTCCTCGCCCAGCAAGCGGCGATCGCAGCCGAATAGCGCGGCCGGCACCTGCGCCGAGGTTCCGACGATGACTCGGTCAATCGTCGAGGAGCGTCATGGCGTGCATTCGGAGATGGGCGGCGCTTTCGCGCCAACGCGTCGCGCCGTCGACGTCTCCCATGAGCTCTGCGGTATCGGCGAGCGCGTCCAGCCGGTCGGCGGCGATCGTCAACGCCGGCAGGTCACGCAGCTCGTACTCACGATCCACGCCACCTTCGTACCCCATTTGCGGCCGCGCAAGGCCGTGACGGAGACGAAACACAACGGCGACATGCGTGATATCTCGCCAGCGTAGGTTCCGCAAGGGATGGCACATGCCACGAATGACGATCCGCGAGCGGCCACTGGGGTGAGGAGCGCTGCACCGATCCGGCGAGCCCGGGACTTCAGCCGCATCGCGGTCGTGCGTGCACGCGCCAACACGGAGAGCAGCGTGTACGACCGGCTCGACGTGCGCCCGAGCGAGGTCGCGACCTTCGTCGTCGGGCGGCAGATGATCGACGAACTGTTGCGCCGCCGTCCGGCAGTGGTGCTGGTCGACCACCGTCTCGACGACTTCGACCTCCACCGCATCTGTCGCGATCTGCGCGCCTCGGTGGATGCCCGGATCATGGTGTTCGAGTCGGCGACGCTGACCGAGCCGTGGATCGTCGGCGTGATCGAAGCCGGCGCGGACGATGTCGTGCCGAACACGATCTCCACCGACCTCTTGCACGCCCGCATCACCGTCGCACTGCGCACCGCGCCACGAGTGCAGCGACGGCTGGAACAGATAACGATCGGCGATGTCCGCATCGATCTCGACGCACACGCCGTGTTCGTCGATGGGGAGGTGGTGAGCTGTCCGCCGCGCCAATTCGTCCTGTTGATGGCGCTCGCGAACAGCGCCGACCGCGTGATTCCCCGCGACGAACTGCTGTCGACGGTGTGGGACACCGAGCCGGGCACGGTGGACTGGAGACGATTGCGCATCGCCATCAGCGTGCTACGTCGGGTGCTCGGTGAAGGGCCTCTGCGGCCGCGAGTAGAGACGGTGTC
>JANNZY010000149.1:0-3061 GCA_031410915.1 Actinomycetes bacterium
GCGAGTGTGGCGGGGTTTCTGGGTGCTGCGGCGGCCGACCGCGGGTCGGGGTTTCTGGGTGCTGCGATCGTCGGGGCCCAGTTGGCCGGGCACCCAGAACGGCCGGGCGCGAGTGTGGCGGGGTTTCTGGGTGCTGCGGCGGCCGACCGCGGGTCGGGGTTTCTGGGTGCTGCGATCGTCGGGGCCCAGTTGGCCGGGCACCCAGAACGGCCGGGCGCGAGTGTGGCCGCCATTCTGGGTGTAGACATCGGTTCGCGTCCGGCCGGGCAAGGGTCGCCTGCCGCGGACAGCGGCGGATGGGTGCGACCCAATGAGCGACGCCGTGGTTGACGCGGTGGGTGATCAGGAGTACCGCGTTCACGAGGGCGAGCGGTTGCGCCGCTGGCGGATGGTGCTCGGTGGGGCCACGCAGGACGGCCTCGACGGAACCGGCGTGGACCTGCAGGGCGAGGACCGCCAGATGGATGCCGCGCTGAGCGCGCTCTACGACGCGCCACCGGGAGGCGGTCAGCGCGGTCGCAGCCCGCGGCGCGCCGGCGGACTCGGTTCGTCGGCTCCGAACGTCGCCCGCTGGCTCGGCGACATCCGTCGTTACTTCCCGACGGGTGTCGTCCAGGTCCTGCAGCGCGACGCGATCGAGCGGCTCAACCTGCAGCGGCTGCTGCTGGAGCCGGAGATGCTCGAGTCAGTCGAGCCCGACATCCACCTCGTCGCCACGCTGCTGGCGCTGCAGCACCTCCTGCCCGACTCCACCCGCGCCACGGCTCGTCTCGTGGTCGACAAGGTCGTGGCCGAACTGCAGGAACGGCTCACGCAACCGACGCTGCACGCGGTGCGCGGCGCCCTCGCTCGATCGCAGCGCACGCGCCGCCCGCGCCACGCCGACATCGACTGGGACCGCACGGTTCGCGCCAACCTGGCCAACTATCAACCGAGCCTGGGCACCATCGTGCCCGAGCGCCTGATCGGCTACAGCCGCCGAGCCACCGCGATGCGGCGCGACGTGGTGATCGCCATCGACCAGAGCGCGTCGATGGCCGACAGCGTCGTCTACGCCAGCGTGTTCGGGGCCGCGCTCGGGTCGATCCGCACGCTGAGCACGCGCCTCGTCGCGTTCGACACGGCCGTCGCCGATCTCACCGACCAGCTGCACGACCCCGTGGACGTGCTCTTCGGCATCCAACTCGGCGGCGGCACGGACATCAACCGGGCGATGGCGTACTGCCAATCACTCGTCACCCGACCGACCGACACCGTGCTCATCCTGATCAGCGACCTGCACGAGGGCGCGCCCGGCGGCGACTTCGTCGCTCGCATCGCAGCGATGGCCCGTGCGGGCGTCACGTGCGTCGCGCTGCTCGCGCTCAGCGACGACGGCGCGCCGGCCTTCGATCACACGGCAGCAGCAGCGTTGGCCGACTTCGGCGTGCCCGCATTCGCATGTACGCCCGATGCCTTTCCCGACCTGCTCGCGGCAGCCATCAACCACATCGACATCACCGCCTGGGCCGGCGAACACGGCCTCGTCACCCGCCGCGGCTGACGTCTGGGGTGGTGGCGGTGAGTGTCCTGGTGCGTCCGTCGCCCGACGGTGGGCCGCGACCGGGCGGGTCGGATCCGGAGAGCGATTGCTCGGGTGGCCCCAGGGGGCGGCCGAGCAATCGTTGCGAACTTCTCAGCACGCTTGGGCCGGGCCTGGGTTGCGCGCACCAGAGGTCGTGGCTCGGCCGCTCAGTCGTCCCGCGGCAACCTCATTCCGGTGGGCAGCCTTGAGCGGGCACGGCGGACCCTGGGTGGGCCGACGCCGTGCCCAGATGTCGTGCTCGGATCGTTGGTCTCGATATGGGTCGACTATGGGCGGGGAGCGCGGCGGAAGGTGCCAGCGGCGCCGGTCTGCTTCACGGTGCGCTTGGTGCCCGGGGCGGCCGGACGAGCCGGTCGGTCATCGCCGCGAGTCGGACGCGATTCATTGCCGCGGTTGGGGCGGGGTGACCAGTCGTTGTTCTGCGGGCGATCGCCCGACGGGCGGTTGGCGCGGGGCGACCAATCGTTGCCGGGACGCCCGCCAGTGGGACGGTCGCCGTTCGGTCGGTTGGCCCGCGGTGTCCAGTCGTTGCTGCGCGAGCGATCGGCACCGGCATCGGGCCGGCCACCAGCAGCGGGCCGCTCGCGCGGTGCCCAATCGTTGCGATCGCGGTAGGCCGGGCGAGCGTCGCGGTCGCTGCTTGGGCGTGGGCGGGGTGTCCAGTTGTTGCGGTCGCTGGGGGCGGGGCGAGTGTCGCGGTCGCTGCTTGGGCGTGGGCGGGGTGTCCAGTTGTTGCGGTCGCCGGTCGGCCGGTCACCACGGCCGTCTGACGGGTTGTCACCTGCGGGACGATGGCGCGGTGTCCAGTCGTTGCGGTCACCCGAGGCGGGGCGAGCGTCGCGGTCGCCGCCTGGGCGTGGGCGGGGTGCCCAGTCATTGCGATCGCGGGCGACTGCCGGGCGGGCGTTGCGGTCACCCGAGGTCGGCCGGTCGCCATCGCGGCGCGGACGCGGAGTCCAGTCGCTGCCCGTCGGACGGTCGGAGCGGTCGCGAAAGCTTTGGCGATCACCACGATCACCACGATCACCACGATCACCACGATCACTGCGATCACGATCGTTGCGGAAGCCGCGCTCACGATCGCGATCACGGTCACCGCGCTCGCTGCGATCGCGCATGCCGGTCTCGCGACCCTCGCGGGGGAGACGCTCGATCGGAGTGTCACCACGCGACCACGTGACATCGGGGGACACCGCTTCCGCCATCCGCTCGGCGATGCGCTGGCGGCTCGGCGGCACGAACGCGACCACGACACCGGTGTTGCCGGCGCGGCCGGTGCGACCGGAGCGGTGGGTGTAGTCCTTGTCGTTGTCCGGCATGTCGTAGTGCAGCACGAGGCTGACGTTGTCGACGTGGATGCCGCGGGCGGCCACATCGGTGGCGACGAGCGCCTGGATCTTGCCGCGCTTGAAGTCTTCGAGCGTGCGCTGACGGACGGCCTGGCTCCGCGCGCCGTGCAGCGCGCCGGCGCGAACG
>JANNZY010000150.1:0-1991 GCA_031410915.1 Actinomycetes bacterium
GCCGAACAGCGTGCCCTCGATCACCGTCATCGGCTGGTTGCGATCGATGCCCACACAGAACGCACGATCACCCGCGCCGGTGACGACGCCCACGTTGATCGAATCGTCGGAACGCATGTCCCGCCACACGCCACGCAGTTCATCCTGCATCGCGTGATCGAACGCGTTGAGCACGTCGGGTCGGTTGAGCGTGACCACGAGAACCGAGCCCAGCTGCTCGACGGAAATGCTGCTGTACGCCATGTCTGCTCCCACGTCATCCGCGTGCCGCGATCGATTTCACGAGTCCATCACACAAAGGAGCCGTCACTAGAGTCCACGGCATGAGCATGGTCCGCAGATGAGGTACGCGTTCTCGACATCACCGCAGCGCACGACATGGGCATGGATCCTGGAGGTGTGGAAGCGGGCCGACGCGTTGGAGGTGTTCGAGTCGGGTTGGACGTTCGATCACCTCTACCCGCTCTTCGGCGACTCGGCCGAAGACTGCATGGAGGGCTGGATCACGCTGACCGCGTTGCTGCACGAAACCGAGCGGTTGCGCGGCGGCGTGCTCGTGACGGGCATGGTGTACCGCCACCCGGCCGTGCTGGCGAACATGGCGTCGACGTTGGACATCACATCGCGAGGACGGCTCGAGCTGGGCGTCGGCGCGGGATGGAACGAGGAGGAGTGCGACGCGTTCGGCATCGAGCTCGGCTCGTTGCGGGAACGGTTCGACCGCTTCGAGGAGGGGCTCGCCGTGATCACCAGCCTGCTCGCGAATGCGGAGACGACGTTCGACGGGAAGTACTACCAACTGCAGGCGGCGATGAACAATCCCAAGCCGGTGCAGTCGCCGCTGCCGATTTGCATCGGCGGCACCGGCCGCACACGGACCCTGCCGCTGACCGCGCAGTACGCCCACCACTGGAACTACAGCGGCACCGAACCGGCCGAGTTCGCGGAGTGTCGCGACATCTTGCTCCGCCGATGCCCCGCCATCGGCCGCGACCCGAGTGAGATCACGTGCAGCGCGATCGCGCGATACACCGACGACGACACCTTCCGCGACTCGATCGCGGCGATGGCCGCCGTGGGCGCGGATCTCATCATCGTGTCGGTGCCAAAAGACGAGCCGCCGTCGGTGATCGAACAGATCGCCGCAGCACTCCCGACTGACGAATGAACGGCAGGGTCAAAGGTCCCGACGCATCGTGACGACAGGCCCTGAACGTGGCATCCGGCCATCCGCAGACTCGAAGGTGTGAACAACGACGAGCGATCCTTCCTGTCTGTCGGCGCCTTCATCTTCGGCGTCCTGGCTCTCATCGCGGGTGGCTTCGCCCTCGCAGTCACCCGTGACAACGCGTCGGCCGGACCGTCCGGCGGCACAGCGGCTGGGCCAGCGGCGACGATCGTGGACATCAACCTGTCCGAGTTCGCGATGGCTCCGATGATGCCGACCGTGCCTGCGGGCGACGTCACGATACGCGTCACCAACACCGGCACGATCGCGCACAACTTCACCCTCAGCGAAGGGTCGAAGGGGACCCGCGATCTGCAGCCCGGCGAGAGTGAAACGATCTCGTTGCGCAACCTGCAGGAGGGCGACGAGGTGCCGTTCATCTGCACGATCCCGGGCCACGCCAGTTCGGGCATGAAGGGCATGATGATGGTGGGTGCTGCCGGATCGGCTACCGCCGACACGAGCGGTGCAACGCCGACCACGATGTCCTGGCAGCAGATGGACCAGGCGATGGAGGAGCGTGCGCTGCGCTTCGTGAACGAGCCGAAGTCCGCATTCGGCGGCACGCCGCTGGAGCCGACGGTGCTCGCCGACGGCACGAAGGAGTTCGATCTGACCGCTGAGATCGTCGACTGGGAGGTCGAGCCAGGCAAGACGGTCAAGGCATGGACCTACAACGGCATGGTGCCCGGTCCCGAGATCAGGGTCGCCGTCGGCGACAAGGTGCGAGTCGTGCTGACCAACAATCTGCCCGAGTCGACCG
>JANNZY010000151.1:0-3614 GCA_031410915.1 Actinomycetes bacterium
CACAGCGACAGCGTATTACGTCTGTCGAAGGGGAACGAGATGCCTGTCGCTGGCGGCGCCGAGGGCCGCGACATGCTCGATGAGGCGGACGGCAGCCGGTTCCGGCAGGGCGCGCGAGAGACCGCCGACCAACGCGCGAGGCGATTCTGCGACAATTTGGACACGATGCCTCGTCGGCAACACGCTGAACGACGAGCGGTCACTGTCCCGGAGTCGGCGCCGTCTTGACCAAAGATTGACTCAAGTTGAACGGCATGAGAGCCGATACGTCAGTGAACAAGTCTGTCAACGGGCATGTCGCCCTCCGCCATGTGTTTGTGGCACGACCGACGAGGAGCGCTGAGACCACCGTGCATGATCGAGAAGCCCCGCAATCGTCGCAATGGTCTTTTCCTGTGCTCGCCGAGGCGATCAAGGATCCTGAGGTGATCTGGTCGTCCCACCGCGAGGGCAGCGACGAGATCGTAGATTTCGTCTACGAATACGTGAACGCGGCGGCCGCGGCGACGATCGGGGTTCCTGCCGCAGATCTACTGGGCCGGCGACTCTTGGAGGTGCTGCCGGCCCATCGTGACCTTGGCTTGTTCGACCGGTACCGTGCCGTGGCCGAGACGGGCGTTGCCGAGGTCATCGAGATCCCGTGGTTCGAAGACGGCAACGTTGCCGGCGCCTTCGAAGCGAGCGTGTCGGTGATGGGCGACGGGATCGTCTCGGTCGCTCGTGATGTCACCGACCGCGTCCTCGCTGAGCAGCGATTGCTCGCCAGCGAGAAGCGCCACCGGGCGCTCGTCTCCGAGTTGCCCATCCCGGTGTGGATCAATGGACCCGACGGTGTGATCGTGGCGAACAGCGCAACTGCGGCACTCGTCGGCGTTGACGATCCGGCAGCGCTCGTCGGCCAGAAGTTGTATCAGTACCTCGACCCGGAAAGCTTCGACCCCGGGGATCGGTTGCGTCATTTCGCGGAGGACAGCGAGGAGACGCAGTCCTTCGGGGTCATCGGCCGTCTCCCATCCGGCCGACGCCACGTGCAGATGTATCGGCGCGTCGTCGAGTTCGAGGGTGATGTCGTCGCAATGTGGGCAGCGATCGACACCACCGACCGGGTGGTCGCCGAGGCCGAACTGTCGGCGTCGGAGACCCGCCTGCGGACGGTCATCGACAACGGCAGCGACCTGATCAACATCGTCGATCGCGACGGAACCATCCAGTTCACCTCTCCGTCGTGCCAGACGATCTTGGGCCGCCGGCCCGGCGCACTGGTGGGCCGCCGGATCCACGAGTTGGTCCACCCGAACGATCAACATGGTGCCTTCAACCAGGCCCTCCGAAGCAACGACGAGGGCCCGGTTCGCGTGCGCGCCGCGCATGCAGACGGGTCGATGCGGTGGCTCGAGACGGTCGCTCGCCCGCTGCCGGCCAGTCCAAGCGGACAGACCACCTTCTTGCTGTCGTCGCGCGACGTGACGGCGCGGATCGAGGCGGAGAACCGGCTGAGGCACGAGCGCGAGCTGCTCGACGCCACGTTCGCAAGCGTTCACGCCGGTGTCATCGCGGTCGCCGCCGACGGGCGAATCATCAACGTCAACGACCAGTTCCGCAAGCTCACCGGCGCGACCGTACGCGCCGGCGAGAACCTGTTCGACCTCACCTACGACTACCTGATCTGCGGCCCTGACGACACTGAGCTCGCCGAACACGAACGCCCGCTCGAACTCGCCCTCCAGGGCTGCGACGTGGTCGACATGACGCTGTTCCTGCATCGATCAGACGGTTCGTGTCTCGAACTGGAGGCGAGCGCGACGGCGATCGCGACCGCCGACGAGACCGCCGGGGCCGTGCTCACGCTGCACGACGTCACCGACCTGCGCAACGCCGAGCGAGAGATGCGCCATCTCGCGACCGTCGACCCGCTGACACAGCTCCCCAACCGCAGGGCCATCGAAGCGCACCTGACGGCCGCTCTGGCTCGGAACCGCAGAACGCCCGACCGATTGACCGTGCTGTTCCTCGATCTGGACGGTTTCAAGTCGGTCAACGATTCACTCGGTCACTCTGGCGGCGATCAACTGCTCGTCGCGGTCGCGGAGCGGCTGAAGGCGGTGACCCGGGACGGGGACCTCATCGGTCGGTTCGGCGGCGATGAGTTCATCGCCATCCTCGAGTGCAACGGGGTGCATGTTCCCGAACACCTCGCCCGGCGCATCATCGAGGCACTCGACGAACCCTTCGTCCTGTCCGCCGGAGTCGCCAACATCGGCGTCTCGATCGGCAGCACGACCGCCGTCGGACACGAGACCGCGGAGGCCATCCTCGCAACCGCCGACCGCGCCATGTACCAGACCAAGCGGCACAGCGGTCTCCGACGGTCATCACACCCGGTCGGGCCCGCCGACCGCTGAATCGCCATGTCGGCTGTGGAGAGCTTCAGCCGGTGAGGGCGTCGACGCTGAGGATGCCGGGGGCGGCGCGGAGTGACTTCACGACGGCTGCGGGCACCTCGTCGGTGGGGGCGATGAGCATCACCGCTGTGCCGGGGGTCTGGGCGCGGCCGACGTCCATGTCGGCGATGTTGACTCCCGCGTTGCCGAGCAACGTGCCGACCACGCCGATGACGCCGGGGCGGTCGTCGTTCTTGACCATCAGCATGTAGTCGGTCGGCGGAACGTCGAAGGTGTGGTCGTCGATGGCAACGATGCGCTGCTCGCTGCGCCGTCCGGTCAGCGTTGCCGACATCGTGTGCCCGCCGCCACTCAAGGTGATCAGGTTGACGTAGTCGGCCGACGTCGCGCAGTTGACTTCGCGCACCTCGACACCGCTGTCCTTGGCCAGCTGCGGCGCGTTCACGTACGTGACCGGCTCGTCGCTGTGCGCACCGAAGAAACCCTTCAGCGCAGCGAGCGTGAGGATGCGCGTGTCGTAGCCGGCGAGTTCGCCCTCGGCGCAGATCTCCAGCGACGACGGCGATCCACCGACGAGTGAGGCAAACAAGCGACCGACGCGCTCGGCCAGCGGCAGGAACGGGCGGATCGTCTCGTTGGCCTCTGCTGCGTTGATGTTGACCGCGAACGGCACGAACTCACCGGCGAGCGCGAGCTGCACCATGTCGGCGATCGTGTCGCCGGCCTTGTCCTGCGCCTCACGCGTGCTGGCCCCGAGGTGCGGTGTGACGACGACGGAATCGAGCCCGAACAGCGGCGACTCGGTCAGCGGTTCCTTGGCGAACACGTCCAGCGCGGCACCGGCGATGACGCCGCCACTGATGGCCTCGGCGAGCGCGTCTTCGTCGACGATGCCGCCGCGGGCGACGTTGATGACCCGCAGCGTCGGCTTGGCCTTCAGCAACAGGTCGCGACCGATGATGCCGGTCGTCTCCTTCGTCTTCGGCAGGTGGATGGTGACGAAGTCGGCCTCACCGATCAGCTGGTCCAGCGCGAGCAGCTCGACACCCATCGTGCGGGCGCGATCGGCGGACACGAAGGGGTCGTAGGCCACGAGGCGCATGCCGAACGCCTTGGCGCGATCGGCGACGAGCTTGCCGATGCGTCCGAGGCCGACGATGCCGAGCGTCTTGTCCGCCAGCTCCACGCCTTCCCACCGGCTGCGCTCCCAGC
>JANNZY010000152.1:0-40701 GCA_031410915.1 Actinomycetes bacterium
CGCGCGTATCTGCGGCGGTTACGCCGTCTCATTGGCCTCGTTCACGGGATTGGCCGTGGCGAGTGTGGAGGTCGAGCAGTGTCACGGAACAACGACGACTACGAGTACGACGACTACAACGAGGACTTCGGCCGCGAGGGCAGCCGTCGTTGGCTCAAGCTGGCAGCCGGTGGACTGCTGATCGGCGGCATCGCCGCCGCTGGCTTCTTCGTCCTGCGCAGCAACGACGCGACGCACGCCGACTTCGACATCTCCGCCGCCACCGAGTCGACCACGGTCGACACCACCGGTGGGCCCACCACGACGGAACGTGTCGACGCGAGCGGCACGACCGACGGTCCCGGTACAGCGGACCGGCCGATGTCCGCGCCCGGTTCGCACGGCGAGACACTGCCCGACACGACATCGCCGACGACGACGACGTCCACGACCGACGCCACGACGACAACCGAGACACCGACGACCACGACGACGACACCGACCCCGACGACCACGACCGAACCAGCTGTCGCCAGCGATGCCCCGATGAACGGTGATTACCCGAAGAACCCCGATGGCACCCCGCTGCCGGCGATCGTCATCTTCGACACCGACACGATCACCCTCACCGGCATGCTGCCGTCACAGGCGGCCAAGGACAAGCTTGCGTTCTTGGCCAAGGTCAACAGCCAGTTCGAAGATGCAGTGGTCGTCAACAACGTGATCGTCAACACCGACGTTCCTGACACCGTCGGGGTACGCGTCATCGAGCTGAACTCGGCCCGCTTCCCGGAGGGCACGGCCGACATCAAGCCCGCGCACGCCACCGAGTTGGCCCGAGTCGCGAACGTGATGATCGCCCTGCCGAACGTGACCGTCCTCGTGATCGGACACGCCGACCAGCGCGGCACGGATGCCGCCAACTTCGCGATCTCCGACGAGCGAGCACGGGCCGTCGTCAACTACCTCCGCTACCTCGGCGTGTCGGCGGCGCGGCTGACCTCTCGGGCGGCCGGTGCCAGCGACTTGTTGACGCTCGATGACGACGATGCGGCGCTCGCGCTGAACCGCCGTACCGAGTTCGTGTTCTACGGCCTGTTCGTCGAGTGACGACGAACAGGCCAGCGAGGTCAGGTCGTCGCGGTGGCGTCCGTGGACACGGTGAACGACGAGGCGTCGACACACTCCGTGGCCTTGCTACCGAGCTGCTCGCCCTCGGCGCTCAGCGTCGGATCGCCGTTCGGGCCGGCGTCGAGGATGAGCTGAGCATCTTCGTCGGACAGCTGGGCGACGACGGCTGCGAAGCAGTCGCGGTCGATGGTGATGCCGGCTGCTGAGGCGGCAGCGATGGTCTGGTCGAGCAATGCTTGCTTGGTCTCGGACAGGTCGCCGCCCGACGAGGCACCCTCGGTTGCGGACGTGCTGTCGGCGGTGGTGTCGGCGACGCCCTCGCCGGTCGTCGCGCTCGACGAGTTGTCGTCGCTGCCGCATGACGCAGCGGCGAACAGCAAGGTGATGGCGAAGGTTGCGCTGATGAGCTTGCGCACGTTGGACCTCGATTCGGGACGCGCAGATGACCAGTAGGTCGATCCGCTGAGAGCGTCGAAACTACCGCACTCCGTGTGCATTGTGTCGGCGCGGGTTCGGTCAGGCCGAGCGCAAGACGCTGAGCCGCCGACCGCTGCCCGGCAGCGGCGCCAGCGTGGCGAGCTGCAGCTGCATCTGTGCCGCGACGGACGCGCCATCACCGAACGCGTCGCGGATCGGCTCCAGCCCGAGCGGTCGGTAGTAATCCAGCTCGGCGACATCGGCGCGCTCGTAGGCACGGATGATCTCCATCACCTCGCCGAGCTGGCCGGCCGACGCCAGCAGTGCGGAACGCACGTCGTCGTTCAGCGGCAGCTCCTCGAGCAGATCGTGCATCGGCGACTGGTACACCGCGTCGATCACCGACAGCAGACCCATGGTGAACGCGCTGTTGGCCAGGCGCGGATCGTTGATCAGGTGCCGGGCCATGTGCGCCCGGGTGACCGACAACGTGATCAGCTCCTGGTTCGCGCTGGCGCTCGCCGACATGGTCAGCAGTACAGCGAGTTGACGGACGTGCTCGAGGCCGAGCATCACGATCGCGTGACGTACGGACTCGATCGCCTGCAGCAGACCGGTCGAGCTGGAGTTGACGAACTTGAGCAAGCGGTATGCCAACGTGGGGTCGCCACTCGCCAGATCGGCGAGCTGGTCGATGGTGATGTCGGGATCCTGGATGGCGGTCATCAACAACAGCGCGGCCTGCTGGCTGGTCGGCCGATTCTGCTTCGCGAGCAGTTCCGGCTTGGCGAAGAAGTACCCCTGGAAGAGTTGGAACCCCAGCGTTCGGCACAGCTCGAACGTCTCGATCGACTCGACCTTTTGGGCCAGCAAAACCACCTTCGGCGCCGCCCGACGCAGGCTGATCACCAAGTCACGCGCGTCGTCGGGCGTCAACGACATCATCTCGACCTTGACGATGTCGACGAGCGGCAGCACGAGCTCGATGCCCGGCGTGTTCATCGTGACGACGTCGTCGAGCGCGATGCGGTAGCCGATCTGCACCGCGCCACGAATCGCGTCGATGGTCGGCCCGTCGTACTGCAGCGTCGCCGGCAGCTCCAACACCACGCGGTCCGCAGGCAGAATCGTGTACATCCCGCAGCGCAGGAACTCCTGGGTCACGTTGAAGAAGCCGATGCCGTTGCCGACGAGGTGGCTCAGACCCCATTCCAGGATCGAACGTTCGATCACGTAGCGCGTCGCGTTCTCCGGGTCGCTGAAGAACGCGGACGTGACGTTGCCGTCGCGATACAACAACTCATAGCCCTGGGTGCGCTTGGAGTCGTCGAGAATCGGTTGCCTCCCGATGTAGACGCTCACTGGACGCGCCCGTCTACGCCGTGTCCGTTGCTGGTGGTTCGCCCGCTCCGCTCGCTCATGTTCGATCGTCCGCCCGTCCTTGGATTCGAATTCGGTCGCACGTGATGGTCCGGCCGTCGGCCTACATGTGCACGCAGCACACATCGCCTTGACAAAGCCTTGAGCATCGGAGCAACTCGTCCGAGACGGGTGTCGGGCCGCGGGACGATCCCGCAGCGCCGACACCCGACAACACGTTGGATCAGCCGATGAACCAGCCGGCTACGTCGGCGACGAGGTTGCCGCCGGCGTGGGCGAAGATGCTCACTCGACCCTGGGTACCGAGGCCGGTGGCCACCAGGTTCGGCACCACCTGACCGATGGCATCGACGTTCAGGCTGGCCACGACCGGACGGGTCGCGCCGGTCGGGTAGACCGTCACGAAGCCAGGGGCCACGGCGTCGACCGACGTCACGTTCACCACGACACCGGAGGCACCGGTGGCCGGAACACCACCGGCACCGGCGACGACGAGATCGACGCTCGCCCCTTGAGCCAGTGCGGCCTGCGGGGCACCGAGACCGGTTCGGGTGTCGAGCACGCGGCTCGGCGAGACGGGCACGTAGAGGCCGCGCGGGCCACCCTTGCCGGTCGAGTCGCTGAACCAGCCCGCGACGTCGACGACGATGTGTGCACCGTTCTGGCTGAACACCGTGATCTTGCCGTCGGTGCCAACGGGGACGATGGCGAGGTTGCTCACCGTGCCGCCGGCACGCTCGAGGTTGAGGTTCGACGTCGTCGGCTGCGTGGAACCGGTGGCGTATGCGGTGACGTAGCCGGGAACGGTGGCATCGGTCCCGGTGAGATCGACGACGACAGCGGACACGCCTGTCGCCGGGATTCCACCACGTCCGGTGACCTGCACAGCCACGGTGCCGTTCGCGGCGACCTTGGCGTTGCCCGCATCACGGGTGTCGATCAATCGGGCGGGCGTGACGGGATTGAACCGGCCGGCACCGCTCGTGGCCGGGGCGTAGTAGCCGAGCACGTCGACGACGATGTGGGCACCATTCTGCACGAAGATGCTGACCCGTCCGTTGGCGCCGACCTTGGTCGTCGACAGGCTCGCCTTCGTCCCGTCGACGGCCAGGTTGTTGTTCGATGCCAGTGGCCGGGCCTCGCCCGTTGGGTAGGCCGTCACGAAGCCGTTGGCCGAGGCCTCGGTGCCGGTGACGTTGAGCACGACCGCAGTGGCGTTGGCGGGCACGCCGCCGACGCCGGTGACGGCGAGGTCGATGGTCGAGTTCGCTCCGGGCTTGTTGCCGGTGCCGTCGCGCGTGTCCAGCAGGCGGGTCGGCGAGACGGCGGTGAACTGGGCAGCGCCGACGGGAGTCTTCGGCAGTGCGGTGATGTCCATGATGTCGAGGTTGCCGAAGCCGACGGTGCCGATGAACGACGCTGCGCCACTGGCCAGATCGATTGTGTAGAACCCGGTCGAGTTGGCGACGCTGAGCGTCGCGATGGCCTCGCCAACGGTCGTGATGTCGAAGCCGACGTCGTCGGAATCCAGTGTCACGCCGAGTGGCCCGCGAGCAGTTGTCGTGCCCGAATTAGGCGAGACGGGCGCGCCGTCCGGGCTGCCGATCAGGTTCAGCGTCGACGAGGTGTCGTCGATCGAGTACAGCGTCGTGGCCGTGGTGGTCGCGATCGGACGGTCATAGGCCAGCGCAGTGGGCTTGGCCGGGGCCACGGCCGTGTCCGTTGCGGCGAGTGCGCCGTTGGCCGGGTTGAGGCGGTAACTCGCGCCCGACGAGTGCACGAACCGGATGCGATCGGGCACCGGGTTGAAGTCGACCGACCAGCTGCCACCGGCGGGAAGGTTCGTCGCGAACGGAGCGGTGCCGATCTGGGTCAGCGCGCCCGTGGCCGGGTCGAGCCGGTAGACCCGACCCTCCGTGCCCTTCACGCCGACGGCGATGACCTCACCCGTGGCGGGACGCACGTCGATGCCGACGATGTCCTCACCGGCCTGACGGCCGGTGATCGCTGCGGCCGACGTGAAGAAGCCGGGATTCGATGCGTCGAAGCCGAGCACGACGTTGTTCGTCGCCAAGGCGAGCACCGCACCGACCGGCGGGCGGGGCAGCGCGATGTCGAGGATCGGCGTGGTGCCGGCACCGACCACGCCGACGAGCGTTGCTGCGCCAGTCGTCAGGTTCAGCGTGTACAGGCCGGTGCTGCCACCGACGTTGAGCGTCGAGAGCGCATCACCAGCGGGGGCGATGTCGAAGCCGACATCGGCCGAGGTCAGCGTGACACCCAGCGCACCACGGCTCGTGGTGGCTCCGGCGTTCGGCGACGGTGTGCCGTCGACCCCACCGATGAGGTTCAGCGTGGAGGCGGTCGCATCGATCGTGAACAGCGTCGTCGCCGACGGCGTGGTGGCCGTCGAACGGTCGTACGCGAGTGCGGCCGGCTTGGCCGGCGCGACAGCGGTGTCGGTCGCGGCGAGCGTGCCGTCGAGCGGGTTGATGCGGTAGCTGATGCCCGTCGAGTGGACGAAGCGGACGCGGTCAGCGGTCGGGTTGAAGTCCACCGACCACGTCCCGCCGGCGGGCAGCGTGGTCGACAACGCTGTCGCGTTCACCACGGTCGCGACGCCGTTTGACGCGTTGAGCGCGTACAGGTGAGCGCTCGTACCGCCGACGCCGACGGCGTACAACTCACCGGTGGCGGGACGAACGTCCATGCCGACGACGGTCTCACCGGCGACGAGGCCGGTGATCGTGGTGGTCCGGGTGATGGTGCCGGGCGTCGCAGCGTTGAAGCCGAGCAGGATGTTGGCCGGCGCGAGGGCCAGGACGGGGCCACCGACCACTGCTGCGGATGCGGTTTGTACGCCACCGAGGCCGGTGACGGCGCTGACGCTGGCGGTGCCGGCAACAAGTGCCGCCGCCAACCATCGAGATGTCCTGGTGGACACGTGCTTGCGGGAATGCATGTTTTCTCCGATTCTGGGTGATGCCCTGCCTGCCCGGTCCATGTCCGTAGCAGACGCCGCGTCACGAATCACCCGGATGGCTTCTTACCTCCCAGCTCAGAGGGCATCTTGGGGCGGATTGACAACCGGATGGATGTCGGCTGCGAACACTGGTCGTGAACTGGTCACAGCATCGGTCGAGCGCGGACGATCACGAGCCGCGAGCTGCGCCGATCACCGTCGAGTCACTGCGTGCACTCGACCCCGATGCGTGGGAGGCGCTGTACCGCAATGCCCGGCCGACGCTGTGGCGCTTCGCCCGCGTCCGCCTGGCGACCGCTGAGCAGGCCGAGGACGCAGTCAGTGAGACGATGGTGCGGGCGATGGCAGCGATCGGTCGCTACCGCTCGCGCGGCCACCCGACCATTGCCTGGCTGCTCGGCATCGAACGCAACGTCGTCAACGAGATGTATCGCGCCGGCGCCCGCTTGCGAGCCGTTCCGTCGCGGCCCGACATGGCGCACGAGGAGGCCGACGATCGCCTCGTGGCCGACGAAGAAGCACAGTCGGTGCGGCTCGCGTTCGCGTCCCTGACGTCCGACGAGCAGGAGCTGTTGACGTTGCGAGTCATTGCCGACCTCGACGCGGACAGCGCCGCGCTCGTGCTCGGCAAACGCCCCGGCGCGGTACGGATGGCGCAGTCGCGCGCACTCGGGCGGATGCGAGTCATGCTGGTGGCTGGTGACCGATGAGTGACGACGAGATGCTCAACCGCCTGCGCGCTGCGCTGCACCTGCTGGTTCCTCCGGTGGATGCCGAGCGCGTGGAGGCCGTCCGCGCTGCGGCGATCGAAACCGCGCAGGCCGGCGCGCCAACACGCATGTCGCGTCTCCCGTCACGGCGGACGCTCATCCTCGGCGCGGCTGCGGCATCGGTCGGCGCCGTCGGTGGCGCTGTCGTCGGGCGCGCCACCGACGACGAACCAGCACCCGCTGCGGGACCGCCGACGCATCCGCTTGCCTGGTCCGGCGGGGATGTGGTCATCGCAGGGGCGCTGGTCGACGGGGTCACCATCAACCACACGTGGGGCGTGGAGCTGCTCCTCGAGGCCACCGGGTTCCCGGTGGGAGCGCCGTATCGCGTCGTCTACGTGACGACAACGGGTGACGTGGTCGATGCCGGCGGCTTCGTCGGCTCGGAACAACCGATGCACTGCCGCTGCAACGGTGCCGCGTTGCGCGACACCGTTGCATCGATCGAGATCCGTGACAGGTCCGGCGCGGCGGTGAACCGCGCCGTCTTCGTCTGATCAGGTCGTCAGCTCATTCGCCGGCGGCGGCCGGCGAGCACGAGCAGCAGACCGAGGAACAGCACGGCCGCGCCGGCCCACAGCACGGGAAACGACGACGCTCCGGTGACGGGCAGGGGCGGCGGCGACAGCGGGATCGGTGCAGCCGGCGGTGCCGGGGCGATGCTCGCCTCGGCCATGTCGGTGAGCACGCTCGCCGAGCCGGTTGCTGTCGGGCTGGAGACGCTTGCGTTGTTGATGACGCTGGCTCCGAACTCGCCGGACACCAGCACGGTCAACGTGATCGTGCGTGTCTCGCCCACCGGCAACGGCGAGTCGAGCGTGCACACGATGCTGCCGCCTCCCGTGCCCGATGACGCGGTCGGACACGTCCAACCGCTGCCGGTGCCGCTCACGTACACGAGCGACGCGGGCAGGCCATCTGTGACCGTGACCGACGTGGCCACGGACGGACCGCTGTTGCGGACCGAGATCGTGTACGTCGCGTGCTGACCGCGCACGAGCGCGGTGCTCAACTGCTTATCGATCAGCAACGTGGCCATCGGCGTCAGCGTGTCGACGTCCGTGGCGACGTTGTTCGACGGGTTGGTCTCCGGCGCGAACGTTGGCGGGACGACCACGACCGTGTTGGTCATCGAACCAGTCGCTGTCGCGCTGACCGTGCCGGTGACGGTCAGCGTCAGCGATTCACCCTCGGTGAAGTCACCGAAGCCGTTCCAGACGAACGTCGTCGAGTTGTACGAACCCGAGGACGGTGTGAACACCACACCCTGCAGCGCGGCCGGCAGCGTGTCGTGCAGGCTGAACGACTGGATCGTCGTGGGACCGTTGTTGGTCACCACGATCGAGTACGTCACCGCCGTCCCGGGGACCACCGACGAAACACCGTCGGTCTTCGTCACGGCCAGATCGATGCCCGTCGTGTCGTCGTCCATCGACATGTTGTCGGCGGGCGTGGGGTCGGGGCCGTTCGACCCGTCGTCGGCGATCGACACGTTGTTGACGAAGTGGCGAGTCGACGCGCCGACCGGATCGTCGACGTGCACGACGAGTTGGAAGGTGTTCGTCGCGCCGACGTTCACGTTGCCGACGTTCCACGTGATCGTCGGCGCCGCGCCGAACGCGCAGGCACCCGTGCACGACACGAACGTCACGCCGGTCGGCAACACGTCGGTGACCACCACACCGGTCGAGTTCTGCGTACCGTGGTTGGTGAACGTGACGTCGTATGTCACGGTCTGCCCACCGATCACCGACAGCACGCCGTCGGTCTTGGTGACGGACAGGTCCGGCGCCGCGTTCAACGTGTCGATGTCGTGCGCGGTGTTGTTGGCGGGCGTCGGGTCGACACCGTTCGCACCATCGTCGGCGACCACGACACCGTTGTCGAGATCATCGATGCCGACCAACGCCGGCGAGTCGACCGTCACGACCACGACCAGCGTCAGCTGACCGAGCGCGTCGAACGCACTCGGATCGGCGGGTGAGCCGGCCACGTTCTCGGCAAGGCCTGTCCACGTGAGCGTCGGCAACGCGCTGCTGTCGCAGGCCGGAGTGCAGGACACGAACGTCACGCCCGCAGGCAGCGTGTCCGTGGCCGTCACCCCGGTTGCAGCCTGCGACCCGGCATTGGTGATCACGATGTTGTAGGTCAGCGTGTTGCCGGGGACCGGCGACGTGACGCCATCGGTCTTGGTGACCTGCAGATCCGGCGCGGCCACGAGCGTGTCCGTGTCCGCCGCCGCGTTGTCGAGCGGTGTCGGGTCGGCACCGTTCGTGCCGTCGTCGTCGGCGCGGACCGTGTTCGTGAACCCAGTGATCGCGCTCGCGACTGTCGAGTCGACCACGACCGTCACAGTCAACGTGACCGACGAGCCGGTGGCCGGCGTCGTCAGGGCAGCACCACCATTCAGCGCACCCACGTTCCACGTGACGATCCCGAGCGTGTTGTCGATCGTGCACGGCACCGGCGTCGACGGGCACGACACACCGGTCAACTCGGCGGGCAGCGTGTCGACGACGACGACACCGGTCGCGGCCTGGTGACCGACGTTGCGGACGGTGATCGTGTAGGCGAATTGCTCGCCGGCGACGCGGGACGTGACGCCGTCGGTCTTGGTGACCACGAGATCAGGCGTCGCGACCAACGTGTCGGTGTCCGTCGCCGAGTTGTTCCCGGGCACAGGGTCGACGCCGTTGGTTCCGTCGTCGGTAACGCTGACCGGGTTGGTCAACTGCGTGACGCCGGCCGCAGCGGGGTCGGTGACCCGCACGGTCAACGTGACCGTGGCCTGACCGCCGCCACCGGCGACGGTTGCCACGTTCCACGTCACGACCGGCAGAGCGCTGCTGACACAGCTCGCCGTGCAGGACACGAACTCGAGACCTGCGGGCAGGGTGTCGGTGATGGTCACGCCGGTGGCACCGATGTTGCCGCTGTTCGTGACGACCATCGTGTAGGTCGTGTTCGAACCCGGCGTCACCGACGTGATGCCATCGGTCTTGGCGATGCCCAACTCCGGGGCGTTCGCCGTCAGCGCCACGATGTCCGAATCAGTGTTGTTCGACGGTGTCGGGTCGGCACCGTTGGCACCGTCGGTTGCGACCGTCACGGTGTTGTCGAACTTGGTCGTGCTCGCGATCAGCGGGTTGTCCGCGGTCGTCGTGTAGGTCAGGGTCTGGTCCTGGCCGGCGACGAACACGCCTCCGCCCGAGACGGTGCCGGTGTCGGTCAGGCCCGGTCCCCACGTGATGACACCGGTTGTTGCGTTGCACGACGTCGCCGCCGGGACGGCCGATGCGCAGTTGAGGGTCATCTGCGAGTCGACGGTGTCGGTCACGACCACGCCGGTTGCGTTCTGATCGCCGACGTTGCTGACGAGCAACTGATAGGTGACCGTGCCGCCCGGCGTGACGCTGGTCGTACCGGTGTGTGTCTTCACGACGGTCATGTCCGGCACGGCGTCGATGGTGTCGATGTCGTGCGCGGTGTTGTCGACCAGCGTCGTCTCTGCGCCGTTCGCGCCGTCGTTCACGACGTTCACGCCGTTGTCGACCGAGTCGATCGCGGCTGCGATGGGGTTGTCCACGGTTGCCGTGATGGTGAACGAGGCCGAGCCTCCGTTGCCGGCGAGCCCGGCGTAGCTGACGGTGACGATGCCGCTGCTGTGCGCGCACGTCACGCTCACGGTGCCGGTGCCCCGCGTGCACGACACGAACGTCAGGCCGGGGGGCAACGTGTCGGTGACCGCGACGTTCGTGACGCCGATGTTGCCAGTGTTCGTCACGGTGATCGAGTACGTCGTCGACTGGCCCGGAGCCCGGGTCGTGACGCCGTCGGTCTTGGTGACGACCAAGTTCGGCGCGCGACCGGCGATGGCGTCGTTGTCGCTCGCCGTGTTGTCACCGGGGTTCGGGTCGGGGCCGTTCGCTCCGTCGTCGCTGACGACCGCAGTGTTGAGATAGCCGCTCGTACCGGCCGGTGCGGGTGACGTGATCGCGATCGTGATCGTGCACGTCACCGTGCCGTTCGTGGCTGCGATCGCGCCGATGATGTTGATCGTGCGCTGGCCGGCGGCGGGCGAGCCACCATCCGAGCAGGCGCCGCCGCCAACGCTGACGAACGTGGTAGCCGGAGGCAGGGTGTCGAGGATCGACACCCCCGTCGCCTGGAAGCCACCGACGTTACGCACGACGAGGTCGTACGTGGTCTGGGCTCCGGGCGTGACGGTGGTGACGTGATCGTTCTTGGTCAGCTGCAGATCGGGGCCGACGCTGTTCAGCGTCACGTTCGACGACACGTCGGGCTCGTCACGCTCGCCGGCGTTCGTGCCGGGGATCGTGGTCTCACGCGTGACGAATGCGGTGTTCGGGATCGCTGTGCCGATCGGCACGACAGCGTCGAGCGGCACGGTGAACGAGACGTTGATCGTCGCGCCGACAGCGATCTGTGCACCCGGCGACGCCGTGTACGTGATCGTGTTGCCGGTCCGCGAGTAGGTGAACCCGGCGGGCGTCGTCGCTTCTAGCGCGAGTGTCTCGTCGAAGTGGCTGTCCAGCGCGTCGCTGATGATCACGTCGTGAGCGATCGCCAAGCCGTTGTTCTGCACCGCCAGATTGACGGTGACGGTGTCGCCCTGCGACGCCGTGGTCGGGTTGAACGTCTTCGTGATCGCGAGATGCGGCTCCACGACGGGCGTGGCCACGACGGCCGACGTCACCGGTGTGGTGGAACCGATGCGCACGACGCCGGTGTTGTTCAATGTCGTCTGACCGGGGTTAAAGCCCTTGTTGCCGGGCACGTCCAGCACAAGGGCCACGACGCGCACGACGATGGAGTCGTTGGCCGAGTTGCCGTCGATGGGGTTCGAGGACGCGCCAAACGTGTATGTCACGTCGTCGCCGTTGCTGGCACCGCCGGTCACGGTCGGTGCCGGCAGTGTGCCGCCAAACGATTGCGCCAGCGGCGCACCGGACGAGATGAGTTGCGAGGACACGTACTGCAGGCCGGCGGGCAACTGGTCGGTCACCGTGAAGCCGGAGATCTGACCGTCGGGCAAACTGACGAGCAGGTCGTAGGTGACGTTCTCGCCGATCGTGACGTTGCTGCCGGTCGTCGTCGTCTGGTCCGTCGACGTCAGCGACTTCGTGATCCGCGCCGCGATCGCCTGCACCGTCGCCGTGCTGCTGGCTGCATAGTCGTCGACGCCACCGGCACCGGTGCGCTCGCGAGCGTTTGCGTCGGCCGACGTGATCGACGGCGTGCCGGGCAGGCTCGTCCACGCGATCGACGCAGTGTTCGCGATCGACGACTCGACGTCGTAGCTCGTGTCGACCGTGACGTCGAATGTGATGGTGGTCGACCCGCTCGCCGGGAACACGGCCCACGTCGCGGTGATCACACCCGAGTTGATCGCCAGCGTGTCGGGCGCGGTGCCCGACGAGGCCAGCGAACCTCCGACGTAGTTGACTCCGGCCGGGATCGTGTCGGTGAACGCGGTGTCGTGCCCGATCGCGGTGGCCGAGTTCGACACCACGATCGTGTAGGTGAGCGGGTCGCCCGCGTCGACCGTCGGCGCGCTCGCACTCTTGGCTACGGACAGGTTGGGCTCGACCACGGTCACGGACTGCGACGCGGTCGTGAACGACGACGTCGAACCGCTGTTGCCGACGTTGTAGGTGACCCGCGCCGAGTTGTTCAACGTCGTGCCCTGCTGGTTGCCGGCGACGTCCACGACGACGGCCCAGTAGGTGAACGTGATCGTCTCGTTCGCGTTCACGCTGTTGTCGTCGTCGTTGTTCTGCACGTTGCCGACGTTGTACGTCAGCGTGTGCCCGCCGCCGGTGACCGACGGTGCGCCCGGTGTCGCCGTGAGCGCTGACCCGACGACAGCGGTGCCGGCGACCCGCGACACGGCGAGGCCGGTGGGCAACGTATCGACCATCGTCACGGTGCGCGAGAGCCCCTCGGGGAAGGTGATCGTGACCGTGTACTCGACTTCTTCGCCGATGACGACGCTCGAGCCCGTGGTCGTGGCTTCGCTCGTCGAGATGCGGGCCTTGGCGATCGACGGCGCAACGGTCGCGACGGTGGCCGTCTCGACGAGGTCCGCAGCCGGCGTGATCGGCGTGAACGACGGGCCGCCTTCGGTCGCCGCGTAGTTCGTGATCGTCGCCGTGTTCGTCAGCGTCGCCGCCGGCGTGTTCGCGCCGATCGTCGGGATCAGCTCGAGGTCGTACGTGACGACGGCGATGTTCGTGCCGCTCGTCGGGCTCGTCGCGGCGAGCGCGCCGCTGGAACCATCGGTCAACTGGATCGTGCCGGTGCCGAGCGGGCTGCTGTTCGGGGTCCCCGTGAAGAAGCCCGTCGGTGTGTACGCCAGCGACGTGCCTGCCCCATTGGTGACGCACAGGTTGAGTCCGCCGGCGGGGATTTGGAATCCTGCGGGCACGGCGTCGGAGACGGTCACGTCGAACGCGCCGTTGAGCCCCTTGCCCGTGTTCTCGACCACGATCGCGAAGCGGGTGATGTCGTGCGCATCGAGACCAGTCGCGTTCGCCGCAGGAGCGTTGTTGCGGTTGCCGGAGTTGATCGTGCCCGTGAAGCTGTCGGTCACGCACGCCGTGCCGACTGCGTCGAACGTGACGCCGGTCGGAGCGACAGTCCCGGACAGCGCGGAGCCGGTGTGAGTGCTGCGCGCCACGACACCCTTGTCGATGTTGAGCAGCGGCTCGGTCAGCTCGATCTGGATGATGGCCGGTGTCGTGTACGGCGAGCCGAAGCTGTTCTGCTCGAACACCTGCGCCTGGTTAGTCAGGAACAGACCCTCGCGGAACGGGTCCGACGAGATGTTCAGCGTGAACAGCAGCTCGATGTCACGTGGCGCGTTGTCGGTGATCTCCTGGGTGCCGTATGCCCACGTGATGCTGTTTCCCGAGCTGGACGAGGAAACAGTCGGCGCGGCGTATCCGCCCACCGTGTGGAACGTGTCGGTCGGGCCGTAGCACCACTGTCCCGCCGGCGGTGCCTGCGATGCCGTGCAGTTGCCGCCCGCCACGGGCGTCGGCGTCACGGCCGTCAGAACCGGGAGCGGCAGATAGTCGGCGATCGACATGTTGCTGAAGTCAGATGTCGGCAGATGCACCTTCAGCCGGTAGGTGATGTCGTCGTCGGCGGCGAACTGCGCCGGCGAGCCGCTGAACGCGCCGACCACCCCGTTGCGGGCCCAGATCGACTTCACGAGCGTCGTCGGCTTGATGTCGACGCTCGTGGCGCTGTCGTCACTCTCGAACTGCGCGCTGCCCTGCGGCAGTTGTGTCGCGTTGTCGTAGACCTCGCCGGTAACGGTGACTGCGTTGGTCACGTGGTCACGCGGATCCAGTTTGTTGCCGGCACTCGGCTGGCACGTGTAGGCGTCGTCGACGCCGGCGCGGTACGTGATCGTGAACGTCGCCGCGCCGGTCGTGCCGTTGACCCGGCCCCCGGTGAAGATTCCATCAGCGCCGTTTCCGCCGTTGTTGACGAAGTCCGCCGCGTACGCGCCGCTCACGTCGAAGGCGATGCGGGTCGTGCCGTTGCCGCAGGTCGCGCGAGCCGTCTCATCGACGTTGAAGAACGTCGCGAGCGCCACCGAGACGGGCGCCGCGCCACGTTCGGTGATCGTCAGCGTCGGCGTGAAGCCGGTGTCGAACGTCTGCCCGTCGCCGAGGACGTCGTCGACCACGATGCCGGCGAACGTGAAGTAGTCGCTGACCTGACCCTCGACCGTGTAGACGAGCGTGTCATCCGGTGCGGTGTCGCCGTCGCCCGGATTGCCCAGGCTCGCGACCGACTTCTGCACGGCGATGGACTTCGCGGTCATCTCGACGTCGTCGGGGTGGGGCGCGGCGAGCGTGTTCGGGTTGACGACGAACGGTTGGTCCGCATCACGCGGATCGAGTGGATCGACGATGCCGCTGGCCTGACCGTCGTTGCGGGTCAGCACGTCGTCGCCGGTGCTCGGATCGATGACCGCCGCAGGCGAGGCGTCGTCGTGCGGGATGAAGTACTCGAACTCGACGAACGCGTCCTCGCCCGCCGACGTGCCCGTCGTGGTCCCGGTGAACTGCTCGATGAGTTGGCCGTTGAGCGTCGGGCCCGCCGTCGATGGCAGCGTCTCCGCGCTCGCCGCCGACTTCGCGATGACGGCCACGAACTGGTACTCGATGGGCAAGCGATCGGTGAGCGTCAGTCCGTTGACGCGCTGGCCGTTCGCGATGTCGACCGACAGGCGGAAACGGCGCGGGTAGTTCGGGCCGGTCGCCGTCTCGTGCTCGGGACCGATGTAGGTCTTCGTGAAGCGCAGCACCTGCGGCGTGAAGTTGATCGCCTGCGACGATCCGACGAGCGGTGTGTTGCCCGTCGGCGAGGTGCCGTAGGCGAAGCCGGGCGTCGCGGTCACGGCGAGCTGCGGCGTAGCGACGTCGGCAAGGTTGCTGAGGTTCGCGGTCACGCCAAGGTGCGCAATCGGCTGGTCGGCCGTGAACGACCCGAACGGCAGCTGCAACACAACGAGCTGGGTGCCCGCCGCGCACGCCACGCTGGCCCCGGTCAGCGGATGCGTGACGTTGACACCCGAACACGTCACCGTCGCCTTCGGCGTCACTGCCGAGCCGAGGTACGTCGCTCCCGAGAACGTCATGCCGTCGTTGCCGTCGGCCCCGGCGAGGTTGAGGCGTAGGTCGACATACGGTCCGTACCCCGTGTCGCCGGATCCCGAGCCGGTGTTGTCGAACGCGACGTCGAACGAGACCTGCTCGCCGATCAGCGGCTCGAGTTGGTCGCTCGTGAGCGCTGCAGACGGCGTCGCAGCTGCGAAGGCCGGCACCGAGGGTGCCGCTGTGACGATGACCGAGGACACCAGCGCTGCCGTAGCAGCCTTCCACAACCCGCGCATGTCCTGATCCAGCCCTTTCGTCGATGCCTCAAATAGCATCATCCGTGTCAGAGTCGGCACGGACAGTGAGAATCATGAGAGATTTGCCCCAAATGGGGACGATCATCGGCTCCAACTCGTCGACCAGCCGTTCTGTACGCTCGGCCGATGAGCGAGCACAGCAATGGTGCGATCCAGGGCGGTGGGTGCGACTGCGGCGGGGTGCGTTACGTGCTGACCGGCCCGCTGCGCGACGTGTACGACTGCCACTGCGAACGCTGCCGGCGCGTCACCGGGCACCACATGGCGGCCACCGCAGTGCAGCCCGAGCAGCTGTCGTTCGTGTCGCGGACCACCTTGACCTGGTACGACCCCGTGCCGACGGTGCACTACGGGTTCTGCAACCGGTGCGGCTCGACCTTGTTCTGGAACAACGACGACCAACCCGACAAGGTGTGCATCGCGGCCGGCACGTTGGACCAGCCGACCGGGCTGCGTACGACGAAGGCGTGGTGGGTCGCCGAAGCCGGCGACTACTTCGTTCGACCCGCAGGCGTGCAGGAGTTCGCGTACGAGGACTGACGCGAAGTCGCCTCTAGTCTGTTGGCCGTGAATTCGACCAAAGCCCACATCGCCGCGCTCTCCCTGCTCGACCGGGCGTTCCTTGCGCTGACCGATGCCGAGCTCGCCGGACTGCTCACCACCCTGCCCGAGGACCACGTCAGCGCGATCAAGAAGATCGCCGGCTTCCGCGAGGACGATGTTCCCGCCGAGACGCCGGCCGAGGACGACGACGCCGCGGCTGCGGCGTCGTCGGAACTCATCGAGTCCGTTCGGGCTGCGGCCCACAAGGGTCGCGTGAACGGCGATCTGCAGCGTCTCGGCGTCGTGCTCAGCGACGCCTGTCTGGCGGAGTGCATCGAGGCACTCGGCGACAAATCCGAGATGCCGTCGGAGGACGATCTGCAGGGTGTGATCCCGAAGTTGATCGAGGACCACGGTCTCGGGGTGGTTCGGTTGATGCTCGCCTCGACCGTCGTCGGTGAGGCGCCGGCGTCGGCAACCATCGTGTCGATGCTGAAGACCGACGAGGCGATCAAGCTCCCGCCGGTGGACCTCAAGCCGGTCGCTCCCCTGTTGCCGCGCAAGACCGACGATGCAGAGCGCCTCGCCCTGAAAGCACAACGCAAGGAACGCAAGGCGCACGAGCAGGCCGAGGCCCGGCTGCGCCGCGAGCAGGCCGCCCGCGCCCGCAACCGCGTCTGAGCGATTCGACTACAGCAGTCGGGGCTGGGCGCGACTGCGCTCGTGGTCAAGCAGCCACGCCTTCGTCGACAGGCCACCGCCGAAGCCGACGAGCGAACCATCGGATCCGATGACCCGATGGCACGGCACGATGATCGAGATCGGGTTCTTGCCGTTCGCCGCGCCGACAGCACGTGACTTGCGCACGTCGCCGAGCCGGCGAGCCTGGTCGCCGTAGCTGACCGTCTCGCCGTAGGGGATCGACCGCAGCGCCATCCACGCCGCAAGTTGGAACGGCGTGCCGACCGGGTCGAGCGGCACTTCGAACTCGATACGTTCGCCGGCGAAGTACTCGTCCAACTCGCGTGCCGTTTGATCGAGCACACCGGTCGGGTCGCGACGGATGGAGTCGGCATCGGCGACGCGTCGCTGCAGTTCGTCGTCCTGCAACCAGACGAGTCCGCGCAGTCCGTCGGTGGACGCGACGAGTGTCAGCGGTCCGACCGGGCTGTCGATCACGCTGCGGTACAGGGTCTCGGTCATCGGTGCTCTCCCTCGCTCGTCACAGTTGAGCCCACAGATGATGCAGCGCGTAGCTGCGCCACGGCCGCCACGCGTCGGCCGTCGCCGTCGCGGCCTGTGGTGATCCGTCGTGGCCGAGGCGTTCCAGACCGTGGCGCACACCGAGATCGGTCGGCAAGAACACGTCCGGATCACCGAGTGCGCGCATCGAGATGTACGACACCGTCCATGGGCCGAGGCCGGGTAGCGCGAGCAGGCGCGCCGCCATATCGGCCCGGTCCACCCCCGCGTCGATCGCGACGTCCCCACTCGCGAGCGCGGCGCACATGCCGAGCAACGCCCGCTTGCGCGACTGCGGCATCGCCAATCGATCTGGGTCCATCGCCGCGATCGCGGCGGCGGTCGGGAACGCGTGGGTCAGCTCGCCGTACGGGTGGGCGAGTGGTTCGCCGAGGTCACGCACGAGCCGGGCGGCCAGCGTGCGCGCACCGGCGACGGACACCTGTTGACCGAGCACCGCGCGCACGGCGAGCTCGACGCCGTCGACGTGCGCCGGAGACCGCAAGCCGGGACGGGCCTCGACGAGGGGGCGCAGCACGCCGTCGGCGGACAACGTCTCGTCGATCGCGACGGGATCGGCGTCCAGATCCAGCAGGCGGCGACAGCGTTGCACCGCCGCTTGCAGGTCGCGCCAATCGTCGAGGCGCAACTCGCAGTGCACGACCGGCAGTTCAGTGTCGGGGCGCAGCGCGACGATGCCGAGACCGTGCGGAAGGCGCAGCACCCTGCTGTACGTCGTGCCGTCCCACGACTCGATGCCGGGCACGGCGCGCCGACCCAAGAACGCGAAGACCGTCGCCGCGTCGAACGGCATGCGGTGCGGCAGCTGGACGCGCACGGAGCCCGGACCGACGGGCTCGCGCCCACGCCGCGAGCGCAGCTCGGACGGCGCCGCGGCGAACACCTCGCGCACCGTCTCGTTGAACTGGCGCACGCTGGAGAACCCGGCCGCGAATGCGACGTCGGTGAACGACATCGTCGTCGTCTCGATCAGCAGACGCGCGGTCTGGGCTCGCTGCAGGCGAGCGAGCGCGAGCGGACCTGCGCCGAGCTCGGCGCTGATCAGCCGGTTGAGCTGGCGATCGCTGTAGCCGAGCCGCGACGACAGCCCACCGACGCCCTCACGGTCAACGACGCCGTCGGCGATCAACCGCATCGCCCGCCCAACCACGTCGGCCCGCGTGTTCCACTCCGGCGAGCCGGGAGTGGCGTTGGGCCGGCAACGCTTGCAGGCCCGAAAGCCGTTGCGCTGGGCTGCGGCGGCCGAGGCGAAGAACGACACGTTGGCGCGCTTGGGCGTGATCGCCGGACACGACGGCCGGCAGTAGATGCCGGTCGTGCGCACGGCCGTCACGAACCAACCGTCGAAGCGCCGATCCCGGCTCGACACCGCCCGGTAGCACTGTTCCGCATCGTTCAGGAGTGCCGAGTTCACGGTCCCAGTCTGGTGGATTTCAGACGTGAGGATCAGCGGTTTCCGGACATCGAGTCCTGAGCCGTGACGCGTCAGCTGATCAGGCGGGAACCGAGGCCGTCGTTGTCGTCCGGATCAGGGACGAACTGCGGCTGATCGCGCGGCGGCAGCAAACCGGCGTCGCGGCACAGGGTCGGCCACAACTTCGCCGATGCCCGGTCAACGTTGTACTTCTCCATGATCGCCTGGATCGGCCGGCGACCCGTCTTCAGCGCCGTCACGTACAGATCGGCGACCACAGCCAGGTCGGGGACGGTGGTGGCCGGCGGTCGGAAGTTGGTGTCCACCCCGGACACGCTGCCCCGGCTCATCGTGGCAACCCCGACTGAAGCGCTCCTTCACGTCGATGATTCATGGTGCATGGACTCCTCTGGATGGCAACGCGCAGGCGATCGGTCTCCCATTGTGCCAAGTGAGTCACCCAAAGCGTCGGCGACATGTGCGTCACACATGGTCGCATTCATCATGACATGGGCGGCGAGCACGTCCGATTGGTCGATGCCGGGGGCGATAAAGTCCGAAGATGATCCTCGAACGGCTCGATGTCGACGCGACCACATTCGAGCGCTCGACCGGTTGGGCGATCAAACCGGAGGGCGCGTGCAAGGGCGACGTGTGCGTACCGATCCACGGCGAGTTCGACGTCGCGTTGGTCGCCCAGCGGCTCGGCATGGCCATGGTCCACAACGAGACGGCCGGCCTCTGGGCGCTTGGTCCCGAGTCGTTCAATGGTCGTTCGCTGGCCACGGCCGTGGCCCCCGAGCTGGTGCTCGACGATCTCGACGGCAACGAGTTCAGGCTGTCGTCGCTGCGCGGTCGCAAGGTCGTCATGGTCGCCTGGGCACCGTATTGAGGCTGCCGCTTCGACCTGCCCGTGTGGCAGGCGCTGCGCAGCGAACTCGTCGATGCCGGTGTCGAGATCGTTACGGTGTCGTTGGAGCTGAGCGGACCTGAAGCGTCTCGACCGTTCATCGAGGCAGCACGTGCGGAGCATCCGTCGCTCCTCGATCCCACACACCTGCTCGACAGGTTGTTCGGTGTCGTCAACATTCCAAACGTGATCTGGATCAACGAGGACGGCGTCATCGTGCGTCCGCCCGAGCCGGGTTGGCCGGGGCGAAGTGAGTATCCCGAGTCGATGCGCAAAATGCTCGCGGAACGGGCTCGCCAGGCGGCCGAGTCCGGAACGACCGGGCCGATCCTGGCCAACATTCTTCAGGGCGGGCAGGACCGCGACGCCTATCCGGATGCGATCCGAGACTGGGCTCAGCACGGCGCGCAGAGCCGCTACGCGATGACTCCGGACGAGGTGGTCGCGACATCGCAACCACGTGGAAGAAACGTGTCGAGCGCGGCCGCTCACTTCGAGCTGGCCAACCATCTCTGGCGCGCCGACAATCGCGACGCGGCGATCCGGCACTTCAACGAGTGCCACCGCCTGCAGCCCGACAACTGGACCTACAAGCGTCAAGCGTGGTCATTGGTCGGCAACGAACGGGCCGGCGGCGGCGAACTCGGCCGGTTCAACCAAGTTCCGCTGCCCGGCGAGGAAGACGCATGGCCGTTCGCCTCGAACTTCACCGCCGACGTCGCCGCCCTTCAACCCGGCCAGTACTACCCCAACACCATGGCCTGACCGGCCGTAGGGGGTGTTCTGGGTGCTCCGACGCTTCAGGGTCGGAGGTTTCGGCACCCAGATGCGTCTCGCCGCGGGCGCGGCCGGCGTTCTGGGCGCGATCGCCGCAGCCGTCGGTCGCGGGGATGTCAGGGGATCGTGCGGGTGACGTCGACTTCGACGGTCATGGCTTGGGTGCTGGCGGGGCCGAGGACGACGCCACGCAGCGGGGGGACGTCGCCGTAGTCGCGGCCCCAGGCAACGGTGATGTGACGACGTGGAGGGAGCTGGTCGTTGGTGGGATCGGCGTCGATCCAACCGTGGCCGGGAACGTATACCGAACACCAGGCGTGCGACGCGTCGCTGCCGATCAGCTTGGTCTCGCCCGCGGGCGGGTCGGTCTCGATGTAGCCACTCACGTAGCGGGCGGCAAACCCGATCGCTCGCATCGCACCGATCATCAGGTGGGCGAAGTCCTGACACACGCCGCGGCGGTGGGCGACCACGTCCTCCAGCGGCGTGGACACGTCGCTGAAGTGTGGGTCGAACGAGTACGTCGAGAAGATCAGATGCGTCAGCGCGCGTAGCGCGTCCCCGAACGGCCGGCTCTTGGTGAACGTCTCTTTCGCCAACGCGTGCAGTTCGAACATGTAGGGCACGAACGGAGACGGCAGTGCAAACTGCTGCGCGGAGATCTCGTCGTCGCTGAGTCCGGTGGACATCGCGGCCATGACGTTCTCCCACGCCTCGTCCAGCGCGGGCACGATGGGCACGCGCACGTCGACCGAGCACATCGACACCACTTCCAGCGTCTCATGGCGGGCGGTGATGGTGAACGAGTCGACGGGGTTGCCAAACGAGTCGATCCACGATGTGCGGTCCTCGGGCGCAGGTTCGACTGCAATCGACGCCGATACGACGTCCTGGTTCGGCGTGTCGCGAGGCCGCAGGTGGCCGATGCTCTGCCCGCTGCTCATCTTTTGCCCGTAGCGGTAGAAGGTGCGGTGCCGAACGGAGTAGCGCGTCATCGGTTGCCTGCACGCATCAGTTGGCGCATCCGCGTCGGGTCGTTGAAGTACACAGTCACCAGTTGACCAGCAAACGACACCAATGGGGCACGAGCCGCCGTGACAAAGCGGTCGATCGCTGCCCGTCGACCATCGGCACCGCGATGGTCGGCGTCAGCGGACAGCCAGCTGACCTCGATCAGCGCCGCGCTCGCATCGTCGATCGACGCGGCGAGCTGGCTGGTGCCGTCACGGGCCGGCAGCAACGTCAGTTGGCTCCGCAGCTGGTCGAGTTGGAACGCGAGCGCCCGCGGGTTGGAGTCGTCCAGGATCAGCAGATCGACGAGCGCGTCGAGCACGGCATCGGAGCGGTAGCGGCGGCGGTAGGCAACGAGGCTCTCGCTCGTCGCGAGCACGTAGTCGAACAGGCTGTTCCGAGCGCCGGAAGGCGCGGGCGACACCACCGACTCGAACATGGTGAGCACCGCGAAGGCCCGGTCGACGCGGCGGCCGATCTCCAGGAATCGCCACGCCGGCCCGCGCACGGTGCTCTCGTTGAACAGTCCGGACAGCGAGCTGAGGTTGACGAGGATCGCATCCAACCGCTGGCGAATGCCGGTGTCGTACGCGCTCGACACATCCGCACCGAGACGGACCTGGTCGCTCCCCAGCTCGCCGAGCAATCGCCACGTCGTCGCGCTCAGGAACTGCCGGCCGCTGCTGGCCGCGCGGCTCAAACCCCTCAGTGACGCAGGCAGCCCGTCGTCGCCCGTGAGGCTCGCCGCGACCGCAGCGCGCATCTCGTGCTCCGGCGACGCGATCGCGGCGTCGGCAGCAGTCTCGGCCCCGCCGGCCAGACCGCGCAAGGCCGCACCGACCGCGCGCCGCCAGGCGCCTTCAGCAACCGTCAACAGGGCAGGATCGCTCTGCATCATCGTGACAGCGGCCAGCGTGGCGCGGGTGATCGCCTCGGCCCGTTCGGCGTTGCGGCCGACCCAGTACATCGCCTCGGCAGCGCGTGTCGGCAGGGACTCGCGCAGGTCGACCTGCGGCATCGCCCGCGTGCGGCGCACGCTGATCGGCAGTTGGCGGTCGGGCCGGTCGTCCAGCACCCACACGTCCTTGGCCAGCCCGCTGACCTGATGGACGATGGGGATCGCAGGGTCCATCACGCGTGCCAGTCCGCCGGGCATCACGGAGATGCCCTGCTTGCCGGCCACGGCCAGGACGCGGAGCACCGACGTCGCGGGGCTGATGCCGTCAGCGCGAAGCACCGGGCCAGTCGCGAAGTCGGCCTTCTCCTGCGCCACCAGGCGGTACGGCTCGTCCTCGGCGAGCGTGCGCCAGCGCGTGAGAGCGGCATCGTCGAGTTGCGAGCCGAACACGGTGGTGCCGAGGCGCACATCGTGGAGCACGAAGCGCCGTGGATCGGCCAACACGTCGGCCAGGCCCGACGCGCTGCCGCACCACAACGTGTCCAGCGACGGGAGCTCCAGGTTCTCGCCGTAGGCTTGGGCGACCGCGGGAAGGAACGGCAGCAGCGTCATCGAACCGGCCAGACCCGAGCCGAGCGCGTTTGCCAGCCCCACGGTGCCGGTGCGCGCCGCACGGGTCAGACCGGGGACACCGCCCTCGCTGCCGGGGCCGGTCGATTCGAGTGGGTCCATCGCATCGCTCTCGACCCGTCGGAGCAACACATCAACCGATTCCAGGCCACTCAGCGAGCGCAGCCAGACGCTGCCGTCACGCACGACGAGATCGCCGGTCTCGGCCAGGTGGTAGCCGAGGTGGGCGGCGAGGTAGCTGTGCTCGAAGTACGACGAGTGGCCGATCCCACCGGACAGCACGACGGTTCGTGGGCTGGTGCGCTGCGGCGGCGCAGCGGCCTCCAACGCGGCACGCATGTCGGCGAAGAACGGCGCAAGCGACAGCGGTGCGGCCTCACGGACGGCTTCGGGGAACAACTGCGCGCTGACGTTGCGGTTCACCAGTGCGTAGCCAGCGCCAGACGGCGCGTCCGTCACGTCGCGCAGCACACGCCACGAACCGTCGGCCAAGCGCAGCAGGTCCACCGCGTAGACCACGAGCCATCGGCCGCTCGTCGGGACCAGACCCTGCGCCGCGGTGGTGTAGCCGGGCGAGCCGAACACCGCTGCCGACGGCAGCACCCGGTTGCGCATCAGTCGTCGCTCGCCGTAGGAGTCGGCCAGCACGCGGTCCAGCAGGCGCATCCGCTGCGCAACGCCGCGCTCGATCGTCGCCCACTCCGCACCGCCGAGCACGAGTGGCACCGGATCCAGCCGCCACGGACGGCTCGTGTCACGGCCGCTGTCGTGGAACAGGTAGCTCGCGCCCTCGGCCTCGACGAGCCGATCGGCCTGGCGTTGCCGGTCGAGCAGATCGGCGATGGTCAACCGTGACAACGAACGCGACAGCTGCAGCCACGTCGGTCGCGTCTCGCCGGACGCTGCGACCACCTCGTCGTACCCGTCGCCGCCGACGGTGTAGCCGGGCAGCAATTCGCTACTCGTGGGCGACATAGGTGGAGATGATGGCATCGTTCAATTCGCCGAGCGCAGCTTGCAGCAGGTCGATCTCAGCGTCCAGTTCGGCGCCGTCGTGCGCGTCGCCGCTCACCTGCGCGGCCGTGGAAAACACTTCACCCAACACGGGCGACATCTGGTCGCCGCGCGGCAGCCGGGCGAGCGAATCGCGAATGCTCAGCAGACACGACATCACACTGCGCGGGAACGCCCGATCGTGGAGCAGGAAGTCGATCACCGACGTGCCGTCGATCGGCGAGCGCGTCGCCCGCTGGTACATCTGCAACGCCGACAACGACCGCAGCACACCCATCCACTGCACTTCGGCGAAGACGTCGGGCCCTTCGGCGTTCTTCGCATTCAGCAACGCTGCGGCGCGAACGCCGAGCACCCGCGTCGTCATGTCCGCGCGCTCCAGTGCCTGGCCGATGCGCAGGAACTCGTACGCATGGTCGCGGCTCATGGTCGCGCTGAGGATGCCGTCGAGGCGCTGTGAGTCGGCGATGATCCGATCGGCGAAACGCGAGCGGCTGCGCCGGCTGACACCGTCGGAGCGATGCGCAGACACGTACAGGTACAAGTCGTTGACGACCTGCCATGCATCGCGCGGCAGCACCTCGCGGCACGAGCGCAGGTTCTCGCGAGCGTTGGCCACGCACGTCACGATGCAGTTGCCGTTCGCGTCGTCGGCGACGAGGAAGCTGATGATCGACGATTCGTCGCGGCGTGCGTGGTGTGCGTCGTGCAGGCTCTGCGTGCCGGTCACGGCGAGCAGCGGCTCCCACGAGTTGACCACCGATGTCGGCAGATCGACGATCACATCGGTGTAGGCGCGAACGATTCGGACCGTGTCCTCGGCCCGCTCCAAGTACCTCGCCGCCCAGTACAACTGCTCGGCAACACGCGACAGCAATGCCATCAGGTCACGTCTGCAGTCAGCTCAGGGCATCGTTGGTCTGGATCACCCACGTATCTTTGCTCCCGCCACCCTGCGATGAGTTCACGACGAGCGATCCTTCACGCAGGGCCACCCGGGTCAGGCCGCCGGCGGTCACGTAACCGCCCGCACCACTGAGGATGAACGGACGCAGATCGAGGTGGCGCGGCTGGATCTGACCGTCGCACAAGGTGGGTGCGGTCGACAGCGACAGGATCGGCTGCGCAACCCAGTTGCGTGGGTCGGCGAGGATGGCCGCGCTGCGTTCGGCGACTTCGGCATCGGTGGCCCGGTTGCCGATCAGCAGGCCCGTGCCACCACTCTCGTTGGCCGGCTTGACGACGAGTTCGCGCATGTGCTCGATCACGTACTCACACTCGTCGGGATACATGCACCGATACGTGGGCACGTTCGACAGCAGCGGTTCCTCGCCGAGGTAGTAGCGGATCAGGTCCGGCACCCAGGCGTAGACCACCTTGTCGTCGGCCACACCGGCGCCGGGCGCGTTCGCGATCGCGACCTTGCCGGCCCGCCATGCCCGCATCAGACCGGGCACACCGAGCGTCGACTCGGGATGGAATGCCTCCGGATCCAGGAACATGTCGTCGATGCGGCGATAGATCACGTCGACCCGCTTCGGCCCGTCGATGGTGCGCATGAACACCGAGTCGTCGCTGTCGACGAACAGGTCGCGACCCTCGACGAGCGGCACGCCCATGCGCTGCGCCAGGAAGCCGTGCTCGAAGTACGCCGAGTTGTAGACGCCGGGCGTCAACACCACGACGGTGGCGTTGGCCATGCTGCCCGGGGCGAGTGACGTCAACAGTGCGAGCAGTTCGTCGGTGTAGCCGTCGACCGGTTCGACACTGTGCTTTTCGAACACGTCGGCGAACGCACGCTTCGCGATCAGGCGGTTCTCGATCATGTAGCTGACACCGCTCGGCACGCGCAGGTTGTCTTCGAGCACGTACACCGTTCCGTCGACGTCGCGCACGAGATCGCTGCCGCTGATGTGCGCCCACACGCCGAACTTCGGGTGCACGCCACGGCATTCCGGGCGGAAGTTGACCGAACCTTCCAGCAGCTCTGCGGGGAAGACCCCATCGGCGATGACCTTCTGGTCGTTGTAGAGATCGTCGATGAACATGTTCAGCGCGCGCAGTCGCTGGATCAGGCCGGCCTCGATCACGCGCCACTCCGTCGCGTCGATGACGCGCGGGATCACGTCGAACGGCCACGCCCGGTCGATGCCGCGACCGTCGGAGTAGACGGTGAACGTGATGCCCATCGTGAGGATGTCGATGTCGGCGTGGTCCTGACGGGCCTGCAGTTCATCGACCCCGAGGCGTCGCAACGTGTCGACCAACACGGCTGCATGAGGGCGAGCAGTCCCGTCCGGTTGCAACAGCTCGTCGTAGGCCCCGGCGTGGACGCGCAGATCGGTGACTGTCACGTCGCCAGTGTCGCAGATCGGCGGTCAGGTGATGTTTCTGGAGCGTGAACTCGACCGGCCGGCGAGGCAATCAGGACGGCTCTTTGGGGAGGCCCAAGACACGCTCGCCGACGATGTTGCGTTGGATCTGGCTCGTGCCACCCCAGATCGTCTCGCTGCGGCTGAAGAAGAACGCGCTCATCATCGGACTGACCGGATATCCCGGGCGGCGGTTGTCGCGACCGGTGCCCGGCCACGATCCGGCGTCGACGCCCGTGTCGACCAGCATCGCCGCCGCGCCGAAGATGTCGAGCGCGAGCTCCATCGCCGCCTTGTGCATCTCCGACCAGAACATCTTGTTCGTCGCGCCGAGCGCAGCGACGCCGAGATCCTTGGTGTTGTTCAACGTCGCGCTCAGCGAACGCAACCCGTTGAAGCGAAGGATCTGGATCTTCGAGTAGTACTGCATCAGCCGCTGGCGGACGGACGGATCGTCGATCGCTCCGTTGTCGCGTGCGACCTCGACCATCAACCGGTACTCCTCCTCGAAGCGCCGGAACCCAGTGGTGGCGCTCATGCCGCGCTCGAACGCGAGCGTCGAGTTGGCGACCTTCCAGCCGTTGTTCACGCCACCGACGACGTAGTCCTTCGGGCAGCGGGCGTTGTCGAAGAACACCTCGCAGAACTCGGCGGTGCCGTCGGGCTGGGTGATGCCGCGCACCTCGACGCCGGGCTGGTCCATCGGCACGAGGAGATACGAGATGCCCTTGTGCTTCGGAGCGTCGGGATCGGTGCGGGTCAGCAAGAAGCAGTAGTTGGCGTGATGGCCCTGCGTCGTCCAGACCTTCTGGCCGTTGATGATCCACTCGTCGCCGTCCAAGATCGCCGATGTCTTCAGGCTGGCCAGATCCGACCCCGAGTTCGGCTCGCTGAAACCCTGGCACCAGCGCATCGTGCCGTTCAGGATCCTCGGCAGGAACTCCTTCTTCTGCTCCTCCGTGCCCCACTGCAAGATGGTCGGACCGACCAGGGTGTCGCCGAAGAAGTCGGCCCGCAGTGGAGCCTTCGCTCGCGCGAACTCCTCGGACAGCACCACACCCTGCATCGTCGACAGGCCCTTGCCGCCGTACTCGGTCGGCCAGGTGGCACAGATCCAACCGCCCTCGAACAGCGTGCGCGGCCACGACTCGTTGAACGCCTTGCGCTCGTCGGACGACAACTCGAAGCCGGGTTCGAACCACCCGTCGGGGAGATGCTCCTCCAACCAGGAACGGATCTCCTTGCGGAAGTCCTCGTCGGCGTCGGAATAGCTGAGATCCATGCTCGGAAGTCTGCTCCCGACCGGCCCCGACCGCCAACCCCGGCCGTTTCACACGCCGTTCACACACGTCGAACACGCGAGAAATCCGGCGATCGTATGGTCGGTCCAGTGTTCAGCCCTGCTCTTGTGACCCCCGGTTCAAATGCCAACGACCCCCTCGGGCATTTGGGCACACAAGAGCGGGCTGTTCTACTCGCGCTCGCGGAAAGTGCTGGCAAAGTCGTCAGCCGCCGCGAGCTGGCGCGCCGCGCGGGCTTCGAGAACCTGAGCGAACGCCGGTGCGACTCGATCCTGGTCGGGTTGCGCCGGGCGCTCGGGCCGGAGGCCATCCGTACCGTACGCAGCCGCGGTTGGATGCTGCTGCCCGACGTGGTCCCCGACGAAGTCGTGCGCCAACAGAACTGATCGAACCCTCAACCCACCGGGGGCGCATGGGCTCGAACGGTGCTCAGCCGTTCAGCGCACGAGAAGACCATTCACAGCTGGCTTTCTCGGTAGGGGCAGCTGCTGGGCCGGTTCGCCGGCCCAGCAGCACTACCCAGGTCAGCGGGCGGGGACGGTGTCGAGCACGGACTTGAGCGTCTGGGCCGCACCGAGCATCGCAGCGCTCTCGAACGGCACGACGATCTTGGTGTTGTCGCTGTCGGCGAACTTGGCGAGCGTCTCGAGCTGCAAGATCGCGATCAATGCGGCGTCAGGCTGCGCGGTCGAGATCGCGGTGTAGACGCTGGCGATCGCCTGCGCCCGCCCCTCGGCTTCGAGGATGAACGCTTGCCGGTTGCCCTCGGCGCGCAGGATCGCCGCCTCGCGCTCTCCCTCGGCGGCGCGGATCGCGGCCTTGGCGGCGCCGTCGGCGATGTTGATCGCGGACTGCTGGCTACCCTCGGACTGCAGGATCTTGGCCCGCTTCTCCTGATCGGCCTGCTTCTGCAGCGCAAGCGCTTCGAGGATCTTCGGGGGCGGCGTGATCTCGACGATCTCGATGCGAGCGATGCGGATGCCCCACTTGTCCGTGACCGCTTCCATCTGCAGTTGCACGTCGGTGTTGATCCGCTCGCGCTCGGACAACGCCTCGTCCAACGACAGCGTGCCGATCACGGAACGCAGTGCGGTACGGGCCAATGCGTCGATGGCAACGTCGAAGTTGGCCACGCTGAACAGTGCCTGCTTGGCATCGACGATCTGAGTGAAGATCGTTGCGTTGACGGTGACGACCACGTTGTCTCGCGTGATCACTTCCTGGCGATCACCCGGCACCGGGATCTCGCGCATGTCCACCCGCTGCAGCGAGTCGATGAACGGCCCGATGATCACCAGACCGGGTTCGTGCGTGCGCCGATACTCGCCGAGCCGCTTGACGACGCCGACCTCGCCCTGCTGCACGATGTTGACCATCTTGCGCAGCATCGCGAGCAGGATCAGGACGATGACACCGGCGACGATGAGGCCAGTGATGGCGAAGGGACCGATGGCGATCATGAGAGCTCCCAATGTTCTGCGGCGGCGCGAACCGTCAGCGTTGTTCCGACGACCTTGGTGACGATGACCGACGTAGCCGGCGGGATCTGTTCGGCGTCCAGCGAGACGGCCAACCACTTCTCGCCGAGCAGCTTCACGTGCCCGTTCGGGTCGACACCGACGTGATCGATCGTGACGCCACGGGCCCCGACGAGACCACCGTGCACGCCGCCGATCACCACGCCCGGTCCACGCCGAGCGAAGGCATGGCTCATGTGCGGGCGGACCAGCACGACCCCGGCCCCGGCGACAGCGACCCCGACGACGATCTGCACCGGGATCGCAGACGGAGCGAACGCAGCAACGACAGCGGCAGCCACGGCACCCGCCGATCCGAACACGGCGAAGAACGCCAGGTGATGCAGTTCCACTCCGATGAGCAGCAACGCGATCACAATCCAGACCAGCGCCATCGCGGCACCTCCGAATCGAGCGTATCGACACCCCCGTTCAACCGTCGGCTCGTGCTCGACAACTGCGACATGTCGTCGAAGCGGGCACACTGGCGGAATGCAACGCAGGTTCGCCGAAGTCGACGTGTTCACCGCGGTTCCGTACCGCGGCAATCCCCTCGCAGTTGTTATAGACGGTGACGGGCTGCGCGACGACGAGATGCAGCGCTTCGCGAACTGGACCAACTTCTCCGAGACGACGTTCGTGATGCCGCCGACCGATGCCGGCGCAGACTACCGCGTGCGCATCTTCACGACGACGACCGAGCTGCCTTTCGCCGGCCATCCCACGATCGGGTCGTGCCACGCCTGGCTCGCCAGTGGTGCCACGCCTCAGCACGACGATCGCATCGTGCAACAGTCGGCCATCGGCCTGGTCGACATCCGTCGTGGTGTCGACGGCCGGCTCGCGTTCGGCGCGCCGGCGATGTTGCGCACCGGACCGGTCGACGACGCAACGCTCGCCGAAGCCGTTGCCGCATTGGGCATCTCGCCCGACGCGGTCGTGGATTCGCAGTGGATCGACAACGGTCCCGGCTGGCTCGGCATTTTGCTCTGGTCGGCGGACGAAGTGCTCGCGATCAAGCCGGCGAACACGGAGTTGAAGCTCGGCGTGATCGGCGCTCACGCAGCTGGGTCGCCGTTCGCCTACGAGGTGCGCGCGTTCTTCCCGGCCGACGGCATCACGTTCGAAGATCCCGTGACCGGCAGCCTCAACGCGTCAGCCGCGCAGTGGCTGGTCGGTGCTGGCCGGTTCAGGCCGCCCTACGTCGCCGCGCAAGGAACCATCCTCGGCCGCGCCGGGCGCGTGTACATCGGCGCCGACGCCGAAGGCGGCATCTGGGTCGGCGGCGACGCCGTGAGCTGCGTCAGCGGCACCGTCGAACTCTGACCGGGTACGCCGGGGGGTCAGGCGGCCGAGCTGTGTGCGTTGTCGGCGACGATCGCGTGGATCTCCGGGCCGGACAGCTCGTCGTGCTCGAGCAGCGCGCGGGCGATGCCCATCAGCGCGTCGCGGTACTCGAGCACCATGCACGCTGCGCGGTCCGCGGCGGCGTCGAGGATCGCGTCGACCTTCTTGCGTGACGGCTCGTCGGCAAGCACCTTGGCGACGAGGTTGTTGCTGAGCGCGCTGCCGGAGGCCTCGAGGCTGATCAAGCTGTCGCCGGCACCGAACTGGCCGACGAGTTGGGAGGCCATCGTGGTGGCAACCGCCAGATCAGACGCGATGCCGCTGCTCGCTTCGCCGAGCTCTTGGATCTCGGCGGCGCGGCCGGCGAGCGCGATCGCAATCAGATCGCCGGCCTCGGACGGCGTCTTCAGCTGGCGCTCTTCCGCGTCGCCGTGCGACACGAGCCCGAGCGCGCTGCCGCGCCGCAGGATGGAGGCAATCTTGATGTCACGTGAGCACAGCGCGGCGGTGAGTGCGTGTCCGGCTTCGTGGATGGCGACCCGATTGCGCTCCTCGGGGTGGTAGCCGACCTCGTGCGAGAGCCCGATCTCGGTCACGAGTTGGGCCTCGACGACGTCTTCGCTGGTCATCGCCCGGCGACCGTGGCGGACGGCGATGATGAGCGCCTCGTCGAGCAGGCGCTCGATGCGCACCGGCGTGTATCCGGCGGACAGGTCGGCCACGAAGTCGGCCGTGACCGAGGTCGCGTGCCGCTTGCGATCGAGGTAGTACTGCGAGATCTCCAAGCGGTCGGCGCGAGGCGGCAGACCGAAGTGGATCAAGCGGTCGAAGCGGCCCGGGCGCAGCAGTGCGGGGTCGAGGTCGGCGGCGCGGTTCGTCGCTGCGATCAACAAAATGTTCGCAGTCTGGCCCTTCGGGCGGGGCAGCTCCGAGCCCTCGGGCAGCAGCGCGTTGATCTTGTCGATCCACTTCGACTTGAGCTTCTGCCAACCGGTCGGCAGGTCGAAGCTCTGCATCTGGACGAGCAGTTCGTTGACGATGCCGGCGCTGCCGTCTCGTGAGCCACTGCCGCCCATCCCTGCGCGAGCGCCACCGATGGCGTCGAACTCCTCGATGAAGCCGATCGCGCCACCCTCGTGGCGAGCGTGCATGCGCAGATCCTTGAAGTACTTGCGGATCTTGCGGTTGGTCTGGCCATAGAACATCGACTGGAACTCGCTGGCGGAGACGAACAGGAACGGGACGCCGGCCTCGGCCGCCATCGCCTTGGCGAGGTAGGTCTTGCCGGTGCCGGGAGGGCCTTCGAACAACACGCCACGACGCGGGCTGCCCCCGAGCTCGTCGGCGAAGGTCTGATGGTTGAGGAACAGGTTGAGCGTGTCGATCGCTTCGCGGCGCGTCTCGTTGGCACCGACGACGTCCGCAAGGCGGATCTGCGAATCCGACGCCCGCAGCAATGTGTGCGGCGACTTGCCGGCGGCGATGTAGGGCAGGAACGCCATGCCGCCGATCAGCACGAGCATGAGCCCGAGGATCGTCAGCTCGGGATTGGCGGTGATGAAAGCCGGAAAGCCGGGCGTGACCGGATTGCCGCTCAACTCGCGGTACCAGAACCACGCGAGTGGGAGTCCGAGCAGGACGACCGCGCGCAGCAGCCTGCGTTGACGGCGCTTCTCACGGTTCGCAGTAGCGTCGACCGTCGCGCCGCGAATCAAGGTTCCGTGTTGCAGTTCGGTGATATCCATGGAAAACCCCCAGGTGGCGTGCGGTTGGAGGCACTCTAACACGGACTTCACGCAGCGTGACAACGTCTCACTCTCCGTGGTTTGTCAAGATGCATGCGTCGCCGCTCTTGACAGTTCCACTGCGCTTTCATCCTCAGCCGACTCGTTTGGGGACCACAACGACGGTGCCGTCGGCTTCGTGGTGCACGGCGACGCTGACGCCGTAGAACTCCTCCAGCGTCTCGGCGCGCAGCACGTGAGCTGCGGTGCCGGCGACGACGAGATGGCCCTCGTGCAACAGTGCGAGGCGATCGGCGTAGAGGCCGGCCAGGGTCAGGTCGTGCATCGCCGAGATCACGGTCAGGCCGTTCTCGCGACGCAGCCTGTCGACGAGCTCGAGCGCTTGTTGCTGGTGACCGATGTCGAGCGCGCTCGTCGGCTCGTCGAGCAGCAGGATCGACGCCTCCTGGGCCAGGCCGCGGGCGATGACGAGACGCTGCTGCTCGCCGCCGCTGAGTGACGACAGGTCGCGGTCGGCGAACCGGGCCAGGTCCAGTCGATCGAGCACGCCACGGACGATCTCGCGGTCGTGCGCTGTGTCCGAGCCGAAGTAGCCGATGTACGGGTTGCGGCCGAGCAGCACGTAGTCGAACGCCGACATCTCGGCCGGGAGCAGCGGCGTCTGCGGCACGTACGCGACCAACTCGGCGCGTCGGCGTGGTGTTCGCAACGACAGCGGCGAACCGTCGACGCTGATCGTGCCGGTGTGGCGGGCGAGGCCGACCGTGGCGCGCAGGATGGACGACTTGCCCGCGCCGTTCGGCCCGATCAGGCACAACCATTCCCCCGGCCGCACAGTGTCGTTGAAGTCGTGCACGACGGTCTTCTTGCCGTACCGAACCGACAACGACTCGAACGTCACCGAACTCATCAGAGCCCAAACATCAGCGGGCCAGCCGCCGGCGGAGCAGGACCACGATGAAGAACGGCGCACCGAAGAACGCCGTCACCACGCCGATCGGCGTCTCGGCACCGTCGTTCAGCACCCGCCCAGGAATGTCGGTCAGGATCAGGAACGCAGCGCCGAGCACGATCGTGAGCGGGATCAGTCGGCGATAGCTCGCGCCGGCGAGCATCCGAATCGCGTGCGGCACGACGATGCCGACGAACCCGATGAGGCCGCTCACCGACACTGCGGCGGCGGTACCGAATGTGGCCGCGACGACGACGATCAAACGAACCCGGCCGACCCGCGCGCCGAGCGCGGCGGCTTCGTCATCGCCGACGCGCAGCACATCGAGATGGCGGCGATGCAGCAGCAGCACGACGCAACTGGCGACGATGTAGGGGGCCACCAACCTCACGTCGCGCCATGTCGCCGTGCTGAGCCGGCCGAGGATCCAGCTGTAGACCTCGCGGATCACATCGTTGTTGCGGTAGAGGATGAACGTCTGGATCGCGGTGACGAGTGATGTCACCGCGACTCCTGCGAGGACGAGCGTGAGCGACGACCGTGACGAGCCGAACGCGGCCCCGATCAAGTAGGTCACCAGAACGGCGGTCAGCCCGCCGATGAACGCCGCGAGCGGCAGCGGATCGATGACCCACCCACGCGTTGAAGCTCGACCGAACGCAAAGACGATGGTCGCGCCGAGCCCAGAGCCAGCTGCGACGCCGAGCAGGTACGGATCAGCGAGCGGGTTTTGGAAAGCGCCCTGATAGGTCGCGCCGGCGACGGACAGCATCGCTCCAACAAGGGCAGCGAGCACAACGCGCGGCATTCGCACTGTCCAGATCAGGTGCCAGTTCGCGCCGGAGATCGTGCCCGCCGGCCCGATGTAGGCGGCGAGCACGAACGCCAACGCAAGGATGACGAATGAGACCGGGAGCCACCAGCGCCGAGTGCGCGGCGATGCGCCCGTGCCCTCGACGCTGAGTCGCTCGTCCACGCTCATCGTTGGATCAGCCTGCCGGCACCGCTGCGGCCTTGACCGCGTCGACGATCGTGCGCATGTAGTCGACGACACGCGGTCCCCACCGCGATGCGATGTCGTCGTCGAGTTCGATCACGTGGTTGTTCTTGACGGCACTGATCTCGGCCCACCCGTCTCGCGCCGAGACCGAAGCGATCGACTCGCCGCAGCACTTGACGTCTGCCAGGAAGATCAGCTGCGGGTCGGAGGTGATGACGTACTCCGCATTCAGCTGAGGGTAGGCATTGCCCGGATCGGCGTCGTCGGCGATGTTCTGCAGGCCCGCCAACGAGTACAGCTGGCCGATGAACGAGTCAGACGTGACCGAGAAGAGTGTGTTGTCGAGCTCGTGGTAGTACGTCAGCGGCACTTCCGACTCGGGCACCTCGGCGATGATCGCATCGAGATCAGTCTGCATCTGCCCGGCGACCTCGGCGGCGTCCCCGACGTGGCCGGTGAGCACACCGAGTTGTTCCATCTGGGTGTAGACGTCGTCCAGCGTGGTGGCAGCCGGGCCGGACCAGACGGTGATCCCGACGTCTTCGAGCTGCGGGATGAGGTTGTTGAAGTCGTCGGCCATCACGACAAGATCCGGCTCGTAAGCGGCGATCGCCTCCACGTTCGGCGTGTAGCCGGACAGGTCGGACGCGACTGCGGAGGCTCCGGCCGGGAAGTTGGACTGGTCGTCGACGGCAATGAGCTGGTCGCCGGCTCCGATCGCGAACAGCATCTCGGTGTGCGTCGGCGAGATCGAGACGATCTTCGTCGCAGCCGCGTCGAGCGACACCGTGCCGTTGGCGGCCTCGACCGACACTCCGCCTCCGGCGGCGGTCGTGTCGGGCGCGATCGTGCTGTCGGGTGCGGGGAGCGACGTGTCGACCGCAGCGGTGGTGTCGGGAGCCGCGGGCGTGGTCTCCGCAGCTGTGGCGGGGGTCGACGACGCGGGCGCGGACGTCGGGTCGGCCGCCTTGTCGTCGCTGCCGCATGCCGTGAGGGCGAGCAGCGCCGCGCTACACAGGGCGGTGGTCCGGATAAACCTGAGCATGAAAAGATCCTCCAAAGGATTGGAGGACAAGAACGGATTCGGTTTGGAGGTTCACCCTCGTCCGCGAACCACCCTTGCCTCGAGGGTTGTGGGTTGCGCAACACAGTCAGGCGACCGGACTCGTCTGCTCGTGGCAGCTTCACCGTTGCGGGACAGCGCCGGAATCTCACCGGCTTCGCTGAACTGGGTTCACCCGGCCAGCCGGGCGTGACGACGTTACCAGTCGGTGCCTAGACTTCGCGACTCCATGACCGACAACGAAGCACCCCGCGAGGATCCACGACCCGACGGGCTGCGCAGCGCCAAGTCGCTGCTCATCGTCAACACCGGTGACGGCAAGGGGAAGAGCTCGTCGGCCTTCGGCGTGATGATTCGCGGTGTCGCACGCGGCTGGAAGGTCGCTGTGCTGCAGTTCATCAAGAGCGGCGATTGGAAGGTCGGCGAGGAATCGATCGGTCGCCAGCTCGGGGTGGAGTGGCGTGCGCTCGGCCACGGCTTCACGTGGGATTCGGCGAACCTCGACCACGACAAGGTCCTCGCGCAGCAGGCATGGGCCGAGGCCCGCGCACTGATCCAGGCCGGCGAGTACGACCTCGTCGTCCTCGACGAACTGACCTACCTCATGAACTGGGCATGGATCGACGCCGACAACGTCATCGCCACGCTGCGCGATCGTCCGCCGCACACCAGCGTCATCGTCACCGGCCGCGACGCCAGCGACGCGCTGATCGAGATCGCCGACACCGTCACCGAGATGCGCCAGGTCAAGCACGCGTACAACGCGGGGATCCGCGCCAAGCGCGGCATCGAGTACTGATGCTCACGTTGCTCCTCGGCGGTGCGCGCAGCGGCAAGAGCGACCTCGCAGTCGAGATCGGCACGAAGCACGAGGCCGATGGTGGCGACGTCACGTTCATCGCCACGGCACCGCGTCTCGACCACGACATGATGCAGCGCATCGAACGCCACCGTCGCGATCGACCTTCGTGGCCGACGATCGAGGAGCCGCTCCTGCTGCGCGACACAATGGCAACCGTGCCCGATGGTCAACTGCTGATCATCGACTGCATCACGCTGTGGACATCCAACGCGTCCTACGCCGGGTGGTCCGACGACGTCATCATGGCGGAAGCAGCGGCGACCGCGGCGATCGCCGCGGGGCGTGGCGGGCACGTCGTCGCAGTGACGAACGAGGTCGGCCTCGGAGTGCATCCCGAGACCGAGCTCGGACGCACCTACCGCGATCTGCTCGGCCGCGTGAACCGCGTGTGGGCCGCGGTCGCGCAGCGGTCACTGTTGATGATCGCCGGCCGCGCGCTTGCCCTCCACGATCCCTGGGAGTTCCTGCCATGAACGATTCGCGGCCCGCCGGCACCTTGCCGGCCACCGACTGGCTGCGCGCCGCGGTGGCGAACATGCCCGACTGCGACCAGGCGTCGCACGACGCCGTCGCGGCGCGAGCCGCGGACATCCTGCGCCCGAGCGGCGCTCTCGCTCGCCTCGACGACGTCGCCGCATGGGCCGCCGGCTGGCAACGCACCGTCACACCGGCTGTGCGCCGTCCCGCCGCCTTGATCTTCGCCGCCGATCACGGCGTCACTGCTGCAGGCGTCAGCAAGTACCCCACCGACGTAACCGCCGCGATGCTCGCCGCGTACCGCGCCGGCAAGAGCACCATCACTGCGTTCGCCGCTGTGGCCGGCGCGTCCGTGGAAGCCATCGACATCGGGGTGGGCCGGCCGACCGGTGACATCCGATACGAGCCGGCCATGTCCGCTGAACGCTTCGACGAGGCCGTCGCCGCCGGACGCGATGCCGTCGACGCATTGGATGCAGACCTGCTCGTGCTTGGCGAGATGGGCATCGGCAACACCACTGCGGCGGCAGCGGTCGCCGCAGCACTCGGCGGCGGCGAGGTTGCCGCGTGGGTCGGTCGCGGCACGGGTGTCGACGACGAGGGTCTGGCCCGCAAGCGTGAGGCCGTGCGCGAGGCAGTCACCCGCATCGTCGGCGTGCTCGATCCGTTCGAGGTGTTGCGCGAGGTCGGCGGTGCCGAGCTCGTCGCAATGGCAGCGGCCATCATCGCCGCCCGCCACCGCGCCCTGCCGGTGTTGATCGACGGATACGTCGTGACTGCAGCGGCCATGCCACTCGCGTCGATCTCCGCGCACGCGCTCGACCATTGCCTCGTCGGTCATTGCTCGTCCGAGCCCGGCCACCGTCGTCTCTTGGAGCGGCTCGGCAAGCAACCGCTGCTGGACCTGGAGATGCGCCTCGGTGAGGGCAGCGGCGCGATGGCGGCAGTACCGCTCGTGGCGATGGCGTGCGCGGGCATCACCGACGTGCCGACGTTCGGAGAGTGGTTCGGCTGATGCCGCGCAACCTGCGCGCAGCTCTTGCCTTTCTCACCCGAGTGCCCGTGCCAGCTGGGGGTGAACCCAGCCTGTCCGCCGCAGTTCCGTGGTTCCCGGTGGCCGGCGCGCTGATCGGCGCGTTCGTGGGCGGCGTCGCCGCCGGCCTGATCCACCTCGTCCCCGCGTTCGTGGCGGCGTCGGTGGCGGTCATGCTCGGTGTGCTCGTCACGGGCGCGTTCCACGAGGACGGCCTGGCCGACGTAGCCGATGCGTTCGCCGGCGGGTGGACCGTGGACGAGCGGATGCGCATCCTCGACGACCCGCTGCACGGGTCGTACGGCGTTGCCGCGCTGTGCGGCACGATCATCGTGCGCATCGCCTGCCTGGCCGCGCTCGGTGCGTCGCCGGCCGTCGCATTCGCGTGCGCCGTCGCGGCGCACACCATCGGCCGCGGCACCGCCGTCGCGCTGATGGCTGCGGTGCCGGTCGCCCGGCCAAACGGCCTCGGTGCCGAGTACGCGCGAACGCTCCCCCGCGCCAACGCGATCTTCGGTGTCATGACCGCGATCGCGATCTCGGCCGTCGCCGCCGGCTGGTGGGTCGGCCCGTTCGTCGCCGCCGGCGCCGTCGCCGCGCTTGTCGTCGGCTGGTTGACCACGCGCAAGATCGGCGGCGTCAGCGGCGACGTGCTCGGAACTGTCGAGCAGATCGCCGAATGCCTCGTTCTCGTCGTCGCAACGGGCCTGGCGACGCGGTACCAGTTGTGGTGGTCCCCCTGACTGAACGGGTCAGCGACCGGCGAGTTGCTGTGCCGCAGCCACGATCTCGTCCTCGCTGACGAGCACGAGGTTGGCCGCGTCGCCCAACGGGATGAACGTGTCACGAGCTGCGACCCGGGCGATCGGTCCGCTGAACCCGCCCTCGACGAGTCCGGCGATCACGCCCTCGCCGACGCCACCGGAGTGGCGCGTCTCGTCGACGATGAGGACACGGCCGACGTCGCGGGCGTGCTGCAGCACCTGTTCGATCGGCAGCGGCGCCAGCCAACGCAGATCGAAGACCCGGCATGACACCCCGAGTCCGGCCAGACGGCGCGCGGCGCGCAACGACATGAACAGCCCGTTGGCCCACGAGACGACGAGCACGTCGTCACCGTGGTGGGCGACCCGACCCTGACCGATGGCAACGTGCTCGGCGGGCCAGTGCTCCGGCGGCGCGTACGGCGCGGTCCACAGCGCGTCGCCGGGCTCGTGCAGATCGCGCTGGTGATAGAGCGCGATCGGCTCGAGGAACGCAGACACGGTGCCGTCGGTGGCCGCCGCCGCAACGCACGTGCGCAACATCGGGGCTGCGTCCGCGGGATGCCCGGGGGACGCGATCACGAGTCCGGGGATGTCGCGCAGCACGGCGACCGCGTTGTCGTTGTGGAAGTGACCGCCGAAGCCTTTCTGGTACGCCAGCCCGGCGATGCGAACCACCATCGGGTTGCGGTACTGGCCGTTGGAGAAGAACGACAGGCTCGCCGCTTCGCCCCGCAGTTGGTCCTCGGCGTTGTGCAGATAGGCGAGGTACTGGATCTCGGGGATCGGCAGCAGCCCCGACACGCCGGCACCGAGCGCGAGCCCGAGGATCGACTGCTCGTCGAGCAACGTGTCGAACACGCGCGGCGGGCCGAACCTCTTCTGCAGGCCGCGGGTCACGCCGTAGACGCCACCCTTCAGGCCGACGTCCTCGCCGAACACGATCGCCGACGGGTGCGCGGCCAGAACGTCGGCGAGCGCGCCGTTGATCGACTGCGCGAGCGTGAACGGGGCCTCGTGCTCGGGCAGGGCCGAGCCGAACGCGGCGGCGCGGATGTCGGCCGGGGCCGCGACCGCGGCGGTGTCGGCGACGACAGCGGGCCGCCGCGGTGACAGTGGCGCGACGATCTCGTCGACGGACTGCAGCGTCGGTTCCGCGGCCAGGTCGACGGCCAGCTTGCGGACGTTCGAGCGGATCGTGAGGTACTCGTCGAGCAGTTCGTCCGCCGTGCACGCACCAGCCGCGACCAACGCCCGTGCCGTGCCGAGGATCGGGTCCTGGGTGTAGTCGGCCCGCACTGACGCCGGGCTGCGATAGCTCGCCTCGACATCGGTACCGGCGTGGCCCATGTAGCGCACGGTGCACAGGTGCAGAACCGCCGGCCTCGACGTCGTGCGCACGTACTGCGCGAGCGCCGACGTGACGGCATGCACGGCGACGGGGTCCGTGCCGTCGACACGCTCGTAGCGCAGCCCCGGTCGAGCGCCGAGCGTCGCCTCGATCCAGCCACGGGGCGACGGCACGCTGATGCCGAGACCGTTGTCCTCACAGACGAGCAGCAACGGCATCGGCAGCCCGGAGTGCGACGTGTAGCAGACGGCGTTGATCGCGCCCTGCGCTGTGGAGTGGTTGGCGCTGGCGTCACCGAACGAGCACACCGCGATCGCCTCGGCGGGCCACGCCGTCGCCGCGCCGAGGCGCTTGGCGCGACCGATCGCAAACGCGACGCCGAGCGCACGCGGCAAGTGCGACGCGATCGTCGACGTCTGCGGGATCACGGCGAGCGCGTGGTGCCCGAACACCTTGTGGCGCCCACCGGCGATCGGTTCGGTAGCGAGCGCGAGCATCCCGGACAGCACGTCGCGCACGGCATCGTGACCACCGACCTGGCTGGCCCGCATGCAGTAGAAACCACCCGAGCGGTAGTGCAGCAGCGCCGGATCGGTCGGGCGCAGCGCGGCGGCGACGGCGGCATTGCTCTCGTGCCCGGCGGAGCCGATCGTGTAGAAACCCTTGCCGCTCGCCCGCAACCAGCGCGCCGCGTGGTCGGTGCAGCGACTCTCGACCTGCGCCGCGAACACCGTGCGGAGCAACTCCGTGTCCGCCGGCGCGGCGTCGTCCGGTGAGTGCTGCGCGGCGAGCGATCCGATCGCCGCAAGCAGAGCAACTTCCAGCTCGTGGAGATCGTCGGCGC
>JANNZY010000153.1:0-37255 GCA_031410915.1 Actinomycetes bacterium
CGAGTTATTCCCCTCTGACCACCCCCTTACCCTCCACTACCCTCTTCCTATCTCGTACCGCGCAGGAAGGTGCCGCCCACAACGGCAACATCCAGCACATCCCCCAACGACAGCAGACCCGCGCTGGAAGGGACCGGTCCCAACGGCAACATCCAGCACATCCCCCCGACAGCGGACCCGCGCTGGAAGGGACCGGTCCCAACGGCAACATCCAGCACATCCCCCAACGACAGCAGCCCGCGCTGGAAGGGGCCGGTCCGAGCGGCAACATCCAGCACATCCCTCAACGACAGCGGACACGCGCTGGAAGGGACCGGTCACAACGGCAACATCCAGCCTGCGGCAGCCGAAGGCGGATCGAGCTGTCATGACGGCTGCATCCAGCACAATCCGTTGCCAGCGGATCCGCGCTGGAAGTCGCCGCCCAACGCGGCAACATTCGCCGCACGCGGCGACATCCAGCGCTGGAAACGCTGTTCAGCGGGGGCGGTAGCCGAGGCGGAACGAGCGCACGGCGCGGGCGAAGATGTTGGATTCGACGTCGGGTTCGGTGATCGGGCGCAGATCGGTCAGGCGTCGCGTCATCTGCGTCAGCAGGGAGATCAGTGTCGCCCGGGCCAGGTTGTTGCCGATGCACAGATGCGTGCCGAACCCGAATGCGATCTGCGGATTCGGGCTGCGGCGGATGTCGAACGTGAACGGATCGGCGAACACAGCCTCGTCGCGGTTCGCCGACGGGTACAGCAACACGAGCCGTTCGCCGCGCCGGATCGGCACCCCGGACAGTTCGGTGTCCGCGCCCGTACGGCGGAACATGTTGTTCAGCGGCGTCACCCAGCGCAGCACCTCCTCCACTGCGGCCGGTACGAGCGACGGATCACTGTCCAGCGCGTCCCAGTCGGCCGGGTGGTTGCACAGCTCGCGGATGCCGTGACTGATCGCGGTGCGGGTGGTTTCCGCACCGCCCGAGATGAACAGCCCGACCTCGTGCACGATCGCCGGCGGCGACAGCGGTTCACCGTCGATCTTCGCGTGCAGCCACATCGAGATCAGGTCGTCGGCCGGGCAGCCGATCTTGTCCTTGGCCACCGCGCCGAGCGACGTGGCGAACTCATTGTTGGCGTCGATGAAGTCGGTGAAGATGTGTCCATCGCGCTCGCGCATGTCGATGCGCATCAGCCGCTCGCTCCAACTCTTGAGCTCGCGCCACATGCTCTCCGGGTAGCCGAGCAGTCGAGCCGTCAACCGGGCGGGCAGCTGCCCGGCGATCGCGTCGACCAGCTCGCACTCACCGTCATCGACGATCGCGTCCAGGAGTTCGGCGACGAGCGCGTCGATCTCGGCCAACCGTTCGTGGACCGCGGCGCGCGTGAATCGACCCTGCACCAGCATCCGCTGCTGGCGATGACGGGGGTCGTCCTGGGCGATCATGTTGATCTCTTCCGGCGACCAGATCGCGCGGTAGCCCTGACCGCTCAGGAACACGCTGCTGCGCCGTTCCACCTCCATCAGGTCGGCGTGGCGGGTGATGCCCCACAAACCGTTGCGGTCGTCGCGATACACCGGCTCGTTGGCCCGCATCCACGCCCACGTGTCGTGCGGATTGCTGGCGTAGAAATCGGGATCGAGCAGGTCGACGACGAGTCGATCCTCACGTGGGCTGGCGGTCGCAGTCATGTGCCTGACCTTGTCACGCCACGCTGCCGTCATCCGGTGTCGGACCGCACAGCCACCATGGGTGGATTGTGAGCTGCAGCGCGGCTCACAATCCACCCATCAACGTTCGGTGAGGGCGATCAACTCGCCGAGGCGGGTGCGGTAGGCGGCGATGTTGGCCTCCTTGATCGACTCGTAGCCGCGGATCATCTCCGGCAGCTCGGCGATCTGCAGCACGAGGTCGTCGGCGTGGCCGGCGCGGACGAGGCGTTGCATGGTCGCGGCGTACTCGACCGGCAGACGCTTCTCGGTCCGGCGCAATGAGGTGTAACCAGGGATGTCGAGCACTGTGCCGCGCAGCTTGCGGCCGGCGCGCAGTGCCATCAGCATCGGCGTCGACAGCGGCCGAGCTTCAACTTCTTCTTCATCCCCATCGCCCGCAGCAGTGGCGGGTGGAGCTGCCAGACCACCTTCGCGCCCTTGCCCCCGACCTCTTCCGCGGCGGCTTTGGCCTCCGGGGCGAGCAGCAGGCGGGCGACCTCGTACTCGTCCTTGTAGGCCATCAGCTTGTACAGGTTGCGGCCAACAGCATCGACGAGCTCGGGCGACGCTCCCGCGCCGCGGATGTCGTCGATGACGGCGAGGTAGCGCTTCGAGTACGCAATCGACTGGTAGGCGACCAAGTCGCGCGCACGCATCGCGATCGGGTCTGCGTCGACCGCGTCGTCGGCGGCGATGTCGCGCGAGGTGATGCCCGCCGCGGCGACGACGGCGTCGGGATCGAGCACCCACTGCCGGCCCCAACGGAGGGCGGCCAGGTTGCGCTCGACGGCGACGCCGTTCAATTCGATGGCGTGCTCCATGTTCTCGACTGAGATCGGCAGAGTGCCCGCCTGCAACGCGACCCCAACCAAAAAGACGTTCGCGGTCGCGCTGTCGCCGAAAATCCCGGTGGTCAGCTCGCTGGCCGGCGCATAACGGTTCAGCTCCGGCCGGCTGTTGGCGTCGAGGCGCTTCTCCATCTCCGAACGGTGCGGGTAGGCCAGATCGGGGTGCAGCACCATCGTGCCCGTGGGCGTGGCGGAGGCCGAGCCGATGACGATCGTGCGGCCGGCGGCAGCGCCCTTGAGCTGTGCGTCACTGGCTGCTCCGAGCATGTCGAACGCCAGCATGACGTCGACCTCGCCGGCCGCGGCTTTGTTCGAGCCGAGCTGTTCGTGCGTGCTGAGCGCGAGATCGCTGACGACCGGCCCGGCCTTCTGGGAGAGACCCGTCTGGTCCAGGCCGCGAACGTGGAAGCCCTGCAGCATCGCCGCGGTGCCGATGATCTGGCTGACGGTCACCACGCCGGTGCCGCCGATGCCCGGCATGCGGATGATCAACTCATCGGTCGCGACGATCACGTCGGGCGTTCGCATCGACGTCGGTGCGACGGGAGCGCTGCGTTTGGCGACCTTGTTCCGCGCCTTCGAACGCAGCCTGGACTTGGCCGGCACGATGGTGGCGAAGCTCGGGCAGTCACCGTTGAGGCACGAGAAGTCGAGGTTGCACGAACTCTGGTCGATGCGGGTCTTGCGGCCGAACTCGGTCTCGACCGGCTGCACCGACAGGCAGTTGCTCTTCTGACCGCAGTCGCCGCAGCCCTCGCAGACGCGTTCGTTGATCAGCACGCGGAACTTCGGCGTGACCGCCTTGTCACGCTTGCGCAAGCGACGGCTCTCGGCCGCGCAGAACTGGTCGTGCAGCATCACGGTGGTGCCCGGAATCGTGGCGAGCACTTCCTGGGCTTCCACCACACGGCTGCGGTCCCACACGTCGGCCCCGCTCGGCAGCGCGACTCCGTCGTACTTGCCCGGGTCGTCGGTGGTGATGATGACCCGCTTGACGCCTTGCAGCAACAGGATGCGAGCCATCGTCGGCACGTCGACCGCGCCCTGCGGGTCCTGCCCGCCCGTCATCGCAACGACTCCGTTGACGAGGATCTTGTAGGTGATGTTGACGCCGGACGCGACAGCGAAACGCACGGCCAGTTGGCCGCTGTGCGCGTACGTGCCGTCGCCGAGGATCTGGATCAGGTGTGGCGTCTCGACGAACGGGGCCATGCCGACCCACTGCGCGCCCTCGTTGCCCATGCACGTCAGACCGACGATGTTGCCAACCCGCTCGGGCTCCATGAACGCGACCATCGAGTGACAGCCGATGCCGCCGCCGACGAGCGCGCCGTCGGGCGCCTGTGTGCTGGTGTTGTGCGGGCAACCGCTGCAGAAGTACGGCGTGCGGTTGATGGACAGCGGGATCAGCCGCTTCGATTCCAGCGTCGGCGGCAACGGGGCGATGCGCTCGTCGGTCAGCTTCTGGGCGAGACGCACGCGCAACGGGCCCACGATCGCGTCGGCGTCCAACGCGCCGTGGGCCGGCAGCAGCGCCTTCCCGTTCGGGTCGTACTTGCCGGTGATCCGGGGTCGGTCCGGCGCTGAGTACAGCGCGTCCTTGAGCAGCCATTCCAGCGTCGGATTCTTGTCCTCGACGACGAGGATCTCTTCCAGCCCGGAGGCGAATCGGCGCAGCAGTTCGCTGTCCAGTGGTGCGGGCATGCGCAGCTGCAGCAGGCGGATGCCGGCTGCAGCGATCTCGCCGTCGTTGCGCAGACCGAGCATGTGCAGCGCCTGGCGCATCTCGTGGTACGTGTGGCCACAAGCCGCCAAGCCGATCCACGCGTGCGGGCTGTCCACTGTGATCGCGTTGAGGTGGTTCTCGGCGCCGTACTGACGGGCGAGCTCGAGGCGCACCTCGAACAGCTCCTTCTCCAGTTCCAAGGTGTGCGGCGTCAGCAGGCCACCATCGGCATGGGGTACGAACGGGCGGCCGTTCACCTCCATGATCGGGATGACCGGCTGGACGCGATCCAGGTCCAGCTCGATGGTGCCGGTGCCGTCGGCAACGGGCGCGACCACCTTCAACGCCGTCCACAATCCGCTGGCGCGCGACATGGTGATCGCGTGCCGTCCGAGGTCGAGCGCGTCCTGCACGTCGCCCGGAGTCAGGATCGGCATGTGCAGGCCGATCAGCGCAGCGTCGGACGAACTGGGAAGCGTCGATGACTTCGCCGCGGCGTCGTCACCCACGAACGCGACCGCACCGGAGTGGCGATGGATACCGGCGAAGACGGCGTGGCGCAATGCATCGCTGGCCCGGTCCACCCCCGGCGTCTTGCCGTACCAGAAGCCGATGATGCCGTCGTACTTGCAGTCCGCCTGCTCGGCCGCGAGCTGGCTACCCATCACTGCTGAAGCACCGAGCTCTTCGTTCAGCGCCGGCACGTGCACGTACGGCAGGCCCGACAACTTCGCGGCGCTGTTCGCCTCCTTGTCGAATCCGGCCAGCGGCGAGCCCGGGTACCCGGACACGAATGCTGCCGTCTGCAGCCCGAGTCGACGGTCGGCGCGCATCTGCTCGAGCGGCAGGCGCGCCAGGGCTTGGACCCCGGAGACGAACACTCTGCCGTCATCCTGGGTGTATCGGTCGCTGAGTTGATAGCCGCGGGATGCCGTCTTCCCGAGGTCTGGCTTCACGGTGTCAGTCACTGCTTCCATGCTGCCTCACTTTCGGGGTCGGTGTCGTCCAAACGAACGCTCCTTCCCCCGCAGCTGACGCTACCGAGGGTTCACTCGTTGCGCCTCGGCCCACGTCAGCCCGGCGTGGGCGTCGATGTCGTGGGGCAGGCCCAGGACGCGCTCGGCCACGATGTTGCGCTGCACGTCACTGGTACCGCCGCCGATGGTCAGCGCCTGGCTGAACATGAACCCGTCGTACCAGCCCCGATCGGTCAGGTCCGTCGGCGGCCGACCCGGGCCGAGACCCTTCGTGTCCGTGCCCGACTTCGTCTCCGAACCGGGCGCTGACGCCGCGTCTGCTCGGCCGCCGCGCAGCATGCCGTCCGCGCCGAGCAGGTCGCGAGCCGCGGCCATCACGTGCTGGCCGTGCTCGTCGGCCAGGATCTTGCGGATGCTCGCCTCCGGACCGGGCTGCTCGCCACGCAACCGGGCGGACAACGTGCGCAACCGGATCAGGTCGAGCAGGACGTGCTCGGTGTACACACCGGCCAGCCGTTGGCGCATCAGCGGATCGTCGATCGGTCCGTTGGCACGCACCGCGTCCAGCATCTCCAGCGCCGTCGGTCCACCGCCCCAGAGCACCCCGCCCGACGACAGCGAGACGCGTTCGTTGCCGAGCGTGACCTTGGCCAGCCGCCAGCCGTCGTTGAGTTCACCGACGAGGTTCTCGGCCGGGAGGTGCACGTCGGTGAAGAAGACCTCGTTGAACGTGTGCCCGCCGGTCATCTCGGTGATCCGGCGGATCTCGATGCCAGGCAGGTCCATCGGGCAGATGAAGTAGGAGACGCCCTTGTGCTTGGCCACGTCGGGGTCGGTGCGGGCGATGAGGATGCCGAACTTCGCGAACTGCGCGCCGCTCGTCCAGATCTTCTGCCCGTTGACGACGAACTCGTCGCCGTCCCGCACGGCACGGGTCGAGAGGCTGGCCAGGTCGCTACCGCTGCCGGGCTCGCTGAACAGCTGGCACCAGAATTCCTCGCCACTCAGCAGCGCCAGCATGTAGCGGTCCTTCTGCGCTGCCGTGCCGGCGTACATGATCGTCGGGCCGGCCCAGCCGATGCCGATCGGGTTGTTCGGGCGGCGCACACCGGCGCGGCTGAGCTCGTCGTCGATGATCAGCTGGTGGATCGGGTCGGCTGCCAGGCCGTACGGTGCCGGCCAGTGCGGCGCGACGTAGCCGGCGGTGGCCAACTCGCGACCCGACGGTGTCGCGTGCTCGGCGATCCACGTCCGCACGGCCAGCCGCCGCGGATCGTCCTCGGCGGGGAGTTGGAAGTCCATCACGTCAACGTAACCCGACACCCCAACCCTCCCCCGTTCCGCGCTGCCCTCGGGGCTGCTCTGCGGCCCCAACTGCTGCAAACAACTGCAAGCGGTGTCGACGCGATCGAGAGTGCGGATGCGCTCCGGACATGCCGGCGAGCAAGCGGACTACGGTGGGCGGTGATGCGCTTCGGATTCGTGGTCCCCCACGGTGACGCCACCGACGTGGCCGAGATGGCGACGATCGCCGAACAGACCGGCTGGGACGGGCTGTTCGTGTGGGAGGGCCTCTACGGCGTCGATGCCTGGGTCTCGCTGGCCGCTGCGGCGACACGCACGTCACGGCTGCGGCTGGGCACGTTGCTCACACCGCCGTCTCGCCGCAAGCCGTGGGAACTGGCGAGCCAGGTCGCGACACTGGACCGGCTGTCGGCCGGGCGGGTCACCCTGTCCGTCGGCCTCGGCGCGCTCGACAGCGGATTCGCCGAGTTCGGCGAGGAGTGCGATCGACGCGTCCGCGCCGAGTTGATGGACGAGTGCCTCGAGATCATGGCCAAGCTGTGGACTGCCGAACCGATCTCGTATGCAGGCAAGCACTACACGATCGCGCCGAGCACGTTCCCGGCGATCAAGCACGTCGTGCAGCATCCACACCCACCGGTCTGGTGCGTCGGCGCGCTGGGTTCGGACAAGTCGATGGCCCGCGCCATGCGCTGGAGCGGCCTGCTGCCCCAGGTCGTCGACGGCGGCGGCGCGCGGCAGGCGACGCTGGAGGAATTGACCGAGGCGATGCCGCGCATCCTGGCCCACACCGGCGACCGCCCCTACGACATCGTCGTCGAGGGCAACTGGCAGGAGCACTCCCCCGCAGCCTGGTTCGAGGCCGGCGCGACCTGGTGGATCGAGAGCCTGTGGGACGCGATGCACGGCCCCGATCCCGTCGCTGCGTCGCTCGACCGTTTGCGCGACGGCCCGCCGAGCGTCGCGTGAATCGCCGCGGCCGAGCAACGGGCCGAGCCATAGGCCGAGCGCGGCCAGTGTGCTCTGGCGCCAGAGCCGAACTACGTTCCTTGCGATGAGCACAGGTTGGAACTTCGCCGAGATCTGGGAGCACCACGCGGACAGGTTCCCGGACGCGGTCGCCCAGATCCAGGGCGACCGGGTCTTCACGTGGGCCGAGTTCGACCGTCGCGCCGACGGCATCGCCGCAGCGCTGCTGGCCGCGGGTGCGGCCCAGCAGGACAAGGTGGCCCATTACCTCTACAACGGGCCCGAATACCTGGAGAGCATGTTCGGCCTGTACAAGGCCGGGCTCGTGCCGGTGAACACGAACTACCGCTACACCGACGACGAGATCGTGTACCTGTGGGACAACGCCGACGCCGTCGCGGTGGTCTTCCATGGCTCGTTCGGCGATCGTTGCGCGGCGCTGCGCGAGCGCTTGCCGGCGATCCGAACCTGGATCTGGGTCGACGACGGCTCGCAACCGTGCCCGCCGTGGGCCGTGTCTTACGAGATCGCCGCAGCATCCGCAGCAGGTCGCGTCACACCGCCGTGGGGACGGAGCGCGGACGACCTCTACATGCTCTACACCGGCGGAACGACAGGCATGCCGAAGGGGGTGATGTGGCGTCAGGACGACGTCATCGGCAGCCTCGACGCGGCGTCCAAGCAACCGCTGCCCGACACGCCCGGCTGGGACGTGCTCGAAAGTCGCACCACCAAGCCGGGGCCGCGCAACCTTCCGGCCGCGCCGCTGATGCACGGCACCGGCGCGTTCAATGCGATGTGGAACCTGTGCCTGGCCGGCTCGGTGGTCACGATGGTCGGCCGCCACTTCGACCCGATCGAACTGCTCGACACGATCGACGCCCATCGCGTCAACAGCATGTCCATCGTCGGCGACGCGTTCGCCAAGCCGATCCTGCGCGCGCTCGATGCCGAGCCGGATCGATGGGACTTCAGTTCGATGCGCGTCATCGTGTCCAGTGGCGTGATGTGGTCATCGGAGTCCAAGGCCGGCCTGCTGCGACACAACCCGCGACTGATCATGATCGACAGCCTCGGCAGCAGTGAAGCCATCGGTATGGCCAACAACACGACAACCGCCGATGGCGCCGGTGAGACCGCCAAGTTCGTGCTCAGCGGACACACGAAGGTGTTGACCGACGACGGCCGCGAGGTCGCGCCAGGCAGCGGCGAGCGGGGCCGGGTCGCGCTGCGCGGCCGCACGCCGATCGGCTACTACAAGGACCCGGAGAAGTCGGCGTCCACCTTCGTCACGTTCGAGGGCGTGCGCTGGAGCATTCCCGGCGACTTCGCCGAGGTCGAAGCCGACGGCACCGTGAAGCTACTCGGCCGGGGCAGTCAGTGCATCAACACCGGCGGCGAGAAGGTCTACCCGGAAGAGGTCGAAGAGGCGCTCAAGCTGCATCCGACCGTTGCTGACGCCGCAGTGGTCGGACTCCCTGATGAGCGCTTCGGCGAGGCGATCACCGCGCTCGTCGAGCCGGCCAGCGGCGCGACGATCGACGAAGCCGAACTCATCGCCCACGTCAAGACCGCGCTCGCCGCCTACAAGGCACCGAAGCGGGTGTTCGTCATCGACACGATCGGGCGTTCCGCCAACGGCAAGCTCGACTACAAGCGGCTCAAGGCCGATGCGGCCAGCCGCACCTGATCGACACGCGACGGCTCAGCGGTACTGCACGCCGGGCAACACGCAGAGCATCTCGTAGAGCAGATTCGCGCCGAGCAGCGCCGTGTTGCCCGACGCGTCGTAGATCGGGGCGACCTCGACCAGGTCGGCACCGATCAGGTCGAGCCCGCGACAGCCGCGGACGATCTCGACGCCCTGGATCGATGTCAGCCCAGCGATCTCGGGCGTGCCAGTGCCCGGCGCGATCGACGGATCCAGACCGTCGATGTCGAACGTCAGATACACGGGGCCGTCGCCGAGTTGGGCCCGGATCTCGGCCATCAGCGGTGTGAGCGAGCGATGCCAGCACTCCTCGACGGCCACCACCCTGGCGCCGATCGACGTCATCCAATCGAAGTCCTCGGCCGCATAGCCCGTGCCACGCAGGCCGATCTGGACGGTGCGCGCCGGGTCGACGAGGTCGTCCTCGACTGCTCGCCGCAGCCATGATCCGTGGTTGATGCGCTCGCCGAACATCGTGTCGTTGACATCGGCATGGGCATCGACGTGCACGATGCCGACCCGACCGTGGGTGGCGGCAACTGCCTGCAGGATCGGATACGTGATCGTGTGGTCTCCACCGATGCCGAGCGGCACTGCGCCGGCGGCAAGGATCTCGCCGACGAAGCCGGTGATGATCGGCATGCACGCCGGCGCGTTGAACGTGTTGATCGCGACGTCACCGACATCGGCCACGGTCAGGCTGTCGAACGGCGCTGCCCGCGTCGCCATGTGGTACGGCCGCAGCAGACACGATTCGGCACGGATCGCACGTGGCCCGAAACGGGCGCCGGGTCGATTGGACGTGCCGACGTCGAACGGCACGCCGTAGAACGCGACGTCCAACCCGGTCGCGTCCTCGCGCGCCGGCAGGCGCATCATCGTCGCCGGCCCGCCGAACCGCGGCATGACGTTGCCACCCAACGGTTGCGGATGCAGGTTCGGCTCGCTCATGCGTTCCATCCTGCCTCACGGCCGCGCTTTGGGGGCCGGGTGACGGGGTCGGTAGTTTCTCGATCCATGAGTGACCTCGGATTCGACGGCAAGGTAGCGATCATCACGGGCGCGGGTGGCGGCCTCGGTCGCCAGCACGCGTTGCTGATGGCGTCTCGCGGCGCGCTGGTCGTGGTCAACGACCTCGGCGGCGCCGTGGACGGCACCGGTAGCGACAAAGGTGCGGCCGAGCGCGTGGTCGACGAGATCAGAGCAGGCGGCGGCGAGGCAGCAGCCGACACGAACAGCGTGGCGACACCCGAGGGCGGCGCAGCCATCGTGCAGACCGCGCTCGACACGTTCGGGCGAATCGACATCGTGATCAACAACGCCGGCATCCTGCGCGACAAGGCGTTCCACAACATGACTCCGGATCTCGTCGATCCGGTGCTGGCCGTTCATCTCAAGGGTGCCTTCAACGTGACCCAGGCCGCATGGCCGCACATGCGTGAGCAGAAGTACGGCCGCGTCATCTGCACGTCGTCGGCCGCCGGCATCTTCGGCAACTTCGGTCAGACCAACTACGGCGCGGCGAAGATGGGCCTGGTCGGCTTCACCCGCGTGCTCGCCGTCGAGGGCGCGAAGCACAACATCAAGGCCAACGCGATCGCGCCGCTTGCGCTGACGCGCATGACCGAGGACATCTTGGGTGGCCTCGGCGACAAGCTGGATCCGGCGTTGATCTCGCCCTTGGTCACCTACCTGGCCAGCGACGACTGCGAGCCGACCGGCCGCATCTTCAGCGTCGGAGGCGGTCGGGTCGCCGAAGTCTTCCTCGGCGAGACCAAGGGCTACTTCCACAAGGATCTCTCGCCCGAGGACGTGCGCGACAACTTCGCGGCCATCACCGATCAGCAGGGTTACGCGGTGCCGCACAACCTTGGCGAAGAGACCGCCCTGTTCCTCCCGTTCTTCGCGTGACTCGCCGTCGTCGAGGTCACGGCGCCTTGACGATCGGGAAGCAGGTGAACGGCTCGGTCTGCAACTGGAAATAGGGAGCGAAGACCTTCGTCGCATCGCCGCCGACGCTGAACCGCAGCGGGTTGCCCGCGACGGGCTGCAGTGCAGCGAGCAGGTCAGCGGGCGACTTCGTGATCCACGGGATCACGAGGCCGTCGACCTGCGCCTTGCCGCCGACGGAGGAGCCGAGATACGACATCAGAACCGGGCCGTACTCCAAAGCGAAGCGGTCGACATCATCGATCTCGGACAGGCCGCGGTACGGCGTCAACCGTGGCGCTGCGCCCAGGGTGTACGTGACCGTGTCGCCCTGCGACCACGTGCGGTCGAGAACGACATAGGAGCCCGGCGAACCCGTTGCCACGACGGCTCCGTTGATCGAGATCGGCATTGGTCCCACCGACCACGACGGAACGCGCACCCGCATCGCGAACTTGATCGGAACCGGCGTCGTGATCGTGTGCGTCACGGCGTTGGCCGACGGGAAGGTGGTGGCGGTGGACAGCGTGATGTCGTTGCCGGCCTGCGGCCAGGTGATGGTCGACGCTTCGAACAGGTTGACGAAGATGCCATCCGCTGCGACCGAGTAGACCATTTCCGGCAGGCGGCTGTACAGACCGGTTCCGTTGACCTCGCAGCAGGTGTTGATGATGGTCGGCCCTACCTTTCGCGGCTGCAGCAGACCGTGGTAGCGGATGCCGTGGTTGCTGGCCGGGTTGAGATCTTGCTGGGCCAGGCCGACGTTGTACACGCACCGTTCGATCTCGGCCGCGTACTTCTCCTGATCGGGAAACAGCTGCAGCAATCGCTGGTTGAGGTGGATCCAGAAGATCGCGCCGTCGAACTCGTTGTTGCCGGAACCGAGATCAGAGCACTGTCCCGGAAACTGCGCTGTCTCGGTGATGCTCGTGCCCCCGCCGACGTAGGTGTAGTCCCTGCGGAACATCTCCCAACCGCCGAGCACGGCGTCGAGGTACTTCTGCGAACCCGTCGCCCGGTAGTGGTCGAAGTACGACTCGAGCGCGATGACGAGATAGCTGTGCGGGCGGTTGAACGGGTACCGCCAGAACGCGAGTGGTTCCTGGTTGGCGAGCTGCTGCAGCCACCAGTCCTGCACGTAGTACCGGTCGGCCGTGACCAGATCGTCGTCGACGCCGACCGGGCTGTGATACGCCAAGGTCGAACCGATGTGACCTTGCGCGCCGAGGCTGTAGGTGACCAGCGCGGGCACCGGTGTCGGCCGAGTGCGGTGCCAACGGTTGAACCAGTCGTACATCTTCCTCAACACAGGTCCCGCAGTGCTGTTGCCTGACTGGATCGCCGCGACCATGCCCCGGGTCCACATCGCCCGGTCGTAGTTGGCGCGCTCGTGGTTGAAGTTGACCATGAACGATTCGATCTGAGCTGCCGTTGGCACCTGCGTCGCCGGCGCAATCGGTTCGCTCGGCCCGAATCCCCACTGCAGTGCGAACCCTTCGTTTGCGCTGCCAACGGTCTGACCGTTCTGGCGTGTCGCGACGTTGGCCACCACCGTGTCGACGACTGCCTGCAGCGTTGCGCGATCCGCCCCGGTCAACATCGAGCCCCACCGCAACGAGTGGCCGGCACCCATGAGCATGCGGCCTTCGTTCGACGAGGGCCAGTCTTTGATCCAGAACGTCTCGGAGTCGACGAAGTTGGGCTTGGAGTACGAGTGCTTGAGATAGATCACGTTGTTGTCGAAGCACGTCTTGAGCAGCCCACCGGTCAGCGCGACGCCGCCGTCGGGGACGTGGGCGGCGTACTGGATCGGATGCCACGCGGCCGGGTCGAGGTAGGCCTTCGTCCTCGCCTGGATCGTCGCGAGCTCGGCCCGCGACTGGGTGAAGTACGTGGCCACAGGGTCGGTGGATGCATCGGACTCGAAGGCATCCACATCGACGACATGACCCGACGACGCAGCCTGCTTGGTACGCGTGACACGAATTCGAATCGTGTGGAAGCGGTTCGTCGACAACCCGCCGCGGTCGAACAGCACCCGCGACGGTTGTGCGACGGAGGCAAACGTGTCGACCGTGCCGGCCAGCACTCCGTCGATGTACACCTCGGCGATGCCGTGGTCGGGTCCTCGACTACCGATCCATCGAATGCGTGAGCTCGTGAAGCTGATCTCGGCGAAGCTGCCCTGCGTCGACGATGCCAACGTGGATCCGCCGTAGCTACCCGCCACGCCGGAGGATGCCCATGCGGACACCAGTGCTCCGGACGTGTCCTTGATCCTGCCGCGGGTGCGGACGAGCACGGGATGAGCTCCGTCGACGCGGCTGGTGGCCATCGGGTCGCCCGTGACCGCGAGCGAATCCAGCTCGACCCATGGCGATCCGGAGCCGGCACCGAGCTTGCCGGTCGCGACGACACGGATTGAGTGGCTGCCGGGGGTCATCGCACCCGTGTCGAAGATCGTCTGCTGGGTCACGCGGCTGGGACCGAAGAGATCGACGGTGGCCGCAAGGGCATCGTCGACGTACACGTTGGCCGTACCTCGACCGACATCGGGGGTCGCCTTCCAGACGATGCGGCTGCAGTTGCCGAGCGAGTAGTAGAACCAGGCGTTTGCTCCCGTCGTGGAGTGTGCGGTGAGGTTCGTGTAGCCCGCGACGTTTCTGTTCGCCGCCCACGCCCCGCCGTAGAAGACCGCAGGGTCGGTGTCGTCGACGACGAACGTCTCGTGGACCGCCTCGGTCACCTCGATCGCGTCGCATTCCGTCCAGCCCGCTGTCTTGGCGACGACCGTGATCGTGTGCCGACCGGAGAACAACGGGCCGGAGTCGAACACGACCTTGGTCGGCGTGAGCAGTGGGTTGACGGTGCTGATGTTGGCAACGAACTCGCCGTCGATGTAGACGTCGGCGGTGCCGCGGTCAGCCTTGGTCGTCGACCACCACTTCAGCCGGGTGCACGACGGGTGGGTGTACTCGAACGACCCGCCGAGGAACCTCGTCGATCGCGCCGTGCCGCCGTACCAGCCGCTGCCCAACGAGTTGAACGATTGCCACTTGTCTGCGGGCGCGAACGTGATCGCGGCGCTGGTGTTGTCGACCATCGTCGTCTGCACCAGCGTGGGCGCAGGTACCGACAGCGGCGCGGCCGCCCCGACCCGAGACGGCACGAGACCGGCAGCCGCGACAGCCCCTGCCGATGCGCTGATGAACCTACGGCGTGACACGTTCATTGCCGACACTGCGACCCCCTGTCTCTCGTGCGATCATTTGTCATATGGCTCGCGTTGATGCGTCATATGTATCGCCCCTGACGACGACAGTACGACGGCAATGTTCAGATGTAAATGGAAAGATCATACGATCTTTCGAATAGGTGCTCCGATCCCGGGGGTCGGCCGAACCGTCGGTAGGTTCGCTGCACATGAGCGATGCCAAACCGGTCGAGGCGGTTCAGAACTTCCGGGCGGGGGCATCGGCGTGGCTCGATGCGAACCGCGAGCACGCGCCGCGTGACTACGGCGCGATCTGCCCAGTCGAGCTGATCGAGCAGGGTGTCGCCTGGCAGCAGCGCATCTTTGGTGCCGGGTATGCCGGCATCCACTGGCCGGTCGAGTACGGCGGCCGGGGATTGTCCGTGCAACACCAGGCGACGTGGATCGAGCTGTGCGCGCGGGCTGGCGTGCCGCCGTTCCTGAACATGGTCGGCCACGTGCTGGCCGGCCAGTCGATCCAGAGGTTCGGCACACCGGACCAGCAGGGCGAGCACTTACGAGCGACGCTGGACGCGTCTCGAGTCTGGTGCCAGCTGTTCAGCGAGCCGGGCGCGGGCAGCGATCTCGGCGGGCTGAGCACCCGCGCCAATCGCGACGGCGACCGCTTCATCGTCAATGGCCAGAAGGTGTGGTGCAGCGGCTGGCGCTACAGCGACTGGGGCATCCTCATGGCCCGCACCGACCCCGAGGCCCGCAAGCACGAGGGCATCTCGTTCTTCCTGATCCCGATGGACCTGCCCGGGGTGCACATCCGGCCGCTCAAGCAGATGACCGGCGAGGCCGAGTTCGACGAGGTCTTCTTCACCGATGTCGAACTTCCCGCCGACCAGCTGCTCGGACCGCTGCACGGCGGGTGGGGTGTGGGCATGGCCGTGCTGACGAACGAGCGTGGCCACATCGGCGCGGCGGTCATCGGCCTGGAGCGCCGGCTGGAATCCATGGCCCGCCTTGCCGATCTGGCGGGCGGCGAGGACGGGCTCGGCCCGGTGCAGCGCCAGGCGCTCGCCGGTTTGCTCAGCCGCGGCAACGCCTACAAGGCAATGGCGCAGCGCCAGGGCCCGGTGGCCTCGACGGCTGCATCATTGATGAAGCTCGGCATCACCGAGATGATGTTCGACGCGGCAATGCTGCGCGGCGACCTGGTCGGCGCGAACGCGATGCTCGAAGGGGCCGACGCGTACGGAATGCTCGCTGCGCCGGGCGGGCGAATCGCCGGCGGCACGAGTCAGGTTCAACGCAACATCATCGGGGAACGTCTGCTCGGCCTTCCACGCGAGCCGAAGGGAAGCGGGCCATGATGGGGCCACCAGGAGGACGACCATGAGCTTCGACAACATCGACCGGAACACGAACGAGAACCCGCCGTCGAGCGCGGCCAGTGGCACGAAGGGTCCCAGCCCGGCGATCATCGGCCTCATCGTCGCGGTCGCGCTGGCCGTGATCTTCTTCTTCCAGAACGGCGAGCGCACGTCGATCGACTTCTTGTTCTTCGAGAGCCGGACCAAGATCCGGTTCGCGCTCATCGTCGCCGTCGTGCTCGGCATCGTCGCCGACCGGCTGTTCACGATCTGGTGGCGCCGCCGGCGCCGCTGAACCACCATCACCCTCACCAACGGATCCCGACATGAACCCCCCCGACATCGCACTGCACGACCTCGGTGGTGCCGGCCCGCTCACGTTGTACGCGCACGCCACCGGGTTCCACGCCCACGTGTGGAAGCCGGTCACCGATCACCTCCCCCACCTGCACAACGTGGCCTACGACGCGCGCGGCCACGGCGAGTCCGTTGCCGACCCCGAGTGGGTCGTCGACTGGAGCGTGTACGGCGCGGACGCAGCGGATGTCGCTCGCGATCTCTCTGCGGCGGATGGGCCGATGCTCGGCGTCGGCCACAGCATGGGTGGCGCAGCGTTGATCATGGCGGCGCTGGAGTCACCGCGATCGTTCCGCGGTCTCGTCGTCTACGAGCCGATCGTGATCGCACCCGACACCGCGCCACCGGGCGGCAGCAACGGCAACTTCTTGGCGATGGGCGCCCGCAAGCGGCGTAGCTCGTTCGACTCGTTCGACGCGGCACTCGCCAACTTCTCGTCCAAGCCACCGCTGAACATCTTCACGCCAGAAGCGCTCGCGCAGTACGTGCGGCACGGGTTTCGGGAAGGTGAGGACGGACACGTCCACCTGCGCTGCCGGCCCGAACACGAGGCCCGCACTTACGAGGCCGGCGGCAACCATCGCACGTGGGAGCGCCTCGGCGACCTCACCGTGCCGGTCTGGGTGGTGTGCGGTCTACCTGAAGAGATGCAGCCGTCCGCGCGCACGAAGACGCTCGCCGAGCGCATCCCCGACATGCGCTACATCCAACTCGATCACCTCGGTCACTTCGGTCCGATGCAAGCACCGGGCGAGATCGCCGCGATCGTGGCCGAGGCATCCGCGACGTTCAGCTGAGCGCGAGTCCTGGAACGAGCGCGAAGCTCGTCGACGTGCGCACCCGTGGTCGGGCGACGCTTCAGAGGTCGACGATGCTCGTGAACGTGCGGTAGTGGGCGGAGAGCACGATGCCCGCGACGATGCCCATCGCGCCGAGCGAGATGCCGACCATCGCCGTGCCCTTGGTGCGCACGCTGTCAGGGTCGATCTGCGCCTGCCGTCTCCCGACGAGCCCGCACGACAGCGCCAACAACGACAGGACCGGCAGGTACAGGATGGCCAGCTGACCGAATCCGACGACACCGAGCACGCAGGACACCACACCCCAGCGATCTGTCGAGGTGCGCTGGAGCACCGCGCGCCCGCCCGGGGTGCGATAGCCGTCGGGCACCGACTCGTCGTTCATCGTCCGCCAGTGGGCGGGTGTCTCCACCCCGGCAGGCACCGCCGGCGGCACGACGGGCAGATCAGGCGATGCCGTCGCTGTGGCCGCGTCGGGCCGGTTCGAGGGCAGCCAGGCCTCGTCGTCGACTGGTCGGTCGCCTCCGGGGGGCACGACATCGGTCATGACAAGATCCTCCACCGACCCATCGCGGCAGTCTGTCACACCCACTGTTTACGATGGAGTCCATGTTCCCGGTCCCGACCAGCCTGTCCCCCAGCCGGGTAGAATCATTCCTGTCCTGCCCGCTCCAGTTCCGCTTCGCGAGCATCGAGAAGCTGCCGGAGGCGCCCAGCATCCACGCCACCCGCGGCTCACTCGTGCACCGCGCGCTCGAGCTGCTGTTCACCCGGCCCAACCAGCAGCGCACCCGCGCCAATGCCGATGTGGATCTGGCCAGCGCGATCCGCGAGTACCAGTCGGATCCGGAGTTCACTGACCTGCACCTCAGCGATGCTCAGGCGGCTGCCTTCTTCGAACAAGCGCACGCCCTCGTGGATTCGTACTTCCTCATGGAAGACCCGACAACGGTGCGCGACATTGGGATCGAGCTGCGGCTCGAAGCGCCGGCCGGCGCGCTGCTGCTGCGCGGCATCATCGATCGACTCGAGCTGGACGACGACGGTGGCCTCGTCGTCACCGACTACAAGACCGGGCGCGCCCCCGGCATCAACTTCGAGCAGAGCCGGCTGACGGGAGTCCACTTCTACTCGTTCCTGTGCGAGGCGCTGTTCGGCCGGCGTCCCGCTGCCATCCGGCTGATGTACCTCAGCTCACGCGAGATCATCACGGCCACGCCGTCGGCGCAGTCGGTGCGCTTCGTCACGACCCGAACTTCGGCCGTGCTCAACGCGATCGGCAAGGCATGCGCCAGCGGCACGTTCCAGCCCCGCACCGGTGCGCTGTGCAAGTCGTGCAGCTTCCAACAGTGGTGCCCCGCGTTCGGCGGCGTCCCCGAACTCGCCGCGGTCGAAGCACCACGACTGTTGGGTACCGTCGTCGCCGCATGACCGATCTCGGCCGTCCGGTCGCCCGTTTCGATGACTGGGCCGACCAGCAACTCGAACGTCTTCGTGGCAACCCCGCGGCCGACTTCTTGTTCGGCAACGCCACCCACCTCGGCGACTTCAGTGTGATCTGGCACATCGTCGGCCTGGCCCGCGGGCTCACCAGCAACCGCCGCGCCGATCAAGCGATCGCACTGTCCCTCGCGCTCGGGGCCGAGAGCCTGCTCGTCAACCAGGGCATCAAGCGTCTGTTCCGGCGTACCCGGCCGACCGAGAGCGGCGACGTCCGCTTCATGGTGCGCAAGCCGAGCACCAGCAGCTTCCCCAGCGGTCACGCGTCGTCGGCGTTCTTTGCAGCCACGTTGCTCACCGCATGGTCGGGCCGGCGCAGCGCGCCGACGTGGTTCGGCGTGGCGGCGGTGGTCGGCATCAGCCGGGCCTACGTTCGCGTCCACCACACGAGCGATGTTGTCGCTGGCGCGCTCGTCGGGTTGACCCTCGGCCGTGTGGCGCGACGCGCCCTGCAGGTCGTGCTGTCGCCTCGCCACCGCGACCTGGCGTAGGGTCCAGGCCATGGCCAAGTTGCCCGCGTTCGATGCGAAGATGTCCGATGCCGAAGGCCTGATGTGGCGGATGGAGAAGGACCCGCACCTGTCATCCACGTTCGGCAACGTCACCATCCTCGACACCAAGCCCGATTTTGCGCGACTCGTGCGGCGAATGGAATACGCCGCGTTCATGGTGCCCCGGCTGCGCCAGCGGGTGCAATCCGCCCCTGCCAACCTCTCCGCGCCGATGTGGGTCGACGATTCCAACTTCGACATCCATTATCACGTCCGCCACGTCGCGCTGCCGAAACCAGGCACGATGCGCCAGCTGCTGGACATGGCGAGTCTCATCGTCAACGACACGTTCGACCGCACTCGCCCGCTGTGGCAGTTCGTCGTCGTCGACGGGTTGCGCGGTGGCCGCTCGGCGCTGATCGAGAAGCTGCATCACACCATTGCCGACGGTGAGGGCATGGTGCAGCTCAGCCTGTCGTTCCTCGACTTCGACCGCGACGCCGCAGATCCGCCGCCGCTCAACGAACCGCCCGACGACCCCAGCACCGAGCCGTCGCCGGCACCGCCGGCCGGGTCGTCCGGCGCTGACGCCTGGAAGGGCATCGTCGCCGGCAGCGTGCGCATGCCGCTCGGCGTCCTGCGCCAGATGCGCAACCTGCTCGCCGACCCGACGCACATCCCCCAAGCCGGCAACGCCGCAGCCGAAACCATCCGCGGTGTCATCAGCCAGCTCAGCGATGTCGACGGAGCCAAGTCGCCGTTGTGGACGCAGCGCTCGCTGCAGCGTCGCATCGAGACGCTGCGCGCCCCCTACCGCGCGACCCGCGACGTCGCCACCAAGCTCGGCGGCAAGCTGAACACCGCGTTCCTCACCGTCGCCGCCGAGGCTGCGAGCCGCTACCACGTCAAGCTCGGGTCACCGGTCGAGGTGTTGCGCTCGTCGATGGCCATCAGCACCCGCAGCGCGGGTTCCGGCTCCAACGCGTTCTCGCTCGTGCGGATGCTGATCCCCACCGGTGAGATGCCCATCGCCGATCGGTTTGCACTCATCCACGACGCCTCCACGGTCGCTCGCGGCGGCTCTGGCGGCGCGTCGCTGGACACGTTGGCCGCAGTCGCGGCCACGCTGCCAACGTCGCTCGTCACCCGGCTGGCTCGCACCCAGGCCCAGACGGTGGACTTCGCCACCAGCAACGTGCGCGCGTCGCCGGTCGCGATGTACATGGCCGGCGCGCAACTGCTCGAGAACTACCCGGTCGGCCCGCTCGGCGGCGTCGCGTTCAACCTCACGTTGCTCAGCTACTTCGGCAGCCTCGACATGGGCGTCAACATCGACACCGCTGCTGTCGCCGAACCTGAGCTGCTCCACCGCTGCCTCGTCACCGCCTTCGACGACCTGCTCGCCCTCGGCTGACGCCCGCCTGGACGGAACCTGCTCAGCCCCGACGCGACGGAAGGCGTGGTAGGGGTGGTGGGGGTGGTGGTGGTGGTGGTGCGGGAGGGCCAAGGCTTTTCGCGATGCGCTTCGTTGCCGCGCCAAGAGTGGTCCTGCCGGTGGCACGACGCACGACGTCGACGCTGAGGCGCGTCGGTCGCGCGCCGTCGCCGACGGCATCGAGCAGGCGGGCGATCTCGTGCTGCGCGGCACGGGCTCGCTTGCGGCCGGTCAGGGCTACGCCGACACCGGCGACGAGCGCGACGGGCGTGGCCACCAACAGCACCGGTGTCACCGCAGCCGCGGCGACGACGACGCCGGCCGTACCACCGACCGCGACCACGGCGCCGCCACCACCGGCGAAGCGACGATTCGCCGCTCGATCGACGCAGACTCGAACGATCGACGCACCCTCGCCGACGTCGCGAGCCGTTGCCTGTACGCGCTCGAAGTCACCGAGCTTGCCCTCGCCGGTCACCCCGCGTACGGCGCGCATCGCGATCCCGACCACACCCGAGCGCTTGCTCCACTCGCCGCGGCCCGCACGCAGCGCATCGCGACGGAGATGGTGACCGCTGACCAGCCAGGCGTCGACGCGGGCCAGCGCCTCGTCGGCGGAAGCATCGACCTCGCCGTCGCCGAAGACCAGCGACGGACCGAGCACACGGTCGGAGAAGCGAGCATCGGGCAGCGGGCCGAGCCGCTCGTAGGCAATCGACCGGCGCAACGCCGCGACCGACAGGCCGACCTCTTCGGCGGCCGCGATCAACGACGACTCGTCGATACCACGTGCACGGTCACGACCCTCGGTGTCGCGCTCCAGGTCGCCGGCGCGGCGCAGAATCTTCTGCACGAGATCTGGGTCGAGGGGGACGTGGTCCGTCATCGCCAGCCCAGCCTAGAGACACTCAGCCCATCGTGGTGCCGGCCGCCCGCTTGGACTTCGGCCCGCTCGGACGTCCCCGCCAGACGCGCCACGATTCGCCGGTTGCATTCGTTGCATCGCCACGCATCAGCTGCGAGCGAGGCCGATCAGATGCTGGCCGAGCCCGCCGGGGTTGGCGCCGGGTGGGTCAGCAACGACCGCACATCGAGAAGCAGATCCGCAACTTCGCCGGACGACACGAGCTCGCGGCGCAGCATGTCTGCCAGCGCTTTGTCGATGACTGCCAACGCCTCAGCGATCACTGCCTCGTTCGTGTCGGTCATCGAATGCTCCTTCTCGAGTCCAGTCAGCGGGTTCAGGTCGGTCACACGGCCACCGTAACCCGACAACCGGTGTCGTTTGTGCATAGTAACGGTGAAGACTTCGTTTCCGGATCGTTCCCACTGGGAAGCCGTCACAACCCTCCTGACCTGTCCGTCGCGTACGATCTGGCGCATGGATCTCTCGGGCAAGCATGCCGTCGTCACCGGCGCAGCGAACGGTATCGGCCGCGCGCTTGCGCACCGCTTCCACCAGGCCGGCGCTCGCGTCGTGCTGTCCGACGTCGACGGCGAAGGGGTTGCACGCGAGGCCGCGGCGCTCGATGCGATCCGCCCCGACTCGGCCCTCGGCATTGCCGCTGACATCGGCTCGGAGCAGGGCAACGTCGATCTCATCCGTGGCGCAGAGGCCGCATTTGGCACGATCGACCTGTTCTTCGCCAACGCGGGCATCGGCCAGGGCACGGATCTGGAGACGCCCGAAGCGGTGTGGGAAGCGGCGTTCAACATCAACACCCACGCCCACCGCTGGGCGGCCAAGCACCTGCTGCCGACATGGCTCCAGCGCGGCGAGGGGTACTTCTGCTCGACCGCGTCAGCCGCAGGCCTCCTGTCCCAGATCGGGTCGGCGCCGTACAGCATGACCAAGCACGCCGCAGTGGCGTTCGCCGAGTGGCTCAGCGTCACCTATGGCGACCGGGGCATTCGGGTCAGCTGCCTGTGCCCGCAGGGTGTCAACACGAACATGCTCAACGCCGGCGACATCGCCGGCGCCGGCGGGGCCAGCAGCGTCGTTCGCTCGGCTGGCGTCGTGCTCGAACCTGCCGATGTCGCCGATTTCGTCTACGGCGTGATCCAGGCCGAGACCTTCCTGATCGCCCCCCATCCCGAGGTGTTGACCTACTGGAGCCGCAAGGTCGGCGACTACGACCGCTGGTTGGCCGGGATGCGCAAGCTGCAAGCGCGCATGGTGGGCCAGTAGCCCCAGTGAGAGACACCGTGCTGCTCGAGCAGGTCGGCCTGCGCGCCGGCGAGGTCGTGCGTTTTCGCCGCGGCGCCACCGGCCGTTGGGTGCAGGGCCGCATCGCCGGCCTCAATCCCGACGGCAGCATCACACTGCACGACGTTCCCCAAGGGGCAGCCCGGTCGCTGCGCCCCGATCGTCTCGAAGTCCGCCGCCCCGGCAGCCGGGGCCGGCTCACATGGCAGAACGTCGGCATCGTTGCCATCACGTGGGAGCAACTCTCGCTGTTCTGATCGTCTCGCGCAGCGTCTGCACGTCGCAGTGACGCCGGCTCGAGATCGTTCGCGTCGCTCCGCTCGCTCAGGCCTCGACCAGGGGTCGTAAGGTCGCCCTCCATGGGAGTCCGCCTCGATCCGTCAGACGAATACATGCACGAGCTCGGCCCGGAGTCGAACTTCAACGAGAGCATGTACATCAACTGCTTCGACCCCGAGCATCAAGTCGGTGGATGGTTCCGCATCGGCAACCGGGCCAATGAGGGCTACGCGGAGATGACCGTCTGCCTGTATCTGCCCGACGGCAAGGTCGGGTTCATGTTCAAGCGTCCGACGATCGACAACAACGATCGCTTCGACGCCGGCGGCCTGACGTGGACGATGGTCACTCCGTTCGAGGAGTTGAAGATCGACTACTCGGGCAAGGTCGTCGTGCTCGACGAGCCACTGCAGATGGCGAACCCGAAAGAGGCGTTCACCAACAACCCGTACGCGGAGTGCGAGGTGCACATCACGTTCACCGGCCAAGGCAAGCCGAGCATGTTCGGCGGCGAGCCCGACGAGCCGCACGAGACGCCCGGCGAAGAGTTCGCCAAGGGTCACTACGAACAGCTCGTGCAGGCCAGCGGCACCATCCGCGTCGGCGAGCAGGAGTGGGAGATCAACGGCTGCGGCCTGCGCGATCATTCGTGGGGCCCGCGCTACTGGCAGGCACCGTGGTACTACCGGTGGCTCACCGCCAACTTCGGCACGGACCTCGGCTTCATGGCCAGTCGTGTCGCGAAGAAGGACGGGCCCGGCACGCGTGGCGGCTTCGTGTGGGAAGACGGTGCGATGCACTTCTGCGACCACGTCGAGGTCAGCACGCACTTCGAGGGCGACGACAGCTACCACCAGCGGATCAGCGGCTTGCTGCGCTCGTCGCGCAGCAACCGCGAGTGGAACTTCACCGGCGAGGTGTTGAACCTGATTCCGCTGCGCAACCGCCGCCAGGACCCCGACGGCAACTGGCTCGTCACACGCATCAGCGAGGGGATGACCCGCTGGACGCTGCACGGCGCAGCGAACGTCGAGTCCGCCACGGGCTACGGCTTGAGCGAGTACCTCGACCAGATCATCGACGACCAACCCGTCGGCATCGCCGAGTAACCGACCCGCCAGGGCCCGTACCCCTACCGCCCGGCCCACCCACGCGTGGCCAGACCGTGACCCCAGCCGCACGGCCCACCCGCGCGTGGCCAGACCGTGACCCCAGCCGCACGGCCCACCCACGCGCGGCCCGACCGTGACCCAGCCGCACGGCCCACCCACGCGCGGCCCGACCGTGACCCCAGCCGCACGGCCCACCCACGCGTGGCCAGACCGTGACCCCAGCCGCACGGACCACACATGCGGGGCTGGGCCGTGGGGAAGTCCCACGTCTCGCGATCAGGTGCGCAGGAAGTTGACGATGTCGGGGAAGGCTCGGCGGTCCTGGTAGAAGAAGGCGTGACCGCCTTCATAGACGCGCAAATCGGCGTCTGGGATCTGTGCGGCGATGGCTTCGCCGTTGCTCAACGGTGCGATGCCGTCGTAGCGACCGCTCGCAACGAGAGTGGGACAGGTGATGTTTGCCAGCCGGTCGTACACGTCGTGACGGCTGCGCGCCGCGAGCTGCAGGGCCTCGCCGCGCAACACGTCGGCCGACTTCTCGACCTTGCCACGGTCGGCCATCACCTGGGCCAGCATCCGGTCGTTGTCGTGCTCGGCCAGCCATTCCGGCGTGAATCGGGTGTCGAGGATGCGCAGGCCGATCGCAGCGCGCTCGTCGGCCGGCTTGGTGGCCAACTCGTGCAGTGGGTACGAGGCTCGGTCGGGGCCACCCGGTGATGTGCAGACCAGCGCGAGCCGCTCGATCCGGTCCGGAAAGGTGACCGCAAGCTCCTGCGCCACCATCCCCCCGAAGCTGACACCGACGACTCGGTACGTGGACCACCCGACGCTTTCCGCGAGCGCAGCCGCATCCGCCGCGTAGTCGGCCATCGTGTAGGGGCCATCGGGAATGCTCGTGCGACCGAGACCGCGCTGGTCGTGGGCGAGCAGGTCGAAGCCGGTGAACGTCTGCAGCATCGGTCCCGAACCGGCGAGCGTGGCGCCGGACCCGTTGACGAACATCACACGCGGGCCTTCGCCGCGCCGTTCGTAGTAGACGTCGATCCCGTTCAACTGCGCAGTCGGCACGGCTCGCACGCTAACTCCGAGCACGGCACAGCACGCCCAGCGGAACCGATCTACCGTCGGTGGGATGAGGCCGCAGCGCGTCGAACCGGGCCCGGGCCAGGAGAGCGTGTGGGACTATCCTCGCCCGCCCGCGGTCGCACCGACCACCAGTCGCATCCGCGTCGTGCACGGTGGCGCGACCATCGCCGACACGACTTCTGCGATCCGCATCCTGGAGACGAGTCAGCCACCGGCGTTCTACATCCCTCGCGCGGACGTCGCCGTCGAGCACCTCGCCTCGGGCAGCGGCCGCTCGTTCTGTGAGTGGAAGGGGCCGGCCACGTACTGGTCGATCGTGGTCAACGGTGTCATGACCCGCGACGCGGCGTGGAGCTATGAATCACCGACGCCGAGATTCGTCGCGATCGCCGGCCACCTCGCTTTCTACGCCCGGTTGATGGACGCGTGCTGGGTCGACGACGAGCGCGTCCACGCCAACCCTGGCTCGTTCTACGGCGGGTGGATCACATCCACAGTCGTCGGCCCGTTCAAGGGCGACGCGGGCACCGAGTACTGGTGAGGCCCAACCGCGCCATCGCCCAAGCGCCTCGAGCTGCGACGGGCCCGGTCAGCTGAGGTTGGTGGCGGCCAGGAAGCGACGGGCGACGTCGGCGTCGCCGACGATGTCGATGGTCTCCGGACCTGTGCGGCGCCAGAGCACGAACAGCAGGTCGGCCGCCGGGCCACGAAGCGCGCAGTCGCCCTTGGCGTGCTCGCGAGTCATCGCGTAGAGCGACCCCGGTGACGAAGGTGGCTGCAGCGTCCACTCCCCCGGCACATCACCGCAATGGATGTGCACCGACCCGCCCACCGGCTCGGCATCGGCGAGGACGCGAGTGATGAAGTGAGTGAGGAACTCATCGATGCCGTCACTGGCCAGCCTCGGGTCCATCGACGGCTCACGTCCAGCGGTGATTGCCGCGTCGCACGCGTGCATCGCCGTCTCGTGGGCCATCCGCCTGCCGGCGAAACCAACCGAGCGATCGGCGGTCCACGTCCAGATCGCCTCGTCCGGCGTGGCGCCGGACAGCGCATCGATCACGAATCTCGCCTGCTGTGCGAACAGCGTCAGCAGCTGCGGATCGTCGGGTCGCTGCAGACGCTCGAAGCCCTGCAGGTCCTGGCGGCGCTCGGCGACGACAGTGCCCCAGAAGAACAGGACCTCGGTCAGGTGCCAGCACAGATCCGACGCTGTCCAGCCGGGGCACGACGGCACGGGGGCACCCCATCCAGCTGCGGCAATGTCGGACTGGAACGCGCTCGTCCTGTGCCGCAGTGAGTCGAGGAATTCGGAGTGTTCCATCAGCCCAGTCCACCACAGCGACGCCGGTGGCGCGGCTACCGTCACGAGGATGAGTGACGACAAGACGACGAGCAAGCACGCGCCGATCGCGGCACGCATCATCGGCGGCCAGATCGCTGCGGCCAGTCCGGCCGTGTCGCCCGATGGAACTCGCATCGCGTTCGTGGTGGCCCGCGTCGACCTGGACAAGAACAAGACCCGCACCCAGATCTGGGTGGTTCCGGCCGACGGTTCGAACCCGGCGCGGCCGCTGACCAACGGCGAGAACAACGACGGCCAGCCGAAGTGGTCGCCCGACGGCACCGCCCTCGCGTTCGTGTCGCGGCGCAGCGAGAAGAAGGGCGAGGCGACCCTGCACGTGCTGCCGATGGACGGTCCCGGCGAGCTGCGCACGGTGGCAACGATGCCCGACGGGGTCTCCGGCATCGAATGGAGCCCGGACGGCGCGTGGATCGCCTTCAACAGCCGCACCCAGGACGAGCGCTACACCGCCGAGGACGAGAGCTGGCAGGCACCTCGCAAGATCGAGCGGTTCTTCACCCGACTCAACGGCGAGGGCTGGATCTTCGACCGCCCGCAGCACGTCTACGTCGTCGCCGCCGACGGCACGGCCGCGCCCCGCAACCTGACGCCCGGGCCGTTCCAGCACAGTGGCGTCGCCTGGCTGCGCGACGCCACGGGCGTCGTGACGTCCGCCCAGCGCCACGACACGTGGGACCGCGACCTGGCCGACGACTTGTACGTCGTGACGCTCGATGGCGAGATCACCGCGCTGACCAAGCAGACCGGCAACAGCTTTCTGCCCTGTGTGTCGCCCGACGGAAAGCGCATCGCGTTCATCGGGACCGACGATCCGACCACCAACCCGCAGAACGCGAAGATCGGCATCCTCGACATCGCGACCGGCGAGCACTTCTGGGCCAGCCAGGACCTGGACCGCACGTTCGAGGTCACCAGTGGTCCCCGCCCTCCGGTGTGGCTCGACGACAACACCGTCATCGCCAACGCGGAGGACCGCGGGACGTGCCACGTCTACCGCGTCACGGCGGACACCGCCACGGCCACCGAGCCCGTCACCACCGGCCGGCGCTGGATACGCGCATGGGATCGCGCTGCCGGCACCCTCGCAGTCACGATCAGCACCGTCGATCGCCCGGCCGAGCTGTACTCCATCATCGATGGCTGCGAGACGCAGCTCACCCACCTCGCCGACTCGTACGTTGCCGCAGCGACGCCGCAGACGTGGGAGCACTTCCTGGTGCCCACCGCGGACGGCACGCTGGAGATCGACGCGTGGATCATGCGCCCGGTCGACTTCGACGAGTCGAAGCAGTACCCCGTGATCATCAACGTGCACGGCGGGCCGCACACCCAGTACGGCGAGACGTACTTCGACGAGGCCCAGTTTCAGGCTGCGGCGGGGTTCGTCGTGCTGATGAGCAACCCACGTGGCGGCAGCGGTCGTGAGGAGTCGTGGGGTCAGTCGATCCTCGGGCCGAGGCATCCGCAGCGTCCCGGCACCGGTTGGGGCAGGGTCGACGTCGACGACGTGCTCGCAGTTCTGGACACCGCACTGCAGCGCTACTCGTTCTGCGACGCCGGTCGCGTCGGCATGCAGGGCGGAAGCTACGGCGGCTACATGGCCACGATGCTGGCCGGCCGATACGGCAGTCGCTTCAAGGGCATCTGCAGCGAGCGCGCCGTCAACAACATGACGAGCGAGGAGTGGAGCAGCGACATCGGCACGGTCTTTCGTGTCGAGCACGGCCCGAACCACATCGAAGCGCCGGATGAGTACGAGCGCATGTCACCGGTGCGCTACGTGCGCGACATCACCGTGCCGATGCTGATCATCCACAGCGAAGAGGACCTGCGCTGCCCGATCTCGCAGGCCGAAGAGCTGTTCGTCGCGCTGCGACTGCTCGAGCGCGACGTCACCTTCTACCGCTTCCCGGGCGAGACCCACGAGCTGTCGCGCAGCGGCTCTCCCGTGCACCGCCGCCAGCGGGCCGAGATCATCCTCGACTGGTTCGACGAGAAGCTCAACCCGTAGTTCAACGCGTCGTTCAACGCGTCGTTCAACGCGTCGATCACCGCGACGGCAAGCCGCTCAGACCTCGCCGTCGAGCCAGGCGTCGATCAGCTTGCGAGCGATCGAGATGCCGGGCGGGATCGGCGGCAGCGCGTCGCGCCGGTACCAGTCCGCGTCGACGATCTCCGTCGGGTCGATCTCGATGTCGCCACTCTCGTGGTCGGCGTGGAAGCCGAGCATCAGGCTGTGCGGGAACGGCCACGGCTGGCTGCCCCAGTAGCGGACGTTGGTGACCTCGATCCCGACTTCCTCGCGCACCTCGCGCACGACCGCACCTTCCAGCGACTCGCCCGGTTCCACGAACCCGGCCAGGCAGCTGTACATCGGGCCACGGAACTGCACGCCGCGGGCGAGCAGCGCCTCCTGGTCGTCGCCCTCGCCGCGGGTGACGAGCGTGATCATCGCCGGGGCCAGCCGCGGGAACGCCATCAGTCCGCACGCCGGGCACTTCATCGACCGCTCGCTGGGAGACAGCTCGGTTGGTGTGGCGCAACGCCCGCAGAAGCGATGCGTGCGTGCCCACTCGACGATCTGCACGGCTCGGCCGGCGACCAACCACTCCGCCTCTGACGCTCGCCCGTAGTAGCTGTACAGGTCGGCGGCCGCGCCGTCGGCCGGGTCCTGACCGTTGGGCACATCGACGCCCCACACCGGATCGCCGTCGAGCATCCCCAGGAAGTGCACGCCCCACGCGGCGTCGGCCGGCTCGTCGTGCACCCACACGCTTGCACCGACGACGTGCACGTAGCGGTGACGTCCGGGCGCGTCGCTCGGCGGGACGACGAGGGGCAGGAACAGTGACTGGCTGGATGGCACGGCCCCAGCATGGCAGAGACGGGGAGTGAGTCTCTGACCCGTACTCAGGGTGGGGGGTCCAGATATCGTGACGCGATGACCAACGTTGTGATCGTCGATGTCGTCCGCACCCCCATTGGCCGCCGGAACGGCGGACTCTCCAGCGTTCACCCGGCCGAACTCCTCGGCAAGGTGCAAAAAGCGCTCATCGAGCGCACAGGCATCGATCCGCACATCGTCGGCCAGGTCGTAACGGGCTGTGTCAGCCAAGTCGGCGAGCAGGCGTTCAACATCGGTCGCACCGCGTGGCTGTCCGCTGGGCTGCCGCTGGAGGTGCCGAACACCACGGTCGACACGCAGTGTGGCTCCAGCCAGCAGGCCACCAACCTGGCGGCCGCGCTCGTCGGCGCCGGCGTGGTCGATGTCGCCATCGCCAGCGGTGTCGAGGCGATGAGCCGGGTGCCGATCGGCGCCAGCGGCGGCAAGCAGCTCGGGTTCGGCATTCCGATCCCGAAGTCGTACTTCGCCGAGTATGAGATGACGTCGCAGTTCGAAGGCGCCGAGCGCATCGCCGACAAGTGGGGCGTGACGCGCGAGGACACCGACAAGTTCGGTCTGGCCAGCCAGCAGCGCGCGATCAAGGCGTGGGAAGAGGACCGCTTCTCCGGCCAGTACATCGAGATCGATGCGCCAGACCTGGACGAAGACGGCAAGCCGACCGGCACCACCCACCGCGTCAGCAAGGACGAGGGCCTGCGCGAGACATCGCTCGAGAAGCTGTCCAGCCTGAAGCCCGTCGCCCGCGAGAACGGCGTGCACACCGCCGGCAACTCGTCGCAGATCAGCGACGGCGCAGCAGCCGTGTTGTTGATGACCGAGGACAAGGCCGCCGAGCTCGGCCTGACGCCACGCGCTCGCATCGTCGACACCGTGCTCGTCGGAGTCGATCCGGTGTTGATGCTGACCGGCCCGATCGACGCGACGCAGAAGCTGCTCGCGCGCACCGGCCTGTCCATCGACGACATCGACACGTTCGAGATCAACGAGGCGTTCGCATCCGTCGTGCTGGCCTGGGCCAAGGAAGTCGGCGCAGACCTGGACAAGACCAACCCCAACGGCGGCGCGATCGCGCTCGGTCACCCGCTCGGCGGTACCGGCGCGTTCTTGATGACCAAGGCGTTGTACGAGCTCGAGCGCACCGGCGGCCGCTACGGCCTGATCAGCATGTGCTGCGGTGGCGGCCTCGGTACGGGCACCATCATCGAACGGATCTAGTTTCCGGCCCCGCCTCGGGCTCAGCCCTCGGGAACGAACGCCAGACCATCGACCACTTCGACGGCCGGCTGAGTGGTGAGCAACGCCGGCGGACCGACCACCTTGCAGCTGCGGCTGCCGCCGCCGAGCACGATCCGCTCGCGAGCGACGACGCGCGAGTCCACCCAGATCGGCATGTCCGCGGGCAACCCGAATGCGGTCACTCCTCCGATCTGCATGCCGGTCAGCTCTACCGTCTGCTCGCCGGAAGCAAACGACGCCTTCTTCACACCGAGGCGTGTCCGCACCGCCTTGTTCACGTCGAGCCGGCTCGTGGCCAGCACGACGCACGCGACATACACGGGTGGATCGCTCTTGCCGACCACGACGATGGTGTTGGCCGAATCGTCCGTCGAGTAGCCGTATGCGGCACAGAACGCCGCCGTGTCGGCCAGTGCCGGATCGCACGGCACGATCTCGAATTCGACACCGAGCGCCTCGACCGCGTTCCGAACCTCTGCCTCGCCGACTTCAGGAGCAGCCATCCGGCGACTGTAGGCCCGCGCGATGCTCCGGTGATGCGCGCCGAACGAGGCGTTCGTCGCAGCTGGCCGAGACCTCGCCCGTCTCTCGGGAGATTGAATTTCGCACGCGAGGTGTCACAGGGTCGGCGGTAGACACGATCACATGGGTCGATCCACGGTCATCGCGCTGGTGCTCCCGCTGCTCCCGGTCACCGCAGCGTCGTTGGTCGGCTGCGACAGCGGATCCCAGGGGGGATCCACCACGTTGCCGGCCGGTGCGAACGCCACGGTGGTGCGGGTCATCGACGGCGACACCATCGACGCTGACTTTGCCGGCACGATCGAGCGGATCCGGCTGATCGGCGTCGACACGCCGGAGACGAAGAAGCCCGACACACCCGTGCAGTGCTTCGGCCCGGAGGCGAGCACCCACACGACCGAGTTGTTGCCGCCGGACACCCCCATCCGAGTCGAGCGCGATGCCGAGGCGCGCGACGACTACGGCCGGTTGCTGGGCTACGTCTATCGCTCCGGCGACGGATTGTTCGTCAACCTCGACCTCGCCATCGGCGGCTACGCCCGCCCGTTGACCATCGAGCCGAACAGCACGTTCGCCGATCAGTTCGTCGACGCGGCTCGTCGCGCGCAGGCTGCCGGAACCGGTCTGTGGGCCAGCTGCAGCGGATAGCGTCACGGCCGTGCGATCACTTGTCGAACGCCTCGGATACGGCGCCAGCGACCGCCTCGTCATCATCTCCTGCGACGACCTCGGCTCGTGCCACGCGGCCAACGAGGGCGTGTTCGCCGCGATTCGCGACGGGGTCGCCTCCTGCGCGTCGCTGATGGTGCCGGCACCGTGGGCTCGCGCCGCCGCGCTGCGCTATCAGCCCAGCGACGACATCGGCGTGCACCTCACATTGAACTGCGAGCACCCCACCTACCGCTGGGGTCCCATCACGCACGCCCCATCGCTGCAGAGCGGCGAGAGCGGCTTCCCGCGCAGCGTCGACGACCTGTGGGAGCACGCCGATCCAGAAGAAGTGCTCCGCGAGTGCAGGGCCCAGATCGAGCGCGCCCTGGCATGGGACATCGACGTCACACACCTGGCACCGCACCTCACGGCCATCACGCTGCGGCCCGAGTTCTTCGACATCTACCTCGAGCTCGCGGTCGAGTTCCGGCTGCCGATCCGCCTGCCGTCGACCATCACTCGCGAGCAGGCTGGCTTTCCGTTCCGCGACCTCGCCGCGGAAGAGGGTGTCGTCTTCCCCGATCACTTCGACCACGACTGGCGAGCCGGCTCGCGCGAGCGCGTCTACGAGGCCATCGAAGCGCTCGAGCCCGGGGTCACCGAGATCCACGTGCAGCCGGCCATCGACACCCCCGAGGTGCGCGCCATCACCGACAGCGCGCAGGGTTGGATCGACGACCTCGAACTCGTCACCCACGATCCCGCGCTGCCGAAGCTGATCGCCCAACACGGCGCGATCGTGATCGGCTACCGTCAACTTCGCGACGCGATGCGCGCCGGCTGAGAGCTGGCCGGCGTTCGGTCAGCGCGAGGCGAGGCGGGCCAAGATCGGTGCGACTTCGCCGGACTTCAGCAGATCGAGCAAGGGGCCGGTGGGGCCGGAAGACTTCAGCTTGCCGCGCATGAACGCGACGACCGGGTCGAGGTTTGCGAATGCAGCATCGACGGACACCACGAGTTCGGCGTCGTCGGGGCCCTCGACCACTTCGTCCTTCTTGCCGAACACGACGCGGTATTGGACCGCTGTCACGACCGCACCTCGGCGGGGATGTCGATGCCGTCGAACAGATCCGTCTCGACCTCGCCCTCGGCCACACCGCCGACACGCGAGCTGGCGAGCACCCAGTCTTCGTACGGATAGGCCTCACGCAGTTCGTGGTCTTCCAGGCCGAACCAGAACGCCTCCGCCGGATCGACCTGCGTCGCATGCGCCCGCAGCGCGCCGGTACGGGCCCACAGGTAGTCGCCGATGTCGAGGCGGGTGGTGATGCGCTCGTCCTGACTGCGCCGCTCGAACCACTTCTCGTCGTAGGGCGACGTGCCGCGCAGGCGCAGCAACGCTTCGTGCACGGCCATCAGCCGAGCCCGGGTCCAGATCGTGTAGTACAGCTTCAGCGGCTCGAACGGCTCGCCGGCCTCGGGGTACCAATCGGGGTCGCCGGCCCGCTCGAACGCGAGCACCGAGATCTCGTGCACTTTGACATGATCGGGATGCGGGTAGCCGGAGTGGTCGTCGCCGTAGGAGATGATCACCTGTGGCTTGGTGCGGCGGATGACCGCGACCAGGCGCTCGACGGCGTCGTCGATCGGTGCCTGGTGGAACGACTCGGGGTGGTTGTTGGGATCGGTGTCCACCATGCCGGAGTCGCGGTAGCCGAGCATGACGACCTCGTCGAAGCCGATGATGCGGGCCGATTCGGCCAGTTCGCCGGGACGGACCTCGGCCAACTTGGCCTTCTCCTGTTCAGGCGTCAGACCGTGGAACGGGCCGCCCTCCTCACGCAGGCTCGGGTTCTGCAAGTCGCCTTCCTCGCCGCCCGTGGCGCAGACGAGCACCGTGTAGACGCCGCGATCGTGGTACATCGCCAGCGTCGGCGCGCCCTTCGAGGCTTCGTCGTCAGGGTGGGCGTGGACGGTCAAGACACAGCGACGTGGTGCGGACACGGCGTCCAATGTACCGGGGACCCGAAATTGCGCCGACCTGCCGTGACAGCCCACGACGCGTAGGCTCGGCGGCCGTGCGCAGATCGACTCGGACCTCCACGCTCACTGCGATCGCCGGCGTCGCCTTCGCCAGCATCACCCTGATCGCTTGCGCCAGCGACGGTCGCACACTGCGCGACCCCACGCCCGACCAGACCCAGAGCGTGTACACACCGTCCACCACGACGACCGTGGTCGGCCAGTTGCCAGCGCTGGACACCCTCGCTCCGGCGCAGAACAGCGCTCCGGTCTTCTTCACCGTGCAGCTTCCCTGGCAGAACGGCGGCGGCATCGACGTGCGCTACACGTGCTTCGGCGAGGACGTGCAACCCCAGATCGGTTGGATCGGCGTGCCCGCCGGAACCGTCGAGGTCGCTCTCGTCGTGTCCGATGTCGACGCGAACAACTTCGTCCACTGGGTCATCGCCGGCCTCGATCCGGCCAACCCTCTGGTGGCCGAGAACTCCGTGCCGCTCGGCGCGATCGAAGGGCAGAACGGATTCAGCACCGCTGCTGTGCCCGACATCGGTTGGCGCGGCCCGTGCCCGCCCGCGGGTGCCTCGCACATCTATCGGTTCACCCTCTACGCATTGAGCCAACAGGTCGAATTGCCGACGGGCTCGGCCGCAGCTGACCTGATCGCGCTGATCGAAGGGTCCGCCATCGCGGTGTCGCAAGTGGACGGCGTCTATCCGCCACCCTGAGTTCACACCTTGACGAAGACTTGAGCCAAATGCCCAGCTGATCGGCTAGAACTGTCCGAACACAAAGTGGAAGAGGGACACCACCTACATGAGTTCGCTCCCTGTTGGGCTGTTCGAAACCGACCTGGCGGGTCGGCTGGTTTCTGCAGACGACAACTTCCGCGCGCTCGCGATGAGCGGCGGAGTCGTCCCCATCGGATCGGCACCATGGGCCAACGCCCATCCCGGTGACCGGGCCGCAGCGGAGCTGGCGTGGCGACGCCTGCGCGAAGCCGGCGAGCCGTTGACCGCGTCGTTTCGCGTGTGGACCTCGCACGGCAAGCTCGTCTGGCTGCGCCTCGATGCCTCACCGAAGCGCGACCTGTTCGGGCAGCACGTCGGTTACACCGGCTGCATCACCGATGTCAGTGAGGAGATGCATCAGCGTCAGCTCAGCGAGCGCCTCACCGGTCTCCTCGAAGCGAGCCCCGACGCCGTCTTGGTCATCGACCGTCACGGTTCGCCGACGTTCACGAACGACGCGGCAAAAGCGCTGTTCGGTGTCACCAACGCCGTCGATCTCGTTCGCGAGCCGGCGATGCGCGGTCTGCTGCAAACGTTGCGCGACCAGATCCCACGCGAGGTGCTGAACAACACCGAGAGCGGCGACTGGACCGGGGAGGCGGTGTACCGCGGTCCGGACGGGCTGACCCGCATGCTCAACGTCACCGTCTACGTGCAGCGCGCGTCTGATGGAGCGATCGACTTCTGGGCCGGACAGATCCGCGACGTCACCATGGCCAAGCAGATTCAGGCCGAGCTCGCTCACCAGGCCACGCACGACGCGCTCACGGGCTTGCCGAACCGCACGCTGTTGCTGCGTACGCTGGCCGACGCACTCGAGCGTGCTCGCTTCCATCGCCAGCAGGTCGGTGTGCTCTTCCTCGACCTCGACCGGTTGAAGGATGTCAACGACAACTCCGGCCACGACGTCGGCGACCTGTTGCTGGCCAGCATCGCCGGCCGCCTTGCGTTCGCCACCCGTCCGGCCGACGTGATCGCCCGCATCGGCGGCGACGAGTTCGTCGTGCTGTGCGAGGGCGGCATCGACGAGCAGACCGCGATCGAAGTCGCCGAGCGCGTGCGCCAGGCACTCACCGGCCGGCTGATGTTGAACGGTGTCGAGGTCGACATCAGCGTCAGCATCGGCGTCGCGCTGTCCAATCCAACGCACCCGCTGGAGACCACCGCGGCCGAGGAGGCGATCGCGCTGGTCCGCAATGCTGACACCGCGATGTATCGGGCCAAGCGGCGAGGTCGATCGCGGGTCGAACTGTTCACGGAAGAGATGCTCAATGCGGCTCGCGAGCGCAAGCACCTCTCGGCAGCGCTCGAGCAAGCGATTGCGTCCGATCAGCTGCGCCTCGCCTACCAGCCGATCGTGTCCACCCATACGGGCCGGATGGTGGGCGCAGAAGCGTTGCTGCGCTGGCATCATCCCGAGCGCGGCCTGCTGCTGCCCGGCGATTTCGTCACGCTTGCCGAAGAGAGCGGCGTCATCGTGCCGATGGGCGACTGGGTCATCCGTCAGGCATGCCGCGACGCCCGCGCATGGATCGACGCCGGCCTGGTCGAGCGTGGTTTCAGCGTGCACGTCAACGTGAGCGGCCGCCAGATGATGGAGGGCGCGTTCGTCGAACGCGTCATCGCCACCATCCGCGAGCTGGACCTGCTCCCCCAGCAACTGACGCTCGACTTCGACGAGACCACGCTCTACGGCGATCAGCCGACGACCACCCGTGCGCTGCAGGCGTTGCGCCGCTTCGGTGTGTCCATCGCGCTGGACAGCTTCGGCACCGGTGTGTCGTCGCTCACCGCGCTGCGTGACTATCGCGCCGACCTGCTCAAGCTGGACGGTTCGATCGCGTCGACACTCGGCCAGGACGGCGGCAACGACCCGATCCTGCGCTCCATCATCCAGCTCGCCCACGCGCTGGAGATGGAAGTAGTCGCCGAATGGGTCACCGGCCCGGATCAGCTCTACCACCTCAAGATGTTGGGCTGTGACATGGCCCAGGGCTTCCTGTTCGGCGAACCCATCCCCGCCGAGAGCTTCGCCGACGCCGCCCGCGCTCGCGCCAACTGAACCCCTTGCTGCGGTCAGGCACCCATCACGGGGGAGCCGTGGTGGAGAACCATCTTCCAGCCGCCGTCGATGCGGATGAAGACGTTGGTGGCTGCCACGGTGCCGGTCGCCGCTTCCTGCATCAGGTTCTCGTCGAGCGTCACCCAGACGACATCGGGTCCGCCCATCGCCATGACGTTGGTGATGATGAACTGGTTGCGCCCGTCACCGGCGAAGATCCGTCGCCACGACTCCTCGACGAGCTGCCACGTGCGCAGGATCGGCCAACCGGGATGGGTGCACACGACGTCGTCGCTGTGATCCCAGACGTCGCGCATCGCATCGAGGTCGCGTCGCTCGTGAGCGTCGTAGAAGGCCTCATTCGCAGCGAGCACGTCGTCGAACATGAGACGGACCGTAACCCGCGCGCGAGGGGGGTACGGTCGGCGGCGTGCGGTCTCGGTGGTCGATGGAGTGGGTGACGTCGGGGCGTCGTCGCGGGTCGAGCAGGCAGGCGTCCGTTGACGAGACGCAACGCGGGCCGCGGTGGGTGGTGGTGATCGGGTCAACGGTTGCCTTCGGCACTGCGTTTGCGTTGGGCCTCCCGCCGCGGACGGCCCTCTACTGGTACGCCGTCCCGCTGTTCGGCAGCGCCGTGCCGTACCTGGTCGAGGTCCGCCGCGTCCTCACGACTCGCTGGTGGCTGTCGTTCGCAGCAGCGGG
>JANNZY010000154.1:0-35580 GCA_031410915.1 Actinomycetes bacterium
CCGTGGGACCGACAACAACCAGAAATGGTGGACGGGGTTGACCCGTCAAGACGTTGCACCGTCGGGGAAGACGAACATCAGCAACGCTACCGAACACACGCGCGCCCACCAACACCAATCCCACAAAACATCAGACAAATACTTGGACCCGTGTCCGGCCGATCAAGACTGGCGCGTCTGGTCGCGGCTTCACACGACCATCGCCGGCCTCATCTCGCTCCGGCAGAAGGTCTGGCCCCGGCGCCACCGGCACGGGATATTCTCGGCCGATGGGGACACGGACGAGTGGACGGGGCGCGATAGCGGTGGCGATCGCCTTGGCAATGGCGATCGCCGGGTGCAGCAGCGACGGTGACAGCGCCTCGTCGGCCGAGACGACGGCGAGCGTTGCGCCAAGTGCCGCGCCAATCACCGACGCGCCGACCGAAGCGCCGACCACGGCCGAGGCGGTCACGACCACCGACGCGCCGACCACGACCGAGGCCGTGACGACGACCACCGCGTTCACGGACAGCGGCTGGACGAAGGTCGTGCCCGGCGGCGACTGTCAATGCGCCGACGCGAGCGAGTTCAGTTTCTGGGTGCGCCAGGCAGATCCGACCAAGGTCGTGTTCTTCTTCCAGGGCGGTGGCGCGTGCTTCTCGGCGGACACGTGCTCGTTCACCGACGGGGCCTACAAGGTGACGACCAACGACGGCGACGACCCGACCGGCAAGACCGGCGTGTTCGACTTCTCCGATGAGCGCAACCCGCTGGCCGACTACTCGTTCGTGTTCGTGCCGTACTGCACCGGCGACGTGCACATAGGCGACGCGACCACAACGTATGCGCCGGATCTGACCGTGCAACACAAGGGCTACGTCAACGGCAACGCAGCGCTGGAGTCGCTCGTCGAGACGTTCCCGAGCGCGACGCAGATCCTTGTCACCGGCGAGAGCGCAGGCTCGGTCCCGACGCCGCTCTACGCCGGACTGGTTCACGACCGACTGCCCGCCGCGTCGATCACCGTGCTCGCCGACGGGTCCGGCGCGTATCCCGACGTGCCCGCGATCAACACGGTCATCGGCACGAATTGGGGCACGACAAACGCCATCCCTGACTGGCCCGAGAACGCCGGCCAGACCGCCGAGACGTGGAGCTTCCCTGGTCTGTTCGTGCAGAGCGGCAAGCACGATCCGGACATCGTGTTCGCCCGCCATGACTACGCCTACGACCGGATCCAGAGCTTCTTCGCGAGCCTCGCCGGCATCCCCGCCGATGACCTGCTGCAACTGATCGACGAGAACGAGAGCCAGATCGAGGCGTCCGGCGTCGACCTGCTCAGCTACATCTCTCCCGGCCACGACCACACCGTGCTCGGCCGGCCGACGTTTTACACCGAGACCGTCAACGGTGTGGCGCTGGTCGACTGGGTGACGTCACTCGTGCAGGGCGAGCCGGTCACCGACGAGCACTGCGAGGAGTGCCGGACGAACTGATCACCGTGCCCGCGCTGGCGACGACGACGCAGGCGATCGCGATCAAGTCGATCCCGTCGATCCCTTGGCCAAGCAGAACGAAGCCGACGATCGCAGCGACGGCCGGGCTGAGACTCATGACGATGCCGAACGTGCGCGCCGGCAGGTCGCCCAAGGCCGTGATCTCCAGAGTGAACGGGATGGCGGCGGACAGCATCGCGACGCACGCACCGATCAGGAGCGTGCTCGGGCGCAGCAGCGCGGTGCCACCGGTCACGACGCCGAATGGCGAGGCCGTGACGGTTGCAATCGCCATCGCGAAGGCGAGGCCGTCGACCTTCGCGAAGTGCCGCCCGGTGCGCCGGCTGAGCAGGATGTAGCTGGCCCAGCCGACCGCGGCGGTCAGCGCGAAAGCGACACCGACGAGATCCAACTCGTGGTCGCCGCCGCCGAGCAGCACGACACCGGCGACGGCGAGCGCGACGAAGCCGTACTCGCGTGCGGTGCGTGACATCGCCGCGGCGAGCCCAAGCGGACCGAGGAGCTCGATGGTGACGGCCATGCCGAGCGGCAGCCGGGCGACTGACTCGTAGAAGCTGATGTTCATCAACGCGAGCACGACGCCGAACATGGCGACGCCGGCCCAGTCGGCGCGAGACCGGCCGCGAACGCGCGGGCGAGCGATGGCCAGCAGCAGCGCGGCAGCGAATCCCTGGCGCATGAGCACCACGCCGGACGCGCCCACACGGTTGAAGATGGTTGTGGCCAGCGCGGCCCCGGTCTGCACGGAGACGATGGATCCGCCGATCATCGCGATGCTTCGGCTGTGCCCGGTGGCGCGCTGCGACGTGGCAGGCACGGAGATGGTGTCGGCCGTGGTCGTCGCAGTCATGGTGATCATCATGCGGTGTTCCGTGCGCTCGGGGACATGCCAATCGTGCGCTGATTATGCTCGTGGCGCATGACTATCAATCCGGGTGCGAACGTGGAGATCCGCCACCTGCGCTGCTTCCTGGCGATCGCCGAGGACCGCAACGTCACCCGAGCCAGCGCTCGTCTCCACATCTCACAGCCGGCCCTGTCGCGCACGCTCGCGCAGCTGGAGCAACGTCTCGGCGTGCAGCTCGTGACGCGCACGACCCACCACCTCGACCTGACCGGCGCCGGTCGCTCCTTCGAGGTGTCGGCACGCGAAGCGGTGCGCTTGTTCGACGTGACGATCGCGTCGGCTGCTGGAGGCATCGCGCCGCTTCGCTTCGGACACGCGTGGAGCACGGCCACACACACCGCGGCGATCGCGCGGGCGTGGAGATCAGCCTTCGCCGATCGGCCGTTGCACGTGCGCCGCAGCGAAGAGCGTCGCGCCGGGCTGGCATCCGGCGAGGTCGATGTTGCACTGGTGCACGGACCCCTTCGCGATCGTGCACTGCGAACGACACTGATCGACGAGGAGCCCCGCGTGGCCGCCCTGCCGGCGGCGCACCCCTTGGCGTCGGCGACATCGGTGACGCTCGACGAGCTGGCGCAACACGCGCTGATCATCAACACGCTGAGCGGCACCACGACGCTGGACCTGTGGCCGCGAGATCCGAAGCCTCCCATCGCCGCCGATGTCTTGACCCTGGAGGACTGGCTGATCGCGATCGCGTCCGGTGCCGGGTTCGGCATCTCTGCCGCGTCCACAGCTGCACTACATCCATGGCCCGATCTGCGCTACGTGCTCGTGCGAGATGTCGCGCCGATCCCGCTGCTGCTGGCCTGGCCAGCTCGCGGCGCACATCCGCACGTGAAGTCCTTCGTGGCCGTAGCGCGGCGGGCGACCCGCGAGCTGCGCTGAGTGCGACACGCCCCCGCTCCCTCCGGCACGATTCGCGGCCGAGCCCGCGACTAAGAACTCACGCATGTCGACGACACAGGACAGCCGAACGACGCCCGACTTCGACCCCGATGCGCTGCGCGAGAAGTACCGCATCGAGCGCGACAAGCGCCTGCGGGCCGATGCCAACGAGCAGTATCGCGAGATCAGCGGAGAGTTCGCCCACTACCTGGCGGATCCGTACGTCGCACCGATCCAGCGCGAGCCGCTGTTCGACGAGGTCGAGGTCGCGATCATCGGGGGCGGCTTCGGTGGACTGCTCGCCGGTGCTCGGCTGCGCGAGGCCGGCATCGACGACCTGCGGATCATCGAGAAGGGCGGCGACTTCGGTGGCACGTGGTACTGGAACCGGTATCCCGGCGCGATGTGCGACGTGGAGTCGTACATCTACCTGCCACTGCTGGAGGAGATCGGCTACGTGCCGAGGGAGAAGTACACGCGGGCACCGGAGATCCTGGCCCACAGCCAAGCGATCGGCGAGCACTACGACCTGTATCGCAACTCGTGCTTGCAGACCGAGGTCACCGGCGTCGAGTGGGACGACGGTTCCAACCGCTGGATCATCTCGACCAACCGTGGTGACCGGATGCGGGCTCGTTTCGTGTGCATGGCCAACGGGCCGCTGCACCGTCCCAAGTTGCCGGCCATCGACGGGATCGAGACGTTCCGAGGGCACACGTTCCACACCAGTCGCTGGGATTACGACTACACCGGGGGCACGTCCGACGGCGGCCTGACCGGGCTGACCGGCAAACGGGTCGGCATCATCGGCACCGGCGCGACGGCGGTGCAGTGCGTCCCCCACGTCGGCGCTGCGGCCGAGCACCTGTACCTGTTCCAACGCACGCCGTCGTCGATCGATGTGCGCAACAACCGACCGACCGATCCTGACTGGGCAGCGAGCCTGCAGCCAGGCTGGCAGCAGGCGCGGATGGACAACTTCAACACGCTCGTCTCCGGTGGCTTCCAACCCGAGGATCTCGTCAACGACGGCTGGACCGACATCATCGGCAAGCTGCTGATCATGGTCCGCCAGGAGAGCGCCGACCTCAGCCCGGAGGGGCTGACGAACACGATGGAGCTGGCCGACTTCGAGAAGATGGAACAGATCCGTTCGCGTGTCGACACGATCATCGGCGATCCGGCGACAGCCGAAGCGCTGAAGCCGTACTACCGCCAGTTCTGCAAGCGGCCCTGCTTCCACGACGAGTACCTCGACACGTTCAACCGCGACAACGTCACGCTCGTCGACACGGGTGGCCGCGGTGTTCAGACGATCACCGAGCGCGGCGTGATCGTCGAGGGTGTCGAGTACGAGCTGGACTGCATCATCTTTGCGACCGGGTTCGAGGTCGGCACCGAGTACAGCCGACGCGCCGGGTACGAGATCGTCGGTCGCGACGGTGTGACGCTGACCCAGAAGTGGGCCGACGGCGCGTCCACGTTGCACGGCATGCACAGCCGCGGCTTCCCGAACTGCTTCATCTTCAGTCTCGTGCAGTCCGGGTTCTCGGTGAACTTCCCGCACATGCTGAACGAGCAGAGCAAGCACCTCGCCTACATCCTGCGCCACGCTGCGGACAACGACATCAGCGTCATCGAGGCCGAGCAGGAGGCCGAGGACGCGTGGGTCGCGACGATCGTCTCGCTGGCCCAGAACAACCTCAAGTTCCTCGAGTCGTGCACGCCCGGCTACTACAACAACGAAGGCCGCCCGGGCGACCGCAGTGCCCGCAACGGCAGCTACGGCCTGGGTTCGATCGCCTTCATCCAGCTCCTCGAGCAGTGGCGGGCGAGCGGCGACCTCGCCGGTCTCGAACTGTCCAGCTGACATGGTCCGATGGCGACTCCGCTGATCGTCGGGCGAGCTCGCGAGCGGGCGTCACTTCTCGCCGCAATCGATGCCGCGTCGGGTGGGCGACCGCAACTCGTGTTCGTGTCCGGCGAAGCGGGCATCGGCAAGACGACGTTGGTCGACGACGTTGCTCGTCACGTCGCGACAGGCGGACGGCGGGTCGTGCGCGGGAGCGCCGACGCACTCGATGTCGACGGGTTCGCACTCTGGGCCGGACCGCGCCGGCAGCTCGGCCTGACCGCCATTGGTGACGACCGCTGGGACGTGCTCGATGCGGTGGCCGAGGCGCTCGACTCGGCTGCGCCCTTGCTGGTCGTGCTGGAGGATGTGCACTGGGCCGACGACGAGTCATTGTGGTTGCTCGGCCAGTTGCCGAGCTTCGTGCGCGGCAATGTCGCCATCGTCGCCACTGGCCGCCACGATGCGCCACCACGAGTGCGGCCGTCGGCGACAATCGTGCTGCGCGGCCTCGACGCCGCTGCGGTCGCGCAGCTCATCGACGATGCTGCGATCGATGCCGCGGCCGTCTGTGAACGCACAGGCGGCAACCCGCTCTTCGTCCAACACGTGGTGGAACGCGGGGTCACCGCGCAACTGCCGAGCGCGATCGGTGTTGCTTTGGCCCACGCGCTGGACGCCTTGGACTCGGCGGTGTTGCGTTCGCTCGCCGTCATCGCCCTCGCCGGGGCGGACGCACCGACGTCCGTCATCGCCGAGGTGGCCGGTGTCTCCGTGGCGATGCTCGATGCGCATGTCCAGGCTGCCGCCCGTGCCGGTGTGCTCGTGGCCGCCGCTGATGCCACTCGCCGCTTTCGTCACGCGCTGCTCGCTGACGCCGTCGTCGAGCGCATCGACATCACCACCCGGCGGGCGTTTGACGCCGGACTCGCCGATGCCTGGGCAGCGACGAGCGGTGGTGCGGGGCTGGCGCGAACCGCATTGCACCGACTGCGCGCGGTCCCCGTCGTCGACGCTCTCCTCGCGATCGAGGAGGCGTGCAGCGCAGCCAGGCAGTTGCGCGACAGCGGCAACATCACGGCGGCCGCGAACGTGTTGACCGCTGCTGCTGATGTGCTGGCCGCGCACCGGCCCGATGCCGTGGATGTGCTCGGCCGAGTGCTGGTCGACCTCGGCGAGGCGCTTGTCACGGTCGGTCGACGGGCAGAGTCGCTCGCGGCGTTCGATCGCGCCATCAACTTGGGTCTGAACGACAAGGATCTCCACATCGCCGCGGTGATCGGTGCGTGCAGGCAGTTGCACATGCACTTCGCTGAGCCGATCCGACGTGTACAGCTGCTGCACGCCGAGACGTTGGTTGCCGAGGGTGATCACCCGCTGCGCGTGCTGCTGCTCGGCCGGCTCGCTGTCGCCGAAGCCGGCGATCCGCTGCGGTGGGCCGAGGCGCGCGTCCACGGTGATGCCGCGGTCGCGATGGCGCGGCGTCTGAACGATCCGGCGGTGCTCGCGACCTCGCTCATCGACCGTCACGTCTACTCGCGTGACCTGACGGATCTGGAGGCGCGTTCGGCAGTGGCGGATGAGTTGATCGATCTCGGTCGTCGCACCCGGCGGCCCGAGACGGTCATGGTCGGGCTGCAATGGCGCTACTCCGACGGCATGCGGCGCGCCGACCTCGAGCTGGCGCACGCCGCGCTGGACGAGATGGAGACCCTAGCCGCGCTGAGCCCCTCGCCCGAGTGGCGGTTCGCGGTGCTGATCCGGCGCGGCATCCTCGCTGCGATCGCGGGCAACCGTGACGAGGCGATTTCGTGCGTGGGTCAAGCGGTGCCACTCGGCCGCCAGGTGCTCTTCGCGTCCGAGGCGTCCGGCATCGAGACGGGTGCGCGAGTGGTGATCAGCCGCATCACGGGCATCGACGACCCCTCGCTCGCTGAGCTGCTCGCCGACCTGGACGCCAGCGGAGGACCTCCACCCACCGCCTTCTTCCAGATCCATCTCGCCGCAGTGCGGCTCGGTGCCGGGGACGTGCTCGCAGCTCGCGAAGCCACACGACGTTGGGCTGCATGGGCGGCCGAGCCGGGCCACGCGGTGGAGGAGCCGTCGATCGCAGTGGTGCTCGCCGGCCTCGTGGCCGACCTCGGCCTCGTCGAGCATGCTCGGCAGATGTACGACGTCGTCTTGCCGTACTCGGGATGCCTCAGCACCGAGAGCGGGTTCGCCGGCGACCTGCCCGTCGACGTGACGCTGATGCGATTGGCAATGGTGCTCGGCGACGACGACGCCGCGCGTCGCCATCTGCACGAAGCGATGCGCGTCGCGCGTGCGGCAGGATCGCCGTGGCTCGAGGCCCGTTGTCGGGGGCTCGGTCCCGATTCGACCGTGAGCTCTGAGCCGCCGGTCGCGCCTGCGGCCCGTGTCGGGACGTTGGTCCGGCGAGGGAGCGGGTGGCGGATCGAGTCGCCCTACGGCAACGGCGAGGTCGCCAACTCGATCGGTCTCGGGCAGCTGGCACGCCTGCTCGCTGCCGCACCGGCCGACGTCACGGCCACCGAGCTCGCGGGCATGATCGACGTTGCACCGGCTCGTGATCTGGGACCGATGCTGGACGCGAGTGCGAAGCGCGCCTACCGTCGCCGGGTCGAGGAGCTGCGGGCCGAGATCGACGACGCCGACGATGCCTACGACATCGAGCGAGCGTCACGAGCGCGGATCGAGCTGGACGCGTTGATCGACGAGCTTCGCCGTGCCGTCGGGCTGCGCGGGCGAGACCGTCCATCGGGTGCCGGAGCAGAGCGGGCGCGAGTCAACGTGGCGCGCAGCATCCGCCGCGCGGTCGACGCGGTCCGGGTGGCCGTTCCTGGTCTCGGCGCGCACCTCGACGTGTCCATACGCACCGGTCGCGTGTGCTCCTACAGCGCCGAGCCGGCCGCGGCGTTGACGTGGACCGTGAGCGAAGTCGGCTGAGGGAACATCGTTCCATCGCTGACGGAACGCCGTCTTCAGCATGGACACACTCACGACAACGCATCACCCGATCGAAGCGGCGCGCCGGCTGGCTCCCGAACTTCGCGAACGCGCGTTTGAGGGCGAGCGGCTGGGTACCCTGCCCGCCGATCTTGTCTGCCGGGCGCAGCAGGCACGACTGTTCGAGCTGGCGCTGCCGCGATCGCTCGGCGGGCTGGAGCTGGACCCACTGACGATCGTCGACGTCATCGAGCAGCTGGCTCACGCCGACGGCTCGGCCGCGTGGTCGATCATGATCGGCAACTGCACATCGTTCCTCGCGTGGCTCGACCCGGACGTGGCCGCGCAGGTGGTAGCCGGTGGCACGCCGCGCATGGCCTCGATGTTCGGGCCGCTGGGCCGTGCCGTGCCGGCCGGCGAGGGGATCTACGTCGTCGATGGTCGGTGGCCGTTCAACAGTGGTTGTCCCCACGCAGAGGCCGTCATGAACGGTGTCTTCGTGATGGACGGCGACAGGCCCCGACTGCTGCCCGACGGCCGTCCCGACTGGCGGTTCGCACTGATCCCGCGCCGCGACCTGGAGATCATCGAGACATGGGACGCGATGGGCCTGCGCGGCACCGGCAGTCATGATGTCGCCGTCGCCGGCGCGCTCGTTGCCGACGAGCTGACCATCATGCCGTTCGACACGTCGCCCCGCCACGACGGCCCGCTGTGGCGCTTGCCGTTCTGGGGACTGCTGAACACTCTGATGGTCGGTGTACCGCTCGGCATCGCCCAGCGAGCTCTGGATGAATGCGCCGGCTCGGTGGCGTCCAAGCACCGTCCGGATTCGTCCAATTCGGTTGCCGAGGACGCCCACATGCAGGCCGAGTTCGCCCGCGCCGAGACGCATCTCCATGCCGCGCGGGCGATGGTCATCGACACGCTGGGAATCGTCTGGGACATCTCCTGCAACGGCGATACGCCCTCCGATCACCAGGTGGCGCGCTGCCAGGTCGCCGGGATGGAGGCGATCCGAGCCGGCGTCGAAGCCGTCACCGTCGCGCTGCGCGCCGGAGGTGCGTCCGCGGTCTACAGCACATCGCCGATCCAGCGCTGCTTCCGTGACCTGCACACCCTGGCCCAGCACGTCGCGTTCAGCGACGAGCGCTGGAAGAGCTACGCCCGCACCCGCTTCGGCATCGCCGCGTGACCGGCGTGTTTACACGCCGTTCACACAACGAGAACAACCGGGAAATGCGCGCTCCTTACCTTCTGCGCCATGCCTGCCGCTGTTCTGCTGCGTCCAGGGATGACGTAGTCGGGTGTTCGCCGCCGCCGCTGAAGGGGTCGACCTCGCTCGGCTGCTGCTCGACCTGCTGATCGTCGTGGTCGCGGCGCGCTTGGCCGCTGAACTCTGCGAGCGGGTGCGCATCCCAGCAGTGCTCGGCGAGATCGCCGCCGGTGTGCTGATCGGGCCGTCGGTGGCGTCGCTGATCGAGGTGACCGGCGAGCGCGGCGTGTCGCTCGGCGTGCTCGCCGAGATCGGCGTGCTCCTGCTGCTGCTGCAGGTGGGCATGGAGATGGACGTCGCCGAGCTCAGCAAGGTCGGGCGGGCGTCGCTGTTCGTCGCGGTGATCGGTGTCGTGCTTCCGTTCGGTGGCGGCGCAATCGTGGCCGGCATGCTCGGCGAGGACGCCAAGACGGCCATCTTCGTCGGGGCCGCACTCACTGCGACCAGTGTCGGCATCACGGCGCGAGTCTTCGGCGACCTGCGCGCGCTGGCCACCACCGAGGCGCGGATCGTGCTCGGCGCGGCGGTGGCCGACGACGTCCTCGGACTCGTGATCCTCACTGTCGTGGTCAAGGTCGTGACCGGCGGGTCAGTCGGCATCGGCACGGTTGCGGGCACGTTTGGCTTGGCGATTGCATTCCTCATCGCGACTGGCGTGGTGGGCATGTTGTTCGCGCCGAAGGTGCTCGATGCGATCCATCGCCGAGCCAGTTCGGGGGGCACGATCGTCGTCGCCGCGCTCGCACTCACGCTCGCGTTCGCAGAACTCGCCGACGCAGCGAAGCTGGCATTCATCATCGGTGCCTTCATGGCGGGCCTGGCCCTCGGCCGGAGCGACCACCACGAACGGGTCGCTCGCGACCTGGGTTCGGTCGGCAACATCTTGATCCCGATCTTCTTCGTCCAGATCGGCGTGAACGCCGACCTGTCGGCGATGGCCAAGCCCAGCGTGCTCGGATCGGCGGCGGTGCTCACGGTCGTCGGAGTGGTCGGCAAGCTGGCCGCGGCCGCGGGCGCGGCGGGTACTCGGGCCGACAAGATCACGATCGGTCTCGGCATGATCCCGCGCGGCGAGGTCGGGCTGATCTTCGCGAGCATCGGACTCTCGAACGGGGTTCTCGACAAGGACCTCTACGGTGCCTTGCTCGTGGTCGTGCTGGTCACGACGATGATGACGCCGCCGCTGCTGCGGCTGCGCCTTGGCCGGCGGCCGGTGGAGGAAGCCGAGTTCGCCGACGAATCGGTCGAGGCACCCGCAGGCGGCTGGCTGGAGGTGCTCGACGGCGAGGTCCACCTCCGGGCCTTGCCGCCGGTGTCGCAGACGCTATCGATCGCGTTCCACACCGCGGCGATGCTGGATCACGCGTTGCCGGGCAGCGACGTCATGGACTGGTTCGCCCGGTCGCGAGCGGTACCCGTGGCGTATGCCGCCGACGACACGCCGGCGTTCCTCGCCGTGCTCCGCGCCGGCGGTCCGCGGGCGTGGCGATTCCTGGAGGTGATCGGGGTCTTCGAGCGTGCGATTCCGGAGATCGCCGCCGCGCTGCACCGCCGCCGCGCCGACATCCACGACCTGGACCCGCTCGGCGCGCTGCGCTTCCCGGTGCTCGAGGCGTTGCGCGAACACCATGGCGATGTGCTTGCCGCCGACGACGAACTGGTCCTCGCCGCGCTCGCCGCCGACGTGTGCGAGGACGCGGCCGGTGACGGCCAGTGCATCGTCGACCTGGTCACACGGCTCGGCCGGGTGGCCGAGGCGGAACTCATCGCCCGCGTCGTCGCCGACGCCTACCTGCTCCGCTCGGGCCTCGCCGACCCGAGCGTGTTCGAGGAGCACGAGATCCTGCAGCTGTCGACGCATCTCGCCAGCCCGATCCATGCCCGCCGCGCCTATCTGCTCGCCGAGGGCATCGACGACTTGCCGCATTGGAAGCGGGAGGCACTGAACGAGCGCTACGAGTTGGTCGAGCAGGCGTTGGACCATCCCGAGCTGACCGGCCGCGATGCCACGAGCCTGGCTGCGGCGCGGATGCAGTCGGCGCAACGTCTGGCTGTGTCGCCCGAAGCTGCGCAGCGCCTGCGTCACGCGTCGACGAGCTATCTGCTCAGCCATGATCCGGGGGAGCTCGCCCGTCAGGCCCGCTTGGTCGAGCCGCTGCCGCGCGCCGGTGCGGTGCGGGTCGCAGTGAGCCAACATGCAGATCGCGGTCATTGGCAGATCGATGTCGCCTGCCGTGATACGAACGGGCTGCTCGCGCACCTGTCGCAGGCGCTGGCCCAGGCCGGTCTCGACGTGGTCGGCGCGTCCATTGCGACGTGGGCCGACGGTGCCGTGCTCGACTCATTTGTCGTGCGCACACCGGTGCGGCCCCCGGCGCGCGAGCTGGCCGTGGCGATGGAGACGTCGTTGCGCCAGCGCCTCGTGGTGCCAGCGGTGAGCGGTCTGACGATGGAGTTCGAGCACGACTCGCTGCCCTGGTACACCGTGTGCCTCGTGCGCGGTCCGGACCAGGACGGCGCGCTGCAGGCCATCGCCGCCGCGTTCGCGGCCGCTGGTGTCGTGGTGCACTCGGCGCGGGTCTCATCCAGCGATGGCTCGATCAGCGATCGTTTCACGGTGTCGGATCGGTTCAACCGCAAGCTCGACGATGACGCCGCCGAGCGGGTCCGCGCCGCGCTCGAAGGAGCCCCACCGAGGCGGGGGTTGGCCCGGCTGCTGCGCCGCTGAACCATCGCCACGCGCATGATCGCAACACAGGGGAAACAATGCGGCGACAGTGAAGAAATGTGGCATCGCTACTGTGCGGCTGACTGACGCCAACGCCGCCGGCAGTCGACTTCACTCGCCCCTACACAATCGGGAGGACATGTAGTGCGAAAAGCACTCAAATACATCGGCGGTGGCGCGTTCGGCGCTGGTGCCATGACGTTGTTGATCGGTGGTACCGCATTCGCCGCTGAAGAAGATCCGGTCGCGACGCTGTCGGCATCCACGAACCTGCTCTGGGTCGTCATCGGTGCCGTGCTCGTTGTGTTCATGCAGGCCGGATTCGCGCTCGTCGAGACCGGGTTCACGCAGAAGAAGAACGCTGCACATGTGATGAGCACGAACTTCGCCATCTTCGGCCTCGGGTTCGTCGGCTTCTTGTTCGTCGGGTTCCCGCTCGCGTTCGCCGGTTTCAGCTACTCGGCGTTCGGGTTGAACACTCCGATGAATGGCGATGGATTGCCGGCCATCGGTGGCGAGACCACCGGTCTGCTGTACTGGGGATACTCGCATCTCGGTAACGCCGCATCGCCGGCATTGCTCGGATTCTTCCTGTACATGGTCGCCTTCATGGACACCGTTGCCACGATTCCCACCGGAGCCATGGCCGAGCGTTGGAAGTGGAAGAGCTTCGCCATTTGGGGTCTTTTCTGCGGAGCGATCTACTACCCGCTCTTCGCCGCGTGGACATGGGGTGGCGGCTGGCTGGCGAAGGCATGGGACACGATGAGCCTCGGCACCGGATACGTCGACTTCGCTGGTTCCGGCGTGGTCCACGCCGTCGGCGGAGTCGCGGCGCTCGCCGGTTCGATCGTGCTCGGGCCGCGCATCGGCAAGTACGGCCCGGACAAGAAGCCCCGGACGATCGCCGGCCACAACATCCCGATGGCGCAACTCGGCTGCTTCATCCTGCTGTTCGGTTGGTTCGGCTTCAACGCCGCGTCGACGTTCGCGTCGAGCGACGTGCAGTTCGCCACCGTTGCCGCGAACACTGCGATCGCCGGCGCCGTCGGCTCCGTGGTGGCGATGTACTACATGATGTCCAAGACCGGGAAGCCGGATCCGGGCATGATGGTCAACGGCATGCTCGCAGGCCTCGTGGCGATCACGGCACCGTGTGCCTTCGTGGCACCGTGGGCCGCAGCACTGATCGGCGCGATTGCGGCCGTTCTCGTCATCGAGGCGGTGTACTTCATCGAGCGCAAGGGCATCGACGATCCGGTGGGCGCGATCGGGGTGCACGGCATCGGTGGCACGTTCGGTGTTCTGTGCGTCGGCATCTTCGCCAACGGTCAGTACGGCGCCGGTTGGAACGGAGCCGTGGAGAGCGATGGCACTCCGATCAAGGTCGAGGGCCTGATCGAGGGCAAGGGTGGCCAGTTCGCGATCCAGCTGCTCGGCGTCGTCGTCATCTGGACGGTCATCCTCGGCATCGCGTTCGCGTTCTTCAAGATCCAGAACGCGCTCACCAAGGGCGGCATCCGCTCCGAGGAGGCGCACGAGATCGAAGGCGTCGACATCCCGGAGATGGAGTGCACGCCTACGTCGACTGAGCTCGGCCGCATTGCACGAACTGGCGAGGGTCCCGGCAATGTTGCCGGGACCCTCGTTCGCGTTCCGGCAACCTAACCTGGAGCGCGATTCAACGGAGGTGTGCCGGGAAGTCTGGTCGGCGAAGTCACGGAGACCTCATGGACCGCGCGCCGCGCCGTCACCGATCACGCAGCAGAACGCCGATCGTCCGTCTGCTGTCACCATTGCGCGACTTCCTGTCGACCGAGGCGTCCGGCGCGATGCTGCTCGCTGCCGGGGCCGTCATCGCACTGATCTGGGCCAACTCGCCGTGGTCGTCGTCGTACGAGGAGCTGTGGAATTCGAATGCCTCGGTGTCGGTCGCTGGTCACGTGTTGGAGCTGGATCTGCGCCACTGGATCAACGACGGGTTGATGACGATCTTCTTCCTCGTCGTCGGGCTGGAGATCAAGCGTGAGCTGACCGACGGTCACCTCGCGTCCAGGCGGGCCGCACTGCTCCCGGCGTCGGCGGCGATCGGCGGGATGCTGGTGCCGGCCGTCGTCTACCTGGCCATCGCCGGATCGACGGCGCCGCGCGGCTGGGCCACCCCTATGCCAACCGACATTGCGCTCGCCGTGGGCGTGCTGGCCTTTGCCGGCAGCCGCGTCCCGGCATCGATGCGCGCCTTCCTGCTCGGCCTGGCGATCGTCGACGACATCGGCGCGATCGTGATCATCGCCGCGGTGTACTCGACCGGACTGCAGCCCGGGTGGCTGGCGGCCGGCGCGTTGGGCGTCGTGGCCGTCCCCGCGCTGCGCCGCCTCGGCGTGTACTCCACGGCGGCATACGTGGTCCTGGGAGCCTTCGTGTGGTTCAGCTTCCACGAGGCCGGTATCCACCCCACCATCGCCGGCGTGGTGATGGGTTTGCTCGCGCCGTCCACGCCGCGACTGCAGCGCGAGCTGATCGACGCGGACCAGCTCGTCGACTTGTCCGATGCGGATGCGGCGCGGACGACGAGCGAGTTGGCCCGCGGCTCGGTGTCGGTCGTGGAGTGGTTGCAGCACGTGCTGCATCCATGGACGGGCTATCTGATCGTGCCTGTGTTCGCGCTGGCCAACAGCGGCATCTCGATCTCGGCGGACGGCGTGCGCGACGCAGTCGGGTCGCCGATCACATGGGGAGTGCTGTTCGGTCTGCTCGCCGGCAAGCCGATCGGTGTCGTCATCGCGACTCGTCTTGCCGTCCGCTCCGGCGCAGCTGATGCGCCCGAGCACTCCGCACCGCGCCATGTCGTGGGCATCGGCGCGGCAGCCGGCATCGGCTTCACCGTCGCGCTGTTCATCACCGAGCTCGCTTTCACCGACGAGTCGGAACGGTCCCACGCCAAGCTCGCAATCCTGGTCGCGTCCGCGCTCGCTGCCGTCTCCTCCAGCGTGATCCTGCGGTCCTGCCCGCGCTCAGCCGAGCCAGTTCGCGCTGGTGACTGACGCGTCCCACGCGTAGCAGGTGACGACGTCGCCACTGGTCGAACGAAGATCGATCACCCAGCCGGCGTCGTCGGACCACGTGATCCGGCGGATCGCCGCGTAGCTGTCGCGTCGTGGGTGGAGGAGCTTGAGCCGCACCACCGCGCCGCTGCCGATCCACAGTGTCAGGCGGTCGCCGCAGAAGCCGTTCGCGCTGTCGCAAACCGCGAGCTCGCGTCCGTCGGCGAGCAATGCGGCCAGGTGCTCCATCCGTCGCTGGTGGACGAGGCCCGCGTGTTGACGGGTCAGGACGTGCAACTCGGCGTCGGGGTCGTCCGGCGGTGAGATGTGTCCGAGCACGCCGCCATTCTGCACAATTCCGCTGCGTCGCATTTCGCGCCCCCGTGAATGTTCCGTAGAGATCCCGTTGTCACCACCGCCCGCCAACTCGCTTCTGGTGCCAGGGCCTGGCACCAAGTCCGCACCATCAACGACGTACACCCACCATCACCCTGATCCAGCAGGAATCGTCGCGAACGCTCTGACCGTGAAGGTGCCGAAGGCCTCGATCTTGGGTGGGACCGCGGTGAACCCGAAGCCGCTCGGCGGGAGTTCGTCGAGGTTGGTGAGGTGCTCGATGATCGGGATGTCGTTGCGCAGCAGGATGGTGTGCACGGGGCGACCGTCGCCGGCCGGACTGGACGTGGCGTCGATGTTGAGCGAGTCGATGCCGGCGCAGGCAACCCCTGCGGCGAGGAGAGCATCGGCCGTTGCGCGTTCGAGGTACGGGTGACTGTCGAAGTAGGCCGGCGTGGCGAAGTGCCGGCTGTGGTCGGTGCGGAACAGGACGGCGTGGCCACCGATGTTCACCCCGTCGAGGACATCGGGGCCGATCGACGCCAGACCGACGCAGTCGATACAGACCGCCGGAACCCCGGCGACGCGTTCGAGCGCAAGTTCGCTGAGGTCGTGGCCGTCGGCGAATCGATGGAACGGCACGTCGATGTAGGTGCCCGTGTTCGAGCACATCGTGATCATCCCGATCGTGAACGTGCCGCCCGGCCCGTAGACCGCCTCCGCTGCAATGCGGTCGAAATGTTCCGAGAGCCGCGGCGCAGGCAGTCCCGGGTACGTGACGAGACCCTCGGTGACGGTGTGGCTGAGATCGACGAGACGCATCAGGGCTCCCGCACGACCGTGGTGGATGCTCGCGCGCGCATCTCGCGGGCCTTGCGCAGCCGGAGCAGTGCGGTTCGATGCTCGACGCGGGATCGCACCATCTGGTACTGGGCGCGGGCGAACTCGAGGGCGATGAACACGGCCGGGATGCCCACGAGCGTGACCATGGCGCGGTTGTCGCCGAGGGTGGAGATCCAGCGGATCACGTCGCCGCGGCGCAGCGTGACGGTTGCGCCGTCGTGCACGAGCACCAACGCGACAGCTGCGATCACAAGCACGCCGATCGCCACGACCCGTTGCCCGGTCAGCCGTTTCGGACTGCGTGCCCCGACGAACGCGCTGGCGAGCACCATGACGGCCACCACGGCCAAAGCCCCGAACACGAGCGCCGATTCGTTCCACGTGGTCGAGTCCGTTGGCGACCCGGTGAACAGCGTCGGGTGCACCCATTGCACGTACACCAAGGCGATGGCGGCGAAGACGACGGCGATGACGAATGCCGTGAACGCCTTGTCGCGCTGGGGCTTGCCGGCCATCACGGGTGCTCCGAGCTGTTCGAGCTGAGTCTGGATGCCGCGATCGAGGAGGTAGCGGATGCCCTGGATCAACGACAGCAACGCGCCGACGCCGAACACGATCACCACGATCGGTGACAGCGCGCCCTTCCAACCTGGCTCGTCGAAGATCGGCGGCGGGCACGTCGCCGCGTCGGCGAACGTGTTGCATGCCTTGCCCGGATCGATGAACGACAACGCGACCACCCCGAGCACCAGCGCGCCGACCGCGCTCGTCCACCACGCCTTCGCCGACGCGCCGGTGTAGACGAGCCACACACCGAGCAGCGCGATCGACGCCACCAGCACCGGGCTCGGAACGTCGGCACCGAGCAGGCGAGCGCTGATCGCGCCAGCACCGATCGCGAGCAGCAGGAACGTGACGGCGACGCCGACACGCGTCTTGCGCAGCGCGGCCGCCGTCGTGAAGTAGACGCCGAGCGCTCCCGTGCGCAAAGCCTTGGCCGGCAAGCTCAGCGGCCCGAGCCCGCCGCGCGTGCCCGACAGCGCCGTGCCGCCGACCGCTGCGGCCTTCGCTGTCGTCGCCGCGCCGAGATCGCTGGACAACTCGTCGCCGGCCTTCTCCATGCCGACCTTGCACTTCGTCAACAGCGAGCCGACGTCGTTGATCAGCAGCCGTCGCCGCGGGATCTTCGACTGCTCGCCCTTCGTGTCAGGTTCGAGCACGAAGCGCACAGACTCGACGAATTCGACCGCTTCGAGCGACTCCGCCCCGCCCTCGAGCGCGCTCGTGACGACGGCGCGGGCGACGACGGGGAGCTGCTCTTTGCCGATCATCAGCTGGGCCACGTACGTCGTGTGCGCGCAGAGCGCATCCAACCGGCGCGGGAGCGGCCTTCCAGGAGCGACGAAGAGCTTGTCGAGGTCGGCACGGATCGCCGGTTCGACGCGGGCCCATGCGGCGTCCAGGAACGTCCGCTCGTCATCGTTCAGGGCGGCGTCCAACTGGCCACGGCCGGTCAGGATCGGGCGCAGGGCACTGATGGCTTCGGACGTGTCGCGAAAGCGCTGCCGCAGACGTGCCGGCTCGAGCAACATCGCGATGATGCGTTCGGCGCCGTCCATTGCGCCCCACATCCAGTCGTTCGCCCGCCACGACCGTTTCAGGAAGCCGCCGAAGTGACCGACCTGCAAGCCGGCCACCTTCTGATCGGGCAGGGATCGATCGGGCACGACACGGTTCTTGCCGAAGGCGGACACCTGGATCAGTTCGAGACGCGGTGCTCCAGCCAGGTCCGGCCCGGAGCACGAGTGGACGACGTAGACGCTGAGCAACAGGCGCATGAGCGGCGCGAGTTGCGTGTGATCGTCGGTCGGCTCGACCGCGACCAGTGTCGCCCCCATGGTGACGATGCCGAGCTTGACGCCGATCTGCGCCAGCGCCACGGCGGGATCGGTGACGCGGATCGCGCAGGGATCGTTCTGGCCATGCGTCGAGGCATCGGCCGCCGCACCGACCCATGTGCGGTTGACCGCGATGGCGGTGGCCATGTGCGCACCCATGTCGCGAACGATGGTGGTCAGTTCCCAGGCAATGCGCATCTCCACCTGACGGGCACGCTCGCGGAGATCCTCGGCCAACGCGGCAGGTGCCGTCGGCAACTTCTGCAGCCGCGCGGCGATCGAGAGCGGCACAGCCTCTCGGTCCGGCGCGACCGGCGCGTCCGGCAGCACGCTGTTGGACTGGGTGCGCGCCAGCGCGACGCGAGCGATGTCGTGGCGCGCTGCCATCGCTGGCTTGGGAGGCGGCGCCTCCTCGGGTGGTGTGTGTGCCCGCGCCGCGGCAACCCGCGCGACGCCATCGTCGCCGCCGACGACCAACCCGACGAACGCATCCCAGATGTCGAGGCGGCGCTGATCGGCGGTGTTCGGACCCGCACCAGCCAACACACTGCGCGGCGGGACCGGCCATCGGCTGTACAGCTGCTCGGCGAGCTTCGGAGCGCAATCGAGGAGGTCCGGATACTCGCCAGGCAGCGTCGCGAAGTTGTCCGCCCAGTAGTCCTCGTCGGCTTGGTGCAGCGTGCGCAGAAAGCTGCGCTCGAGGTGGACCCGCTCGCGTAGCACGCCGAGTTGCCAACGAACGAGGTCGTTGTCCGGCCCGAGTGGCAGCAGCGCGAACGAGCGGTGGATCAGATCGAGCGCGAAGTCGGCGATGTAGCCGAGTGGCTGGAAGCCCCACCGCCACGTCGCGGCAGCTGCGTCCAAGTCGTCGGCCGCGGGCAGCTGCGGCGCGAGCCAGCTCTGCTCGCCACGGGTCTGTTCCAGTGCGAGTCGGAGGTCGCGGAACGTGACCGGGGCCCGCCCGCCGCCGGCGCTGACGGCGTGGGTCTGGTCGATGCGAGCTCGCGCGAAGTGCTTCTCCAGCCGGCTGTCGACAGCCTGTGTCGAGCGCAGCTTGATCCAGTAGGGATACATCTGCCCAGCGACGTTCTCGATGTCGATCTGCTGGCGCGCGGAGCCGGCCGGGCCGACGCGGACGCCACGCAGCAACGAGTCACGCAGGTCGCGCTTGTCGTTCGTGCGCTGGTTGATCTCGCGCAGCTCTTCGAGGTGGTCGGCGATGGACTCTGCCCGTGGCATGGACACCACCGACTTCAGCACGACCTCGCCGATCGTCGGCGCGCAGGCTTCGACATCGACGGTCTGTTGCGGCGAGCCCGGATCGGGGTTCACGTACGCAACTACTCGGCGAACCTCGGAGTTGCTCGCCCGTTTGAGGATCGCGTCCAGCGCCGGACCGACGGGCTTGTTGACGAGCACGCCGCCGTCGACCGCCCAATGCGATCGGTCGAAGCTGGCGATGCCGTCCATGTCCGGTCGCGTGCCGGGCTTGGCTCCGGGCATCGACTCCCCGATCGGGATGTACGACGCCTCGAACGCGCCGGGGAACGACGCAGTCGTGCGCGCGGCCAGCGCGAGGCGGGCCGCGAGCGTGGTCTTGTCGGCGAAATGCTGATTCTCGAACGTGAACGTGGCGCGGTGGTTCGGCTCCAGGATCGCGGTGTCGAAGTCGTCGGTGAACAGCTCGAGTTGGGCGGAGAGCACGGATGTCGTCAGGATCAGCGTCAAGTCGTCCTGGCCATCCGGGTACGCGATGCCGTCCTTGCGGGCCAGCCAACGGCTGATGATCTCGTTGATCTTGACCGTGAAGAACTCGTCGCCCTGCAGCAGCGACGGCGGATCCTTCGTCAGCGGGTCACGGAGGAGTTGCGAGAACGACCCGACCTCCAACCACAGGTCACGCAGCTCGTCGAACTCGGCCACGTCGAGGCCGTAGGCGATGGCGGTGCCCAAGAACGCGCCGTTCAAGCCGCCGGCGCTCGATCCACTCATCACATCGACGATCACTCGCGTTTCGGTCAGGCGGGACAGATCGCCGTAGAGACCGGTCTGCTTGATGCAGCGGAAGATCTCTGCGCTGACCCCGCCCATCCACACGGCGAGGCTGACACCACCGGTCATCACCAGCCCGAGCCGCAGCTCGCGTGTGTCCGCGTTGTCTTGCGGCGCTGCCATGGTGCCCCCATCAGTCGACGCGCTCACCGTCGTTGTCACCTTGACACAGAGTTGCCGTGACGTCGAGAGATACAGCGGGAACGGATCGACGTAACCTGGGCCTCGTGAGTGCCTCCTCGGTCTCGACGTCGGCGCAGAGCTTCTCGTCGATCCCCACCGTTGCGCTATCCGCCTGGTCCGACGACGGTGCCGACCGGGACGAGTTCGCGGCGCGACTGCTGTCGATCTGTCACGACGTCGGCTTCTTCTACCTCGTCGATCACGGCGTCCCGGACGAGTTCCTCGACCGCTACTTTGGCCTGCTCGAGCGTTTCTTCGCCCTGTCGGAACAGGTCAAGGCCACCATCGACAAACGTCGCTCGCCGCACTTCCGCGGTTGGGAGCGTGTCGGCGCGGAGCTGACGGACAACCGTCCTGACCACCGCGAGCAGCTCGACGTGTCCACCGAGCACCCACCGCGGCCAGCGGACATCGAGCCCGCCTTCCTGCGCCTCGACGGCCCGAACCAGTGGCTCGACGAGGACGCGCTCCCCGGGTTCCACGCCGTCGTCGACGAGTTCTTCGCCCGCATGGGCGAGGTGGCTGACACGGTGATGGCAGCCATCTCACGAGGCCTCGGTCTGGACGACGGCCACCTGCGCACGATGTTTGGAGAGCGGCCGCTGTCGTTCGCCAAGCTGATCTCTTACCCGGCCACACCGCCCGGCGAGGCCGGTGTCAACCCGCATCACGATGCCGGCTTCCTGACCATCCTCGTGCAACGCGGTGTCGCCGGGCTGCAGGCACGGAACCCGGACGGCGAATGGATCGACGTCGCGCCGCGCGACGGTACGTTCGTGGTCAACCTCGGCGAGATGCTGCAGGCGATGACAGGCAACTACGTCGTCGCCACGACGCATCGCGTCATTGCCGCCGAGCCGCGGCTGTCGTCGGGCTACTTCCACGGGCCGGATCTGCGCACGTCGCTTGCGCCGCTGCCACTCGCACCGCAGTTCGCGGCGGCCGTCGCGGCCAGCCCCCGTCATGCGTCGGCCGGTTTCATGGCCAAGCGCGACGAACTCATCGCCGGCCGTGGTGGAACGGCGAGCACCAGCGCGCCGGTCTACGGCGAGCAGCTGTGGAACTACTACGTGCGCAGCTATCCCGACAACGTCCGCGCCCATCACCCCGACGCCGATGTCTGAGAGCAGGCTCGAAGCCGACCAGCCGGACGAACACGACGGCATCGTGCTGCGCGCCAGCACGACGAAGTGGATGTGGGTGCTGATCGGCAGCGTCGCGATCGCGATGTTCGGCGGGTCGCTGGCGCTCAGCCAACTGACCGGCGTCATCGCCAAGGCGCTCGGTTGGATGCTCGTCGCGTCGTTTGGCTTCTGCGCGTTCGTCGCCGTGCGCGAGCTGCGTGCGCCGGGTTCGCTGTGGATCAGCAGCGAGTCGATCGAGGTCCACAGCCGAGGTCGGTTGACGACGTACGCGCTCGCGCACTGCAGCCGCTTCACCACCTGGCGCAACCCCAGCAAGGGCACGACGATCGTCGTGTTCGACTACTCGCTCGACGGCGATACGGACCTGGCCCGGATGAACCGTCAGCTGATGGGTGGATCGCGCTGTCTGATCGAGCCCTACGGCGTACCGACGGAGTCGCTCGTCGACCTGCTCAACCAAGCTCGTACCGCGGGCAGCGACGAACCCGAGCCGTGAGCCACCCGCTGGCGGATGCGGGCGGATGCTGCGTTTGTCGGGATTGGGTGTACGGTCGGCCCATGTACCGCACGATCCGATTCGATGGTCTGACGTGATGGAGCAGGACAGCAAGGTCTTCGAGCCGCCGTCCTGGCCGGATGGCAACGTCACCTGGATCGTGCAGCAGGCGGACTCTGCGCCGCGCCGGTTCCTGTCGCCCGACGGCGAATGGGGCGGTGCGGCCGGTGCCGAGCAGTTCCGCACCGAGGAAGAAGCCTGGCTCACCGTCTGCCCCGCTGGATCAGCCGGCGTCGCCGTGCGGATGACCAAGCTGCCCCGCCGCATCGGCGACCCCGAGCCGACAACCGACTGACGTCTCGGCTGCTGGTTCGGTTATGCGGTCGCGTCGGTCAGGATCGAGTCGAGGGTGGACTCGTCGACTGCGCCCAGCAGCTTCTGAACGGATCCGTCGGCACCAACGACGAGGCTGGCAATCCGGCCGACCCGGTGCAGACCACGGGACCGAGATGACTGCGGTCCGCCGTACATGGCACGATCGTACGCAGGACTCGGCCCGAAGATGAGCCGCCCTGAAGCAACGTTTGAGAAAGCTTTCCGTCCGATCACGCGGTCGAGCCGCCGTCGACGACCAGGATCTGACCGGTGATGAAGGCCGACAGATCGGACGCCAGGAACAGGGCGACGCGTGCCACGTGATCGGCGCTACCGGCCATGTGCAGCGGGTTCGCCGCAATCGCTTTGTCGATGTCCAACCCGCCCGCCCTCAACGGGGCCAACTGGTCCTGCACGCCGGGGGTGTCGATGATGCCCGGTGCGATGGCGTTGACGCGGATGCCGCGCGGGCCGAGCTCGTTCGCGAACGACCGCGTCAACCCGAAGACGGCGGCCTTCGAGACGGCATAGGCGCTGATGTTCGCGCCGCCGCGGAGGCCGGCGATCGACGCCATGTTGACGATCGACCCGCCGGCCGTCATCAACGCCGCGGCCTCACGCGCCGCGCTGTACTGCGCGCGCACGTTCACCTCGAGCAGACGCGAGACGAAGTCGTCGGGCACGTCGGCGATCGGGCCGGTGGTCGGGAAGATGCCCGCGTTGTTGATCATGATGTCGAGCCGTTCACCATCCGCCGCTTCGTGCACCGCGTCAGCCAGCGGTACGGCGTCGGTCACGTCGCAGACCACGAACGATGCTTGGTACCCCTGCCCTGTCAGCTCGGCCGCCGTCGCTGCGCCGGCAGGATCCATGTCGCTCAGAGTCACGATCGCGCCTGCCTGCGCCAGCCGCCGGGCGATGGCCGCGCCGATGCCCTTGGCCGCCCCGGTGACGAGCGCTCGCCGTCCGCTGAGGCTGATGAGCGATGGCAGGGTCACGTCGGCTGCGCTGGTCATGCCTGCACATTACGGAGCGCCCGTGCTCGCGTCTCCAGCGGTCGCTCAATGTCTCCTGCGCACGCGGATCGGCGCTCGATCTCGTGCAGCCGTCAATCGACGACGGTGACCTCGTAGGACTGGATCAGCGGCGGGTTCGTGGGCGTGAGCTGGAAGTCGACGCGCAGTTCGACGCCGTTGCCGTGCACGACGGCCACCGCTGACGTTGCCGACTCGGCAACGACGCGAGCCATGGTGAGCGGCCCATGGTCGGCAACCAACTCGGCGGCCGCGTCGCGTCGCGCGGCGAGTGGTTCGTCGAGATCGATGTTGTCGGCGAACAGATCGGCAACACCGTCGTCCCATCCGGCGAGCTGGTCGATCAGCCGTCGCGCTGCGGCGGCAATGGCGTCGGTGACCGGCGGTCGCGGCCTGCTGACCGCTCCCGAATCGGCGAGCAGATCGAGCACGGTCGAGGTGGTCGCGGACATCGGCGCGTACGTGGAGTTGGCCAGGGCGACGAGGCCGACGCCGGTGGCCGGCACCCAGCGCATGTTCGAGCCGAAGCCGGGCAGCCCGCCGCTGTGGGTGACCACCGTTGCGAGCCGAGCGTGGGGGAGCACGTTCAGCCCGAACCCGTAGCCGCCGGGGCGCTGGGACCACTCGCCGGTCGAAGTGTCGTAGTCCGCGGCGAAGGCGCGGGCCACCTGCTGCATCTCGCGACGCGACGATGCGGCCAGGATCGCGTCGTGGATCGATGCGCGATCAGGGTCGAACGCGGCGGACAGGAAGTCGACCCACCGGGCCAGGTCGGCGACGCACGAGAAGAGGCCACCCATCGGCGCCATCACCCCGTCGTCGAGCGACGGCTCGACGATCAGCGGGTCTTCGTCCCCGTCGCGCTCGCGGTAGCCGGGCATCGCATCTGCGGGGGCGATCCACGACGTGCGGGTCATCTCCAGCGGCCCGAGCAGCCGGGCGCTCACCAGTTCCTGCACGGTGCTGCCGGTCGCATTGCGTACGATGCGTCCGAGCACGGCGAATCCGAGGTTCGAGTACTCGAACGTCGTACCCGTCGTGGCGGCGAACGTGAGCCCGGCGGCGACGATCGAATCCAGTTCGGCGTCGGTCAGGTCGAGGTGACGGTCGGCCCACGCGTCGTCGGTGGCCAGCCCGCTGCTCATCGACAGCAGGTGGCGCACCGTGATCGGTGGCGAGCCCGGCATCGGGCAGCGGAGTCCGTTCAACTCCGGCGCGTGCGCGTGCACGGGATCGTCGAGTCCGAGCACACCTTCGTCGCGCAGTGACAGCGCGACAGCGGAGGTGAAGCTCTTCGTCATCGACGCGACGCGGTAGATCGCCTGCGTCGATTCGCCGGCGACGACCACACCCCCGCGCACCAGCCCCCACGACAGCGACGGCAACTGCAGCCGCGCGGCGTGATCGGTGAAGGCGGCGCGACAGATTCGCGATGCGGCGGCGGTGTCCAGGGCGGTTTCGGTGCTCACCCCGGGCACGTTACGCAATCGGTCGATCGCACCGCCCGAGTCGTCGTTCGCGACGCCGGTCGAAGATCATGGTGGCGCGGCGTCGCGCCGCGTCAACGACCAGGAGACACAGCACCATGTCGGTTGCCATCACCGAAGACCACCGCTCGCTCGCCGAGACCGTGAGCGGATTCGTCGCCAAGCGCGACGCCCGTGGCGCGGGGCGAGCCCTGCTCGAATCGGCCACGGAGTCGTTGCCGCCGTTCTGGGACGAGCTCGTCGGTCTGGGCTGGCTCGGCCTGCACTTGCCGGAGTCGGTCGGCGGCTCCGGCTACGCCCTCGAAGAGTTGGTCATCGTGGTCGAAGAGCTCGGCCGCGCCGTTGCTCCCGGACCCTTCGTGCCCACCGTGATCACGAGCGCATTCCTGGACGCCGCCGCCGATGACGCGACGAAGGCCCGTCTCCTACCCGGACTGGCCGACGGTTCGACGTTCGGTGCCATCGCGCTGACCGCGTCGATCACCGCGTCCGATGCCACTGTCTCGGGCTCGGCCGGGCTCGTCCTCGGCGGTGGACTGGCGTCGCTGCTCGTCGTGCCCGTCGGTGACGACGTTGCGATCGTCGAGGTCGGCGACGGCGTCACCGTCGAGACCCCGCCGAACCTGGATCCGACACGCCGGTCGTCGCGGGTCACGTTCACGAACGCACCGGCCACACTCGTCGCCGGCGGTGCGCGGCTCTTCGTCGATCTGGCCCGCGTCCTGCTGTCCGCCGAAGCCGTCGGCATTGCCCGCGAGTGCACCGAGGTCGCCGCCGCGTACTCGAAGGAGCGCATCCAGTTCGGCCGTCCGATCGCGATGTACCAGGCCGTCAAGCACCACTGCGCGAACATGATCGTCGCCACCGAACTCGCCACCAGCGCGGTGTGGGACGCGGCTCGCGCCGCCGCTACTGGCGGCGATCAGCTGACCTACGCAGCCGCGGTCGCAGCCACGCTCGCCGCGCCCGCGGCCGATCTCTGCGCCAACCTGAGCACGCAGGTGCACGGCGGCATCGCGATCACATGGGAGCATGACGCCCATCTGTACATGCGCCGCGCCACCACGTTGCTGACGTTGCTGCAGGCCGACACCGCTGCCGCCGATCTCACCGACCTGACCCGGCGCGGGGTGTTGCGGGCCAAGACCGTCGAACTGCCGCCGGAAGCCGAGGCGATCCGCGACGAGGTCAGCGCGTTTGCCGAGAGCATCAAGGACCTTCCCGCCGATGCGCAGCGGGCCAAGCTGATCGAGACCGGCTACGTCATGCCGCACTGGCCGAAGCCGTACGGGCGTGCCGCCGGTGCGATCGAGCAACTCGTCATCGAGCAGGAGTTCGCCGCCGCCGGCGTCAAGCGTCCCGCCTATGGCATCACGGGCTGGGTGATCCTCACGCTGATCCAGTACGCGACCGAGGACCAGGTGGCCCGCTGGGTCTACCCGGCGCTGAACCAGGACGTCATCTGGTGCCAGCTGTTCAGCGAACCCGACGCCGGATCCGACGCCGCCGGTGTGAAGACGAAGGCCACCCGGGTGGATGGGGGCTGGCTGATCAACGGCCAGAAGGTGTGGACCAGCGGCGCGCACGTCGCCGGCATGGGCTTCGCCACGGTTCGCACCAACCCCGACGTGCCCAAGCACGACGGCATCACGATCGTGGTGCTCGACATGCACGCGCCCGGCGTGGAGGTGCGCCCGCTGAAGATGACCACCGGCAACTCCGAGTTCAACGAGGTCTTCTTCAACGACGTCTTCGTACCCGACGACGACGTGGTCGGTCCCGTCGACGGCGGCTGGACCGTGGCCCGTGCCACGCTCGGCAACGAGAGCGTCAGCATCGGCGGCGGGCAGGGCGGCATGACCGTGCCGGCCTCGGCGTTGATCGGCCCGTTCGACTCCAACCCTGATCGCCTCGCCGGTGGTTCCGCACGAATCGGTCGCTACGCCGCGCAGGTGCAAGCGATGGCACTGCTCAACCTGCGCAGCGCGAGCCGCGCTGTCGTCGGTGGCGCGCCCGGGCCGGAAGGCGCGATGACCAAGCTCGTGCTGTCCGAGGTCGGCCACGACGCCGCCGCAATCCTGACCGAGCTCAACGGTCCCGACGCAGCGTTCATGGACGGCGCCGGCCTGATCAGCAACATGCTCGTGCTGATGCACCGCGGCATGTCCATCGCCGGTGGAACCTCAGAGATCAAGCGCAACCAGATCGGCGAGCGCATCCTCGGCCTGCCCCGTGACCCGCTGCTGAAGTGAGAATACGATGAGTCCGTGCGACTGACCGACGAACAGCTCTCCAGGTTCCACCTCGACGGCGTGAGCGTGCTCCCGGGACTGTTCAGTCGGGACGAGATCGCCGCGATCGACGAGCGACTGGCGGTGATCTTCGCCGAGCGCCGTCCCGACAACATCCGCGAGAAGAGCAGCGATGTCGTCCGCACCGCAATGGGCCTGCACCTGCGCGACCAACTGTTCGACGAACTCGTGCGTGACCCGCGACTGGTGGGTCCGGCCGAGCAGATCCTCGACGGCGCCGAACTGTACGTGCAGCAGGTGAAGGTGAACGCGAAGGAGGCCTACACCGGTGAGCAGTGGCAGTGGCACTACGACTTCGCCACCCACCACCACGAGGACGGCGTGCCCGAGCCGCTCGCGCTGAACCTGCACATCTTCCTCGACGAGGTCACCGAGTTCAACGGGCCACTCGTGTTCGTCCCCGGATCGCACCGCAACGGTCCCGTCGAGACGTCGCTCGACACCGTCACGACCAGCTATCCGCTGTGGACCGTGCCCAACCACGTCGTCGGTCCGCTGGCCGAAGTCGGCGGCCTGTACGCGCCGAAAGGTCCGCCCGGCACCGTGCTCATCTTCGGCGACACGATGGTGCACGGCTCACCGGCGAACATGTCACCGTGGGCGCGGCGGATCTTCTCGCTGATCCTCAACCCGGTCGCGAACCACCAGACGTCCTACGGCCGTGCCGAGCATCTGCACCACCGCTCGTTCCAGCCGATCAACGCGCATGAGTCCGTCTCGGCGTGATCTTGCGAATCCCAACCGTCCGACAGGACGACCGAGCACGTCGGGCATGATCTGATTTGGAGGGAATTGTGCACGAGTTGCGGGATGTGATCGGACTCGATACATGATCCGTCATGGCTGATCTCGTCCGTTCGAAATCCACTGTCCCGAGCGCGCCGGCACGGCTGCGGTCCCTCCTCGCGAGCGGCTCGCCGGTGCTCGCCCCCGGCGCGTATGACGCGTTGTCGGCACGCCTTGTGGAGCAGGCCGGCTTCGAATGTGCCTACATGACGGGCTTCGGACGACCGCCTCGATGCTTGGTCGCCCCGATGTCGGATTGCTCGGAGGAGCCGAGATGGCGGGTAGCGCGCGTCGACTCGTGCAGGCAATCGATCTGCCCTTGATCGCCGATGCGGACACCGGCTACGGCAATGCGATCAACGTGGTGCGGACCGTGCAGGACTACGAGCAGGCCGGCGTGGCCGGGCTGCACATCGAGGACCAGATCCTGCCGAAGCGCTGCGGCCACATGGACGGAAAGCTGGTCGTGCCGTCCGACGAGATGGAGGGCAAGATCCGCGCTGCCGTCGCCGCTCGCCGCGATCCGGATCTGGTCATCATCGCCCGCACCGACGCGCGAGCGATGGAGGGTCTGGATTCGGCGCTCGCCCGCGCCGATGCGTATCGAAACGCGGGAGCCGACCTGTTGTTCGTCGAGGCATTGCAGAGCGTCGACGAGATCGAGATCGTCGCCAGGGAATTGGCTGACGCACATCTCGTGTTCAACTGGGCCGAGGGTGGCAAGACGCCACCGATGTCCTACGAGCGGCTTGCCGCACTCGGCTTCGCACTGGTCTTGATGCCGATCACGACGCTTCTCGCTGCGACGCAGGCCATGCAGCGAGCGCTCGCCGAGCTCCGTCGCGACGGAACCCCGCTCGCCGCCGTGGATCGTTTGCCGCCATTCGACGACTTCCTGGATCTGATCGGACTGCCCGAGGTACGCGCGCTCGAAAGCCGCTTCGGGCTGCTTGTCCCCGACGAGCGCTGAGCGCGGCAACGTCGCGAGGCTGCCTCGAAGCGTGACGTGGAGTGGGTCATCGGGATCCTCTGCATCGGGCGAGCGTCGTTGCGACTGTAAGCGCACGTGTTCACGACACGGGTCGACATGTCCCGCTGACGAGCTGGCACACTGCTCGGATGGCCGACGTGACGGTACTGGATGGTGGGATGGGGCGGGAGCTGTTGCGGATCGGCGCGCCGTTCCGGCAACCGGAGTGGTCTGCGCTGGCGCTGACCGAGGGACCCGAGCACGTCGTGCGGGCGCACAGCAACTTCATCGAGGCGGGCGCCGATGTGATCACCACCAACAGCTACGCGATCGTGCCCTTCCACATCGGGGACGATCGGTTCGATGCCGAGGCGTCGGAGCTGGCTGCAATCGCTGGTCGCCTCGCCCGTCTCGCTGTCGATGAGGCGTCACGGCCCGTCCGCGTCGCCGGCTCGTTGCCACCTCTGTTCGGCTCGTATCGGCCCGACCTGTTCGATGCCACCGACGCGCCACGAGTCATCGATCCGCTGGTTGCCGGCCTGTCCGATCACGTCGACCTCTGGCTCGGCGAGACGCTGGGATCGATCGCCGAGGCCACCGCCGTGCGTGCTGCCATCGCTCGCGCCGGCAGCGACGACCGCCCACTGTGGATCTCCTACACGCTCGACGAACGGGGACAGCTGCGCTCGGGTGAGTCCGTCATCGATGCCGTCGCCGCCGCGATCGACCTCGGTGCAGCTGCGTTGCTGTTCAACTGCTGCCAGGCGGAGACGATCACGGATGCGATCGTGAGCGCGGTTGCGTACGCCGGTCGGAGCGTCGCGGTCGGCGGCTACGCGAACCGGTTCGTCACGTCCCACACCGAATCGGGCCAGGCGAACGAACACCTCAGCGCGTTCCGCGACGACCTCGACCCGGACAGCTACGCCACGTTCGTCTCGGGCTGGCTCGACGCCGGAGCAACCGTGGTCGGCGGCTGCTGCGGCATGGAGCCGTCGCACATCGCCCGAATCGCCGATCTCGTTGCGCGTCGCTGACCGATGGATCTGCAGTTCAGCGGCGAGATCTGGTACTGGCGAGGACCGTCGCCGTTCCACTTCGTGACCGTGCCCGACGAGGAGAGCGCCGACATCCAGGCGATGGCCAGCTCGCTGACGTACGGGTGGGGGATGATCCCCGTCACCGTGACCATCGGGGCGACGTCGTGGTACACCGCGCTCTGGCCCAAGGATGGCCGCTACATCGTCCCGATCAAGGCTGCGATCCGCAAGAAGGAGCAGATCGACCTCGGCGACGTCGTTTCCGTGCACCTGACTCGCGCCTGACAGCCCGCCCACGCGCGCGGCGATATCGCGATCGGCCCTCAGGCGGGGACGACCGCTCGGTTGCGGTGTACGACGTAGGGGCGCTCGAACAGGCGGTGGAAACCGGTCGCAGCGACGATGCTCAGCGATCCAGCGACGAGCACGATGACGGCGAAGTTCTCGGGCACGCCGAACTTGGCACCGTAGACCCACGTCAACGCGATCGCGCCCGTGATGGGGAAATGGACCAGATAGAGGCTGTAGGAGATCTCACCGAGAAAGCGCAGCGGGCGGGTGGAACACATCGCAGCGATCAACTGGGTCAACCTCGCCTCGTCGGCATCGGCATGCTGCAACGCCAGCAGCAGGAGTGCGGCGGCAACGCCGACCACGAGCTCGCGCACGAACACCACGCTGTCGTAGCTGTGCAAGAAACGTCGCTCGACGGCAAGCGTGGCCACCACTGCCGCTGCCGCAAGGAGCACGATGACATCGACTCGGCCGCGGATCCAGACGATCGAGCGCTGTGAGGCTTCGGCCGCGCACATGCCGAAAGCAAACAACAGCAGCATCCACGGTTGCGCCCAGCTGAGGCCGGCGGCCATCAGCCCGACGGTCACCACCGAGCAGGCGACAAGCACGACGACCCCGGGACGGCGGCCGATCATGCGCCGCCACAACGGCAACAGCGCGAGCACGAAGACGGCGTAGATCTGCGCCTCCAGAGCCACGCTCCACAACGGTGTGTCGATCTCGTAGCGCCAGGTGCGGCTCCAGTTCTGGATCAGGAGCAGGTGGGCGACGATCGTGCCCGCGCTGAACGCCGGCAGGGACGCGTCCCACAGTGTGGCGGAATGCCGGTGCAACACCGGGATCGACGCGATGACGATGCTGCTGCCGACCAGCGCCGCGGCGTAGCCCGGGCCGAGCCGGCGCAGGCGACGGATCGCGAACCGCCGCAGCCCGCCGCGCACCTGCAACTCCCGATCGGCGGCGACGGGCAGCATCAGGCAGTAGCCGGACAACACGATGAACACCGCGACACCACAGTCGCCGTAGCTGAGCACCTTGAACAGCCGCCACCACACCGGCGGTACACCCGCGAAGCGAGCGCCGGCGAACTGGTACATGTGGAACAGGACCACGTACGCGGCGCTCGCACCGCGAATACCGTCAATGTAGGGCAGGTGGCGCGTCGGTGTGGCCGTCTGCTCAGTGCGCGCCGTGCCGAGCGTCCGCCGATCCACCGCCATGTCCGCCGGTCTGCCTGGTTGCTGCACCTCCACAGGAGTCGAACGATCACGAATCGTGACGCTCCGACGAAGAATTTGCCGCATTGTGGGCCTCGGGTGCCGCTATCGTGACCGCCCACGGCGCGAGTGGGCGCGCTGTGAGTTGGCGGATGGCACGAGTGGCAAAGGCGGCACGAACATGAGCATCGACGCGATGACCGACGCGATGACCGACATCGGCTCATTGACCGATTTGGAGACGCGTGGCTTCGTCCACATCCGCGGCTTCCTCTCGCCCGCCGAAGTTCAGTCGCTGCACGACGATCACGCCCGGACCACGCTCGACGCGAACGGCAACTTCAACTCGAAGTCGCCGAGTGCCGAGGTCATGGCAGCGCTGCTCCCGCGCTTCGACGACGTGTTGCGCCAGGTCAACTCGACCACATCGGTTCGCGCCGACGTGTACGTGACGGACACGTCCGTGTACTTCGCCGTCGGTTCCGCAGTCGGGGTCAACTTCCCCTGGCACCAGGACCACGAGAGCTTCTACATCGTCCAGAACCACTTCGACTACCTCAACTTCTACATGCCGATCGTCAAGCCCGATCCGGCCAAGTCGAACGTCAGCATCGTTCCGTTCGACGTGTTGAAGCGCGAAGCTCCGAAAGCGCACGACTTCCTCGTCGGCAACGGTGCCGGACACTTCGTCCCGGTCGCGGGCCGCTGGCTGGCCACCAACGACGAGCGCGGTGGCGTGCGTGTCATCAACGCCGACCTCGAGGCGTTGGCGGTGACGCCCGAGCTGAACGTCGGCGACCTGTTGCTGATGCGCGGCGACATCGTGCACCGCACACAGGACGCCGACACCGCACGCGTCGCATTGTCATGGCGGGCTGCAGCCGGCTCGACCGTCGTTCGTCGCGATCGCCTGGCTGCGGGTGGCGTCCGCAAGGCGCAGATGATGCGCCGCCACACCGAGCCGTACCAGAAGATGTTCGACGCGTTCGAGCGCGCGCACAAAGACGCGATGTCGCTGACCGAGTTGCTCGACATCTATCGCGCCGCGCCGCGGCCCGCGACGATGGACGCCCGCGCGTTCTCCCGGCGGCTCCTGCGCGAAAAGTGTCGTGCGCACACGCTCGGCAACTTCGTCGCCAGCTTTCCCAAGACCGCGAGCCTGCGCGGATTGCACATCGCCCAGCAGTGCAGCCATCACCTCGGCAGAGTCCGCCAGCGGCTGACGAGGCACCATCGCTGAGTCGGTTACGTTACGACTCATGACTGACCTGACCCCGCGACCCGAGCACAAGTTCACCTTCGGTCTGTGGACCGTCGGCAACCCCGGCCGTGACCCGTTCGGTCACGAAGTTCGTCCCCCTCTGGACCCGGTCGAATCCGTGCAGCGCCTGGCCGAGCTCGGCGCGTACGGCGTGAACTTCCACGACGACGACCTCGTCCCATACGGATCGTCACCGACCGAGCGCGAGGCCGTCCTCAAGCGATTCCGCATCGCGCTCGACGAGACCGGCATGAAGGTGCCGATGGCCACCACTAACCTGTTCTCGCGGCCGATCTTCAAAGAGGGCGCGTTCACTGCCAACGATCCGGATGTGCGCCGTTTCGCGGTCCGCAAGACGCTCGACGCGATCGACCTCGGTGCTGAGCTCGGGGCCGAGGTCTACGTGATGTGGGGCGGCCGGGAAGGTGTTGAGGCCGATGCCGCGAAGGACACCGGCCTCGCGCTGGATCGCTACAAGGAGGCCGTCGATCTGTGCTGCGAGCACATCCGCGAGCGCGGCTACGAACTGTGCATCGCACTGGAGCCGAAGCCGAACGAACCGCGCGGCGACATCTTCTTGCCGACGGTCGGTCACGCCCTCGCATTCATCAGCCAGCTCGAGTGGCCCGACATGGTCGGGCTCAACCCGGAGTTCGCGCACGAGACGATGTCCGGACTCAACTTCACCCACGGCGTGGCCCAGGCGCTGTGGCAGGGCAAGTTGTTCCACATCGACCTCAACGCGCAACGGATCGGCAAGTTCGACCAGGACTTCCGCTTCGGCTCGGAGGGCATCCGTGACGCGTTCTACCTCGTCCGTCTGCTGGAGGACAGCGGGTGGAGCGGCATGCGCCACTTCGACGCCCATCCGTACCGCACCGAGGACGCGGCCGGTGTGTGGGACTTCGCCCGCGGTTGCATGCGCACCTATCTGATCCTGAAGGACAAGGTCGAGCGGATGCGCAACGACGCGGAGATTCAAGAGGCGTTGCTCATCGCGAAAGCGGACCGCATCGCCGAGGCGACCGGTCCGCTGTCCGCAGTGCGCTCCGCAGACCTCGACGAGGCCGCTCTGGCCGCGCAGGGCTACGGCCACGAGCATCTCGATCAGCTCGTCACCGAACTGCTCTTGGGCGTGCGCTGAGGTTCACACGTTCCCCGATCGGCCGGAGATGGCTGTCCGATCAGACGTCGAAGCGGTCGGCGTCCATCACCTTGTTCCAGGCCTTCACGAAGTCCTTGACGAACTTCTGCGCCGCGTCGTCGGACGCATAGACCTCGGCGATCGCCCGCAGCTGGGAGTTCGCACCGAAGACCAGATCGTTGCGCGTGCCGGTCCACTTCAGCGCGCCGGTCGCACGGTCGCGACCCTCGAAGATGTCCTCCGACGACGCGGTCGGCTGCCACTCGGTGCCGATGTCGAGCAGGTTCACGAAGAAGTCGTTCGTGAGTGTGCCCGGACGGCTGGTGAGCACACCGTGGGTCGAGCCGTGGGCGTTGGCGGCGAGCGCACGCAGGCCACCGACGAGCACGGTCATCTCCGGCGCCGTCAGCGCGAGCAGCTGTGCTCGATCGACGAGCAGCTCCTCGGCGGTGAGCGTGTGGCCCTTGCCGAGGTAGTTGCGGAACCCGTCAGCCGTCGGCTCCAGCGGAGCGAACGAACCGGCGTCGGTCTGGGCCTCGGTGGCGTCGGTGCGCCCCGGCGTGAACGGCACCGTGATGTCATCACCGGCCTGCTTGGCCGCGGACTCGATCGCCGCAGCCCCGCCGAGCACGATCAGGTCGGCCAGCGACACCTGTGTGCCGGACGCGTTGAACTCGGCCTGCACTCCGGAGAGGACGCCGAGGATGCGGCGCAGCTCGGGCGGGTTGTTGACCTCCCAGTCGTTCTGCGGGGCGAGCCGGATGCGGGCGCCGTTGGCACCGCCGCGCTTGTCGCTGTTGCGGAACGTCGAGGCCGAGGCCCACGTCGTCGAGACCAGCTCGGACGTCGTCAAGCCGGACTCGAGCAGCTTCGCCTTCAACGCGGCAATGTCGGTGTCGGTGATGACCGTGGTGTCGACTGCGGGCACCGGGTCCTGCCAGATCAGCTCCTCGGCGGGAACCTCGGGGCCGAGGTAGCGCGCGATCGGGCCCATGTCGCGGTGGGTCAGCTTGAACCAGGCCCGGGCGAACGCGTCGGCGAACTCGGCCGGGTTCTCGTGGAAGCGGCGCGAGATCGGCTCGTAGACCGGGTCGACGCGCAGCGCCATGTCGGCGGTGGTCATCATCGGCGCGTGGGTGATCGACGGGTCGTGGGCATCGGGCACGGTGCCCTTGGCCTCCGGGTTCGACGGCGTCCACTGCTGCGCGCCGGCCGGGCTGCGGGTGAGCTCCCACTCGAAGCCGAGCAGCGTGTCGAAGTAGGTGTTGTCCCACGTGATCGGCGTGCGGGTCCACGCACCCTCGATGCCGCTGGTCGTGGTGTGCATACCCTTGCCGGTACCGAATGCGTTCTTCCAACCGTGGCCGAGCTGCTCGATCGGCGCGCCCTCTGGCTCGGGGCCGACGAAGTCCGGGTCACCGGCGCCGTGGGCCTTGCCGAACGTGTGCCCACCGGCGACGAGCGCGACGGTCTCTTCGTCGTTCATCGCCATCCGGGCGAACGTCTCGCGGATGTCGCGAGCCGATGCCAGCGGATCCGGGTT
>JANNZY010000155.1:0-1593 GCA_031410915.1 Actinomycetes bacterium
TGAACGAAACGGGGAATTAACTACGGACACACGGAGGCACAGAGAGGAGGTGGCCCGCGAATTACGCGAATGGGGGCGAATGACGAATGAGGAATGACGGAGGTAGGAGGGATCGTTTTTGCCGCGGATCACCCGGATGAACGCGGATGAATTGCGCAAGCAGAACGCGATATTGCTCACGCAGATCAGCAACATCTGCGACGCGCTCCAGCGCGACTCGAACTCCAAGGCGGTCCTGGTCATCGACAAGAACGGTCAGTCGATCGCGTCGGCCGGGGACACCGACCAGCTCGACGTGACGTCGCTGTCGTCCTTGACCGCCGGCAACGTCGCCGCCACCGGCGGCATCGCCCAGCTCCTGTCCGAGAAGGAGTTCGCCGGTCAGTTCCACGAGGGCGAGAAGACCAACGTCCACATCTCGATCGTCAGCGCCCGGATCATCCTGGTCGTGCTGTTCGACGAGCGCAGCTCGCTCGGGCTGGTCCGGCTGCGGGTGCGCAAGGCCGCGACCCAGCTCGCCACCGTGCTCGACACGCTGATCCGGAAGAGCGCGGCCGGCAACCAGCCGTCGGTCTTCGCCGAGATCACCGACGACGACATCGACAACCTGTTCAACGACTAGCGCGGGACCCCATGAGCTTCATCAACTACTCGTCCCGCGAGATCAACTGCAAGATCGTCTACTACGGCCCTGGCTTGTGCGGGAAGACGACGAACCTCCAGTACATCTACAACAAGACGAATCCCGAGGCGAAGGGGAAGATGATCTCGCTCGCCACCGAGACCGAGCGGACGCTGTTCTTCGACTTCCTGCCGCTGTCGCTCGGCGAGATCCGCGGCTTCCGCACCCGCTTCCACCTCTACACGGTGCCGGGGCAGGTCTACTACAACGCCAGCCGGAAGCTGATCCTCAAGGGCGTCGACGGCATCGTCTTCGTGGCCGACTCGCAGATCGAGCGCATGGAGGCCAACCAGGAGTCGATGCAGAACCTGTACGACAACATGGCCGAGTACGGGTACGACCTCACGAAGATGCCGTTCGTGATCCAGTACAACAAGCGCGACCTGCCTAACGCGGCGCCGCGGCCCGAGCTCCAGGCCGCCCTCAACCCGGGCTGGGAGGTGCAGGACGGCGCGAAGCAGCGCGTGACCCCCGACCCGTACCACGCCGGCGAGAACCTCGTCGAGCAGATCCCGACCGGCGAGTGGATCGAGCACGCCCAGTACTTCGAGGCGGTGGCCGTGAGCGGCGACGGCGTGTTCGACACGCTGCGCGCCGTCAGCAAGCTGGTGCTCAAGTCGCTCGCCTGACCCGCGCCACGCGCCAGGGATCCCGGTGAACCTGCCCAATGCGCTGACCGTCGGGCGCATCATCGTCACCCCGCTGATCGCCTGGCTGCCGTTCGTCGAGTCGTGGCCGCTGCGGCTGCTCGCGTTCGTCATCTTCATCGCCGCGGCCGTCACCGACTACTACGACGGCGTGCTCGCGCGCACCCGCAACCTCATCACCGACCTCGGCGCGCAGCTCGATCCCCTCGCGGACAAGCTGCTGCTGCTCGGCACGTTCATCCCGATGTGGGCGCTCCAGCGCCC
>JANNZY010000156.1:0-23651 GCA_031410915.1 Actinomycetes bacterium
CCAGCTTCGCCATGAGCTCGGCGTAAAACTGGGGCTCAAGCGAACCAAGGGAGATGAACTTGCCATCTTTGGTCTCGTATGTGTCGTAATACGGAGCGCCGGTGTCGAGCAGGTTCGTGCCGCGGTTGTTCTCGTCGAACGCGCCCATCGACTTGAACGCCCAGAACATGCTCATCAGCACTGCCGCGCCGTCGACCATCGCGGTGTCGACGACTTGACCCTTGCCGCTGCGTTGCGCTTCCAGCAAGGCGCACACCACGCCATAGGCCAGGAACATGCCACCACCGCCGAAATCGCCGACCATGTTGAGCGGTGGCACCGGGCCTTCGCCGGCCCGGCCGTAGTGAGCCAGCGCGCCGGCGAGCGAGATGTAGTTGATGTCGTGGCCGGCCGCGAGCGCGTACGGGCCCGTCTGACCCCAACCCGTCATCCGCCCGTAGACGAGCTTGGGGTTGCGCAACAGGCATTCGTCCGGGCCGACACCGAGACGCTCCATTACGCCCGGGCGGAAACCTTCGATCAGCGCATCGGCACCTTCGACGAGGCGCATCAGCGTGTCGCGGCCCCCGTCGCTCTTGAGGTCGACGGCGATGTTGCGCCGGTTGCGCTGGAGTACGTCATGGTTGGGGCCGGCACCCTCGCGCACGGCCTGGGTGCGCTCGACACGGATCACCTCGGCACCCATGTCGCTGAGCATCATCGCCGCGAACGGGCCGGGGCCGATGCCCGCGATCTCGATGACGCGGTAACCGCTGAGTGGACCTGACATCTGCTGGCTCCCGACTAGTTGCTGGCGGCGACGAGCCGGCTGGTGTGGGACAGGATCGCGTCGGTGATCACCGGGATGAGCGGCGCCGGCAGGTCGTGGCCCATGTCCGATAGGTAGAGCAGTGTGGATCCGTCGACGAGCTCGGCCGTGCGAAACCCGCCTGACGGCGTGATCAGTGTGTCGTCGCGCCCGTGGATGACCAACGTCGGCACCCGCAGGGTCTGCAGACCGTCGGCGCGCGACCCACTGGCGTAGATCGCGACGAGCTGGCGAGGCGCGCCCTGCGGGTAGAAGCTGCGGTCGTAGTCGCGAGCAGCGTCGGCTCGTGACTTCTCCGCGTCGCGGTACTTGCGCGAGTGCCACGTCATGAACGTGCTGGACGCGTCGATGTACGCCTGTCGTTCGACTGGCGGTGGTGCCAGAAGGGCGGCTCCGGCTTCGGGGGTTGGCTGCCCGTACTCGGGCTCGCCGGTCATCGACATGATCGACGTGAGCGTCAGTGTGCGCTGGGGACGCTCGATCGCGAGCGTCTGCGCGATCATGCCGCCCATCGACGCGCCGACGATGTGCGCGGCACCGAGGCCGAGGTGGTCGAGCAGGCCGGCTGCATCGGCGGCCATGTCGCTGAGCGTGTAGGGCACCGGCGGCATCGGCGTCGCTCCCCCGCTCATGGCCCAGCCGATCACGCCGGGCAGGTCGACGTCGACGCCGTCGAACTTGCTACTGAGACCACAGTCGCGGTTGTCGAAGCGGATGACGAACCGGCCACCGTCGGCGAGGCGCTGGCAGAACGCCTCCGGCCACAACGTGAGCTGGGCGGTGAAGCCCATGACGAGCAGGATCGGCGGATCGGTGGGCGAACCGAACGTCTCGTACTCGAGTTCGATCTTGCCGCCGGGGATGTCGGCGTCGTTGACGATGGCGCGTGGCATCCGACGAGTCTCGTGTGGCGGCCCCGCTGCGGTCAACACGGACCGCATTCGGAGTGCGAGCTACGGTGACCGCCCATGACGGTCTTCGGGGTGCACACCGGCCTGCAACACATCGGTGTCGACGAACTCCGTGGCGCATGGAAGCGCATCGAATCGCTCGGCTACGGCTGGATCTCGATCTGGGACCACTTCTACGGCGCGACCGGTCAGCCCGACGACGCCGAATGTCTGGAGGCCGTCGCGATGCACGCCGCGCTCGCCTGCGAGACCTCTCGCGTCCGCATCGGATCGCTCGTGTACTCGATCGGATATCGCCATCCCGCCGTACTCGCCAAGGCGATCACCGCGATCGACCTCCTGTCCGGGGGCCGCGCCGAGATGGGCATCGGTGCCGGCTGGGCGCAGATCGAGTACAACGCGTACGGCATGGAGTTCGCCGCAACGAAGGTGCGCATGGACCAACTCGAGGAGGGCATCCAGGTGCTGCGCGGCCTGTTACACAACGACGTCACGTCGTTCGAGGGGCGGTACTTCACACTGCGCGAAGCCCGCAACGAGCCGCGTCCGGTGCAGGCCAGGGTCCCGATCTGGATCGGCGGCGGCGGCGAGAAGCGCACGCTCAAGATCGCCGCCACCTACGCCGACGGCTGGAACGTGCCGTTCGTGCCCCCCGACGAGTTCGCCCGCAAGCGGGGCGTGCTCGCCGAACACTGCAACACCGTCGGACGCGACGCCGGCGAGATCCGCTGCGCAGTGAACGTCGGCCTGGCGTGGAGCGAGGACAGTCTGGTCGCGCAGTTCGGCCACATCGCCAACTACGTCCGCCACGGCTGCCTGACGGGGAGCGACGAGCAGGTCCTCGACCGCATTGGCCAGTACGTGGAGGCCGGTGCCGACCAGGTCAACATCGCGTTGCGCGCCCCGTTCGACCTCGACGCGATCGAGCGCCTCTCGGTCGCACTGAAGCTGTCCTGACACCGACCGTGGCGACGAAGCCGACGTCCTTCATCGCTCGGGCTCCGGGGCGGGTCAACCTGATCGGCGACCACACCGACTACACCGGCGGGTTGGTCCTGCCGATGACCATCGACCGCTGGACCGTCATCCGCGGCACACGTCGGCCGAGCGGCGGCGATGGTCGTGTGTCGCTGGTGTCCGCCGACGAGCCGGAGCCGCTGCGCTTGGATCTGCCCGTCGCCGATCCGGCCACCGTCGAGCCGCACTGGGGCCGCTACGTCGCCGGGGTCGCGGCGGAGATGCGCGAGCCGATGGCCATCGAGGGTCACATCACGACCGACATCCCCGTCGGTGCGGGCTTGTCGAGCAGCGCCGCCCTGGAGTTGGTGGCAGCGCTCGCGCTGGGATTCGACGGCACGCCGACCGAGCTCGCGTTGTTGGGCCAGCGTGCCGAGCAACGAGCCAGCGGCGTGCCGTGCGGGATCATGGACCAGCTGTGCATCGCCGCCGGCGTGGCCGACCACGCGCTGTTGATCGACTGCCACTCGCTCTCGGTCCAGCCGGTGAGCCTGCCCGACGGCATCGAGGTCGTGGTGCGTTTCGTCGTCCATCGCACGCTGGCCGGCAGCGAGTACGCCGAACGGGTCGAGCAGTGCGCGATTGCCGAGCGCGAGATCGGCCCGCTGCGCTTGGCCACGCCGGACAGCGTCGCGACGATCGGCGACGCGCGGATCCGACGTCGGGCGCGCCACGTGGTGACCGAGAACGGTCGTGTCCGCGAGTTCGCGGCCGCGCTGGCAGACGATGACCTGAACCGTGCCGGTGAGCTGATGGCGGCCAGCCACGCGAGCTTGCGCGACGACTACGAGACGAGCACGGCGGCGATGGACGTCGCCGTCGAGCAGCTGATGGGCACGCCCGGCGTGTACGGGGCGCGCATCACCGGCGGCGGCTTCGGCGGCTGTGTCGTCGCGCTGGCCGAGCCGGGCGCGATCACCGACGGCTGGTCAGTCCGCGCGGTCGACGGCGCGAGCATCATGATCGACACGGAGGGCTGATGACCACGATCCTGCACCTGCTACCCGCTGCCGATTGGGAGTCGATCGAACCGTTCGCTCCGGTCACCAACCCGTCGTTGGAGACCGACGGGTTCATCCACTGCACCGACGACCGCGACGTCTTGCTGCAGGTGGCCAACAGCTTCTACCGCGGCATCGCCGGTGACTTCGTCGTGCTCGAGATCGACGCCGACCGGCTCACCGCCGAGTGCGTGTGGGAGGAACCGGCGCACATCTCACCGACCGAGGCGCCACCCGCTGCGCCGAGCTTCCCCCACGTCTACGGTCCGATCAACCGCGGCGCGATCATCGGCGTCGTGCCGCTCGTGCGCGACGCCGCCGGAGCGTTCGCGGGTTACGACTCGCGCAGGACCTGAGAAAGGCGCCGCTGCGCCGGCGCGGTACGCGCGCCCCACCAGAACAGGTCCTGCCCGTCGATCAGACGCACGCTCGCATCCGGCAGCGCGTCACGCCATTCGGCGACGTGGCGGACCTTGAACGGGTACGGCTCGGATGGCAGCAGGATCAGCTCCGGCGCGCGGTCGACGACCTCGTCGATCGTGACCGTCGGGTACGTGTCGGCGTGATCGGCGAACACGTTGCGCACGCCGATCGACGCGAGCATCGACGAGCCGTACGTGGCTGCGTTGCAGCTCATCCAGGGCCGCCGCCAGATGGCCACGAAGGCCGAGCGCCCCACCGGCTCGATCGCCGGCGACGAGTCCTGCGGTTCCGGTGGCAGTCCGAGACGGGTCCGCACTGCGGCAAGGGTGGCGACGTCGGCCACCGACGCGATGTGCGTGGCCAGCACCTCGACCCCGGCCGCGTGCAGCGCTTCGGCATCGGGGAGCCGGTTCTCCTCGCGATCCATCAACACGACGTCGGGTCGCAGCGCGACGATTGCGGCGATGTCAGGGTCCTTCGTTCCGCCGACATGAGCCAGCGAGGGTTGCTCGCAGAACCGCGTGCAGGCGATTGGTGTGACGCCCCAGGCGAGCAAGGTCTCGGTCAGCGACGGCACCAGGCTGACGACTCGCGGCGCGCCGGCCGCGTCGGGCTCAGCCACCAAGCAGGCGCTGCTTCTGCGCGGCGAACTCTTCCGGCGTCAGCGAACCGCGCTCGAGCAGCCCTTCCAGCTTCTCCAGCTGAGACGCGACGTCGACGCCGGTCGCGGTGGCCGTGGCCGAGTAACTGCCGCGCTGGCGTGACTTGGCCTCGACCTGGGCGTGCACCAGATTCTGCACGCGCTGCGGCTTGCGCACGTCGGTGAAACGCTGCTGGCCGTCCTCGCCACCGGACTCGATGAGCAAGTCGCCGGCACCGAGCAGGCGCTCGAACGCGGTCTGGTTGAAGTTGACGTTGTTGACACGGTCGAGCGGGATCTCGATGCCGCTCTTGCCAACCACGCCCTGGCGGAAGATGATGCGGTCGCTGGTGATGACGAAGTTGGTCGTGATCCACTTGAAGTAGCGCCCGATCAACCACAGCGCGGAGAGCACGATCAGCCCGAGCGCCACGTAGCCGAGGTACTTCTCCGCGTCGCCATCGAGGCCGACCTTGACCGCGATGCCGATGGCGATGCTGACGATCATCGCCGCTGCAGACTCGGCGAAGAACCACCAGTGCGGATGGAGGTCCAGCGCGACCGTCTCGTCGGGGTTGAGCTGCTTCTTCGGGTACGGCATGCGGGCCACTCTACGCGACGCGAACTTCGAGCGCGCGGAGACGCCGGCGCGCCGTAGCGTTGGCGCGATGGACGTGGAAGCGCTGCTGGCGGGCCTCGACGCCGACCAGCGCGAGGCGGTCACCGTGCAGGCCGCGCCACTCGCGATCGTCGCTGCCGCGGGCTCGGGCAAGACCACCGTGCTCACCCGTCGCATCGCCCACCGCATCCTCACCGACCCGACCATGACCGCCCAGCACGCGCTCGTCCTGACGTTCACCACACAGGCCGCTCGCGAGCTGCAGCATCGGTTGCGCCGCGCCGGCATCCGCGACCGGATCGAGGCCGGCACGTTCCACGCGATCGCGCTGCGGCTGCTGCGCCAGCGGGCGATCGACGCCGGGCAGCGCCCGCCGTCGGTGGTCACCGACCGCGCCCGCCTCGTGCAGGAAGCGTTGCCCGCCAGCCGCCACCGGCGCGAGGCCCAGCTGCTGCTGACCGAACTGGACTGGGCCCGGGCCCGCCGCATCCGGCTCAGCGACTATGCAGTCGCCGCTCGCCAGGCCGGCCGGCGCAGTCCGGTCGACGCCTCCGATCTGATCGCGGTCGCCGAGGGCTATGCGACGGTCAAGCGCCGTCGCGGCGTACTCGACTTCGACGACCTGCTCGAACAGTGCCTGCTGGCACTGCAGACCGACAAGTTGTGGGCCGCCGGTGTGCGCTGGCGCTACCGGCACCTGTTCGTCGACGAGGCACAAGACATCAACCCGCTACAGCACGCTCTGCTCGAGGCGATCCGCGACGACCGTCCCGACATCTGCCTCGTCGGCGATCCGCGCCAGGCCATCTTCGGGTTCAACGGCGCCGATCCAGCCATCATGCAGCATGTCGACAATCGCTATCCGGGCGTCACGCTCGTGCGCCTTCGCCGCAACTACCGCTGCTCGCCACAGATCATCGCCGCAGCCCGCGGCGTGCTCGAGCACTCCGGCCAAGACGACGATTCCGTGTCCGCAGCCAACGCTGCCGAGCCGGCGCGTGTCATGTCCTTCGCCGATGCCGAAGCCGAGAACGACGGGGTCGCCCACCTCGTCCGCGAGCTGGTCGGTGTGCATCGGCCGTGGCGCACGTGCGCGGTGCTGGCCCGCACCACCGCCCAACTGACGGCCGTAGGCAAGGCACTGGCCGCGCTCGGCATACCGGTCGACACGCAGGGCTCGTCGAGCAACCGCGCGCTGGCCGCCGCACTGGGCGAGGCATACACGCATCGCAGCGCTCCCTCGCTCGTCGAGTGGGTCGAGCAGGTCGGCGCAGACGACACCGCCGACCCGATCCGCACACGCGTCGCCGAAGCTGCGGATCGCTACTTGGCCCAAGGTGTCGGGATGACGTTCCGGGCGTGGGTCGAGCTGCACTCGCCGTTCGACGACATCGAAGAGGACGAGACCGACGACGGTGTCGAACTGCTCACGTTCCACGGCGCGAAGGGGCGCGAGTGGCCGACGGTGATCATCATCGGCACCGAGCAGGGTCTGGTGCCGCATGCCTCGGCAGTCACGCCCGCGCAGCGCGACGAGGAGGCCCGCCTGCTGTACGTGGCCTGCACCCGCGCTCGGGAGACGCTCGTGCTCAGTTGGGCGGCGTCACGCAGTGGCCGCCGGGTCCAGCCGTCGCCGCTGATCGCAGGCATCTCCGATGCCGGCGCTGATGCGGTCGTGCCGCCGCCGAACCCACGCCCGCCGCGGCTGCGTCCCGATCCGGTCTACGCCGCGCTGGTGGAATGGCGGCGCAACGCAGCCAAGGCTGCCAACGTGGACCCGGCCACGATCTGCTCCGACGACGGCCTGCGCGCCGTTGCTCAGGCCCGGCCGTCCACCGTGGAAGCTGTCGTCGCGCTGACCGATCTCGGCCCGCTCGCCGCGGCGCGCATCGCGCCGAGGATGCTGGCCGTGCTCAGTCAGGCGCAGTAGCGCCGTCGGGGCGGGTCCGCAGCAGGCGACTGAACACTTCCGGCTTCATCGAGATGAACAGGCCCTTGGCCTCGGCACACAGCCGATCGCCGGCGTGCAGCGTGGCGCTGGCGTGGATCTTGCGACCGTCGACGCTGTCGAGGCGGCCGTCGAAGCGGACCTCCTGGAACAGCGGTGTCGGCGAGCGGTAACTGACGTCGAGCTGGCCGGTCATGCCCTGCTTGCCGGAGAACGCCTGCGCGAACCCGAGCACCTCGTCGAAGCCGGCGGCGATGAAGCCGCCGTGGAGGCAACCCGGCGGGCCCTCGTATGCCGCGCCGTAGGTACAGGTGCCGATGACCGTGTCGCCGTCGAAGCGGATCGCGATCGGTGGCGCGAGCGGGTTGAGCCCGCCGATGAACGGGCTGTAGTCGGCGAAGTGCTGCTGGCGGTCCAGCGCGCCGGCATCGGCATCGTCGGGACCAGGGGCCGACAGCGAGCCCTCGGCCACGCCGAGGTAGCCGCGGCCGTGGCGTTGCTCGCTGAGCAGCACTGCGGCGCGCCCGACGAGTTCGGCGGCCTCGTCGAACATCGAATCGTCGGCCATGCTGCGCAACAACTCGTCGATCACTGTGCGCGTCGCCCGCGCGAGATCGGCGCGCGACCCCTGCGGGGCGAAGCTGCGCTCGAGCCGCTCGGCGAGCAGCCGGCGGGTTGCGAGCGGGCCGAAGGGCTGGTCCTGCTCGTCGTCGCCGGCCTCGAAGTCGCTCATGCGGGACCCAGGTCGACGATGACGGGTGCGTGATCGCTGGGCGATGTGCCCTTGCGCGCGTTGCGATCGATGACGCAGAACGCGCTGCGGTCGAGCACCGACTGCGACGCCATCACCAAGTCGATGCGCAGACCGCGGCCCTGGTGGAAGTCACCGGCGCGGTAGTCCCACCACGAGTACACCTTGTCGTCGGCGTAGTGATGGCGCAAGACGTCGTGCAATCCCCAATCGGCCAAGGCGGCGAGCTCGGCGCGCTCGGGCGGGCTCGTGTGCGTGGAATTCGCGAACGCGGCCGGGTCGTAGACATCGCGGTCGTCGGGGGCGATGTTGAAGTCGCCGGCCACCACCACCGCATCTCCGGGCGCTGACGTTGCCGCGACGTGAGCCCGAAGTCGTGCCAGCCACGACAATTTGTACCGGTAGTGGTCGTGATCGAGCGCACGGCCGTTGGGCACGTAGACCGACGTGACGCGCACGCCGCCACACGTCGCTGTCAGCAACCGGGCCTCGGCGTCGGGCTCGCCCCCGTCGGCGAAGTTCGCCACGACATCGGTGAGACCGACCCTGGACAGAATGGCGACACCGTTCCACTGGCCCTGCCCGTGGTGGGCGGTTTCGTAACCGAGGCCCTGGAAGGTCAGCGCCGGGAACGCGTCGTCGGCAAGCTTGGTCTCCTGCATGCAGAGCACGTCGGGCTGCACGTCGGTGAGCCACTCCTCGACCCGCCCGAGTCGCGCCTTGAGCGAGTTGACGTTCCAGGTTGCGATACGCATGTTCAGTTGCCTTCGTTCGTGCCCGTCGTCGCTGGCCGCTTGGAGCCGCGGCCACGACCGCCTGCCGTCTTGACCGGCGCGCTCGGCGCCGCAGCCGGTGTTGCGTCGGCCGTGGGCGTGTCAGCCGCAGGGGATCGGCGGCGTGACGACTTGTTTTTCGGCGGAGTAGCGGGCGCGACCTCGGCCGGCACGGATTCGGGATGCTCGGCGTTGGCGAACATGGTCGCGATCGCGTCGCCGGGCTGGACGTGGACCTCTGTCTTCGACGCGGCCTTGCGCGGCGCGGCGGCTTTCTTCTGGCTGCGTGGTGCCTTCACCGCGGGCGCCGCCACCACGGGCTCGACCGGCGCGGTCGGGGTTGCGGCCTTGCGACCACGTCCGCGCTTGGCCGGGGCGGACGACTCGCCCGCATCCTGGATCGCCGGCGGTGCCCCTTCGACCGGCGTTGCGGCGGCCTTCTTCCCGGCGGCCTTCGAGGCACGCTTCGGCTTGGCCTCGACCACGGCAGCGGCGGGCACCATGCCGGGCACGGCGAGGTCGATGCTGCGGCGTGCGGCAGCAAAGCTGGCCACGACGAGAGTGACCCGCTCGCCGAGCTCCATCACTTCGCGCGCGCTGCGCGGCGCCGGCTCGGCCATCATCCGCAGCGGCACATAGCCCTTGACGTCGCCGATGGACACATACGCACCATGCGACGAGTAGGTCTCGACGACGGCAGTGACCGCGGTGCCGACCGGGTAGTGCTCGACGAACGACAAGAACGCGAGCAGGTCGTTGGTCGACTTCTGCTCGGTCGTGCGCGATGCGTCGCTGCGCGACGGCTCCGCGCGCTGCGGCTCGGCCCGCTTCTGCTCGGCCTGCTTCTGGGCAGCCGGCTTCTGTTCGCGCTGCTTCGCGCCGGGCAACGTGGCACCCGGTGGTGGCGCGGTGGGAACGGGCATCGGCGCGTCGGCGGAGATGCCGGCGGTCGCGGTCGCGGCGCGGCCCCGACCGCGCCGGCTCGGCGACTTCTCGACGATCTTCTGCTCCTTGACCGAGCGCCGGCTGACCGGGCCTCGGACCGGCACGCGGTTGACGAACACCCACCCGACGTGCGGGACCGGCTTGCCGCCGATCAGTCGACCTTCGTCGAAGAGCCAGTCGAACTCGCCGTGGAACTCCTGGTAGCTGTCGTTCGACAGGATCGATGCGTTGGCCTTCTGGGCGATGTTGAGGATGAAGCCGTCGCCGCGTCCGACGGCGCCCGCGGGCGGAGCGACGTATTCGTTGGACTCGATCGCCTTCTCGAACTCGTTGACCTCTCTCGGGTCGATGCGATGCCCGAACGTCGCATCGACGACCACCGTGATCAAGACGTCGGGGTGGTCACTGCGGTACGCAGAGATCGCCTCTTTCAGCTGGAGCAGGCTCGGCATGGTGCGGCCTTCGGTGGCGAGGTTCGATCCGTCGACGATGACGTGTTGCGGCATAACCCTGCCAGTCAAGCATCTCGACGGTGCTGCACCTACGATCCCTCCGTGATCACAGCAGTCCTCTGGGATTTCGGCGGCGTCATCCTGTCCAGCCCGTTCGAAGCCTTCAACCACTACGAAGCCCGTGTCGGCCTGCCGCCGGACTTCATTCGCGGCGTCAATGCGACCAATCCGGACTCGAACGCGTGGGCCCGTCTGGAGCGCAACGACATCTCCCCCGCCGAGTTCGACGAGGCGTTCGCATCCGACTCACGGGCGCTCGGCCACGAAGTGCGTGGCGCAGACGTCCTCGCCCTGCTGGCCGGCGAGATCCGCCCGGCGATGGTGGCCGCGCTTGACGCGGTCAAGGCGGCCGGGTTCAAGACGGCGTGCCTCACCAACAACGTCGTGTCGTCGAGCGACGAGACCCGCTCCACCGACCTCGTCGATCAGCGTGGCGATGCGATCGCGTCGATCATGGCCCGCTTCGACGCGATCGTGGAGAGCAGCAAGGTCGGCGTCCGCAAGCCCGAGCCGCGCTTCTACGAGATCGCCTGCGAACTCCTCGGCGTGACTCCCGCCGAATGCGTCTTCCTCGACGACCTCGGCATCAACCTCAAGCCCGCCGCGGCAATGGGCATGACCACGATCAAGGTCGTCGACCCCACCGACGCGCTCGCGCAACTGTCCGCGGCGACAGGCGTGACCTTCAACGGGTAGCCGGTTTCACGTCAGCGGAAGGTTTCGTCCATCAGGTCGGCCAACTCTTGGTCGTGGATGGTCTTGGATCCGGTGGCGGGGCTGCCGCTCTCGACGCGAGAGACGTGGCGTAGGTCGTAGCCGCGCTCTTTGACGCGCCAGACGCGAGCTTCGACGAAGGTCCAGGCACCCATGTTCTCCGGCTCCTCCTGCAGCCAGACCAGCTCCTGCGCGTTCGGGTACGTCTCCAGCACCGCGAGCAGTTGCTCGGTGGGGAACGGGTAGAGCTGCTCGAGGCGGATGACGGCGGCCGGGGCCTGGCGCTTGTCGCGTTCGGCGAACGCATCCCACGCGACCTTGCCGCTGCAGAACACGAGGCGGGTGACCGCGGCCTTGTCCAGGCCGGGCGTCGGGTCGTCGAGCACTTCCTGGAACGAGCCCTGGGTGAGCTGGTCGACAGAGCTGCGGGTCTGGTTCATGCGCAGCGCTGACTTCGGCGTGAACTGGATCAGCGGCTTGCGCACCGCGCGGCGCACCTGGCGGCGCAGCAGGTGGAAGTACTGCGCGGCAGTGGTGGCGTTGACGACCTGGATGTTGTCCTCGGCGCAGGCTTGCAGGAAGCGCTCGATGCGCGCCGAGCTGTGCTCGGGACCCTGACCTTCGTAGCCGTGCGGCAGCAGCAGCACGAGGCCGTTGCCCTGGCCCCACTTGTCCTCGGCGGCCACGATGTACTGGTCGATCACGATCTGCGCACCGTTGATGAAGTCGCCGAACTGGGCCTCCCAGACCACGAGCGCGTCATGGTTGGCGTGGGCGTAGCCGTACTCATATCCGACCGCGGCGTACTCGCTGAGCAGTGAGTCGTAGACCCAGAAGTTGGCTTGGCTGTTGGGCAGCTCGGCGAGCGGGATCCAGTTGACCTCGTTCTCGTAGTCGATCAACGCGGCGTGGCGCTGGCTGAACGTGCCGCGCCGGGTGTCTTCGCCGGTGAAGCGGACGGGTGCACCCTCCACCACCAGTGACCCGATCGCGAGCGCCTCGCCGGTGGCCCAGTCGACGAGGTTGCTGTCGTGATAGAGCTTGGCCCGGGTCTCGAACTGGCGGACCAGCTTCGGGTGCGGCGTGAAGCCCTCGGGATACGCGGTGAGGTGGTCGAAGATGCCGTCGAGCGTGACCCGATCGACGCCCGTGTCGACATGAGGCAGAACACCTTGCGGCTTGGGCGGCTTGGCCGCCTTCGTGGTCTCGGGGGCATGGGCGCGGGTCTCGTCCAACGCGATCTGGAGCTTGGTCTGGAAGTCCTGCAGCGCCTGCTCGGCTTCGTCCACGGTGAGCTCGCCGCGCTTGACGAGTGCCTCGACGTAGAGCTTGCGCACGCTGCGCCGCTCGGCGATCGCCTTGTACATCAGCGGCTGGGTGTAGCTCGGGTCGTCACCCTCGTTGTGACCGTGGCGGCGGTAGCAGACCATGTCGATCACGACGTCTTTGTGGAACTTCTGGCGATACGCGAAGGCAAGCCGGGCCACGCGCACGCACGCCTCCGGGTCGTCACCGTTGACGTGCAAGATCGGGGCCTGCACGGTCTTGGCGACATCGCTGCAGTAGAGCGAACTGCGCGCGAACTTGGGGCTCGTCGTGAAGCCGATCTGGTTGTTGATGATGAGGTGGATCGTGCCACCGACTCGATAGCCGTTGATGTCGCTCATCGCCAGGCACTCGGCCACGACACCCTGTCCGGCGAACGCCGCATCACCGTGGATCAGGATCGGCAGCGAGGGGTACGAGCCGGCCGGCTCGATGCGGTCCTGGTTGGCACGAACGATGCCGAGCACGATCGGATCGACCGTCTCGAGGTGACTCGGGTTGGCGGCGAGCTCGACCTTGATGTCCGCGCCGGTGGGGCTCTCGTACTTGCCGGTCGCGCCGAGGTGGTACTTGACGTCGCCCGAGCCCTGCACCGACGTCGGGTCGACGTGGCCCTCGAAGTCCTTGAAGATCTTCTCGTAGCTCTTGCCCATCAGGTTGGCGAGCACGTTGAGCCGGCCGCGGTGGGCCATGCCGACGACGGCCGAATCGAGGCCGGCATCGACGGAGTCGCTGAGGATGGAGTCGAGGATCGGGATCGCCGATTCCGCGCCCTCCAGGCCAAAGCGCTTTGCGCCGACGTACTTTGTGGCGAGGAACTTCTCGAACGCCTCGGCGGCATTGAGCCGTTCGAGGATGCGCCGCTTCTCGTCCTTGGTGAACGTGTGGTGCACACCCTCGACCTGGCCCTGGATCCAACGCTGCTCGTCGGTCTCCTGGATGTGCATGTACTCGATGCCGATCGTGCGGCAGTACGCGTCGCGCAGCACCCCGAGCAGGTCGCCCAACGTCTGCTTCTCGACGCCACCGACCCCACCGGTGAGGAACTCGCGCTCGAGGTCCCAGATCGTGAGCCCGTAGGTGGCCGGGTCAAGCTCGGCCGGCATCATCGGCTGCTTCCAGCGCAGCGGGTCCAGGTCGGCGATCAGGTGGCCGCGCACGCGGTGCACGCGGATGAGCGTTGCGATCTGCATCTGCTTGTGCATCAGCGCGTCTTCGCTGTTGGTCGGGTTGACGTCGGCACGCCACTTGACGGCCTCGTAGGGCACGTCGAGGTCGTTGAAGATGCGCTCGTAGAACCCGTGCTCGCCCATCAGCAGCTCGTGGACCCGCTTCAGGAACATGCCGCTCTCGGCACCCTGGATGATGCGGTGGTCGTACGTGCTCGTGATGGTGACGACCTTGCTGACGCCGAGCGTGCTGAGCGCACGGGTGTCGCTGCCCTGGAACTCGGCCGGGTAGTCGATGCTGCCGACGCCGACGATGACGCCCTGGCCGGGCATCAACCGCGGCACGCTCTGGACGGTGCCGATGGTGCCCGGGTTGGTGAGCGTGATGGTCGCGCCCTGGAAGTCGGCGACGGTGAGCTTGTTGCTCTTGACCTTGCGGATCAGGTCCTCGTACGCGGCCAGGTACTCGTCGAAGTTCAACGCGTCGGCGTCGCGCAGCACCGGCACGACGAGCGTGCGGCTGCCATCGGCCTTGCCGACGTCGACGGCCAGACCCATCTGGACGTGCTGGTGACGGATGATGCGCGGCTTGCCGTCGTCGCCGGCGACGAAGGAGTTGTTCATCGCCGGCACGTTGTCGGCGATGGCCCGTGCGATCGCGTAGCCGATGACGTGGGTGAAGGAGATCTTGCTCTGGCCGGCGCGGGTGCGGTAGCCGTTGACGACCTTGCGGTTGACCTCGAGCAGCTTGGCCGGCACGTTGCGGAAGCTGGTCGCGGTGGGCACCGCCAGCGAGCGCTCCATGTTCGCTGCGATCGCTGCGCCGGCACCACGGATCGGCTCGCCGAGATCCGTCGCCGGCGCGATGGCGGGCACCGGCGGCGTGGGCGGGGCCGCGACGACGGGAGCGACCGGTGCGGCGGGTTCGGCGGGGGCGGGGGCGGGGGCCGGTGCCTGCGACTTGTAGTCACTGAAGAACTCGCGCCAGGCCTCGCCGACGCTGTTCGGATCGGCTCGGTACTGCTCGTACATCTCTTCGACGAGCCACGAGTTCGCTCCGAACGCTGGCGCTGATTCCTGTTGCGATGACATCACGCTTGATGGTATCGGTCCTGACCAGCGTGATTTGAGCACAGCTGGACGTGGTGTGGTGCTTCGACCACCATGCAGACGCTGGTCAGCGGTGAGACGAAGGCCACCTTGAATTTCGAAAGTGAAGGCTTGTACAATGCGGCCCATGACTCCCCGGACCATCGTGACCTCAGCGGCAGTGACCGTTGCCGCCCTCGCCGGCCTGACTGCCTGCGGCAGCGACGGTGCCAGCACCGCCAAGACCCTGCCCGCCGACGTCGGCCTGGAAGTCGACGCCGGCCCGGGCATCCGCTACGCGCAGGACAACTACACCGCCACCGCCGGCGACGTGTTGGTCGCGCTCGTCAACAAAGACACCCAGCGCCACACGTTGCTGATCATCGCCGCCGACGGCAGCACCCAGCCCGGCCACCTCGAAGTCGCCAAGAGCGGTGCGTTCGACACGAAGCAGTTCACGCTTGCGGCCGGCACCTACAAGCTGATCTGTGACGTGCCCGGCCACGAGGACATGAAGGCCACGCTCACCGTCAAGTGAGCGGCCTGCGGCGATCCTTGTCGATCAGCCGAAGATGATCTCGCTGAGGATCCAGAGCACGGCCCACAGTCCGAAGGAGGCGATGATCGCGTTCTTGTGGCTCTCATAGGGCCACAGCAACTTGTTCGTGTTCGCCTTGCCGCCGATGATGCCGAGGCAGTTCAGTTCCAGCACGGCACCGATCGCAATCGCGATGAGTGCGAAGGTCCACGCCGAGCCGCTGGACACGGTGCCGAACGCGCCGGCGTAGAAGTGCGTCGCGCCGACCATGAAGAAGAGCATCGAGACCGAAAAGACGGTGTTCTGACGGCTGGCCAGCAGGGCCGCGCGACCCGCACCGGCGGCCGCGGGGTCGGCGGGGGCGCCGCCGAGGACGTTGACGGCGTTGGCGAGGACGACTTTCTGATTCTTCCAGATCACCATCCAGACGTTGGCGGCCATCGTGATGCCCAAGACCATGCCGACGAAGATGGCTGCGTTGTGGCCGTTGCCGAATCCACCGAGATCGTCGACGCTCTTGCTCATGAAGTTCTTCATGTAGTTCTCGGTCGCGCCAATAATCAGCAGGCCCGTGCCGAGCGTGAACACCGCCGCCCAACGGAACCACCACAACGCACGGCGGGCGACCTTGTCGATCGCGATGTTGCGAGCCTTGCCCTCGTCGCCGTACGCGGCGAACGCGGGCACTTGCACGAAGTTGAAGTAGTAGAGCAAGCCGATCCAGGTGATACCGAACAAGACGTGCAACCAACGGAACCCGAACGCGAAGCCGTCACGGCTGAGAAGCTCCATCCGAGCAACCTCCTCTATTTAGGAAAGTACAGACTTCGCCTAAAGTAGCACCGGCTGCGCGTCGGACGCGACATTCATCGCCGCACTCAGAGCGGGTCGTAGCCCGAACGGCCGCCGTCGCTGACGTGGGCACTCCACTGCTGACCGTCCCACAATCGGTACTGGTGGCGGCCGGTTGGATCGACGAGCCACTGGCTGCCCGGGTGTGGCGGCGCGATGCCGTGACCAGCCGCTGTCGCCGATCCGCTGCGCATCAGCAACAGTGCGCCGACGCCGAGGCAGCTGAAGCAGAATCCGAGCACGAACCCGAGCCACGCCGGCTGGCCGCGAGCGATCGCGATCAACAACCCGATGACGCCGAACACGACCGCTGCGCCGAAGTACAACCCGAAGCTGCCGCCCGCCATGTCGAGTCGCTCAGACGGGGTCGGTCGCGGCGACGCCGTTGTCCAGAACGGACTCGGTCCAGCGCGTGCCGTCCCAGTATCGGATCTGGTGACGGCCGTACGGGTCCGGCGCCCACTGCGGCACGACGCTGACCGCATGCGCAGCGGGAACAGGCGGCTGATGCACGACGGGCACGCGATCGGTGTGGAACGGCGAGCCGCCTGGCGCGGGCAGCGCGTACATCACGTTCGTGTCGTCGGGCGACACGTCGAACGGCGACGCCTGTGGTGGCCAGGCACTGCCTCCGAACGCGGGTACCGGATGGCGTCCCGCGAGCAGCGACGCGGCCACGCCGATCGCGATCGCGCCCGTGGCGGCCAGGACTGCGGCGACCGACGCGGGTTGGCGGCCGTTGTCGAACTCCGCGCCCAGCAGCAGGCGGGGCAGCAGCACTCCGGCGCCGGTGACCGCGGCCAGGATGCCGTACCGCCCGACCAGCGAACCAATCACCGCGACAACGGCGACGACGGCGAAGCCGAGGAACGGTTTGACGGTGAACTCGACGCGGCGATCGTCCAACCGGAACTGCAGACCAACGGCGGCCAACCAACCGAGCGAGAGCAGCGCGACGATCGCCCCGAGCGCGCCGTGGGCCCGACCGCGACACCCGATCAGTCCGAGCACCACACCCGCCGCGGCCGCGAGGCCGCCGCCGATGAAGAGCAACCCGCGCAACGGCCAGTCGTCGAGCAACCGTGAGACCTCGACGCCCTTCGCGGCCAGGGTGCTGCCGGTGACGCCGAGGATCACCGCGCACGCGCCGGCCACGATCGGCGGTCCGACGTCGTTCGATGCCAGCGCCAAGACGGATCCGACCAGCGCGGCGACGGCAGCGATCGCGAGCGACGATCCCCAGCTGACGCTGAGACCGTTGCGAAGCACCCATTGCTCGACGAAGCCACTCGATCCGGCACCGATCGCGGCGCCGATGCCGGCGATGCCGGTCAGGATCGACACCGCAGCGGGCGTGGAAGGTTGGCTCAGACTCGGTGGCGGATCGATCACCATCGCGTCACCGTACCCAACCTGGCCCGAGCCGGGCTGCAGCGGCGCGCTACTGCGGTACGGGGTCGAGTGTGGTCACGCCGTTGTCGGACACGTTGTCAGTCCAGCGTGTGCCGTTCCAGTAGCGGACCTGATGGCGACCGTACGGGTCGGGTGCCCAGCGCCCGAGCGCGGTCTGCGGGGCCAGCACCGTGGGCGCGCTGACAGGCGGTACCGGGACGGCGACACGACGGGTGGCGTCTGTGGGCACGATCGGCGGGGCGACGTTGGGCGTCAGCAGTGGATCGCCTGGCGGCATCGCCTGCGCCGGCGGCCATTGGCTCTGCCCGGACGCCGGGGACACGTTCGTTCCGGTGTAGCCACCGCCGGTCACGCCGTCGTGGTCCACGCGAGCGGCGAGCAGTTGGCCGATCACCGCGAGCAGCACGATGACCGCCAGCGCGAACGTCGCCGCATACGCCGCGGCATCGCGTTCGTCGATCTCGCGTGCCGTCTCGATCCAGCTCGGCAGCAGGCAGACAGCAGCCGCCAGCGGCAAGAGCGCGCCGAAGCGACCGCGCACCGCGCCCCACGCCATGAGGATCGCAATCAACACCGCGCCGACGACGGGCGCGACCTGCGACGCGAACTGGTCCTTGTCGAGGCGATTGATCGCGCCGATCGCGATCGGCGGCACGAACCCGATGACTGCGATGATCACGCCGACGGCGGCATTGGACCGTCCGGCAACGCCGACAACGGCGAGGACGGCGGTGATCAGCCCGGCGATGCCTGCGCCCAACGCGAGCTTGGACTCGAGGCTGTCGAAGACGTTGTCGAAGGAGATCTCGAAGCCGATCAACGACGACGCCTGCAGGATGAACACGGCTGCGCCGCCACCGGCGATCGGCGCGCCGACGGACTGCTTGGCGAGGGCGAGGATGCCTCCGATCGCACACGCGGCAACGGCCAACGCCACCGACACCTTGGTCCAGGTGGTGATGTCGCTCCAGACCTTGCCGTAGGCCACACCACCGAGTCCGGCGGCCGCAAGCGCGAACACGCCGGCGGCGGCGAGCCCGCGGGCGCGGCCCTGCAACCTGCGGACCTCCGGCGGGACCCGCACGAACTGTGTGAGCTGCGGCGGATGTGGAAAGGACATGACCGCACGGTACCAACTTTGCGACTCGTGCCGAGCCGGTCGCCTGCGCACGAACCGTGCCAGTTCGGTCCCGACCCGGTTGCCGGTGTCGCCACTAGCCTGATCGGCGCCATGGCCCACGAATACATCTACACCTGCTACAAACTCGCCCGTCACTACCCGCCGGACCGGACGGTGCTGGAGAACATCTCGCTGTCGTTCTATCCCGGCGCGAAGATCGGCGTGCTCGGTTCGAACGGCGCCGGCAAGTCCAGCCTGCTGCGCATCATGGCCGGACGCGACGACGGCTACAGCGGCGAGGCGCGGCTCACGCCCGGCTTCACGGTCGGCCTCCTCGAACAGGAGCCACAGCTCGATCCTGACAAGGACGTACTCGGCAACGTGATGGACGGCGTGGCCGAGATCAAGGGCGTGCTCGATCGCTACAACGAGGTCATGGCGATGTGGGCCGACCCCGACGCCGACTACGACAAGATCGGCGCGCTGCAGGCCGAACTGGAAGACAAGATCGCCGCCACCGACGCGTGGAGCCTCGATCGAAACGTCGAGATCGCGATGGACGCGCTGCGCTGCCCGCCGAACGACGCCGACGTCACCACGCTCAGCGGTGGCGAGCGCCGCCGTGTCGCGCTGTGCCGGTTGCTGCTGAGCCACCCCGATCTGCTGCTGCTCGACGAGCCCACCAACCACCTCGATGCCGAGAGCGTCGAATGGCTGGAGCGGTTCCTGCAGGACTACAGCGGCACCGTGGTCGCGATCACCCACGACCGCTACTTCCTCGACAACGTCGCGAAGTGGATCCTGGAGCTGGATCGCGGTCGTGGCATCCCGTTCGAGGGCAACTACTCGAGTTGGCTCGAACAGAAGCAGGAGCGCCTGGCCCGCGAGGAGAAGGGCAACGAGAACCGTCGCCGCACACTCGAGCGCGAGCTCGAGTGGGTGCGTTTGTCGCCCAAGGCGCGCCAGGCCAAGGGCAAGGCCCGGCTGTCCGCGTACGAGAAGTTGCATGCCGAGGCCGAGGCCGCCGAGCGCGGACCGGACCGCTTGGAGATCATGATCCCCGCCGGCCAGCGCTTGGGCGACACGGTGATCGACGTGCAGCACCTGGCCAAGGGCTTCGGCGATCGCCTGCTCGTCGAGGACCTCACGTTCACGCTGCCCCGGGCCGGCATCGTCGGCATCATCGGGCCCAACGGCGCCGGCAAGACGACGCTGTTCCGCATGATCACCGGTCAGGAGCAGCCCGACAGCGGCACGGTCACCATCGGCGACACGGTGCAGTTGGCCTACGTCGACCAGAGCCGTGACGACCTCGACAACGACGCGACCGTCTACGAGGAGATCACCGGTGGGATCGAGTTCATGAAGGTCGGCAACCGCGAGATCAACGGTCGCGCCTACGTGGCGAGCTTCAACTTCAAGGGCAGCGATCAACAAAAGCGCGTCGGTGATCTGTCCGGCGGCGAGCGCAATCGCCTGCACCTCGCCAAGCTGTTGAAGACCGGCGGCAACGTGCTGCTACTCGACGAGCCGACCAACGACCTCGACGTCGACACGCTCCGCGCGCTGGAGAACTCATTGGAGGCCTTTCCCGGCTGCGCCGTCGTGATCAGCCACGACCGCTGGTTCCTGGACCGCATCGCGACGCACGTGCTGGCGTTCGAGGGCGACAGTCAGGTGCGCTGGTTCGAGGGCAACTTCAGCGAATACGAGGCCTGGCGCCACAAAGAGCTCGGATCGGCCGCCGACCAGCCGCACCGCATCAAGTACAAGCCACTCGCCCGCTAGCAGTCCGCCTCCGACGGGAACACGACGTCTCCCGCTTCCATCCGGTAGACAGCCACGGTCACCGTCGTCGGATCGGGCAAGAGCTCGACGAGTGGATCCGAGACACCCCCCTCGGTCCAGACGCCACCGCGCAGTCCGAGGTCGACACCATCCGTCGTCGTGCCGAATCCGAACTCGCCGCAGCCGCCGGGTGGCGCATCGATCTCGCCGAGGTGGTCGGACCAACGGCTCCCGACCGTGATGCCGGAGGCCGTGTACAGCGCGACGTACGGCTCGGTGTCGGGCCGGTAGCTCCAGCCGACGAACGCGAGCGGCGCCCCGGCGTCGGATCCGAAGTACGCGCAGAAGGCCGTCCAGCAGATGCTGCGCCCGAGGCGGTGCACGAAGCCGAACGCGCCGTCCGCGGTCAGCGCGACCCCACCGCCCTGGTCGTCGGAGAAGTCGAAGTCGGTCACCTCCGGTGCCGCCCCGAACGTCGGTGACAAAGCATCCACGACCACCTCGGGCGCGGCGCCGAACGGCAGGTCACCGACGCCGTCGGCACGAAGATCGAAACCCTCGTCCGTCGGCCGACCGGTGTCGACCGGTGCCGTGTCGGGTGACGGTCGCCCCGGCGGTTCGGTCTGTGCGGTCGCCTCCGTCCCGGGCAGCGTCTCGCCCGCCAGGGGTGCATCCGTGGACGCCGGGATCGAGATGACGACGGGCGTCGACGCGTCGCTGTTCTCGTCGTCGGTGCATGCCGCGAGGCCCACCGAGGACACCGTCAGCGCACCCGCCAACACGGCCGACATCAGGCGCCCGGCCATCACGCTGCCCCGTCTCACCACCACGATCCGACGATAGACCTGCGAGACTGGATCGATGAGCGTCGGCGCGGAGATCGAGACCGACGCGCAGCTGGCGTCACGCCTCGCGGTCGAAGCCGGGCACCTGCTCGTCGAGTTGCGTGACCGCATGTTCGCCGCCGGCGCGCCCTCGTGGCAGGTGATGGACAGCGGCGATCTCAACGCGCATCGCTACTTGATGCAGGAACTTGGCGTGCAGCGGCCGGGCGACGCCGTGCTGTCCGAGGAGGGTGCGGACGACCTGCGCCGGCTGAGCAATGACCGGGTGTGGATCGTCGATCCGCTGGACGGCACGAACGAATACGGCGAACGCGGTCGTCAGGACTGGGCCGTGCACGTCGCACTGTGGGAGAAGACAGCGCTCACCGCGGCGGCCGTCAGCCTTCCTGCGGTCGATCTCGTCTTCGTCACCGATCCTGCGCCGGAGCTGCCACCGCGGCGCTTCGACAGGCCGCGCATGGTGACGTCGCGCAACCGCGCGCCGTACGCGGCTGTCATCGTCGCCAACGAACTCGGCTGCGACGCGGTGCGCCTCGGCTCGGCCGGTGCGAAGGCGATGGCCGTCGTGCTCGGCGAGGCCGACATCTACCTGCACGACGGCGGGATGTACCAGTGGGACTCGGCCGCCCCGGCCGGCGTCGCTGCCGCAGCCGGGCTGTGGGTCAGCCGCATCGACGGCTCACCGCTGGTCTACAACGCGCGCGACGCATGGCTGCCCGACTTCCTGATCTGTCGCACCGAGTTGGCCGAGCCCGTGCTCGACGCGTTGTGGGGCGACCGGCGCACGCGATGAGCGAGCCGACCACGATGGAGTTGAGGGCGACGCGCTTCGAGGTCGACGGGCCCGTGGCGACGGTGTGGCTGCATCGCCCGCACCGCCACAACGCGTGGACCGGGCGGATGCACGCCGAGTACCGCCAGATTATGGCCGATCTCGACGCCGACGCCTCGGTGCGAGTCGTGATAGTGACGGGTACTCCCCCGGCGTTCTGCGTCGGGGCCGACACGACGGCGCTCGCCGGCCACATCGAACGCGGCGGCTACCACACGGGCCTGACCGACGAGGTCGCGACGCCGGGGTTCGGTGTACGACCCGAGTTCGACCAGGACTTCGCGTGGCAGTTCGCGCTGCGGTTCCCGATCATCGCTGCGGTCAACGGCGCGTGCGCGGGCATCGGGTTGGCGCTCGCGCTGTTCTGCGATCTGCGTTTCGCGTCGTCACCGGCACGGATGACCACCGCCGCCGCGAAGCTCGGTCTCCCCGCCGAGTACGGCATGAGCTGGTTGCTTCCCCGCCTCGTCGGCGTCACGCGGGCGATGGACCTGCTGGTGTCGGCCCGTGTGTTCACGCCCGCCGAAACCCAGGGCTGGGGTCTGTGGAACGGCATCGAACCCGACGCCGAGTCGACGCTCGCGACCGCGCAGTCCTATGCCCGCAACCTGTGCTCGACGACCGGGCGCAACGCGGTCGCACTGGCCAAGCGTCAGATCTACGACGATCTGCTGAGCACCGATGTCGGCGCGTCGATCGTCGAATCCAAACGTCTGCTCGACGAGTCGATGCGCACCGCCGAGTACCGCGAGGGCGTGGCTGCGCTCAGCGAGAAGCGACCTCCGCGCTTCGATTGAGCCCCTGGCCACCTACACTGCAGGCCATGTCGATCGCGATCGAGGGGACGCAAGGGCGGGTGTCGTCATCGGCGCGGGCGATGGTCACGCGACTGCCGGGCATCGCCACGGCCGCGACCGCATCGATCGGCGCCGGCGCCATTCACGCCGGGGCCATCGGCATCCACGCCGAGCACGCCGCGCTGACCCGGTTGTTCATCGTGGCAGCGGTGTTCCAACTCAGCTGGGGCATGGCCACACTGGTGCGCCCGTCGCGATGGCTGGCCGCCATCGGTGCCGCCGGCAACCTCGTCTTCGTCGGTGCATGGTTGGTCACCCGGCTGCGCGGCGTCTCGTTCGTCGAGGGCCTCGAGGTTCGCGAGTCCGCACAGTTCACCGACACGGCATGCGCAGCGCTCGGCCTGGTCGCAGCCGGTCTCGCCGTCGCCGCGACGCTGATCGGTTGGCGGCGCGCCGAGCAGGCCCGGCTGATGTTCCCCAGCCTCGCCGTGGCTGCGCTTGCCATTCCGGCGATGATCGCCGGTGCCAACCACGTGCACAGCGAGGGCACGGCCGGCCACGACCACGGCACGGCCACGCCGGCCGGGTCCGACGGCTCGGGCGGTGACTCCGGGGTGGTGGTTCCCGGCCCGGTGATCGACGAGTCGCAACCCCACGACCACGGCACAGCCGCGCCGGTCGACATCACGGTCACCAGCGACGGTACGGTCGTCGACGAATCGCAACCCCACGATCACGGTACGCAAGCCGTCGCCGCGGTGCCGTACGACCCGACCCAGCCGATCGATCTCGGTGGCGTGCCCGGCGTGACGCCGGAACA
>JANNZY010000157.1:0-38428 GCA_031410915.1 Actinomycetes bacterium
TGCAGGTCGATGAGATCCTTCTCAAGCTTGGTGATCCGGCGCATGATCCGCCGGCGATCGACCTCGAGCTTGGTCTCGCCGGGACCGCGGGTACCGATGCCGGCTCCCTGCTGGGTGAGGTTGCCGCTGACGCCGCGGCGCAGTCGGGGCAGGCGGTAGCGCAGCAGGGCCAGCTCGACCTGGGCCTTGCCCTCGAGCGTGTGCGCGTTCTGGGCGAAGATGTCGAGGATGACTGCGGTGCGGTCGATGGCGGTACGGCCGAGCTTCTTCTCCAGGTTGAACTGCTGCGCCGGGGCCAGCTCGTTGTCGAACACCACGGTGTCGGCATCGACCGCCAGGCAGATCTCGAGGAGCTCGTCGACCTTGCCCTTGCCGATGAACCACGTGTGGTCGGGCGAGTCGCGACGCTGCGTCATGCGCGCGGCTTCGTCGGCACCGGCGGTATCGATCAGCAACGCGAGTTCATCGAGGCTGGCGTCGACCTGTTCGTCGGTGTGGCCCGGAAGGGCGACACCGACCAGGACGATGCGCTCACGCTTGGTGCGTTCGATGAGCGTCGCGCCGAGCGCTTCTTGGTAGGGAGTCGTCATGCCACTTCGATCTGCAGGCGAGCGATGAGCACGGCTGGCCCCACCAGCGTGACGTGCCCCTGCTCGGGTTGGTGCAGACGCACTCTGGCATCTCCACCATCCATGTGCACGAGAATTTCACCGTCGTTCGGGGCAGCCAGGCCCCAGTGTGCAGCAGCCCACGCGCTCACGCAGGCACCGGTGCCGCACGCCTGGGTGATGCCCGCGCCACGCTCGTGAACCCGCATCGTGATCGCCGACGGCTCCGGGCCGGGCTCGATGATCTCGAGATTGATCTGCGGAACCTGCAGACCGAGCGTCAGCAGATCCACCACGCGCACGTCCTCGACACCGACGACGGTGTGCGGGTTGCCGGTGCTGAGATGGATGACCGGGCGCAGCGGATCCGCACCGATGGCTGCCCAACCGTCGGGCTCGGCAAGGCCGGTGACCGCGCCCATGCTGACGCTGGCGTTGATGGTGGTGGCATCGACCGGCTCGACGTCGACGAAGCGCATGCCGGCGTCGGTGTGCACTGCGTAGGTGACGGGCTGAACGCGCCGCTGTGCAACAAACGCTGCCTGGGCGAGGCAGCGGATGCCGTTACCGCTCATCTCCGCCCGGCTGCCATCGGCGTTGTAGAGCACCATCGTCAGCTCTTCGCCGTCGACCACGGTGAGCAACAGCAACCCATCCGCGCCGACACCGCGCCGGCGATCGCACCACGCCACGGCCCACTCGGCGACCGGCGCGTCGGCGCCAAGCTGGGCCGTGTCGCAGACGAGGAAGTCGTTGCCGAGGCCGTGGTGCTTGGTGAGGTTGATCATGCGAGGTGCTCCTCGACGACCGGGGCGACGGTGGCGACCGGGTCGTCCGAGATGTCGACCCAGCGTATGCGCGGGTCGCGACGGAACCACCGCTCCTGGCGGACCGCGAACTGCCGGGTGCGCACGACGATGTCGGCGATGGCCGCTTCCAGCGAGCAGTTGCCGTCGAGGTGGGCGATGACTTCCTTGTAGCCGAGCGCCTGGCGAGCCGTGCGTGACATGCCACCGGGCGCTGACACCAGCCGGTGCACCTCGTCGACGAGTCCCGCCGCAACCATCGCGTGCACGCGACGTTCGACACGGTCAGCGAGGAGCGGGCGCGGCCAGCGCAATCCGATCTGAGCTGTGTCGATCGGCGGATACGCGCCCGTGCCCGGCCCGAAGCTGCTGAACCGACGACCGCTGCCGAGGCACACCTCCAGCGCGCGTATCACCCGGCGCGTGTTGCCGGGTTCGATGCGGGCTGCGGCGGCAGGATCCAATGCGGCGAGGCGGGCATGCAACTGCACGGGATTCGCGTCGCGCTCCAGTTCGGCGCGGATCTGCGGCCACTCCCCCGGCAGAGTCAGCCCGTCGATGATCGACGTGAGATAGAGACCGGTGCCCGCCACGAGCAACGCGGTGGCACCACGACGAGCGATGTCGTCCAGCGCCCCGGTGGCGCAGCGCTGAAAGTCGGCGACTGTGAAGTCGACGCCGGCAGCGACGAGGTCGATGCCGTGGTGGCGCACAGCTGCTTGGTCGGCTGCGGACGGCTTGGCGGTGCCGATGTCCATACCGAGATAGACCTGCATCGCGTCGACGGCCACGATCTCGCGACCAGCATCGGCGAGCGCGATCGCCATCGCGACATCGCTCTTGCCACTCGCCGTCGGGCCGACGATGACGAGTTGGCGAGCGGTCACAGCAACTTCGGCGGCCGGACGCCGTCAGCCGGCGGAGACAGGGATGCGCACACGATGCGCCGGATCGGCGAGCACCTCCAGCAACCGGCCGCCGAGGTGGTGCGGTGCGGCCGTCGTGATCTCGATCGATGCATACGCGCCGGCCCGCAGCGGATGCGGCGAGGGGAAGTGGACGAGTTTGTTCTGGCGAGTGCGGCCGGTGACGACGCGCGGGTCCTTGCGCGACGGGCCTTCGACCAGCACGTCCTCGACGCGGCCGATGCGGGCCCGGTGCTTGGCGAGCGCACTGCGCTCGACCACGATCTTGAGCCGGTCGAACCGCTCCGCGGCGACTGCGGCGTCGACGAAACGATCATTCATCGTTGCCGCTTCGGTACCGGGCCGGGGCGAGAAGATGAACGTGAACGCGAAGTCGTATTCGGCCGCCGCCGCCACTTCGAGGGTGTGGGCGAAGTCGTCGTCGGTCTCGCCGGGGAAGCCGACGATGATGTCGGTGCTGACGGCGAGATCGGGCATCGCGAGGCGAGCCAACGCCAGCCGGTCCAGGTATCGCGCCGCGGTGTAGCCGCGATGCATCGCGGCGAGCACGGCGTCGGAGCCGGACTGCAACGGGTAGTGCAGGTGCTCGCAGACCTCGGGCGTCTCGGCCATTGCGGCGAACGTCTCGGGGCGCATGTCCTTTGGGTGCGGGCTCGTGAAGCGCACACGGCGGATGCCTTCGACTGCACCGGCGGCACGCAAGAGGTCGGCGAACAGCGGCCGGATGCGGACCTCGGCGTCGCCGCCCCGGCGCCGCGACAGGGTGAGATCGCGGCCGTAGCTGTTGACGTTCTGGCCGAGCAGCGTCACCTCGGTGACACCGGCCGCGGCCAGGGACCGGACCTCGGCGACGATGTCGTCGAACGGGCGGCTGATCTCCACGCCGCGCACGGCCGGAACGATGCAGAACGCGCACGAGTTGTCGCAGCCGATCTGGATCGTGACCCACGCGTTGTAGCTGCTGTCGCGGCGCACAGGCAGCGCGCTGGGGAACAGCGCGTGATCGTCGATGACCGCTTCGTCGAAGATCTCGGTCACCGGGCCGTTGGCGCGGGCGTGATCGATCAGCTCGCTGGCACGGTGCACGTTGTGTGTGCCGAGCACGACATCGACCCACGGCGCACGCTGGCGAACGGCGTCGCGATCTTTCTGCGCCATGCATCCGGCGACGACGAGCTGGCGGCCATCGACCTTGTCCTTCCAGCTCTTCAGGTGACCGAGGTTGCCGTAGGTCTTGGTGTCCGCACCCTCGCGGATGCAACACGTGTTGACGACCACGACATCGGCATCGTCCTCGCTGGCGGCAAGCACCAGACCGTCCGCTTCCAGCAGCCCGGCGATGCGCTCGGAATCGTGCTCGTTCATCTGGCACCCGTAGGTGCGGATGGTGTAGCTGCGAGTCACGGTTCATCATGCTACCGACCACCCTTGGACCGTCGGCCGCTCGTGGTGCGGGGCAGCTCGCCGGCGGCGCTCCCGCACACACAGTTCGCACGGCGATCCGACCCGATGTCGAGGGGTACGGCAGCTACTTGTAGTCGGCCAGCACTTCGGCGGCGGCGCGTTGTCCTGTTTCGACGGCCCCGTTGAGGTAGCCCTGGAAGTCGACCGAGGTGTGCTCGCCGGCGAAGTGGCATCGGCCGCTGCGCTCGCGTTCAACCCCGGCAAAGGCTTGGTACTGGCCGACCTTCCAGTACGAGTAGGAGCCGCGTTGGTAGGGGCTGGCCGGCCAGTAGTCAACGGTCGCTCGGCCATTGAGCTTGCTCCTGATGCCGGGAAAGACCGGCTCGAGCTGGCTCGCGAACGTCTGCGCCCGAGACTGGGGCGTGCCGGTTCCGAAGCTGTCACCGATCAACCCGCCCGTGTAGTCGACCAGGATGCCGGGAGCGCCGGCTTGGGCGCGGGTGACCTCCCAGGTCGCCTGGTAGCCGGTGTCTGCGTAGCTGTCGCCGTTTCCGCCAAGCGTTCGCCAGTGACGATCCACGAACTGCACGTTGAGCTTGGAGTTCGTACCCATGCCCTGCTCGGCGATGGCCCGAACCTTGCGATCACTGAAACCGGCCCGAGCGAAGTCGAGCGTGCGCAACACCGCAAAGGGCAACGCGAGCACCACACGATCGACGGTCTGAACCACTGACTTGCCGGCCCGACGAAGCGTGAGATCGTAGCCGCCATCGACGCGTTGCGCGATCTTGGTGAGCGCCGAGCCGCTGACGATCTGTCCACCGAGCTGTGTCGCCAAGGCAGCCACGATCCGGTCGTTGCCGCCGCGCACGTGATACTTCTCATTCGAAGGCCCGAACAGTCGAAGCTGCCCCTGGCCGGAGTACCCGAGCAGGTACAGCAGATTGAGCGAGCTCTGCTGCGAACATTCGGCTCCGTACTCGATGTTGTACGCAACATCGAGCAACTGGCCGAGCCGCGAGGACATCCCGCCCGGAACGCTCTCCACGATCCAGTCGATGATCGACATCGAATCCAGCTGCCGACCGCGTTCGGTCGACAGGTTGTACAAGGTCGGATAGCTGGCGGCCTGGACGTCGCTCTTGATCTTCTGCCATACCGCTTTCAGGTCGTTGGTCGCTTCGAGATACGAGTACGGCGCGTTGTCGAACCAGAACTTCGGTTCGGTGTCGTTCTGTTCGGCGGCGAGCAGGTTGTCGAGCACCAGCCCCAACGACTTGCACAACTGGCGAATCTGGGTATGCCCTTGGTCGATGAGCTCTCCGCCGTGCTCGGCGATCTGCCCGGCTGCGAAGGTGCTGCGATCCGACCAGGCGCGCCCACCCAAACGATCCGGGTGAGCGTCATGAACCTCGGCCACGTAGCCGGCCTTGCGCAACTCGTACGCGCACGTCAGTCCGGCCAGGCCTGCTCCGATGACGATGATCCGCTCAGTGTTGGCCGCGGCCGCCGGCGGCGGCTGACCGAGACGCCACGTCGCCGCGGCAGCGCCCACCACGGCCGCACCGGCGAGGAAGCTGCGCCGAGTGCTGGCCTGCTCCCGTCCGGACTCGCTGTCTGAGGCGTGCAACTCGCGTGCGGCCCGTTCGAACATCGACAGCAACGGCGTGTGGGCCATCCCGAAATCCTCCCCCAGCGGCCGAAGGCATCGGCCTCTCGACGAACCCTACGGGATTCAGCCGAAGCCGAGGCGCACGAACTGGTCGTCGGGTGCCTCCACCGTGCGCAGCGCCGCGTGGAGGATCTCGTCCGGTTCGGTGACCGACGCGCCCGTCGCGATGTCGCGAGTCTCGAACGGGTCCTCGACACGATCGAACAGCAAGGTCTCGTAATCCTTGGCCCAGGCCCAGAACGGCAGCAGGTCGCCGGGATGGAACGGTTGGCGGATGACCGGGACGGTGGAACCCGGCATGCGGTCGAGCACGGCGCGGTCATCGGGCGGCGGCATCAGGTAGTCGGGGGCCCGGCCGATCGGCATCGTGCTCCAGCGGTTGGACCACATCGAGAGCGGCGCGTTGTCGCCGACGGGCCCGCGGGCGTAACGCCAGCGGTCGGTCACGAGGTGCATCTCGCGACCCCACACCCCGGTCAGGAGCCAGTCGCGGACGCTGGTCGCCTGGCGGGTGAGCAGCGGCGCCAGCGACGCGCCGTGGGTGCGGTGGCGGGCGACGATGCCGAACGCGTCGAGCAACGTCGCGTGCAGATCGGCGGTGGTGGTCAGCGCGTCGCACGTGCCGCCCGCTGGCAGCGTCGCGCCGGGCCACCAGACGAGCAGTGGTGTGTGCCCGAGCGTGCGGTACACCGGCACGGCAGGCTTGCCCCACACGTCGCGCCCGTGAGCATCGGTCTCGCCGAGGTAATGGCCGTGGTCGGTGCACACGACGACCGCGGTGTCGTCCCAACCGTTCGTCGCGTCGAGCGCGTCGAGCATGCCTGCGAACCAATGGTCGATCATCGACAGCTTCGCGCCGTACTGGGCCCGCACCTGTCGTGCCTCGCGCGCGTCGAGTGTGCCGTCGGTCAGCGCGCCGACCGTGTACGGCGGCCAGATCAGGTGAGCGTCGGTCCAGTTTGCGTCGTACATCGACGCCCACCGCTCGGGCGTGTCGAACGGCTCGTGCGGGTCGAACTCGTCGACGAACAGGAAGAACCGTTCACCGGCTGCGCGGTGATGCGGCGCGTGGTCGCGCAACCATGCTGCGGCGGCGGTCATCGTGCGCGGCCCGGGAAAGTCGGACTCGTCGGTGAAATACCCGCGTGACAGGTCGTAGTGGGTGTGGCCACGTCCGAAACTGGGCGCACCGACCCACGACGGATCGGCGCGGGTCTTCCACGGGTCGCTCTCGTGGCCGCGTTCGTACTGCCATGCGGTGAACGCGGTGTGGTAGTTCTCGCCGCCGGTCTCGAACAGGTGCGGGTGATCGGTGATCAATTGGGTGACGACGCCACGGCGCCGCATGGAGGCGGTGATCGCCTCCTCCCACAGTTCGATCGAGCCCCACGGCTTCCACAAGAAGTCGAGCGCGCCGACGAGCAGGTCATGGCGAGCCGGGATGCACGGCAGCGAACCGGTGTGGTGGTTCGTGAAGCGCACCGACCGCTGCGCGAAGCGGTCGAGGTTCGGGGTCGCCCACTCGGTGCCGCCGTAGCTGCCGAGCGCGTGCCGGTTGAGGCTGTCGAGCAGGACGACGACGACATTGGCGGGTCCAGGTCGCACCACCGGCTGGCCAGGGTCAGGCGCATCGCCGTCTGCGGCCATCACCGACTCGTCAGGACGCGTCGACCGCGGTGCGCACGGTGACGGGTTGGCCGCCGAGCTCGTCCCACGGGATGTGGCAGCGGATGACACCGCCGTCGGGCGTCGGGGTGAGTGCTGGTTCGACGGTCTCGCAGATCTCGCCGAGGAACCGCGGGCAGCGAGTGTGGAACACGCAACCGCTGGGCGGGTTGACCGCGCTGGGGATCTCTCCGTCGAGCTTGATTCGTGGCCGGTTGTCGCCGTCGACCGACGGTGCGGCGGACAGCAGCGCCTCGGTGTAGGGATGATGCGGACCGTCGAACACCCGCTCGGCCGGCCCGAGCTCCATGATGCGGCCGAGGTACAGCACGGCGATGCGATCGCTGAGGTAGCGCACGACGCGAAGGTCGTGGGAGATGAACAGGTAGCTGGTGTTGCTGTCGCGTTGGAGATCGGCGAGCAGGTTGAGGATCGCGGCCTGCACGGACACGTCGAGCGCGGACGTCGGCTCGTCACACACCACGATGCGCGGGTCGCCGGCGAACGCACGGGCGATGGCGACGCGTTGCTTCAACCCACCCGACAGCTGCGATGGCCGCATGTCGAGGTGGCGGTCGGTGAGCCGCACCGATGCCATCAAGTCGTGCAGCTTGGCGTCGATGTCCTTGCGCTCGACATGGGCCAGTCGCCGGAGCGTGCGGCTGACGATGCGGCGCACCGAGTGGCGGCGGTTCAGCGCCGAGTCGGGGTTCTGGAACACGATCTGGATCGCCCGGACCTGATCATCGGGACGGCGGCGCGTGCCGGGCAGCAGCGCCTGGCCGTCGCACAGCAGCGTGTCCTCGGCGTCGGGGGCGTGAATGCCGAGCACCGTGTGAGCGAGCGTGGTCTTGCCGCTGCCGGACTCGCCGACCAGGCCGACGGTCTCGCCGGCGTACAGCGCGATGGACACATCGTTGAGCGCATGGATGTCCTTGCCACCCTGGTGGAACGTCTTCGACAGACCCTTCAGTTCCAGGATCGGTGCCTCGGAGCGGTCGACCGTGGACGCCGTGCCCTTGGCGAGGTCGGCGCGAATCATGTCCGGCACCCGGTCGATGTGGTGGCATCTCGCCGCTCGATCACCGATCTCCACCCACGGCGGGACCTGCGTCCGACAGGTCTCGTCGGCGAGCGCGCAGCGGTCGACGAACACGCATGTCGGCAGGTTCGCGCCGAGCAGCGGCAAGAAGCCGGGAATCGTCTCGAGACGCTGATCGGCTTTGCGCGAACCGTGGCGCGGCAAGCAGCGCAGCAGGCCGACCGTGTAGGGATGCTTCGGGCTGTCGAACACTTCGTGGGCCGGCCCCTGCTCGACGAGCTTGCCGGCGTAGAGCACACCGACGCGATCGCACATCGCGCGGATCGCGCCGAGGTTGTGCGAGATGAACAGCACCGACGTACCGAACTCGGCGCGCAGCGAACGGACGAGTTCGAGCACTTCGGCTTCGACGGTTGCGTCGAGACCGGTGGTGGGTTCGTCCAGGATCAGCAGTTTGGGGTCGCACGCCAACGCCATCGCGATGACGACGCGCTGCTGCATGCCGCCCGACAGCTGGTGCGGGTATCGGGTCATCACCGACTCCGGGTCGGCGATCTGGACCTTGTCGAGCATGCTGCGGGCCTGCTTCAACGCATCGGTCTTGTTGAGTCCGATCAGGTCGAATGCTTCGAGCAGTTGTGGGCCGACCTTGATCGTCGGGTTCAGTGCCTGGCCGGGGTCCTGGTAGACGATGGACGCCTCGCGGGCGCGGACCTGGCGCAGCTCCTCGTTGGACAGCGACAAGATGTCGCGGCCGGCGAGTGACACGCTGCCCCCGAGGATGCGAGCGTTGCGAGGTAGGTATCGGATCGCCGCGTACGCGGCAGTGGACTTGCCACAACCGCTCTCGCCGACGAGACCGTAGGACTCCCCGGCGTTGACCGTGAACGACACGCCGCGCAGCACTTCGCGGGGGACGCCACGGACGAGGTATGCGAGTTGAAGGTCGTTGAACTCGAGCGCCGGTGTGCTCATTTGTCGAGGACCCCCTGGATCGCGTCGGCGACGAGGTTGATCGCGACCACGAACGACGCAAGGGCGAGCGCCGGGACGAAGGGCGGCCACCAGACATCGCTGAGCAAGCTCAACCGCTCGTCGAAGATCGCCCGGCCCCAGTCGGGCGAACCGGGCTGGGAACCGAAGCCGATGAACGCGAGCCCGGCCATCGTGAACACGGCGTATCCGAGGCGGACGGTGAACTCGACGATGATCGGGCCGATCACGTTGGGCAGGATCTCGACGAACATCACGTAGAGGTTGCCCTCGCCGCGCAGCTCGGCGGCACGGACGTAGTCGAGGTCACATTCGGCCAGCACGGCCGCCCGCACGGTGCGGGCGATCAGAGGTGCGAACAGGAAGCCGATGACGGCGATAATGGTGAGGCGATCCGGGTCGAGTGCTGTGAGCGCGAGCAGCGACACCAGGATCACCGGCAGGCTGATCAGCGCTTCGACCAGACGGCTCAGCACGTCGTCGACGACACCGCGCAGGTAGCCCATCGACAGGCCGATCACGATGCCGAGAACCGTGCCGACGATGGTGGCGGCGGGGGCGATGATGACGATCTCGCGAGCACCGGCGACGGTGCGAGCCCAGACGTCGCGGCCGTAGCGATCGGTGCCCAGGAAGTGGCCTTCCTTGAACGGCCGGACCCACTTGCTGAGCGGATCTTGCGTCACAGGGTTGTCGCCGGCGATCAGCGACGGTGCGATCGCGCAAACGACCCAGAAGCCGAGGATGAGCGCACCGACGATGAGCGTCGGCGACCGCAACAACTGCCGGCGCAGTTCGCGACGGACATCGGATGCCTTGACCGGCGGCGGCGGGACGCCCGGGTGAGCGCCAACCGCGACATCGGCATGGGTGATGACCGCGTCGAGGGTCAACCCATCACCGACAGCGGCATCAGGCACGTCGGCGGGCGAGGTTGCGCCGGTGTTGCTCACTCGCGACCGCCGAGCCGGACCCGCGGGTTGAGCGACGCCGTGAGCACGTCGGCCAGCAATGTCATGATCATCGAGAATGCACCGACCACGAAGACGGCCGCCATCAGCATCGGGATGTCACGCTCGTCGGCGGCGGTGAAGATCAGCAGGCCGAGACCCTGGTAGTTGAACAGTGTCTCGGTGATCAGCAGGCCACCGAGCAGGTAGCTCATCTGCGTCGCGATGACCGCGATGGTGGGCAACAAGGCGTTGCGCAGCACGTGACGGCGCAACACGGTGGTCCGCCGCAAACCCTTCAGCGTGGCGGTTCTGGTGTAGTCCGCGGCAAGTGCCTCGATGGTGCCGGCGCGCGCCATGCGGGCGATGTAGCCGAACAGCAGCGCACTGAGCGTGAACGCGGGCAGGATCATCACCTTCAACTGATCGAGCACGCTGCCGTCGGGGGAACCGCCCGGGGGCAACCAGTCGAGACGCACCGCGAAGATCAGGATGAGCACGGTGCCGACGACGAACTCCGGCGTGACCGCAAGGCTGAGTCCCGACACGGTGATGAAACGGTCGGTGGGCTTGCCTTGGCGCAGCGCAGCGATTGATCCTCCGATGATGCTGAGCGGCACAACCAACAGCAGCGTGACGATGGCCAGCTTGATCGACGCCCACAGGGCTGTCGGCAAGAAGTCCATCACCGGGGCCCGGTACTTGTAGCTGTCGCCGAAGTCGGCTGTGAGCGCGTGGCTCACCCAGCGCCAGTATCGAGCCGGGAGCGCGCCATCAAGGCCGAGCTCTTTGTTGAGTTGGGCGATCGCATCGCGATCGGCAAAGTTGCCAAGAATGGCCCGCCCGACGCTCCCCGGCAGCACGGCCGCCACGAAGAACACCACCATGCTGAGAATCACCAGCGTGATGACTGCAAGTCCGAGCCGCCGGAGAACGTAGCGGGTCATGAAGTCGTACTGCTCAGCTCTTGGCCGCCGAGTCGGTGAAGACGTGTCCCATCGCCGAGGTGACAACCCCCGTGACGCTCTTCTTCGTCGCCGACAGGTAGTTGTAGTTGTACGGGAAGATGATCGGGACGTCCTCTTGCAGGAGGGCCTGGATCTTGGCCGAAGCAGCCTGCTGGCTCTGCAGGTCGGCCGACGACGAGTACTCGTCGACGAGCGCGTCGTAAGCCGGGTTGGCGTACTCGGCACCGTTCCAGACACCACCGGCATCGGGCGACTTGAGCGGAGCAGTCAGGAACACGTCGGGGACACCACGGTGGCCGTAGTCGGTGATGCCGATGTCGGAGCCAGGTGCCTCGGGTGTGAACTTGACCCAGTAGTTGTCGTAGTAGTCGTCGCGCATCTCGATCGTGATGTTGATGCCGATCTCTTTCGCCGCGTTCTGCACGAGCACCGCGAGATCCGGGATCTCCTGCGTGCCGAAGCCGTACAGCGTGACGTCGAATCCGTCCGGCATCGCCGACTCGGCCATTAGCGCCTTCGCGGCCTCGACGTCGTACGTGCTCGGGAGCTGCGTCCCCGTGGACGGGAACAGGTTGAAGAACGGCGAGTCGTTGGCGATGTCGGCCTTGCCCTCGAACAGGCCGGCGACGATGTCGGGCCGATTCATGACCAACGCCATGGCCTGGCGAGCCTTCTTGTCCGCAAACGGACCTTCGGAGCAACGCATGTGGATCTGGCGATGCGCTGCGGACTTCAGTTCGATGACGTTGACGTCGGGGTCCGCCAGCAACGACTCGCCGCCGGAGACGGAGAACTGCGAGATGACGTCGAGGTCGCCGGACTGGAACGCCGTGACCTGCGCGGCCACATCGGGGAAGAACTGGAAGTCGATCTTGTCGAGGTTGACCGCCGTGCCCCAGAAGTTGGTGTTCGGCGAGAGCGTGACGCCCTTGACCGGATCGTAGGAGTCGATGATCCAAGGCCCTGAGGTCGGGATCTTGGCCGTCGCGAACTGCGACGTGTCGGTGACCGAGGCGGGCAGGATGATCGCGTTGTAGTTGTCCGACGACACCATGTACGGGAAGTTGCCCATCGGCGCGTCGAGGGTGAACTTGACGGTGGTGTCGTCCACGGCTGAGGTGCCGCCCGGCGACAACTTGGCGGTGCCGAACGCCGACAGTGCGTTGGACTTGTTGTCCGGGTTGACGAGACGCTCGATGGTGGCGACGACGTCAGCAGCGGTGACGGGAGCGCCATCGCTGAACTTGGCCGCAGGGTTGAGCGTGAAGGTCCATTCCGAGCCGTCGTCGTTGGGCGTCCACTCGGTCGCAAGCACACCGGTCAGCGACAGGTCGGGGCCCGACAGCGTGAGGAACTGACCGACCTGGCTGAGGATGACCAAGCCGTTCTGGTCATTGACGAGCACCGGGTCCAGCGTGGCCGAGGCGGCCGACGGGACACCGGAGCCGATGGTGAGCGTGCCGCCGGCGACCGGAGCGCCAGTGGTGCCGGGAGCATCGGTGGCACCCGGCGCACCGGTGGTGCCCGGAGCGTTGGTACCGGTCGAGTCGTTGTTGTCATCGGAACCGCAGGCGGCCAGCAACGCGCCGATTGCCGGCAGCGACAGGCCAACGATGGTACCGCGGCGGATGAACGCACGACGCGACAAGCGGCCGGCGACGAACTCGTCGATGACGTGGTTGCCGATCGTTCCCTGCGTGCGCCGGACTGCATCGATGCGGCGCTGATCTCTCTTGCTCATCAATCTCTCCCCTTGGTTGTTCGTGGGCCGAGTCTTACAGATTCGTGACCCCCTCGGTGTGCGTGGAAGGCCCCCTTGCACGACAAACGTATGAATTCCCCGCGCGCTCGTACCGGATGACGGCGACCTCCGCCGTCATCCGGTACAACCATTCGGTGACCCGATTGGATCAGGGTTCGAGCGAGATCGGCTCGTCGTCTTTGGCACCGAAGGTGTCGATATCGCCGCTGAGACCGGCCTGCTGACGCACCTTCTCCGAGACCTCGACCATGATCTCGGGGTTCTGCTGCAGGTAGCTCTTCGCGTTCTCGCGGCCCTGACCGAGTTGCTCACCCTCGTAGGTGAACCACGCACCCGACTTCTTGATGATCGACATCTCGACACCGAGATCGAGCAGCGAACCCTCGCGGCTGATGCCCTTGCCGTACATGATGTCGAACTCGGCCTGCTTGAACGGCGGGGCGACCTTGTTCTTGACGACTTTCACTCGCGTGCGCGAACCGACGACTTCGGCACCGTCCTTGATGCTCTCGATCCGGCGGATGTCCAGGCGGACCGACGAGTAGAACTTGAGCGCCCGACCGCCGGGGGTGGTCTCCGGCGAGTTGTGCACCATCACTCCATCGACGAAGTAGTTGTGCGTGCCGCCGACCTCGATGTCGAACCTGTGCATGCTGCGCGTCTTGGGCTTGACCGTGATGCGCTGGATGGGCATTGGCACCAACTCGTTGCGGGCTGGCACGAACACCGACTCGACAGCGAATCGGCCGCGATAGCTCGGCAGCAGCTTGTTCTGCATCGATGGGTGAATGAACGGTGCGACGAGCGCGTGGAACTTGGCCGTCTCGTGCTCGTCAAAGCGCAGGATCGCGGTCGCGCGCGCTCCGCTCGCAACAAGCGTTGCCCGAAGGCTCCATTCGTCGGCAAGATACTGCTGCAGTCGAAGGCGCGAATCCGGCGTCATCGCCTCGACGCAGATCTCGATGCGACCGCTGCCGCCGGCAGTGCGCTCCTGCTTGCCCTCAGTACGAAGCGTGAAGCCACCGTCATCCATGTACCAGACCGCCAGCGACAGCGGCGTGAGCTGCTTGAGGTAGTCGTGGCTCAGCATCTTCTTGCCATCGAGATACACGGCCTCGCGCAACTCGGCCAGTTCGGGCATCGGCTGCATGTCGTGGAAGACCGCACCCTTTGCGTTCGTCGAGCGGCTGACCGACACGTTGTCGAACAGAGACGCCTTCCAATCGCTGTACTCGGCCTGCTTGGCACCGTGACCCCAGCGGAACCTGGCACCGTTGCCCGAGCGGCTCGGCGAGAGAGCCCCATCGCCCATGAGACCGCCGAGGACGACCTGCCACTGGAAGTCGGACAAGTAGTGCGGTACCGATTGGAGGACACGATCGCCGACGACGAGTTCGCCAGCTGCCCGCCAGCCACCGGGTGTCGAGATGAGGTGATTCTCGGTGGCCGCGAACTGGGCCTTGCCGCTACCACCGCCGCGAGCGACCGTGAACTGCAAGAAACGTTCGGCGACACCGTTGTCGAACCAGTTGGTGATCTTCTTCGGCACGAGCTTGCCGGCCGCGACGTCGTAGGAGAGCACTTCGACATCCATCTTCTGGTTGACGATCTTGCCGATCTTCTCCTGCGTACCGTCGGCGAGCGTCACGCGAGTGGAGTACGAAAAGCATCCGAACATGACGCCGATCTTCTCGCGCAGCTGGTTGATGAAGATCGCGATCGTGTTCGTCTTGTTCAGGTTGCCGGTCAACTTGCGCAGCGCCTGGCTCATGAGGCGGGCTTGGAGGCCGACGTGGCTGTCGCCCATCTCGCCTTCGATCTCGGCACGGGGCGTGAGTGCAGCAACGGAGTCGATGACGACGACGTCGAGCGCCCCGGAGCGCACCAGCATGTCGACGATCTCGAGTGCCTGCTCACCGGTGTCAGGCTGTGAGATCAGCAGCTGATCGATGTCCACCCCGATGGCCCGGGCGTAGATCGGGTCCATCGCGTGCTCGGCGTCCACGTAGGCGCAGATGCCGCCGTTGCGCTGCGCTTCGGCCACGACGTGCATGGCCAGCGTGGACTTACCCGATGATTCCGGGCCGAAGATCTCGACGACGCGACCACGCGGCAGGCCGCCGATGCCGAGGGCGAGGTCCAATGCCAGCGCGCCGGTGGGCACCGTGTCGATGCCGAGTGACGTCTTTTCGCCCATCCGCATGATGGAGCCCTTGCCGAACTGCTTGTCGATCGATGCCAGCGCCATCTCGAGCGCCTTCTCACGTTCCAGTGCCATGTCCTTCGTTCCTGTCTCTCGTGTTCACCAGCGGGCCGGCTGATCCGACCGATCTACTCGGGTGGCACCATACGGAGGGGGTGTGACACGGTTCCGTAGGTCCCGAACGACAGCACTGTAACTTCGTACAGACGTTCGATCAAGCACCCTCGGCGACATGTTCGACACGAGCTCGCGCTCGCTCGATCTCGTCCGCCGACGGCCGCTCCATCAGCAGCTCGATCGCGAACCAGATCGTGTACGTGAAGGGATAGAGCAGCACGGGCAGGATCACCGCGACCGCGACCAGCACGGCCACCAGTGGACCCGTCGACACGTCGGGGTACATCACCACGATTGCGATCGCGGCGGCACCGATCAGCGCGCCGAGCGTCAGGATCGCGTTGACCGATGCTGCGCCGAGCTCGAATCCCTCCTGGCCGCGTTGCACCGACATGCCGCAGTGCTGGCACGTGTCGTGGCGTCGAAACCAGCCACGCAGGATGCCGTGGCGTGAGCCGCACCACGCGCACCGCAGCCGCAACGCTCGCCGCAGCAACTGCCCGAGTGCAGGACGTTCGTCGATCACGCCGCAATGGTACCGACGGCGAAATGTCGCTGGACCGTTACCGAGCGCTGCCATGCCGAGCGGCACGGGATGCCAAGATGGCGCCCGTGCGACGCTCCCTTGCTGGTCTGCTCTTCGGTCTCGCGTCCATCGTCGGGAGTCTTGCGCTGAGTGCCTTCTGGTTGCAGTTCACCGCGTTCACGCCTGGGCACACGCGCGGCGCCGCCAGCGCGGTGCTCGAGGACGGCGACATCAAGAACGAGATCGCCAAGCTGATCGCCGAATCCGTGTCGGCGCAGCTGGCCGCGACGGGCAACGCCGATCCAGCCATGACCGCGCCGGAGATCCAGAAGGTGGTGCTGGCTGTTGCCAGCAATGGCCAGGGGGCCAAGATCCTGGCCGACGTCGTGGCCGACGCACACGCCAAGTTGATCGGCGCGAGCGACAAACCAGTCGAGATCACGTCCGAACAACTGGTGCAGATCGTGCGCAGCGAGCAGGTCGGCATCGTGCCGACCATCACGCTGGACGTCCCCAAGGTCACTCCCCTGTCGGTCATGCGCGAGATCCTGAAGTGGCTGGTACCAATCGCCGCCGGCCTGGCGCTGGTCCTGCTGATCCTCGGTTTCGCCGCGCACCCCGAGCGCGCGGAACTGCTGCGGTCGCTTGGACTGCTGCTGCTGGGGATGGCCCTGCTGTTGATCGTGATCGGCTACGTGGTGCCGGCGTTCGTGATCCCTGCGCTGAGCGACAACGTGTGGGTCGGCGCCGTGCCGCGCCTGGCGCGCGAGTCGTTGCCGCTGCTGATCGCGCTCGCGCTGTTGTTGATCGGTGGCGGACTCGGCTGCCTGGCAGCTGCTGCCGCGTCGAAACGGCGCGACCGGTGGTCGCAGCCGATTCGGCGCACGTCCTACCGCGAGGAGCGACGCTGGAGTTGAGCGGACGCGAGACCGGGTTCGGTCAGGCGACGAGCTCGTCGACGAACTCTTCGAACACCGTCGCGTAGCGCATCGCGTCGGCATCGGTGTGCATGACCGAGATCAGCCACTGCTCGTCCAGGCCCGGTGGCAGCAGGATGCCGCGGTTGATGCCGTGGATCCACTGCGCGAACGCGAGGTCGAAGTCGGTTGCCTTGTAGTCGCGGTAGTTGCGGATCGGCTCGGCGGCCCACGTGATGCAGCCCTTCGCACCCATCTGCACGGTGTGCGCGGTCAGCCCGGCGCGAGCGATGATGTCGTCGCACGCCTCCAGCAGTGCCTGGTTCTTGTCGATGCAGATCTGGGTCGCCTCGGGCGTGCAGACCTCGTCGAGCACAGCCTTCGCCGCAGCCATGCACAACGGGTTGCCGTTGTACGTGCCGAGGTGCAGGACACGGCCCTGGGTGATCTGGTCCATGTACTCGCGCTTGCCGCCGAACGCGCCGAGCGGCAGGCCGCCACCAATGCTCTTGGCCAACGCGACCAGATCGGGCAGCACGCCGAGCGCACCCGTCGCCCCGCCCCAGCCGGCGGTGATGCCGGTCTTGACCTCGTCGAAGATGAGCAACGTGCCGTAGCGCTGAGTGATCTCGCGCACGGCCTGCAGGTAACCGGGCTGCGGCTTGCAGATGCCGATGTTCTCCATCACCGGCTCGACGATGAAGCAGGCGACATCGCCCGCGCGCAGCACGCGCTCGAGCGCATCGGCGTCGTTGTACGGGATGACGATGGTGTCGCGCAGCACCGCGGCGGTGAGGCCGGCGGTGGCGGGAATGGGTGTTGGGTTGTCGGCCGGGCCGGCGACATCGAGTGACGGCTTCATCGAGACCATCACTTCGTCGTGGTGGCCGTGGTAGCCACCCTCGACCTTGACGATCTTGTCGCGACCGGTGACGCCACGGGCGACACGGATGGCGTCCATCGTGGCCTCGGTACCGCTGTTGGTGAAGCGCCACATCGGCAGGCCGTAGCGAGCGCCCAGTGACTCGGCGACATCGGCGTTCGTCTCGCAGGGCGTGACGAACAGCGTGCCGTTGTCGAGCTGTGCTTCGACCGCAGCACGCACCGCCGGATGACAGTGCCCCGAGAACAACGCGCCGAAGCCCATGTCGTAGTCGGTGTAGCGGTTGCCGTCGACATCTTCCATCCAGCTGCCCTGGGCCCGGGTGACCACAATGGGGTGTGGGTCATAGGCCTGGAAGCTGGACGGCACCCCCATCGGCAGGACCAGGCGGGCCCGTTCTGTGGCGCGTTGCGAACCCTTGGTTCGCGCCGCATAGGTGGCGAGCTCGCGGCGGGTGATGTCGCGAGCCCGTGTTGTCAGATCATTGGTGAGCGTGGAATTCGTTGCGCTCATGCTGTTCTCCCTACGGAATACGTTGTCAGGAGTATAGCAGACAATGGAATCCGCAGTCGAGGGCCAGTTACACTGTTGCTCGGGTTGCGAGAAGAGCCGCGTGACCTGCGGCTCAGCGCAGGCGGCGGATGTGCTCAGCGATGATGTACAGCAGCGGCTCACGCTCGCCGCGGTTGTGTTCGGCCAGTCGCGCCCCGGCCAGTACGGGCATCCAGTCGTCGATGCGAAGTCTCATCGACGGGTCCAACCGCAACGCCTCGGCCCGGACGGCGGCGCTGAACGCGCGGCGCCCGATCCGCACCGTGAGGCTGAGCTTGGTGCCCTCCGGCGGGCTGCCGCACGCCAGGATCAACAGCGTCTGGGCAACGTCGGCAGCCGGATCGCCGACCGACGTGTTCGACCAATCGATGATGACCGGGCCGCTTGCGCCGATCAGCACGTTGCCGGGATGGAAGTCGAGATGCACGAGGGCGTCGCCGTCCGGCAGCCGGTCCAGGCGGGACACGAGCATCTCGCGGATGTCGTCGGCCATCTCGGCGCGCATCAGTTTCGGTCGCAGGTACTCCTTCACCGTGCGTTCGGTGAGCGACGCCGTGGCCGCCAGGCTGTGCTCGAGGCGGGCCAGCTCGTGGGCCCATGACACCAGCCGCCACGGTCGCTTGCCGGCGTCGTCCATCATCGTCGGGCCGTCGACGCGCTCGAACACGATGCCCATCCGGCCGTCGACGTTCACTCGACGCAACGGTTTCGGCGTGGCGATGCCCGCATCCGCAGCGATGCTGGCGCAGCGGAACTCGCCGGCCACCATGGTCTCGGGAGCACCGGCCCGGAACAGCTTGACGACTTCGCGCTCGCCCGAGGCGTAGACCTCGGCGGTGTTGCCGCGACCGAGGATGGGCCCGGGTATCGCCCCTTGTTCGCTCACGTCCTGCCCGCCAAATCGGGTGTGGGAGTCGCGAGCATCCGTGGCAGACTATGCCCTTCCATGGTGGTCGTAGCTCAGTTGGTAGAGCATCAGTTTGTGGTACTGAGGGTCGCGGGTTCGAGCCCCGTCGGTCACCCCAAGGAGGCAGCACGCGCGTCACAGTGACACGGCGCGCGGCCTCACGATCGTTCGAGCGTTTGGGTTCGCACCAGTGCAGCCCTACACTCGGGCGACCACATGCGCCTCTAGCTCAACGGCAGAGCAACGGACTCTTAATCCGCAGGTTCTGGGTTCGAAACCCAGGGGGCGCACCACAAACACCCAGCTCAGAGGCACTTTCCGAGCAACTCCGCCAAGTCGATCCAGTCATCCAGCCGCGAATCTGCCGCGAAGGGACGATTCACATGGGAATCGATGAGAGAACGCACGCCGGGCAGCTGGGAGCTCACAGTGTCCGCCGGCCTCGACCCGGCCACCGGCCGATATCGGCGCGTGAACGGTGTGGGTGACACCCCTAGGGAAAGTCGGACAGCACCCTGGCTTCACGGTTCCGACCGATGCATGCTGGCTGGAAGGAGGTTGATTCGTCGTGGCCGCGATCTGGATCTGGGTCCGTTCTGAGCAAAAGAGGCGCGTGGCATCTCTGGTCAGCCTCGTCATCGCGGTCGGCCTCGGGTCGGGGGCGGCGCTCGCTCTCGCCGCCGGTGCACATCGGGCCGACACCGTCTTCGGGCGCTTTGAGGTACGTACCGGGGCAGCCACGATCGTCATGTCCGAGCTGGATGGTGCGAGCCCGCCGAGGAGCGTGGCCGATTCCGATCGGCATCTGGAGGTGCTCGATCGAGTGCGGGCGATCGACGGAGTTGAGGCGCTGAAGGTGCTGAACTGGTTCGGGGCCTTCCCCGATGTGTTTGGTGAGCCTCCCGACGGCCAAGGCCGTGTGATCGCGTTCTCCCAGGGCTATTCCTACTTCGATCCGGCACACCCGCCGTTCCTCATCGTTGCAGGGTCGTTGCCTGCGCCCGACGACCCAGTGGGTGTCGTGATCAACGAGGCGGCTGCCGACCAGTTCGGATTCGTCATCGGCAGCCCGATCGAATTCAACACGGCCAGCGTGGCGCAGTTCAAGGAGTGGGGAAGCTCAGACGGCAGAGTCAGCAGTTATGCCGGGCCACGTGTGCACGCCGTGGTGCGGGCGATCGGACGGTCGTTGGGCGAGATCACCGACCCCTCGACGCCGGACGTCGCGATTATGCCGGGCCTCGCTGCTGCGATGAACGATCAGCAGGTCCTCCACTGTGCGTGCTTCGTGGGCGTACGCGTCAAGTCGGATCACTTGGATGAAGTGCGGTCTCAGCTCGAGCAGATCTACCGCCCTTACGGTCTCGTCGTCCGTCCCGGCGATTCGGCGACCGGCGCGACCGAGGCCATCGGTGTGGAGGTGACGACACTGCGAATAGCAGCCGCCGTCGCCGCGATGGCTGCCTTGCTCGTGGTGGCACAGTTCGTGGCGCGCAGCGCCTCATCCATGGCAGCTCACGATGACGCGCGACGAGCGCTCGGAATGGTTCGGAAACAGCGAGCCGTCGGAGTCGCTCTGGTTCTGGCCCCCAGCGTCGTGGTTGGGACTCTGCTCGGCGTGGCGATTGCCTATCTTCTGAGCGGCTTGTTCCCACGAGGCCTGGCGCTCAGTGTCGAGCCCGAGCGAGGTTTGCGGCTCGATCCGACGGTTCTCGGAGTGGGTGGTGTGGGTTTCGTGATCGCGCTGGGATTACTGGTCGCAGTCGTGGCGTGGCGGACCGCACGTGTTGCCAATCCGACGTCACCTCAGTCGGCAAAGCCACTCAGCCGTCTGCTCGTTGGCGATCCTTGCCGGGCGTTGGGTACCAGCTTCGCGCTCGACCCGTCGGGACGACGGTCTGCCGTGGTGGCCGCCTTCACCACACTGATCGGTCTGGCCATGGCATCCGGTGGGATCGTGGCCGTGACCACTATTCAGCAATCACGAGACGACGCACGCTCGGATCACCGGATCTTCGGTGCTCCCGCCGAGTACCTGTTCGACGACAACGGAGCGTCGGGCGCTTCCGCCGCCATCGAATTCGCTCAGGGGCAGGCCGGGATCGCCGCGATTACGAGGGCTGTGTCGATCGACGACGCGACCAGCTCGGCAACCGGGACTGCCGGCAGGGTGTCGCAGGTGGAGCCAAGGTCGTTCGAGACGTTGCGAGGTGGCGCCCTGCCGACGCTCCGTGAGGGATCCACGCCGCGCGGCGACGATGAGGTGGCCCTCGGCCACGCGACCGCGAGAGAACTTGGAGTTGGCATCGGCGACACCGTCACCATCATCAATGCGGATGGTGCGACGCGCACCTTCCGAGTGGTCGGGTTGGTCGTGTCGTGGGGCTCAGAGGACGCCGGCCACGCGTTCATCGTCAACACGGGTGCACTGAACGACCTTCTGTGCGAGGGTGGCGTGGAGATCGGGTGCAACCTCCGCGTCTCCGCGTGGGCCGACGCCGCCGACGCGGCGGGCGCAGACGCCTTGCTCGGGGCCGGTTTCGTTCGCGTCGCCCCTCCTAACAACCTCGATCGACTTCAGCAGGTGGGCAGCATCCCGTGGTACCTCGCCGGTGTGCTGTGTGTCCTGGGTTTGGCAGGTCTGGCCCACGCCCTGACGACGTCGCTGCGACGTCGCCGTATGGACCTGGCCATCGGTCGCGCTCTCGGGTGGACGCCACGTCAATCGGCAACGGTGCTCATCTGGCAGGCCATGCAGACCGCTCTCGTCGGGGGTGTCGTTGGCGTAGCCATCGGTCTGGTGGTCGGGCGAGTGCTCTGGGGACGGATTGCCAGTGGACTCGACATCGTCAACCGCCCCGACTCAGTTCTCGGGGTTGCTGCGCTCACGGTCGTCGGCCTCGTCGCTGCCTCGGCCCTACTCGCGTTGCCGGCCTTCCTGTGGGCTCGTCGGCTCCGCACGGCACAGATCCTGCAGGTCGGCTGAATCGGCCAGCGGCCTGCGCCCAACGTCGGGGGTCGGCTGGCGGAGTGACACGCTTCCGACGTGGACGTCACCGAGCTCACCGCCGCGGATCTGTCGGAGTCCATTCATCGACGCGACGTGTCGTGTCCGCGCTGAGATGGCCGCCTACCCTCGACCCGCATCGACGAACCGAATCCAGCAGTGAACGCCATCGCCGGCAGACCCGCCCGCCTGCCGAGCCGAGCACTGACGAGGTCGGTCCTGGAATCGATCGTGACCTCGACACGTTTATCGCTGCCCAGTTCCGCCGGTGTCCGCGCCAATTCTGGTGAACACAACAGAGCAAAGCCTTCGCCGATACGCACGCATTGCTCGTCGGCATCCGGGACGTGTGGTGCTCAGTTGATGCCGCTGGCCAGAGGCCCACAGCGGCGGTCGGACGAACGCATTGCGTCAACAATGTTCAGAGTTCTTGACATTCGATTGTCGGGTTCGGCCTGGCGTGTTATATCGGTGCGGGGCGGTGTCAACGTCGACGCCGGCGAGCAGAGGGGAACAACATGGGATTGAAGGGGTTCGAACGTGCCGTGGCGAGAGCAGCGGTCGCAGTCACGGTGATCGGCGGCACGCTCGCCGTCACCGCTGGAGCAGCATTGGCGCACCATCCGGAGATCGCTGCCACTGTTGCTTGCGACGACGCCACCGGGACACAGACGATCAGTTTCACGTCGACCGCTTGGGCGGGCTGGGGGAGCGATCCCACCAATGATCCATCGCGGCAGAACCCGCAGGTGGACATCGCGTTCGACGGCTTGGTCGTCGGCACGGGCGCGTACAACGCTCCCACCTACTCATTCTCCGGGTCGGCCGCTGCGCCGGCCGGCGCCGGTCCGGGCGACACCGTGGTGGTGACGGCAACCGCCGTGGGATTGTGGGGCAACACCAGTGGAGGCGGTCAAGTGACGTCCACGTCGGTGATCATCCCCGACCAGATCTGCGGCTTCGACCCTGCCAACGGTCGGTTTACAGGCGGTGGCTCACAGGTGCGCGTGGGAGACGCACGCGTCACGCGTGGCTTGACGATTCACTGTGATCTGTTGCTGTCGAACAACCTCGAGGTCAACTGGGGTGGCAACAAGTTCCACATGACCGAACACCTCACGACCGTTGCGTGCACTGACGATCCAGCGATCGTGCAGGCACCACCGCCCGCACCGCTCGACACCTTGATCGGCGTCGGCACCGGCCGCTACAACAACGTCGAGGGCTACACGATCGAGTTCACGATGGTCGACTATGGCGAACCCGGCAGCAACGATCGCATGGCGATCAAGATCTACCGGACGTCGAACCCGGCCAACGTCGTGCTCAACGTGCCGTTGCAGGTCCTCAGCGGAGGCAACCTGCAAGCGCACTACGACCAGCCACACAAATAGGCACGCGCACGCCCTCACCGATGTCGCAGAACGTGCGGGCACGGGTCACCCCCTTCCGAACGGAGGAGGTGGTCCCGTGCCCGCCGGATTGCACACGTGGTGCCCGGACCTCCATCCAAACCTTGTCGTGAGTGACTGATCATCCCGGCAACGCGCCACGCCGGTAGGCTGGGGAACGTCGTGATCAGCGGCCGTGTGAACCCGAGATCCGGTGTCGCACTTGCCCCAACAAGGAGAGAAGTGTCCAGACCGCGTTGCGTCCACGGACAGGCGTCGGCGGAGACGGCATGAACCCAATCGACCGAAACCACGTCCGAGTCACCGGCAATCCTGCCGGCCAGCCGATGATGTTCGCCCACGGCTTCGGCTGCGACCAGAACATGTGGCGACTCGTTGCGCCAGTGTTCGAGAGCGCCTACTCGGTCATCTGCTTCGACCACGTCGGGGCCGGCAACTCCGACATCAATGCCTACGACTCCGCCAGGTATTCGAGTCTCGACGGCTACGCGACCGATGTTCTCGAGATCTGCGCGGCCCTCGATCTCACCGACGTGATCTTCATCGGGCATTCGGTGTCTTCCATCATCGGCGCCCTCGCGGCAATCCGCGAGCCAACGCAGTTCGCCAAACTCGTCATGGTCGGACCGTCAGCGCGCTACATCGATGACCCCGCAGCGCAATACATCGGCGGGTTCAGTGTCACCGACATCGACGAGCTCCTCGCCTCACTCGCCAGCAACTACCTCGGCTGGTCCGCAGCGATGGCACCCGTCATCATTGGCAACCCCGATCGCCCCGAGCTCGGCCACGAGCTCACCGAGAGCTTCTGCCGCACCGATCCGGACATCGCCGCCGACTTCGCGCAGGTCACGTTCCTGTCCGACAATCGAGACGATCTGCGCAAGGTCACGACACCGACGCTCGTGCTGCAGTGCAAGAGCGATGTGATCGCGCCGGTGTGCGTCGGCGAGTACGTGGCCGAGAAGATCCCGAACAGCAAGCTCGTGATCCTCGACGCGACCGGACATTGCCCGCACCTGTCCGCACCGCACGACACTGCAGCCGCGATCGCCGAGTTCATCGGCGAACGCTCGTCGAACTGACCGCGCTCATGGTCGGCCGGGCAGACGCGCCGCGCGACGACGACGTCAACTCCCTGTACGACAACGCGCCGTGCGGATATCTGTCGACCACACCCGACGGGATGATCATCAAGGTCAACCAGACCTTTCTCACCTGGACGGGGTTCACCCGAGACGAACTCGTCGACCGCACGTTCTTCGTCCAGCTGCTCAGCGTCGGTGGACGGCTGTACCACGAGACGCATTATCTGCCGTTGCTGCAACTCCAAGGGCGAGCCCACGAGATCGCGCTGGACATCGTCGGGCCGGATGGCCGACGACTCCCGACTCTCGTCAACGCTGTGCTCGAACGCGACGAATCATCCGGCGAGCCGCGTGTCATCCGTGCGGTGATCTTCGACGCCACCGAACGCCGTCGCTACGAGCAAGACCTCGTGCACGCCCGTGAAGCCGCGCGAGTCGCCGAGGCCAATGCCCGCCGGATCGCCGAGACGTTGCAGAAGACGCTCATCCCGCCAGAGCTTGCGGCCATCGACGGACTCGACATCTCAGCCGTGTACCGGCCAGCCGGCACCGGTGCCGAGATCGGCGGCGACTTCTACGATCTCTTCCAGATCTCCGCCGATCACTGGGTGCTCGCCCTCGGCGACGTCCAAGGCAAGGGCGTCGAGGCGGCAGTGATCACCGCACTCGCCCGATACACGATCCGGGCCAGCGCAGTCGAGCACCACTCCCCTGCGGTCATCCTCCAGAACCTCAATGCGGTGCTACGCGTCGACCCCACCGAACGACTCTGCACGGCACTCATCGTGTCTCTTCGCCGGGCAGCCGACAACGGCTGGCACGCGACCATCAGCTCCGGCGGACATCCATTGCCCATCTTCAACCGTGCCGGCCACGCCACGATCGAGCTCGGCCGAACGGGAAGCCTGCTCGGCTTCTTCGACCACGGCACGTTCCACGACCACCACGTCGACCTGGTCGACGGCGACATCCTCATCGCCTACACCGATGGTGTCAGCGAGGCCCGCCGTGGCCGAGAGTTCTACGGTGAGGCCAGGATCGCCGCGCACCTCGGCCAACGACCACGAACCGCCGAGGCGATCACCCGCGAACTCGTCGATGACGTCCTTGCCTTCGAGGGCTTCAACACTCGCGATGACATCGCCGTCGTTGCGGTTCGGGTTGCTCGCTGAGGCGACCGACGATCAACAGCCTGGGAGAAGGTTCTGCCCCGGTCTCACGCCCTGCCTCTTCGCCGTGGAGTGATGCTCAGTAGGTTCGACGACGAGCTCTGAAGGAGAACCACTCGTGGCCCACGATCTGATCATCCGCAACGGCAACATCGTCGACGGGACCGGTGCGGACGCGTATCGTGGCGACGTCGCGATCGACGGCGACCGGATCACCGCCATTGGCGATCTGTCGGCCGAGACCGCACGGCGCGAACTGGACGCAACGGGTCTCGTCGTCACGCCCGGGTTCGTCGACCTCCACACCCATCTCGACGCACAAGTCGCCTGGGACCCGCTGATGACATCCAGCTCGTGGCACGGCGTGACCACGGTGCTGATGGGCAACTGCGGGGTCACGTTTGCGCCGGTCAAGCCCGACGACAAGGTCTTCCTCGCCGAGATGATGGAGAGCGTCGAGGACGTGCCCCGGGAGGCGATCCTCGGCGGCCTGCCGTGGGATTGGGAGACCTACCCGCAGTACCTCGACTCGGTGGCTCGGATGCGGCCGGCCGTGAACGTGGTCGGGATGGTCGGCCACTGCGCCGTCCGCTACAACGTGATGGGCGAGCGCTCGCTCGGCGACACCCCGGCCACGCCGGACGAGCTGAACCAGATGCGCGACATCGCCGAGGAATCGGTCGCGGGTGGTGCGGTGGGGTTCTCGACCTCGCGAATCCTGCTGCACGTCGTTCCCGATGGCCGCTACGTCCCGGGCACGCTTGCCCCGCTCGACGAGTACCTCGCGATCGCCGACGGCATGAACGCCGGCGGCGGCGGGCTGTTCCAGGCGGTCAACGACTTCATGACCAAGTCCGACGACGAGATCGTCCTGCTGCGCGAGATGGCGCGTTCGTGCGGCGACGTGTTGTTCTCCGGCGGTGCCGGTAATGGCGGCAACTCCGGCGTCGACATGTTCGGCGCGTTCCTCGAGGACACCAATGCCAACGTGGGCCGGATCACGCTCGCGACACAGACGCGCCCGAGCGGAACTCTCTGCGGGCTCGCCCAGGTGTCCCCCGTGAAGGGCAAGAAGTGGAAGGCACTGATGGGACTGCCGACGTTGGCTGACCGCGTCGCGGCGTTGAAGGATCCGACGATCCGGGCCGAGCTGGTCGCCGAGGGCATGGCCAAGGGCATGTGGTACGACCCGAACCAGATCTACCCGCTCGGCACCGGCCCGGCGCCCGACTACAACGAGACCGATGGCAAGAACATCGTGCAGCACGCGGCCGAGCTCGGCGTGCATCCGGTGGAGTTCGTGATCGACCGGTTGATCGCCAGCGAGGGTCGCGAGCTGTTCAACACGTGGTACTTCAGCCGCAACGTCGACGGCCTCGCCCAGTTGCTCACGTTCGCCAACGTCTATCCCGGACTCGCCGACACCGGTGCCCACGCCGGCCAGATCTGCGACGCCGACATGAGCACCCACTACCAGTCGTACTGGCTTCGGACGCGCCAGATCGCGACCCTGCCCGAAGCCGTGCGCAAGCTCACCGCGATGCCCGCCGGCGTGCTCGGCCTGGTCGAGCGCGGCACGATCGCGGTCGGTGCGTTCGCCGACATCAATGTGTTCGACATCGCCGCTCTGGAGTCCGAGCACCCCCGCTTCGAGAACGACTTCCCGGGGGGCGCCGGACGTCTCAAGATCGGTGCTCGCGGCTACGCCGCGACCGTGGTGAATGGCACGATCATCACCGAACAGGGTTTCAACACCGGCGAGCGCCCGGGCCGTGTCATCCGCGAGTTCAGCCGCGGGTGAGATCGGGCCGTCAGCCTTCGGTCTGGCCGGCTCTGTCGGCGCGGTATTCGACGAGGAGCATCGTCGCATCGTCTTTCAGACCGCTGCCGACGAACGCGAGCACGTTGGCGGACAGGCGTCTGACCGTCTCGGCGACGGGCACTCGGTCCAGCGTGGCGCGCACCAAGTAGTCGGCGAGACGTTCGCCGCCGAAAGCCTCACCGTGTTCAGCCCTGGACTCGGTGATCCCGTCCGTGTAGAAGAGCACCCGGTCACCCCTCTGCAACGCCTCGTCGGCCACGTGGACGACCGAGCCGCCGAGACCCATCGGCATCGACGCCCGACACTCCAGCGCGCCGGCAAAGGTGCCATTGCGGACGAGTAGTGGCAGCGGATGTCCAGCGTTGATCCAGTGGAGAATGCCTGTGTCGTACTCGAGCGATCCGAACTGGCCGGTCACGTAGGCCGAGTCGCCGAAATGGTCGTCCAGCAGGCGGTCGACCTGTTGGTACGCATCGACGAGCCGGCCGCCTTCGCGGCGAACGTTTCGCAACGAGTTGATGGTTGCCGCCGACATGAGCACGGCCGACATGCCGTGCCCCATCGCGTCGACGATCGCGAACTGCAACCGCTTGTCGTTCAAGGCATAGTCGAACGAGTCGCCGCCGATCGAGTACGCCGGCTCCAGGATCCCGGCCACCGCGACGTCATCCGTCGATGCCGCGAGCGGCGGGAGCAGATCCCACTGGACCTCGGCTGCGGCAGACAGCGGCTGGGCCCGGCGCGACCGTGGCCACGCATCGGTGTAACGACTCTTGGCCAAGAGCACCGACACGAGCACCAGTGCGACCGGCGGCAACACCGCCGGGATGCCGTGCCACGTGTCGAAGTCCAACTCGAGAATGCCGATCCGTTCGGTGCCATCGGTCAAAGGGACGCGCAGGATCGTTGGATCCTCGCCGGTTGCCAGCATCTCGCCATCGGCGAACACCCGACCGGCGACCGTGCCCTCGGCGGCGACGGATGGTCCGACCGGGCCGTCCGGGCCGAACTCACGAAGGGAGCGAAGTCCGTAGTCGGCGACGTACAGCCGGCCCGAGGTCGCGCCGACGATCTCGGCCACGACCTCGACGATCCTCGCCACCGATGCAGGCGGCACCGCGTTCGCGATCCTGTACATCGTGGTGAGTGCTCGACCGAGCAGCGCCTCGTCGGCATCGCTCATCGACTCCATAACGTTCATCCAGACTCCGGGCAGCGGGGAAACCGACCCTAACCCAGCCCACCCGAACACGCTCCAACGTGTCCGAGGTCAGGCCACAGAGAACACGGCGTCAACCAGCTTCAGGGCAGCCAGTGTGGCGTCGAATGCGACGATTGCCACCGCGAACGCTTCCCGAGCGAAGACGCCGCAAGGACCCGTGAGGTTGTCAGGTGGGTGCCTGCTTGTCTTGGATGAGCTCTGCGACGGCTTTGGGGATGGTGACCTCGAAGTCGAGGAGCTTGGCCCAGGTTGGAGTGATCGTGATCACCACCATCTCGTCGTAGAGTCCCTGTACTCCTGCGACCCATTCCGGGTATTGATCGTCGGTCATCACCTTGTGGCCGGCGATGAGATATCCGTCAGGGACGCCGTCGACCAGCTCGAGCTCGGCAGTCCCGCGGATCAGAAGCACCTTCGGCGGGAACGCGCTCTGGTCGATGGTCACGGCAACCCTCGGGTTCTTCCGCAATGCAGCGACCTTTGCCGACTTCGGGACTGTGGCCATCACGATGTGGGTCCCCTCGGTCCAGAAGCCGATGGGAATGACCCGCGGATCGCCGTCGAGGCCGTTGTACGCCATCCGCGCCGGTTCGGGGCCGTTGAGCAACTGCTGCGAGTACGGCTTGGCCAGAACCTTGGCGATCTCTTCGTTGGTCATGATGGTGATCCTCTCTTTCGACGTGTCCTCATCAGACGAGCGGAGCCGCCGACCAGTTCTCGACATCGGAGGAGCCACAACGAGGAGACGATGGGCAGGTGCGACTCGAACCTGAACAGGGCGGTTGGGCTCCTGGCGCGCGGTGCAGTCGCGCCGGACGGTTTCCGCGGTCGATGAATCGACTCGCCATGGACGGCGGGTTGGTCGACAAACCCGGTTACGCCGGGATCGCGACACGGAAGGGGCGACTCGATGAGAATCAATCAGAACGTGATGGCGAACAACGCCGCACGCAACCTGGCGGGCACGAACCTGCAGCTCGGCAAGAGCTTGGAGAAGCTGTCGTCGGGCTTTCGGATCAACCGCGCCGCCGACGACGCAGCCGGGCTGGTCATCTCGCAGGGCCTGCGCGCCCAGGTGGGCGGACTGAAGCAAGCCACCCGCAACGCGCTCGACGGCATCTCGGTCGTGCAGACTGCGGAAGGCGCGCTGAACGAGGTGCACACGATGTTGAACCGGATGCGTGATCTGTCGGTGCAGGCGGCCAACTCCGGCGGCAACGACGGCGCAGCGAAGGCAGCAGCGCAAGCGGAGATCTCGGCGCTGTCGACCGAGATCGACCGCATCTCATCCTCCACACGTTTCGGCGGGGTGCGCCTGATCGACGGCACGTTCGGCGCGACCACGCCGGGGACGACGACGCCATCCACGTTGAGCACGTCGCTGCGGATGTCCTTCGACAGCGCGAGCGAGCACTTCAACCTCACGGTGGCCGGCGGCACGGTCGATGTCACGTTCTTCACGCCACCCTCACAGACAGGTCCACAGTTCGCCCCGCAACTGCAAGCCGGGATTCAGGCGGCACTTGCCGGTGGAAACCCAGCGCAGCAGGCCCTCGCCGGCAATGTGACCGTGACGTCGACCGGTGCTGGACCGTGGTCGTTGCAGATCGCGATCGGCGGCATGGCCGACGGCAGCACGTTCAGCATCACCAACGGCACGCCGACGAACATGTTGCCGTTCATCGGCATCACGTCGGGCGCGACATCATCGGCCACGACGACGACACCGGCGACGACCAACGGCGGCAACTTCCAGGTCGGCGCGAACTCGGGTGAGACGGTGCACCTGGCGATCGGGTCGATGTCGGCGAGCTCGCTCGGCGTCAATGCGCTCAACGTCACGACCGATCTCGGTGCCGCAGCGGCGATCACGGCGATGGACAGCGCGATTTCGACGGTGTCCACCACGCGCGGCAACCTCGGCGCGATGCAGAACCGCTTCGAGTCGATGGTCGCGAACCTGCAGGCGACGACGGAGAACCTGGCGGCGTCCGAGTCGCGCATCCGCGACACCGACATGGCCCAGGAGATGGTCAGCTTCACCAAGACCAACGTGTTGCTGCAAGCCGGCACCGCGATGCTCTCGCAGGCCAACCAGGTACCCCAGTCGATCCTGTCCCTCCTGCGCTGACCCCCATCCGCTGACCAGCGAGCGGGGCGGGGCGGCACTTCGGCGACGTCGGGTGCCAGACGACCGGCGAGCGCTCGGCCGTCGAGATCCGTCAACGTTGCTCGATGACTGACGAGATCCGTGGGCACACCACAACGGAACGAGTCATGGGCGTTGGAGCGCTTCGGCCCGGATGGGGGAAGCGCCAACGGGGGTTTGCGTGGCGGCGTAGAGGGTGTGCGCGGCGAGGGCGACGAAGACGATCGAGCCGCCGATGAGCGCCGGCACGCCGGGGTACTCGCTGAGGAAGATCCACACCCAGATCGGGCCGGCAACGGGCTCGAGCATCGAGAGCAGGGCGACTTCGGTGGCGGGCGCACGCGCTGCGCCGATGCTGAAGATGGCCAGGCCGACGCCGAGCTGTGCGCCGCCGAACAGGACCATGAGCACGAGATCGTGGCCACTCACGTCGAACGGGCGGGCGAACGGGATCGACACGACCACGCTGATCACTGCGGCAAACAGCATCGCCGGTGCCATCGCGACGTCGGAGTGACGGCGGATCATGACGGTGCCGAAACCGAACGCGAGCGGGATCAGACCGGCGATGAGTGCACCGGACGCGGATCCGCCGGCGCCGGGGCCGGAAACCATGTAGGCGACGCCCGCGACCGTGATGGTGATCGCAACCCACGTGTAGCCGCGCACACGCTCGCCGATCAACAACCAGGCCAGCACCGCCGCGGCGAGCGGGCCGAGGGCGAAGATGACCAGTACGACGGCAACGCTCGTCCGGCTGAGCGCAACGACCATCGCGATCGACGACACTGCGAACGCAGCGGCGACGGCCCAGGCGCCACCGTGCATCGTCGCAATCGATCGCCAGGTGTTGCGGCGCTCGCGCCACGTGATCAGCCCGAGCAGAGTCGCGGCCGCTGACGCCGAACGCCAGAAAACCGTGGTCCACGTGTGCGGGTGGTCCAGGTTGCGGACGAACAGCCCACCGGTGGAGAAGATCAGTGCCGAAGTCGCGAGCAGGACGACCGCCGATGCCGTCGCCCGGGACCCGGGCGGGACGTGCGAGATCGCCACTCCCCCCTCGCCGGCCACGGTGACGACATCGGAGACGACGTCGGTCGTCTCGCCCTCGCCCGTGTCGTGCATCGCACGCAGTCTCGCAAATGTGTCGCCGCCAGCGCGAACCATTGCCGGAAGCGGTGCGGATGCACCCGGAGAAGCTGGTGGTCTCCCATCGGCCGCTGACGTCGTTGGGTCGTGATGCGCCGACGCTCGCCGGTGTCGGTCAGGAGAGGTCGGCGACGCGGATGCGTTTGCGCACGACCAGGCTGCCCTGCCCGCCGTTGGAGAAGTAGCTGCCGGCCGTCGGCGCGACGTCGCGGTAATCGCGACCCGCGGCTGTGGTGAGGTAGCGCAAGTCGGTGCGACGGCTGTGCGTCGGGTCGATCGCAATCACGGCATCGTGACGAGGATCGAAGACCTCGACCCACGCATGACTCGCACCGTCACCGACGAGGTGGCCGGATACGTAACGCGCAGCAATGCCGAGCGATGAGCACATCGCGATCATCACGTGGGCCATGTCCTGACACACGCCGGCACGCAGCTGCCAGGCCTCGGCCGCGGTGGTGCGCACCGATGTGGCGTCGTGGCGGTACTCGATCGACGCGTTGACGTGCTCGGCGATGAGAACAGCCGCCGCGGGAACATCCGATCCCGTGCGCAGCTCGGCCGCGGCGTCGCGGATCGCCGCGTCGGGAGCGGTGAGGCGCGTGACGGTTGGGTGCGGGGCGTGCCAGGCGGGCGTCGCGACGCTGTGAAGGTCACGGGTCAACACGGCGCGAGCACGGAACTCGATCGTGCGCCGTACCTGCGGCGCAGCAACGTGGAACACCGAGTTGCCGAAGCGATCCGTACGCCACTGGACGGTGTTGTCGGTGGCCTGGCCCGCCCGGACCTCGAAGCGGTGGGCCACCCGGCGCTGATCGCCGCGCACCCGCCGAGGCAGGATCACGAGCCGTTGGCGCAGATCCGTCACGGGCCTGGTGTATCGGTATTCCACGTCTTGGTGGATGACGTAGGTGGCCGAGGTCGCCGACGCGATCGCGTGGCGGTCCACGTCGGATGGCAGCGACTCCAGTTCTTCGTCATGGAGAAAGACCGCGACCTTCACACTGCCCCCTTTCCGCCCCTCGACCGCCTGATACGACTGTTGCTCACGACAGTGCCGACTTCTCGGCTGCACGCACGGACATCGACCGTAGCTCCACCTGCCCGAATGAAGTGATCATGGCGACATCGGCGGCATCGCGGCCACGGCCGATGATGGTGCGTCCGATGCGACGCTCGTTGTTGCGCGGATCGAACGTGTGCCACTGCTCGCCGAGGTACACCTCCATCCACGCACAGAAGTCCATGGGCGTGCCCGGATCCTCGACGCCGATGTCGGGCAGGTAGCCGAAGACGTAGCGGGCCGGAATGGTGAGCGCCCGGCAGAGCGTGATCGCGAGATGGGTGAAGTCGCGACAGACGCCGATGCGGGAATCGAGCACGTCCATCGCCGAGTAGGACGGCGACGATGCCCCGTACTGGAAGTGGACCGACTCGTGGACCCAGTCGCAGACCGCCTGGACCCGCGACCACCCTGGAGCGGTCGTGCCGAACTGCTGGAACGCGAAGTCGGCGATCTGGTCCGACTCGCAGTAGCGGCTGGGCAACACGAACAGCAGCGTCTCGTCGGAGAGATCGGCCGCCGGCACCTCGATGGCCAGGTCGTCGGCCGGGTCCGGGTCACCGACTGCCGACACCTCGGCATCGAATGTGAGCGTGACCGGGCCCTGGGCCAAGGTGACGCGCCGGCAGGAGTTGCCGAAGTGGTCGAGGTAGACGTGCGACTCCGACGCAGGCGTGATGTCGAACCGTCTCTCGACGACACGACCTGCCTCGGACAGGTGTGGTTCGACCATCACGACAGCGTGCGTGTCGCGAGTCGTCTCGAACTCGAAGGTGCACCCGACCCCGATCTGGATGGACACAGCGTGTCACACCTCAGGGTCACTTGTGCTCGATCCGCTGTGAACATCGTGTTTCCACTTCGGAGCGGCAGCGGTCAGGAAACAGCGGTTCATCAACAACAGACTCAGACGGCGACGGTTTGATACCGTGCGCGAACGTCGGTGCACGTCGCGCTGATCACGACCTGGCGTCGTGTCGGCGGCCTGAACCGATCGTCAGTGCACACCGCGCTGATCGCGACGCGGCGCGGTGCCGGGCGCGGCTTGCGGAAGATCTCGTTCATCTCGGCGTCGAACAGCGCGCCGGACCAAGCCGACTGGGTGGGCTGGTCGAGCCGGATCACGCCCCTGTTGCGCGACGCGCGGGCCATCTGCACGTACGAGATCGCTCCGAGCGGAACCACCAGCGTGGTGAAGACGAGTGTGTAGAACGGCATCAGGAACAGCGCCACATCACGCTCCTTCCAGCACAAGCCGGTGATCACCACGACGTAGACACCGAACAGGATCAGCAACGTGGTCCAGGGATCGTCGATCACGGCGATCCAACGCAGCGGGAACATCATGATGACGAAGCCGAGGCCGTAGGCGAAGAACAGCGGATGCCGCCGGGCGAACTTGACGTTGACGGCGAACAACCTGAACTCCCCGCCGACCCATGCGTAGCGCTGGCGCAGCAGGGCGCGGGCGCTGACCGGAACGGCAGTCGGTACGAGGAAACGGATGTGTCCGACGCGATAGCCGAGCTGTTCGGCGAGCAGGCCGGCCTCGACGTCGTTGGCCTGGAAGAAGAGCGTGTGGCGGCGCATGACCTCGCGGTGCACCTCGGTTCGCGCCACGTGACAGGCACCGGACACGAGCCACGGGCACACTCGGCGCAGTTTCATCGACAGCTCGTACTCGTGTCCCTGCAGACGGGTCACCATCGACTCCGTGCGATTCGACACGACGAGATGGATCGACGCGAAGTCGAGGTTTCGTTCGGCGAACGCGGCGACCAGCGCGTCGATCGACTCCGATGTCGACGTGTCGGCGTCGATGCAGACCACGTACTCGCTGTCGACCATCTCCAGCGCAGCTCTGATGACCGTGTCACGCTTCGAACTGCTCGTCGACTTCTTGGCCGGCGTCGACCCACCGCCGCCGGGCGGTTCGGCGCGTGCGGGCTCGTCGGCGAGGATGATGCGGAACCCGCCGGCGGACGCGACGCGACGCAGGTCACGCATGAACTCGTCCGACTCCGCGGACGTCGTGCACAGGATGACGCGCCGGCCGTAAGCCCGCAGGAAGTCGAAGTTCTCGAGGTAGCGCATCGATCCGTAGATCGGCACGAGCAGGGCGAAGTCGTGCAACCCGGTCCCTGCCGGGATGCTGGTGACGGACTCACCCGGTCGGGCGCGCGAGAACGCGGCGAGATCGATCAGGATCCAGAGCGCTGGCATGAGAAACATGCCGAACCCGAATGCCGTCGTCGCTGCCATCTCGCCGACCTCTCAGGCGCTGAGCGCGAGTGGCTTGACCCGACCCGGTGCCAGCAAACCGAACAGGGTGGCGCGAGCGAGGTCGTCGTCCTCGGTCAACGCGGCCTCGATCAAGGGGCCGAACGAGGCACCGACGTCGAAGTCGAGCGGTGCCGGCCAGGAGACGCTGATGCGCGGATGCCAGGTCGGCCGGCACACCTCGGAGCCGGAGAAGAGCACCTCGTGCAGTTTCTCGCCAGGACGCAAGCCGGTCACGACGATGTCGATCTCGGCCAGGCCGACATACCCGGCGAAGCGGCTGACGAGGTCGATGATCCGCACCGGCTCGCCCATGTCGAGCACGTAGACCTCGCCCGCGTCGGCGCTCGACGACACCTCGATCACGAGGCGGGCGGCCTCCGGGATCGACATGAAGTAGCGGCTCACATCGGGGTGCGTCACGGTGACGGGTAGGCGCTGCTCGACCTGCCAGCGCAGGATCTCGAGGAATGAACCGCGGCTGCCGAGCACGTTGCCGAAGCGCACCGACGCGGTCCGCATCCGTCCCGCCGCGTCCTGGGTCAGCAATTCGCCGAGCCGCTTGGAGGCCCCGAGGATGGACGACGGGTCCGCAGCCTTGTCGGTCGACACGAACACGAAGCGGTCGACGCCAGCGTCATTCGCGGCGTCGAGCATGACTTCGGTTCCGAGCACGTTCGTCTTGACGCCCTCGCACGGGTAGCGCTCGAGCAACGTGAGGTGCTTGTTCGCTGCGGCGTGGAACACGACGTCGGGGCGGATGTCGCGCAACACCCGGTCGATGCGGGTGCGATCGCGGATGTCGGCCAGCACGATGCGATCGTCGCTCAGCAGGCCGTTGCCCGTGAGCGAGAGCTGCAGCGCATGCATGCGCGACTCGTCGACGTCGAGCAGGTAGGCGAGCTCGCCGGTCAGGTACCAGAGCTGACGCACGATCTCGCTGCCGATCGAGCCGGCCGCCCCGGTCACGAGCACGCGCTTGCCGCGGAGGTACTCCGTCGCCGGGGGGCTGACAGGTCCCAACTGCCGGCAACCCAACAAGTGATCTGCAATGTCCATCATGAGTGCCGTCCCGCCTTGTCCGCATTCGTTGACGACCGTCTGTCCCGAGTCGGTCCTCAGATCTATCGTCACACCCTGTGTAAGTTGTAGGGAATTTTGGTGAACTTGTACTACGTGAAAATGAACAGGTGCACCATGCTGCGGGTTAACCCGCTCCCTCAAGAGTTCCTCAAGACCTGGTCAGACCCCGTGCGCGGCCAAATCGGCGCCGGGACTGTGGCCGTCAGAGCAGGCCAGAGCTGAGCCCGAAGTCGATGCTGAGCGCAGCACCGGTGATGGCCGCGGACGTCGGTTGGGCGAGGAACCAGAGCATCTCGGCGACTTCTGCCGGTTCGATGAAGCGGCTCGACGCGCCCTGCGGGTACTTGGCCAGCAGGTCGGCGAAGTAGGCCTGTGGATCTCCTCCGCCGTAGACGTCGGCTTGGCCTTGCAGCATCGGTGTGGCAACGTCGCCAGGGCAGACTGCGTTGACGCGAACCCCGTCGGGGGCGAGGTCCAGCGCGAGCGTCTTGGCCAGCAGCACGACCGCACCTTTCGACGCGCAGTACAGCGCTGCGCCCCGGTTGGCCTGGATGCCGGCGTCGCTGGCGATGATCGTGATCGAACCCCGTGTCTCGCGCAGCGACGCGACCGCTGCTTTGCACGTGAAGAACACTCCCTTGGTGTTGACCGCCATGACACGGTCGAACTCGAACTCGTCGACATCGTCGATCGGCCCCTCGGTCCACAGCCCGGCTGCAGCGATGACGTGGTCCAACCGCCCGGCCCACAGCACGGTCTCGCGCACCGCGGCCGCACACGACTCCGGTCGGGTGACGTCGCAGTTGACCGCGAGTGCGAGCGGCCCGTGCGCTGCCCCGAGTGTGGCAACGAGCTCGCCGGCGGCGACCGTGTCTCGGTCGGCGATCGCGATCCTCCAACCGCCCGCAGCGAAGCGGCGGGCGGCGGCGACACCCATGCCTCCCGCGCCGCCGGTGATCATCACGACGGGTGCATCGCCTTCGCAGGTGCGGTCCGGCTCAGCCACGCGAGTGGTCCTCTGCGATCGCGTTGGCGCCGTCGACGACGAGCAGCGAGCCGCTGACGTACGAGGCTGCCGGCGAGGCCAGGAAGACAATCGCCGCAGCCACCTCGTCGGCGGTGCCGCTGCGCCCGAGCGGTGTGGCCCGTCCCGCGTCGCGCTCACCCTCGGTTGCCGATGCGGTGTCGATCCACCCTGGCGCGACGGCGTTGACCGTGATGCCGTCGCGAGCTACCTCCAGCGCGAGTGCTCGGGTCATCCCGACCACGCCCGCCTTGGCGGCAGCGTATGCGCTGCCATCGATGAAAGCGGACACCGGCCCGCTCGTCGACGCGACGTTCACGATCCGGCCGTATCCAGCGCGACGCATCTCCGGCACCGCAGCGCGACAGACGAGAAACGACGTCGTCAGGTTGCGGGCAAGGGTGTCGTTCCAGTCGTCAGGCGTCAGGTCGGTCAGGGCGCCGACGGTGTCGGCGCCTCGCGACGTGGACACCATGCCGGCGTTGTTGACGATGATGTCGATGCGATCGTGGACGGCCATCGTCTCGGCCAGTAGCGAATCGACGGCATCGGCGTCGGTCAGGTCGCACACGACTCCGTACGCCGCAGCACCGATGGCGAGCGCCCGGTCATGGATTCTCTCCGACGTGGCCACGATCACGACCGAGGCCCCAGCGGCGGCCAGTGCCCGTGCGGTCGCGAACCCGATCCCCTGCTCGCTCCCGGCACCGGTCACGAGCGCGACCTGGCCCGACAGTGTGTCCATCCGGCCAGTAGAGCAGATCGACTGGGGTTCGGTGACGACTTCCGAGCTGCGGTTCGTGGTTCCTCGAAAATGATGCACAATAGGGCTCGACCAGGCCTACGGGACTGGCCCACGACAAGGGATTCCGGGGGGTATCTCATGCAGGTCACCATCACCGTCAACGGTGCGTCGAGGACGAGTGAGGTGGAGCCGCGCACGTTGCTCGTCCACTACGTGCGCGAGAACCTCGGCCTGACCGGCACCAACGTCGGCTGCGACACCTCGTCGTGCGGCGCATGCACACTCCACCTCAACGGCGAAGCCGTCAAGAGCTG
>JANNZY010000158.1:0-154756 GCA_031410915.1 Actinomycetes bacterium
GCCCTCGACGGAACCGTCGGCCTGACCTTCGCTGCATCGCCGACGAGTGCCGGCGAGCGGCTGACACGAGGTCCACTGAATCGCCGCGCGAACAGGACGAACTCCGTCGAGTGCTCGCAGCCGTCGAGCACGAACCGCGAAGGTCGCCGGAACCGGTCAGGGGCGCACCGCGCACGCCTACGCTCGTGTCCTCGGCGGGGACGCCGTTGAGGCGTCCGGCGGCGTCGCCGAGGGTCTCCGAACGGGCAAACCTGTGGCCCTCGAGAAGCGATGAGCTGGGGAGAGCCGATCGGATCACTTGGCGCTCAACGGTCCGAAGGTCTCAGTCGTGGAGGTGGGTACGTTCGCCGTGGGCCCCAAAGACGGCGATGAGTTCGACGGGCCCGTCGATCGCGCCGAACCAGTGCGGTGCGAGGGTGCTGAACTCAACGGCTTCGCCAGGTTCGACGATCAGGTCCTGTTCGCCGAGAATAAGGCGCATCCGGCCGTCGAGGACGTACATCCAGTCATGGCCGTCGTGGACGCGTAGCTCGCTGCGCGAGGGTGGCTTGCGCCGTTTGCTGGTGATGCGGATCTTGAACGTGCGCAGCCCACCCGAGGCACGGTTCGTGAGCGGCCACATCGTCAGACCGTCGCGGGTGATCGGCTCACCGCGGACCCGCGGATCAGACGCCGGCGCACCACCCAGGAGATCATCGGCCGTGACTCCGAGCGCCGCAGCCAATCCGGGGATGTGATCGAGAGCAAGGCGCCGCTTGCCGGACTCGAGCCGGCTGAGCATCGAGATGTCGATGTTCGCGCGGTCACTCACCTCCTGCAGCGTGAGTCCTTGCTCGTGACGGAGCTCACGGAGCCTTCGCCGCACTCGTTCGTCGATGGTCTCGGGTGTCGGGTTTGCCTGCATGGCAAGAACAGTTGCGCGGAATGTGGCCTGCCGTCAAGGTCAAGGTCATGAACAGACACTTCCCACACAGGGCCGGGTCCCGAGTCGGTGACGAACCGACGACCGCCCCAGGCAGATTTGCTGCCTTCGGCAACCGGAACTTCCGGCTGTACTTCATCGGACAGACCATCTCGAGCATCGGCTCATGGGCACAATCGCTCGCCGTCACCTGGCTCGTCCTCGAGCTCACTGACCGTAGCGATCAGCTCGGCATCGCGCTCGCGTTGCAGTTCCTGCCGATGCTCATCCTCGGTGCACCTGCCGGTGTGCTCGCCGACCGACTCAACAACCGGCGCCTGCTGCTGGCAACCTCGGCGGCGTCCGGGGTGCTTGCGTTGACGTTCGGGATCGTCGTGAGCACCGGGCACGCCACGATCTGGTGGATCTACGCGCTCACCTTCGCGCTCGGTCTCGTCCTGGCCGTTGAACGACCCACGATGCAAGCCATCTTGTTCCAACTCGTCGGACGAGACCTGTTGTCCAACGCTGTCGCTGCGAACGGCACGATCAACTCCGTCTCACGGCTCATCGGTCCTGCGATCGCCGGTGGGCTGATCGCCACCGTCGGCGTCACCGTCGGGTTCTACATCAACGCGGCCTCGTATCTGGTCGTGATCGCTGCGCTGCTGGCGTTGCGGTCGAGCGAGCTCGTCGCCCGGCCGATGATCGGCCAGACCAAAGGCAAGCTCCGTGAAGGGTTCGCGTACGTCCGCAGCCATCCCGAGGTCGCCCGGCCGCTGATCGTCATGTCGATCGTCGGTGCGATCGCACTCAACTTCCCGACGACGTTCCCGTCGATGGTCCGCTTCGGGTTCGATCGTGGGCCGGGCTCGGTCGGCGCGGCGATGAGTGTCAGCGCGATCGGCTCGATCATCGGTGGCATCTACATCGCCGGCATCAAACCCGACCCTCGCCGTACTTTGGCGATCGCTCTGGCCGGCTTCGGTGCGGTCATCGTTGCCCTCGGCGTGATGCCGACCTACACGACGTTCGTCGCGATGAGCATCGTGCTCGGCTTCGCATCAGCGTCGTTCCAATCCGTGAACACGATCGTCGTCCAACAGGCCACGGAGCCGTCGATGCAAGGCCGGGTGATGGCACTCCACCAGACCGCGCTGTTCGGGAGCACACCGATCGGAGCGCTCTTGATGGGCTGGGTCATCCATGTCAGCTCACCCCGGCTCCCGTTCCTACTCGGCGGCATCGCAGCGATGCTCAGCGCCGCCTACGTCATCGGGCGCCGCTCACACCAGGTGGTCACCGCCACCGCATGAACTGCTCCGGCGCGGCGCGACCCGCGGCGCCGGAGCATCCGCTGCGCAATCACATCGCCAATCACCACTTGATGTGAGGCGCAGTCACACGGCGCCTTCGTACGTTGCTCCCGTCACCGAACATCAACCGTCTCGCCCATCACACACAACAAGGAACTCTCATGATCTACACCTCAGTCCCGACAGCCGACCTTCGCTTGGACTCTCCACGTGAAACCCAGAACTGGCGGCCGCTCGTCAACTGGCTGCTCGCCCTCCCGCACCTCGTCATCGCCAACGCCCTCAGCAGCGTTGCCAACGTGCTCTCAATCGTCAGCTGGTTCAGCATCGTCTTCACCGGCCACATGCCTGACGGCATCGCCCGCTTCCAATGCATGATCCTGCGGTACGAAGCCCGCGCGTACAGCTACCTCGCCTTCCTCCGCCAGCCCTACCCGCAGTTCGAGTTCGACATGGCCAACGGCGACAACGGCACCGATCCGCTGCACGTCGACTTCGCCCCACAAGTCGCCGAGCGCAACCGTCTCACGGTGGCGTTCCGGCTCATCCTGATCGTTCCCGCCCTGATCTACACGCTGCTGATCGCAGTTGTGGCAGTCATGGCAGTGCTCGTCGCGGCAGTCGCAGTGCTGTTCACCGGCCGCTGGCCACAAGGGCTGCGCACGTTCGTCCTGAACGCCGCCCGCCTTTCGCTCCGAGTGAGCGCTTACGGACGCCTGCTCACCGACACCTACCCGTCCCTCAAGCTCACCGGAACGAACCATGGCTGACCACGAAAGGCGCTCGGCAACCGCCGAATCGACGATGCTTGCCAATACGGCAAACACCCTTGCGCAATCGGAACGGCCAAGTAACGTTGCCCGCATGAGTGAACACGGACCACGTCTTGTTGAGCGACAATGTGATGTCGCCATCATCGGCGGGTCCGCCGCCGGCCTCGCCGCCGCCCTCCAGCTCGGCCGTCAACGCCGATCGGTCATCGTCATCGATGCCGGCGAACCACGCAACGCCCCGGCGGCGCACATGCACAGCTACCTCGGCCACGAAGGCCTGCCGCCAGCCGAACTGATCGCGCTCGGACGGGAAGAAGCGCGCAGCTATGGCGGCGAGATCCTCGCCGGTCGCGCCACCGACGTCACCCGACTCGCCGACGGCCGCTTCCGCGTCGAACTCGTCGGCGGCGGAGCCATCGTTGCTCGCCGCGTCATCGCCGCCACCGGACTGGTCGACGTGCTCCCCGACATCGAAGGTCTCGCTGGACACTGGGGCGGCGATGTCATCCACTGCCCGTTCTGCCACGGCTACGAAGTCCGCGACCGGCGCGTCGTCCAGATCGTCACCCACCCGATGGGTTTGCATCCAGCCGGACTGTTCCGCCAACTCACCGCCCACCTCACGCTCGTGCTACACGACGGCGTCGCCATCGACCATCCGGAGCTCGACCATCTGCGCGCCGCCGGCGTGGCCGTCATCGACACGCCTGCCCGGCGGCTCATCACCGGCAACGACGGGCACGTGTGCGCCGTCGAGCTGACCAACGGCGACCGCATCGATGCTGACGCCGTCGTGGTCGGCGCACCGTTCCGGGTCCGCGCCGAGCCATTCGCCACACTCGGCCTGACCCCGGTAGCGCATCCGACCGGGATCGGCGACTTCATCGAGACCGACCCGCTGGGTGAGACGTCGGTTCCTGGACTGTACGCGGCCGGGAACGTCACCGACCCAAGCCAACAGGTGCTCCAAGCGGCTGCCAACGGGAGTCGGGTCGGTGGGATGATCAGCTTCAGCCTCGCCAGCGAAGACATCACCGCCGCGGCCAGACCGTTGAGCAACCAAGCCGACTGGGAACACCGCTACAGCGGCGACCAGATCTGGTCCGGCAACCCCAACAGCACCCTCGTCAACGAGATCGAAGCAGCCGTCCCCGGGAGAGCCCTCGACGTGGGTGCCGGCGAAGGCGGCGACGCCGTCTGGCTCGCCAAACACGGCTGGACCGTCACCGCCAGCGACATCTCCCAACGCGCCCTCGATCGCATCGCGACCGTCGCCAGCGAGCGCGGCGTGACGATCGCCTGCCATCACGCCGACGCCAACGCTCTCGACGCATACCCGCCAGAGTCCTTCGACCTCGTCTCTGCACAGTACGCGGCGATTCCCCGCACACCCGACAGCCGAGGGATCGCCAACCTCCTCGCTGCCGTCGCGCCGGGCGGCACACTGCTCGTCGTCGGCCACGACCTCGAACCAATGCGACGCCCCATCGACATGACGGTGGAAAGTCAACGGTTCGACCCGGACGCATACGTTCGTGTCGACGACATCGCCCACGCCCTCTCGCGCACTCCGGGCTGGCAGATCGAGGTCAACGAGAAGCGACCTCGTCCCGCCGGTTCCGCATCCGGGCACCACGTCGACGACGTCGTGCTCCGCGTCCGCCGCCGCGGATCTCGTCCGAACTGACCGCACCACAGCGCATCACCGTCGCCAGGCCGCCGGAGGTCGTGGAGGTCCGTGGCCGTTTCGCGCGTTTCGTAGACTCTGGCCGTGCCGACGCTGCGACATCCTCACCACCACGCAGCCCGCAACCGCGTCAACCCGGCATGGCGCAACAGTCAGCGATGACCGCGGCAGAACCGACCCCCAGGACTTTGCTGTTGGCGACCAAGCTGCACGCGCCCCGCCGACGCCGCGAGGTCATGAGCCGAACCCGCCTCACCGAGCGGATGACCCTGGAGCACCAACCGGCGCTGACCTTGATCTCGGCTCCAGCCGGATTCGGCAAGACAACGCTCTTGACCGAATGGTTCGGGCACAACGCCGACAATGAACGTTGCGCCGCGTGGTTGGCGCTGGACGCAGCGGACAACGACCCGCTGATCTTCGGCGCATATCTCGTTGCTGCGCTCCGATCACTCGCACCAGACGTCGGAAGCGATGCCGAATCGCTCCTGCAGGCCTCACAACCGCTTCGTGCGGTAGCGGGATCGTTGATCAACGACCTGGAGTGGCTCGACGCCGACGTCGCCCTCGTCCTGGACGATTACCACGTGATCGACTCGACCGACATCCACGACGCTGTCTGCTTCCTTGTAGAACACGCCCCGCCCCGCTTTCATCTCGTGATCGCCACCCGGGTCGATCCGCCGTTGCCGCTCGCCCGCTGGAGAGCCCGTCGCGACCTGCTCGAACTCCGAGCCGCCGACCTTCGCTTCACCGCTGACGAAGCGGCGAGCTACTTCGCCGACTCGATGCATCTGCAGCTGTCCGCGGCAGAAGTTGAAGCTCTCGAGGCGCGGACCGAAGGTTGGATCGCAGCACTCCAGCTCGCAGCGCTCTCTCTGCGCGGCCGGGACGACGTCGGCGCGTTCATCGACAACTTCACCGGCGACGACCGCTTCGTCGTCGACTACCTCGTCGAAGAAGTGCTCGACCGCCAATCCGACGCAGTTCGATCCTTCCTGCTGCACACGTCGGTGCTCGACCGGCTGACCGGCGGACTCTGCGACGCCGTGACCCTCGGAACCGACGGCCGCGCGACGCTGGAACAGCTCGATCGTTCCAACCTGTTCCTCGTCGCCCTCGACGACCGACGCCACTGGTACCGGTATCACCACCTGTTCGCCGACGTGCTCCACGCCCGACTGATCGACGAAGACCCGAACCTGATCGACGAGCTCCACCGCCGGGCCAGCAACTGGTACTCGGCGAACGGGGAACCCGCCAAAGCCATCGAACACGCAATGGCCGGACATCACGTCGACGAAGCAGCACGCCTGATCGAACTCGTCGCCCCTGCGATGCGTCAAAGACGTCAGGAAGGCACACTTCGACGGTGGCTTGAAGCGCTGCCCAACGACGTCTTCGCCGACCGACCAGTACTCGCCATGGGCCTCATCGGGGCGCGGATGGCCACCGGCGAGACGACAGGTGTCGAGCCGCTGCTCCAGCTGGTCGAGGCGTCGCTGCAGCAGACGGAACCGTCGCCGATCGTGTTCGACACGGACATGTTCGAGCACCTACCGGTCCAACTCCTCATCCAACGTGCCGGCCTCGCGCTGCTCTCCGGCGACCTCGACAGCACCACGGCATACGCCACCCGAGCGCTCACGCTGGTCGAACCGTCTGACCGCATCCGCCGCGGCAGCGCGACCGCTTTGCTGGCGCTCGCCCATTGGGCCGCCGGCGACCTCGACACAGCCGTTCATTGCTACACCGAAGCGATCCGCGAGCTCACTGCTGCGGGTCACCTGGCAGACATGCTCGGATGCTCGCTCGCGTTGGCCGACATCCAGATCGCCCAAGGCAAACTCACGGACGCAAAGCGGACCTTCGACTCCGGGCTTCGCTGGACGACCGAGCATCCCGGCCTCCGCGGCGCCGCCGACATGCATGCCGGGATGAGCGAAGTCCTCATCGAAGGCAACGATCTCGATGCCGCCGCCCACCACCTGGAGACGAGCAAGGAGCTCGGCGAATCTGCCGGCCTCCCGCAGCACGCCTACCGCTGGCGCGTCACCATGGCCCGACTGCAACGCGCCTGGGGCGACCTCGAGAGCGCGCTCGAGCTGATCGACCAAGCCGCACCCCTCTACGACACCGACTTCTCACCACCGGTCCGTCCCGTCGACGCCATGCGAGCGCGAGTCCAACTCGCGCATGGCGACCTCGACGCTGCGCTCCGCTGGGTCGCCGAACGTGGACTCACCGCCGACGACGAGCTGAGCTACATCCGCGAGTACGAGCACATCACGGTCACCAGGGTCCTCATCGCCCGCCACGCTGCCGTACCCGACAGCCACACGCTCGACGACGCCACCCGTCTGCTCGAACGACTCCTCGTCGCCGCAGAGCACGGCGGCCGCACCGGCACCGTTATCGAAGTCCAGATTCTCCTGGCCAGCGCGTACGACGCCCGCGGCGACACCGCAGCGGCGATGGCCGCACTGGACGACGCTCTCCGACGAGCCGAACCAGACCGTCACATCCGTCTCTTCCTCCACGCCGGCCCATCCGTCACCTCACTACTGCGTTCGGTGGCATCACGCGATCACGCAACAGCTCACGCCCGCCGAGTGCTGGCCGCCATCGACACCACCGGCGCGACCACAATCCCTGGCCGATCCGAAGATGCTCGACCTGTCGTTGCGACCCGTCGCGGACTTTTCGACGAACTCAGTTGCCGCGAACTCGATGTGCTACGCCTGCTGCGCAGCGACCTCAGCGGCCCAGAAATCGCCCGAGAGTTGCACATTTCGATGAACACGCTGCGCACCCACACCAAGAACATCTACACCAAGCTCGGCGCCACTAGCCGGCGAGAAGCGACCCGCCGCGCCACAGAACAAGGCCTCTGAACTGGCGCCACGCGCAATCACATCGCCAATCACCACATGATGTGAGGCGGCCTCACACGGTCCATTCGTATCTTGCACCTGTGACCGCAGACGACCGCAATCCCGACACCACAACCGGGACACCGGCTGCCGGTCACGACCACATCCCGCACTACGAGATCCGGGTCAAAGGCCGCCTCGCGCCCCGCTGGTCGGCGTGGTTCGACGGACTGACCATCGACACCGACACCGACAATGGCACCACCGCCATCAGCGGCCCGATCGTCGACCAATCAGCACTCCACGGGCTCCTCCAAAAGCTCCGCGACGTCGGCCTGACCCTGGTCTCACTCACCGAACTTCCCACGGATACACCGGACGACCCGCCCGCTCACCCACACCAGGAGAACAACTGACATGAACACCACAAGCACCCACACGTCGGACCGCGCCCCGATGACCGCGCCACCTCGACTTGGCCGCCTTAACGAGATCAGCGACACAGCGGATCCTGTCGTGGATGTTCGGCGAACCGGACGCATCTTCGGCTGGCTGTTCATCGGCACGTTCGTCACGAGCATCCCAGCACGCCTGCTCTTCATTCATGGACTCGGCGCAACCTGGTCAGACGTACGTTTCCTCCCGGGCGACACGTCCACCGCAAGCCTCAAGTTCGGCGCCGTTCTCGAGTTCGGCCTGATCGTCACGCAGCTGGGAACCGCCCTCGTCATCCACTCGCTCGTCAAACGACAAAGCGAAACCCTGTCGCTCAGCTACGTAGCCGCTCGCACCATGGAGTCCGTCTTCGCCGCCATCGGCATCATCAGCATCATTTCGGTGGTCAACGTCGCGGACGCGCTGTCCGCCGGTGGCGATGCCACGGCGCTCACGGTCACGGGCAACTCCCACGCCAGCATGTACGAATGGGCATTCCAGTGGGGTCCTGGTCTCGTCGCAGGAATCGGGAACGGTGTGATCCTGGGCTACCTGATGTACCGGTCCGGACTCGTACCGAAGCGCATGGCCATGATCGGCCTCATCGGTGGCCCTGTGCTCATCCTCTCGCACGTGCTCATCTTGTGCGGTGTGTACAAGAACGGCGAGGGACCGTCTGGACTGCTGACACTGCCCGAGGCCGCATGGGAGCTGTCACTGGGCATCTACTGCGCCTGGAAGGGATTCCGGTCTGACAGCCCGATCGCCAGGACGACGGCGCGGCCTGCCACCCGCTTGCAACCCACATCAGAGCCCGGAGCGGTCATTGTCGGTTCATAGCGGTCACCGACGATCCGACAGTCAGGCTGCCCAGAGCACATAAACGGTCAGAGCGGAGAATGGCGGATAACCAGGCCGTCTCGCTCATCACGAGGGTCGCAGGTTCAAATCCTGCCCCCGCCACCAATCGGCCCTGTTCACGGCACCTGCCTTGAGCAGGGCCGTTTCGCGTCTGGGTGCCCTCTCCCGTGACCTCCACCGTGTGTTGCGTCAGAGTTCGCCGCGGAGGGCTCATCGAACCCCGGATCGTCGCACTCGGACACTGCACCGGCTGGCCCGCTGCAGCGGCACTCACGAACGCATTCAGCCCGGCCGATGCGCCCCGAGTGTGGTCGGCACCCGATACACACTCAGAGCGCAATGGGCGCGAAGGGCGCCGCAGAGCGATCACCGAGGCGAGATCAACGCAAGATCCGGTACCGGGTCATTGTGCTTCGCACGCCGACGAGAGCGACCGGCTCGACACGCGTTTGACGTCGAAATCGCCCTTGAGGCTGCCAATGCCGCGCGAAGCGTGGTGCCATTACGACCTTCTGAATTGTCATCAGAACGAGTGACCATTCTGATCTAGCCACCGTCGAATACCAGGAGTATGGTCAACAGATGTAGACCGCGGAGGAGGACGACATGTCGCTTCAGTTCGTGTCCCATGTGTCTCACAAGGTCAGCGTGAAGAGACCTGCAGGTGTCGCCGCTGGCGTTGTCATGGCTCTCCTCAGCGCCACAAGCGTCGCCTCAGGTCCGATTACGGCAAGCCCGCTCGTCCAGGCGAGTCCCACGAGCAGCCCATTCGCCGGCGCCGACGCCGACGGCCCACCCTGCAACGGCGTCCCTGGGACGGCGCAGACAGGACAGAACTTCCCAGGCACCGAACTGGAGCCCTTCGTCGCTGTCAATCCGGCCAACGAGGACAACCTCGTCTGCGGCTGGCAGCAGGACCGGTGGTCCGACGGCGGTTCCAACGCCACGTACTACGGCTACTCGACCGACGGTGGAGACACCTGGCAGCTCTCGACCACGCAGCCGACGTTCTCGCGGTGCGCCGGTGGCACTGCGGCGAACGGCGGCGACTATGAGCGTTCCACCGACCCGTGGGTCAGCGTCTCGCCCAACGGCAACGCGTACTCGTTCGCTCTCAGCTTCAACCAGACGTTGAGCGGCGAAAACGCGACGTTGGTCAGCAGGTCGCTGGATGGCGGTCACACGTGGGGACCCGTCACCGTTCTCAAGCGAGACACCGACGTCAACGTGTTCAACGACAAGAACTCAATTACGGCGGATCCGACCGATTCCCGATACGTGTACGCGGTTTGGGACCGGCTGGAGTTCCCGAACGAGCATGCCTCGCGGGCCGCTGCCGAGCACGCCATTGGCTATCGCGGGCCGACCTGGTTCTCGCGCACCACCGACGGTGGTGCCACTTGGGAAACGTCGCGCATCATCCTCGACCCCGGCCAGCTCAATCAGACCATCGGCAACGAGATCGTGGTCACGAGCACTGGTGACCTTGTCAACGGCTTCGACCTCATCTACAACGCCAAAAATGCGCACAAGGTGCGCGGCCTCAACGTGGCTGTGCAGCGCTCCACGGACAAGGGGGCCACGTGGTCCGGCTCGCACATCGTCGACAAGCTGCTCACCGCTGGCGTCTACGATCCGACGTACGGCAGCCCTGTCCGCACCGGCGACATCATTCCGTCGTGGGGAGCCGACCCTCGGCCCGGCCACCACGAGGTCTACGCGGCGTGGCAGGACTCCCGGTCCACCGGGGGCGCTCGCGACCAGATCGCGTTCGCCAAGTCGATCGATGGCGGCCGAAAGTGGACCACGGTGTCGTACGCGATCAACCTGGACCACTCCTCGCAGGCGTTCACCCCGCGAGTACACGTCATGCCCGACGGCACCGTCGGCGTGCTGCACTACGACTTCCGCTTCGACGACGCCGGCATCCCGCTTGTCACGAGTACCTGGTTGCTGCACTCGCACGATGGCGGTGTGACGTGGGCGGAAACCAAGGTCGGTCGCGACTTTGACATGTCGAGCGGAGCCGACGCCTTCGGCTACTTCACCGGTGACTACGAGGGTTTGACGCACTCGAATGGCGCCTTCGTGGCGTTCTTCGGTCTCAACAACGGCGCCACCGCAGACCCGCCTGGCAGCGTCTCCCCTGCAGCGGCAAGCGACATCTTCGCCTCGCTCGTGTCGTAGCTCGCAGGTAGCACATGTCCCCGGTATGGGCCGGAGGTCAAGGACGCGGAGGGACGCGCGACGGAAACGCACGCGAGGAAGAGTCGACCCGAAAGCCGCCCGTGCTCTCGGATAGCCACACCGAGGTTGACGATCAGATGCGGCGCGTGATGAGTGGATCGGGAAAGCCGGTCGAGTCGGAGGCTGGACATGAGCCTCCTTGCCGCCAGGAGAGATGGCTCTGACCCTCCCGATTGGGGGTCTACGGCGTGGCGTTGTGGCGGCGCCGTGCTGACTGGTCAGGGATGTGGAGTGGGTGTGACTGCGGGTCGCAGGGTTCGGCCTTCGGGACTTGGCAGGACTTGGGTGATGAGGAGTGCCGTGTCGTCGGTGATGCCGCCTGGGCGGCGTGTGCGGAGTAGATCGTCGATCGATTGCGCGATCGTTGCTGGGGTCGGGTGCGCTCGGCTGATGGTGTCGGCGAGTTCCTCGACGGTGACGGCAAGGTCGGGGGGTGCGTCGGTGACGCCGTCGGTGTACAGCACGAACACATCACCCGGAAGCAGCTGGGTGCTCGTGGTGTGGGTCACGGGCGGGATGAGTCCGAGGAGAGTGCCGGGGCGCCCGAGGGGTTCCACCGTCCCATCGCCTCGTCGCAAGAGCGGGCGGGGGTGGCCGCCAAGGGCAACGTGCGCCGTGAGGGTGTCTTCGTCTCGGTCGAAGAACGCGACGCAGAGCGTGCAGTAGTTCGTTCCGTCGTAGGTGCGAAGTGCTTCGTGAACCTCGATCAGGATGTCCGTGGGCGCGTGTGCGTGGCGTGCCGCTGACCGTACGGTGTGTCGAGCGACCGCTGTCAGCGCGGCGGCTTCGACTCCTTTGCCGCAGACGTCGCCAATGGTGAGCGCCCACCGGTTGTCAGTGACTTTGAACAGGTCGTAGAAGTCGCCACCGACTTCGGTGCCCTCCACACCGGCCCAATAGCGACCTTCGGCGCTGAACCACTCCGGTGTTGCCAGGTGCGCAGGCAAGAGGCTGCGTTGCAACGTCTCGGCGATCGAGCGTTGCTGCTCGTACAGACGTGCCCGTTCCAGCGCCCCGGCACATCGGCCCGCGATGGTACGCAACAGGTTCATCTCAGTGTCACTGACTGCGTGAGCGTCACCCCACGCGACGAACAGCCCTCCGATCACGGTCCCTCGCAGAAGCAGCGGGAGCGCGACGATGGCAGCGTCATCGACCAAGCTGTCGGACATGTAGGCGTAGCGCTCGTTGATCTCGGGGCGCGTCGTGAGGATGATCGGGGATCGGTCGCAAATCGCGTCCGTGACCGGCGCGTGGTCGGACGCGGCGAGCACCCTCAACCCGCTGAGTTCTTCGAACTCGTAGCCGACGTGAGCGGCGAGGTGGAACGAACCCGCCAGCCCAGCGGTGTACAGCAGACTCTTGTTGGCATGCACCAGGCTGGCGGCAAACTGAGCGACGACGGCGGCGATGTCGGCCACAGTCGAGAGATCGGCAAGTCGGGCCGTCAACCGCTGAAGACCCTCGAGCGCCTGTTGGGCGTCTTGCTGACGACGGAACAAGATGGTGTTGTTCAGCGCAGCGCCGATGGGACGGGCGAGATCCGTGGCGAGTTGCACATCGGCGGCTGTGAACGTCGGACTTGTCGAGGTCCGCACGAGTTGGAGCGCACCCAGCGTGCCGAGACCACCCACCAGAGGAACCGTGATCGATGAACGCAGATCAAGGCTCTCGACGATCTGACGCAGTTCGGGATCGACCACCACCGCATCGAGCACAGCTGCGTCGATCACCGGTACGAACTCGACGAGCCCTGTGCGCACCACCTGAGGGACGCCCGACGTCGCCGATTCGTCGTACGGGAACCTCTTCTGCAGACGTTTCGCCCACACCACCATCTCCGGATCACCATGGGCGACAGCGATCAACGGTGCCTCGGCGGGTTGGTCGATGGTCACCACCACCGAGCACCAGTCGGCGAGCTCGGCGACGGCCGCCTGAGTGATGCGATCGACGACGGTCCCTAAGTCGAGCGACTCGAACAGGACACGGTTCGTACGCTCCAAGAACCCGGCACGCTCGGACACGGCGCGTTCGACCTCGAGCAGGCGAACCCGCTCGTCGATGTCGAGGGCAACGCCCACTGCGCCAACGACATCGTCGGACTCCCCGATCACCACCTCACCAACCCCGTGAATCCAATGAGCAGTACCGTCCGGCCAGACACATCGATGATCGAAACTGAACACCTGACGCTGAACCAGAAAGGACTCGAGCACGGACCGCACTCGTTCACGATCGTCAGGATGGATGCGGGCCACCCACCCATCGAACGAACCGTCGAACTCGTCGGGCTCGAGCCCGAACAACGCATGCATGTCGTCGTCCCACGCCACTGTCGCGTTGGCTGGCTCCCAGTTCCAGGTGCCGACCTTGCCGGCGTGCATCGCTCGACTGACACGCAACAACGACCGATCGGAATCCTGGATCACACGATCGCGGCGAGCACGTTCCGCGGCCACCGCCACGCTGAGCACCCCACAGCAGACCACGATCACCATCCGTGCCCACAGGCCGGCGGCGTCGAGTGGCCCCCCCAGGCCCACCGTCAGTGCCACCATGCTGGCAACGCTGGCGACCAGCAGCGTCTCTCGCCACGAGCCCAACGCAGCGATCACCAAAACCGGCAGCACGAAGACCGCCAACGGACTCTGGGTGCGGTCGTCGACGAAGGGATACACGACGCCCATCACCGCTACGACCAGGAGCACGAGCACCGCAAAGCCACGGGGGCGGACCGCAATGGCCAGGTGCCGCAGCAACTTCGTCATGCACCGATCTTTTCACACCACGCCCCTCACGCGGACGGGACCGCGAGCGCTAGACGCTACGGCGGCGGAATGAGTGAGGTCGCTGGACGATCATCGACCGATGACAGGCTCGCCGAGGGGCCGCAGGAGCTCGTGCCCAGGATCGCGTCGTGAGGCGTTCGGCCGGGAATGTAGTTGTGATGTACCGCTGATCCCCGACCACAGCAACTCGGTGAGGTCGTCGACGATCTCGTCGGACGAGCACGTCTGATCGCGCATCCACCACAGGGTTGCGAAGTGCAGCGTCCCAAGGAGCCCATATGCCCATGCGCATGCCACCCGAGGGTCAAGTCCGGCGCCACACGCCGCGCCCACGCAAGGATCGCGAGCACTGGCCAGGTAAGCACCGACGGCAGCGATCCCGGCTCACACCTTCGCTTCAGCGACCCCCGTTGACCACCAGCGTCTGCCCGGTGATCCATTCTCCGGATCGGGCCGAGAGGTAGACGACGGCGGCGGCAATGTCCATCGGATCGCCGAGGCGGCCGAGCGGGACCGACTTGGCCATCGCCGTGAGCGACTGCTCGGTGGCTTTGCCGATCGTGAACAGCGACTCGGTCGGGACGATGCCGACCGCGATGGCGTTGGCACGTATGCCCTTCGGGGCGACATCGATTGACAGGGTGCGAGTGAGCTGGTTCATCGCCGCCTTGGCGGCGCCGTAGGCACCGAATTGCGGCGACGGGCCGAGTGTTGCGGTTGACGAGATCCCGATGATCGACGAGCCCGGCTGCATCACGTTTGCGCACGCCTTCGCAGCGATGAAGTGCGGGCGCAGGTTCAACGCAAACTGAGCGTCCCAGTGGTCGTCGGGCATCTCGAGCGTCGGGTAGCTGCCCTTGAACTCCGAGCCGCCGGCATTGCTGACCCAGATGTCGAGGCGGCCCATCTCCGACACCGTCCGTTCGACCAGGTTGCGCACCACTCCGGCGTCGGTGATGTCACCGGCGACGCCGAGGGCGCGGCGCCCGCGTGCCTCGACCTGCGCGACGGCCTCGTTGATCTCGTCGTTGCGGCGGGCGGTGATGACGACATCGGCGCCGCAGTCGGCCAGCCCGATCGCGATGCCGCGACCGATGCCGCGTCCCGAGCCGGTCACGACGGCAACCTTGCCGTCGAGCCGGAACAGCTCCAACAGCGAGGTCGTGACCGCGGTCATCTGAATGTCTCCCAGAGGCGGAGAGGCTGAAGCAGATCGCACCGAGCATCACACATGGGAACCACGAGCTGAGTCTATGAAGTGCCCGTGCGCTTGGAGGACATGACCTGTTCGGTGAGGCGCGCAGCTCGACTCGCCGAGCCGCCTGGCGGAGCGTGGGTTGTATCACGCGCTGTGGTCCGCCGACATCGTCGACGAGCTCCACCGCAACCCCGTCGAGGACGGCCTCAACGCCGGTTGCGTCGACCGGCTCATCGCGGAGATGGCCGCTGCGTTGCCGGACGCGGAAGTGGCTGGCTATCGGTCGTTGGTCGACGGACTGAGCTGCGATCGCAAGGATCGCCACGTGCTCGCCGCCGCCGTGAGGGTCGATGCGGCGGCGATCGTGACCTTCAACGTTGCCGACTTGACTGAATGCTGAACGACGTTCTAATATCCTAACGATGTTAGAAATGCCTAAGCGAGATAGGCGAGCCGAGCGCAAAGAGGGCACCAAGGCAGAGATCCTCGACGCCGCGTGGGCGCAGGTCCGTGCCGACGGGCTTGCTGCGCTGTCGTTGCGCGACCTGGCTCGAACGGTCGGGATGCAGGCGCCCTCGCTCTACAGCTACTTCGACTCGAAGCATGCGATCTACGACGCGATGTACGCACAGGGTGCGCGTGAGTTCGTGGAGGCCGAGCCATCGGACGAGCTTGGCGAACCGCTGGAGGGCCTGAAGCAGCTGGTTCGCTTCTTCGTCGGGTTCTGCGCAGCCGACGCTGCGCGCTACCTGTTGCTGTTCCAGCGAACGATCCCCGGCTTCGAGCCGTCGGCGGAGTCGTTCGCCATCTCGGAGGGCAGCCTCGAACGGCTCGGCCGACGCATGGAGGCGTGCGGGATCACCGACCCCGCTGCGGTCGACCTGTTCACCGCGATCGGCGCGGGCCTGGCGGACCAACAGCTCTCCAACGACCCAGGTGGGGACGGCTGGATCCGTTTGATCGACGATGCCGTCGAGATGTTCTACGACCACATGACCAAGAAGCAGAAGCAATCAGCCACGAGGAGACGAACAACATGATGACTGCACGACCAGTCGACACCATCCCACCGATCACCCGTTCCGAGACCGAGAGTCTGGCGCGCACGGAGTACACCCGCATGGCGTCGCAGTTACGGTCGCTGGCGCCCGACGAGTGGAACAAGCCCACCGACTGCCCGCTGTGGGACGTCCGAGCCATTGCCGGGCACAGCCTCGGGATGATGGCGACCTTCGTCGGCTTCCGCCGGCTGTTCGGGGCGATGGGTGCCGCGACGAAGACGTCGAAGCGTGAGGGCGGCCCGATGATCGACGCGTTGACGGCCAAGCAGGTCGCCGACCACCTCCACTTGTCGATCGAAGAGCTGATCGCCCGCGTCGACGAGATCGGTCCGCGCACCGCCCGCTGGCGAGCGAAGGCGCCGTGGCTGTTCCGCAAGATGCCGATGAGGCAGGAGGTGGGCGGCGCGGTCGAGACGTGGCGCATGGCGTACCTGCTCGACACGATTCTCACGCGCGACCCGTGGATGCACCGCATCGACATCGCCCGCGCAACGGGCCGCGACCTCGAGCTCACTGCGGCGCACGACGGTCGCATCGTCGCCGATGTCGTCGCCGAGCTGGCACGTCGCTATGGTCAGCCCTTCACGCTCGCGCTCACGGGCCCCGCCGGCGGCGAGTTCGTGGCCGGTGACGGCAGCGGCGAACGCGTCACCGTCGACGCGATAGAGATGTGCCGCACACTCTCCGGTCGCCCGCCGGCCGACGCGCAGCCTCGCACCGGTCTGCTGGCCACGGAGGTGCCGTTCTGATGGACATGCAGACGAGGGTGACCGAGATCGCGGCCGGCATCCACCAGCTGACGACGGTGGTCCCCGAGGCCCCTGTGGCCTTCAATCAGTACCTCATTGCGGCCGCCGAACCGCTGCTGTTCCACACTGGGATGCGCGGGCTGTTCCCGCTCGTGTCGGCCAGTGTGTCCACCGTGTTGTCGGCGGACGCGGTGCGGTGGGTGAGCTTCGGTCACGTCGAAGCAGACGAGTCAGGCTCGATGAACGAATGGTTGGCGCTCGCGCCGCATGCCACAGTCGTCCAGGGCTTCATCGGGTGCATGGTGTCGATCGGTGATCTCGCGGACCGGCCGCCACGAGCGCTCGGCGACGGCGAGACGCTCGACATCGGTGGGCACGTCGTGCAGTGGTTCGACACACCGCACGTGCCGCACGCGTGGGAAGCCGGCGTGCTCTACGACATCACTACCAAGACGTTGTTCTGTGGTGACCTGTTCACTTGGAACGGGCCGTACGTCGCCGCCACGGACGACGACATCGTGGGGCCTGCCGTGCAGGCCGAGAACGACATGCCCGGCTCGCTGTCGCTGCACCCGTCGAGTGGTGCGACGTGCCGTCGCTTGGCCGAACTCGAGATCGACACGCTCGCCCCGATGCATGCCCCGGCCTACACGGGCGACTGCCGCGCTGCGCTGATCGACCTCGCTGCGGACTTCGACCGCCGCATCGCGATGCTCTGACCGGCGAATGCTTGAGCATGCCGATGCCTCGGCGGAGGGCCTTCCTCGCCGGCGGTCGAAAGCCCGAAGTCCACGGCGATTGGTGATCGGAAGCCCTCGGGACTGCTCGTCGCATACAGCGGGATCGTCAGGGCTGAGGGTCGGCGCCGAAGTTGGGGTAGCGGCGCTGGTGCAGTACCGCCATGACCAGGAGCCGATCACGGGCGCTACGACCGGGTGCGGCGCGTCCGGGGCGGGGGGAGCAGCTGGGCGCAGGCGGTGTCGCCCAGCCAGGCCTCGAACTGTTCGGGTGTCCAGCCTCGGCGCCCGACGAGGAGCAGCCACACGTCGGGATGATTCAGCGTCCAAAGAAGGTCGGCGGCTCGGGTGGTGTCGAGGCCAGGGGCAAGGGCGTTCGTTCGATCGAGGGTCTCGACGATCGTTCGTTGATTGACGTAGAAGTCGGACTGGATCAGCTCCCAGAGCTCGCGGGTCTCGGGGTCGCTCGATGCCGCGTCGCGTATGACGCCGAGCAGGGCGCCGATGCGTGCCTCGTTGACCACCGACGCAAGTTCGGCGAGCCAGACACCGTCGGCATAGGCGTCGACCAGCTGGCGGCCGGCCTCGACTGCGAGGCGGGTCTTGCCGATGCCTCCCGCGCCGGTCAAGGTCACCAGCCGGTAGTGACCGAGGAGACGCTGAAGTTCGGTGATCTCGTTGTCTCGTCCGACGAAGGAGTCCACGGGGTGTGGCAGATTGGTGTGCGGTTCGTCGTCGCGCGGCGCGACCGCGCCGTTGCCTGATCTCGGGGGGTCTACAAGCGCGCCGTCGTGGCGCAGGATGAGCTGCTCGAGATCGCGCAGCTCGGGACCCGGTTCCACCAGAGCTCCTCGACGAGCAGAGCGCGGGTCGAGGTGTACACCGCGAGGGCGTCGGCTTGGCGACCCGACCGGTACAGCGCCACCATGAGATGCCCGCGCAGCCGCTCGTCGAACGGATGAATGGCCACGAGCTGTTCCAGCTCAGGGACCACTTCGGCGCCACGGCCGAGGGCGAGGTCGGCCGCAATGCGGTCGTTGAGGATCGTCGACCTGAGGCGATCGAGCCGAACCGCCGCCTCCGCGAGCGGGCAGGGGTGGTTTCGCCGGCGAAGCATGCGGGGCGCCACGCATCGAGCAGCACTGCGAGCGCGTCGCGCCGGCGACGTGGATCATCGTCCCGTGTGGGGGCGACAACCCAAGCCGCCTCGAGGCGCGCAGCGTCTACCGGATGACCTTGAGCGAGAGCACGAACGAACAGGCTGATCCCCAGGTCGTACGTTTGACACGGACGCGGAAGTCGCGCCATGGTCAGACCTCGTCTCCGGCGGGCTGCACCCGACGCGGCACCCGGCGAGTCGGCGCAGCTGCGGCGGCGTGACCGGTGAGACTCGCGAGGTCTCGTTCGAGGCCGGTGAACTGGTCGACGACATCGGCTGCTTCGACGACTCGGTAGCGCCGCAGGCGAGTAGGCAGTGCATCCGAAGATGCAGCCGTCGCCGACCGAGGCGGCCTCGTACGTTGGCGTCGAGTTTGATGTGGCCAATGCGGCCGGCGCGGGTCGTCGTGAGTCAGCCTGCTGCACCTCGTGCTACCACCTGGGACGCCTCGACGACTTCGCCACGACGGATCAGGTCGGCCTCGACGGCGCAGAATCGGCGATGGCGATGAGGGGTGTCACCCGGTTGTAACGCTGACCCGTCTGTCAGGAGATGATGAAGATCGATCTCACCGCCGGCCATCGGACCTCGCGGCTTGCCCGCATCGTTCGCGTCTGGTGGCCGGCACCGGCATTCGTCGCCGGGGCGCTCATCGCACAATCGCTGCTCTTGAACTCGCGTTACGACGTCGGCGGCCACGCCGCCGAACACCTCGGCGGGGCGACCGCGCCGTTCATGTCTGCAGCTCTCCTGTCCATCCTCTTCTGGTCGTCACCCGCCGCTCGGCGCCAGGTCGACGTCATCGCCGTCGGCGCAGTGTGGTTGCTCACGACGGTGCTGGTGATGCTCGGCAACCTGCGCGTCGTTGACGATCTCATCGCTGCGGGTTACTCGCGTACACCGACCGGTTCCGTGCCCGACGTGGCCGATCACTCCCTCGCCAATTCCTCGGTCTGGTACGCCGAAGCGGCTGCGCTGATCCTCGTCGCCGCCTGGCGGCGGCGACGGCACATCGGTAACCGGGCCACGCTCGGCGCAGTCGTCATCACCGTGGTCATCCCACCCTGGATCATTCCAGGCGCCGGCGTCATCGTCCTCGCAATTGTTCGCCTCGTGCAGCGACACCGCGGCACCAAGGTCGTGCCGGCCACTGCCGACTGCAGACATTGAATTTCACGGCTGCGTTCTTCGATCACTGACTTGCGGTAGCCGGTCAGACCGCGTTGCTCTTGCGTGGCTGTTCCGGCGCGAACGACCGTCGGACGAGACCATGCTCGATCAGCTTGGAACCAGGTGAAGAGTCCACGTGCCACCGCCAGCTGAACCATCGGGTCGTTCGACTCTGGCGGGTCCAGCCGGCAGCGAGCACGATGAATGCCAGAACTCGCCAGAAGCCGCTCGAGAGCAGTGAACGAGATTCAAGCCCCTGCGCGATGAGGAGTCGTCATTTCCACAATCGAAGAGCTTCAGTCCAGTGAGAGCACCGAAGCCGTCGCGCTCGCCGTCGCCGCGTCGGGTGACCTCGTCGCTGACGGCGCGGAGCGGCACGAACTTGTTCGCTCCGCTCTGCTTGATCGGCTCGCCATGAGTCGGGGGGCCGTTGTTGTCTGGCGTGACTGGCGCTTTGGCGCGGGTGCCGCGGCCAGCGTCGCCGTCGCGGCTGCGTTGTTGGTCGGCTGGTGGACTCCACGCGGACCACTGACCACGACGCAAGTGTTGAGCGCGATGGTGATCGCAGCGTTTGTCGGCCTGACAGCCGGGCTCGCGATGCGATCCCGGTGGGCGATGCTGCTCGCTCCCGTGGTTTTCGCGACGGTGTTCGAGGTTGCCCGGATCGGCTCTGACGGTCCGACCGTCGATGCGATCCATCCAGGCAGCACCTATGGGATCCTCGCGTTTGCGGTGGGGCGCGGGTTCCATGGTGTTGTCGGACTGGCGCCGATGCTGCTCGGCGCTGCTGTCGGTTCAGCGCTGGCACGGCGTGCAACTGGTGGTCCACCCAATCGACACGGCCGGGCTCGTGTCGGGCGCTACGTGCGGCGAACCTTTGCCGGCGTGGCCACCATCGCGATGATCGTTCTCGCAGCGGGAATAGCTCGTCCGGCAAGCACCGCAGCGATCAGGGACGCAAGCGGCAACAGGGTCGAGAGCGGCATCGCCGAACTGATCCGGGTCGACATCGCGGGCCACGACCTCGCGATGATGATCCGCGGCGCAAGCACCGACAACCCGATCCTGCTGTATCTCGCGGGTGGCCCCGGGGGCAGCGAGCTGGGAGCGATGCGCAACCACCTCGCAGCGCTCGAGAACGACTTCGTCGTGGTGACCTGGGACCAGCGCGGGACCGGGAAGTCCTACACCGAGATCGAACCAACGGCGACGCTGACGTTCGACAACGCAGTCGCTGACACCATCGACGTGACCAACTACCTCCGCGAGCGCTTCGGGCACAACAAGATCTACCTGCTCGGTCAGTCCTACGGCACGATCCTCGGTGTCCGCGCCGTCCAGCAGCATCCCGAGCTGTACACCGCGTTCATCGGAACCGGGCAGATGGTCAGCGCCCGCGAGACAGACCGCATCTTCTACGCCGACACCCTTGCGTGGGCTCGCGAGACAGGCAACGACGACGTCGTCGACACCCTCACCACGCTCGGGCCACCCCCATACGCCACGCTGCTCGACCTCGAAGCTACCCTGGCCAACGAACACGAGGTCTACCCGTATGACCACATCGGCAACTCTGAGGGTGAAGGTGGGTTCTCGACGAACTTCTTCGTACCCGAGTACACCCTGGTCGAACAGGTTCACATGCTCGGCGGGTTCCTCGACACGTTCAACTTCATCTACCCACAGATCCAGGACATCGACTTCCGCCTCGACGCCACCCACCTCGACGTCCCCGTGTTCTTCGTCGAGGGTGCTCACGAGGCCCGCGGTCGCTCCCAGCCATTCGCCGAGTGGTACTCGACCTTGACGGCTCCCACCAAAGACCTCGCGGTGTTCGACACGTCCGGTCATCGACCGCTGTTCGAACAACCCGACGACTTCGTCACCTACATGGTCGGCACCGTCCTTGCCGAAACGACTTCGTCGTGATCACCCACGAGCCAACAGGCGCCGATCGGCGCTTCCCACACGCGCATGTTCTCAGCTGCGCCGCAAGGCGCAGCCACCATCCAGCCGACCCCGCCCTGGCGGCCGGACCTCGCTCAGTCAGGTGACACCCGATGACAATGACATCACCCACCGCGACATCGCCCACGGCGAACTCAGTCGTCACAGCCCCTACGACTGGTCCGCAGCCGTGTGCCGCTCCCGCCGGCGGCACGTATCTCTTGACGGTCGACAACGTCACGAAAAGCTACGGCCATCACGTCGTGGTCGACCATCTCAGCTTCACGGTGCCTCCGGGCAGGGTCACCGGGTTCCTCGGCCCGAACGGTTCCGGTAAGTCGACGACCCTGAAGATCATGCTCGATCTCGCTCGGGCCGACGAAGGCTCGGCTTCGATCGGTGGCCGCCGCTACCGAGACCTGTCCGATCCGGCTCGAACTGTCGGCGCAATGATCGAGTCAGAAGCCTTCCACCCAGGCCGAAGCGGCCGCAACCATCTGCGGATACTCGCCGACGCCATCGGCATCAGCCCAACGAGAGTCGACGACATCCTCGAACAAGTCGGTCTCGCCGATGCTGCGGACCGACGGGCCGGTGCCTACTCGCTCGGCATGAGGCAACGTCTCGGCCTCGCCGCCGCCCTCCTCGGTGAACCGCCGGTCCTCATCCTCGACGAGCCGGGCAACGGGCTCGATCCGCAAGGAATCCGCACCCTTCGCGATCTGCTCCGGAGCCACGCCGCACGCGGTGGCACCGTGTTCGTCTCGAGTCACCTGTTGGCTGAGGTTGAACACCTCGCTGACGATGTGATCGTCATCAACCAAGGCCGCCTCGTCGCCCATGGTGCGCTGGCCGAGCTCCAACAGGCTGCCTCACTGGCGCGAAGCACCGACCCGCACCGGCTCGCCGCAGCGCTGGAACGGACCGGCGCGACAACCCAGGCCCAGGGCGGCGACGGGTTGGTCGTGCGCGGGATGCCGATCGACGAAATCGGCGACCGGGCCTTCGCGATCGGCGTCGCCCTGCACGAACTCTCCCCACACGCCGGGTCGCTCGAGGAGCTGTTCCTCAACTGGACCAGCGAGCCGTCGACCGACAAGGAAGTCAGCAAGCCATGACGATGACACGACTCATCCGTTCCGAACTCCGCAAGCTCACGAGTACGAAGATGCCGCTCGCGTTCCTGGCGGTCATCGTCGTGATGGCGGGGCTCAACGCCTTCGCCGTCATTGCGGGAACCGACATGGACGGCAGCAAGGCCTTCATCGCCACCGCCGCCGACCAGCGATCATTGACCGCATTCGCTGCCAACGCATTCATGGGCGCAGGCCTCTTCGGCGCGATCGCTGTGGCCCGCGAGTACGGCCACCACACGGTCGTGCCCACCTTCTTGGCGTCGCCACGCCGACATCGCGCCGTGCTCGCCCAACTCACCGCGGTGGCCGGCGTCGGCGGTGTGCTCAGCATCGTCGGCGCCGGACTCACCGTGACAGCAGTTGCTCTGGCGCTCCCCACCACCGACTACGGCTTCCTCGTCTCTGCAGGCGACGTCTTCCGGGTCATCGCCGCCGCGGCGTTCGCTGGCGCCGCCGGTGCGATCCTTGGCGCCGGCATCGGGGCCGTGGTACGCAACGTCGGCGGCGCAGTGACGAGCGCCGTCCTGGTCCTCATCATCGCCCCGCCACTGGTGGTGCAGCTTGTCAGCGGCTCCGGGTCATGGATGCCGGGCATCCTCGCCAATGTCGTGTCCGGGACCGCCACCGACGTCGCGGCACCCGCGGCGGTCGCTGCACTCGCCACATGGGCGATCATCCCTGCGATGATCGGGCTGATCGCCGTCCGACGACGCGACGTGGTGTGACGGTGCACTGCTCGAGCCAGAGATCCAGACCCCACGTGGCGCGGTCGATCGGAACTGCGGCCGCTGGCCTCCTCGCCGGTGGGCTCGTCAGGAAGCGAATGTTGCGATGGGGTGCATCTGACGATGAGCTGCGCCTGAGCCTGCCCGGAGACGAGCTGCTGGCAACCACGAATGTCGTTGCCACGAGGGCTGTGACGATCGCCGCGACTCCTGCCGCGGTGTGGCCATGGATCGCCCAACTCGGCCAAGGGCGAGGCGGCTTCTACACCTACGACCGGCTGGAGAACCTCGTCGGTGCAGGGATCCACAGCGCCGATTCGATCGTGCCGGAGTGGCAGCACCTCAAAGCCGGCGACGACGTCAAGCTCGCACCAGAGGTCGCCCTCACAGCCGCTCAGGTCGAGGCCGAACGGGCGTTGGTCCTGCAAGGCGCCGTCCAAATGGGCAAGATTGCCGCTCCGTACGACTTCACGTGGGCCTTCGTACTCAGCGCGTTGCCTCACGGAGCCACCCGCTTGCTGGTTCGCGAGCGCTACACCTACCGGCGTAGGTGGGCGTCGCTGATCGTAGAACCGACCGGCGTCGTCAGTTTCGTGATGACCCAACGCATGCTCCGCGGCATCCGCGACCCCGCCGAAAGATCGTCGCTGACAACCTCCGCGTGAGCGCCGCATCTCGGCAGCAAGGTTCGGATCTGCAAGAGCAGCCCAGATCGGCGATATCGCAGACCCGCGGCGCATTGGGGTTGTCCTTGCGCACTGGTTTCGGGGCTTCCCGACGCCGAGGATCTCGGCGCTCTGAGGACCTTTGGCCCTGCCTGGCGTTCAGCGCCGCCAATACGTTGAGCGTCGCTGCAAGGCCGTCTTCCGGTCGACAGCGAGGGAGCAGTCATGAACGTGATCATCGTCGTTGGTTCCAAGCACGGTTCCACCCTCTCCATCGCAGAGGCGGTGGGTGACGAGCTCCGCAACGCCGGCCTCGACGTGTCGATCGTCGATGTCGCCCAGACCGACGCTCCCATCTCGTGGCGCGACTTCGACGCCGCCGTGATCGGAAGCGCCGTCTACATCGGTCGTTGGATGAAGGACGCTCGAACCTTCCTCGACGCCAACCGAGAGTCGCTCCGGCACATGCCGCTGTGGTTGTTCTCGAGCGGTCCCCTTGGCGACGGATCGGAGAAGTCCGACGACCTCGCCGAGGTTCGGGCCTTCGCGGACGACGTTCACGCCCGAGATCACCGGGTGTTCGCAGGGAATCTCGATAAGGCGAATCTGAGCTTCGCCGAGCGGGCGACCGTACGTGTCGTTCACGCCCCCTACGGAGACGCCCGCCACTGGAGCGAGATCCGGTCATGGGCGCAGACCATTGCGACGGAGCTCACCGCGCCAGTGGGCTCCACCACCACTCCCGCGTCCACGACTGCACCATCATGACGGTCGCCCTCACCCGGGCGCCCGTCACTCCGACACCAGAGCAAGCGGTCGACACCGTCGGTCACGCCGGCACCGGCCAACGTGCTCGATGGATGTGCCCAGCACTGATTGCACTCGCAGCCGGGGTCGCGATCGCGGCGTTGCTCGGTCCCTTGACGAACGGAGCAATCCACTACCACCTGTCCGTCGATGCGCTCAATCAGGTCGTGGGCGGCGATTTCGTCGCGTTGGTGCTGGTGGTACCGGTCAGCTTGTTCGCCTCGCTGCTCGCATGGCGTCGGCATCCGGCTGCGCCCGTCGTCGCACTCGGCCCGGCAGTGTTCGCGGTCTACACCTACACACAACTTACGATCGGCGGTGACTTCGCACGCTACGCGGGAAACAGCGAGCGATTTTTCGTGCTCCACCTCGCGATCTTCGTTCTCGGCAGCGCGATCGCTCTGAAGAGCTGGGCCTCGATCGACGCGCGACGACTACGGCCCATGAGCCGCCGCAGTCAGCGTCTGCTCGGTTCCTTCGTGATCGTCGTCGCCCTCTTCGTCGTGATCGGCCTGCACCTACCCACCCTGATCGACGCATGGCGCGACCGGCCCACCCGACCCGAATACCTCGCCGACCCCGGCGTGTTCTGGGTCGTCAAGCTCATGGATCTCGGCATCGTCGTCCCGACCCTGACAGCGGTGGGCGTCGGTCTCATCCGCGGCGCCGGTTGGGCTCACAACGCCATCTACGGCGTCGTCGGCTGGTTCGCCCTGCTCGGATCATCCGTGGCAGCCATGGCCGTCGTCATGCACGCCAAAGACGACCCCGCGGCCTCGACCACGAACACGGTGGCGTTCGGCCTCTTCGCTCTCGTCGGGCTCACCGTGGCCGTGCGGCTGCTCTTTCCGCTCCTGGCCCGCAGGTCATGGACGCCTGCTCGCAGCGCCGAGCGAACGAACACGACGGCGTCGGACACTGCGCCGACAATCAGGCGTTCAGGGTTCTCATCATGAGCTTCGGTAACGCGTGTGTGTCGACGCTGTTGCGTTCGCCATTCCATCGGTTGATGTCGGGCTCCACTGACCTGATCCGCTACCTGGGACGCCGGACCGATCGGGAGATCACACTGCCGACGCAGTATGCGAAGTGCGGTGCCGACATCGTGATCATGGTCGCCGGGTCAGACAACAAGACCTGGTGGCAGAACTTCCGCGACGAACGAGACGTCGACGTGCTGATCCAAGGTCGGTGGTTGCCGATGACCGGCCGCGTTGTCGTGGGAGCTGACGACCCCGCCGGCATCGGCCCGTTGCTCGATGCTTACCTCACCCGATTCCCACGTGCGCAGCGCACGCTCGGCGCGGGAACGCACGAGGACCGTGCGAGGCGAGCCGTCGTCGTGAGATGCCAACACGCGGTGCCTGACCAATACCCACCCATCCATCTCGACCAGGGCGGCTCCGAACCGTCAGCCCTCGCAGAAACGAACCCGACATGACAACGTCACCCGCAACACCGCACGTGATCGAGGTCCGCGACCTGTGCAAGACCTACAACGGCAAGGTCGTCATCGACCACCTCTCATTCACCGTTCAGCCCGGTGTGGTGACCGGGTTCCTCGGCCCGAACGGTGCCGGCAAGTCGACCACGATGCGACTCATCGTCGGACTCGACCGACCGACCTCGGGGGATGCCCTGATCGGCGGTGTCCGCTACGTGGATCTCGTGAGGCCGTTGACGGTGGTCGGGGCGCTCCTGGACGCCGGCGCAACCCACAAGGGCCGCTCCGCGTTCGACCACCTGCTCTACCTCGCTCAAACCCAGGGCATCGTGCGCCGACGCGTCGATGAGGTGCTCGACCTCGTTGGTTTGCACGACGTCGCCCACGAGCGTGCCGGCAGCTTCTCCCTCGGCATGGGTCAACGCCTCGGCCTCGCCGCTGCGTTGCTGGGCGACCCGCAGGTGCTGATCCTCGACGAACCCGTCAACGGGCTCGACCCGGACGGGATCATGTGGATCCGCAACCTCGTCATCGACCTTGCCGGCCAAGGCCGCACCATCTTGATCTCCAGCCACCTGATGAGCGAGATGGCCGCCACCGCGACCGACCTGATCGTGATCGGCCGCGGTCGCCTCATCGCCGCATGCACCACCGACGAGTTCATCGAACGCTCGTCGAAGCGGTCGGTGCTCGTCAAGTCGCCCGATGCAGCAGCGCTGAGCGATCTGATCGCCGCCGCCGGCGGACATGTCGACGCCGAAGCCGACGGTGACCTCATCGTCCACCTGATCGACGCCGCACACATCGGGGCCCTCGCCTCCAAGGCCGGGCTCGAGCTGCACGAGCTCACCCCACAACTCGCATCCCTGGAGGACGCCTTCATGGAACAGACCCACACCAGCACCGAATTCGGAGGCCACGCTGCCGCCCCCGGCGACCGTGAACCCGTGACAGCTGCATCTTCGGGAGCACGCTCATGACCGTCACCGTCGACCTCCCCACCAGACTCGATCCGCCCACCGTCGTCGACATCGGTGGGCTGCTCCGGTCGGAGTGGACCAAGATCCGCTCGTTGCGCTCGAGCGTGACTGCGCTCGTGCTCCTCGTGGTCGTGACGATCGGGTTCACGGCGCTGTTCGTCGGGCTGACCGTCGGCCAGTGGGACCAGCTCGCACCCGTCCAGGAGCTGACCTACCGACTCGACCCGACCCGGCTGATCCTCGGCGCCGGGTTCCAGCTGAGCCAGCTCGCGGTCTGCGTCCTCGGGGTGCTGGTGATCGCGAACGAGTACTCCAGCGGCACCATCCGCTCCAGCCTGCTCGCCGTGCCCAGGCGGACGCCGATGCTGCTCGCCAAAGCAGCGGTGTTCGCAGTCGTCGTGTTCGTCGTCAGCGAGGTCGCCGCGTTCGGCGCCTTCGCGATCGGTGCACCGATCCTGCACTCCAAGGTCGCAGTCGGCATCGGTGACCCGGGCGTGCTCGGCGCCATCCTCGGCGCCGGTCTCTACGGGGCCGTGCTCGGCGTGTTCTCGATCGCGATCGGGGCGATCGTCCGGCACACCGCCGGTGGCATCGCCGGGATCATCGCGTTCGTGCTCGTGCTCGCACCATTGACGCAACTGATCCCCGGGAGCATCGGCGACCACGTGTTCGCCTACCTGCCGACGAGCGCCGGTCAGCTGATGGTGAACGCCCGACAGGGCCCCGACGACCTGCTCACCCCCTGGCAAGGCTTCGGCGTCATGTGCCTGTGGACGACCGTTCTGATGCTGCTCGCCAACTTCCTGATGCGACGTCGAGATGCCTGAACCGAAAGCTTTCGACTGATGACCTCTCTCACCGCTTCACCTGCCGTCGACACTGCACCGTCGCGTGAACGACCGACCCCACCACCAGTCGACGGGACCGGACCGATGACACGTCGCACCATGCTGCATCACATCGGTGTCGGTGCGGCCACTGTCGTCGTCGCCGGCGTCGGCGTGGGCAGCTACCGCGTGTTCGACAACGGCGTCCTCGACGCTGGGCACGGCACCGCATACGACCCGTGGACGAACTGGCGCGACGACACGACGCCGCTCGGCACGGTCGCCGCGGCGATCCTCGCCGCCAATCCGCACAACACCCAACCATGGATGTTCCACGTCACCGCCGGCGCCGTCGAGATGTTCACCGACCCGGCACGGCGAACCGGGGTACTCGACGCGCTCGACCGCGAGCACCACATCGGCCTCGGATGCGCGCTCGAGAACCTCGTCCTCGCCGCCTCGTCCCGCGGCCTGCGGCCCACCGTGACACTGCTCCCCGACGCCTCAGACCCGACGCACGTCGCGACGGTCTCCTTCACTGACGCACCGACGAGCGTGTCGGACCTCCACGACGCGATCGATCGCCGACACACCAACCGCGGCCCGTACACCGACGAGGCCGTCGCAGACGACGTCGTATCCGCCCTCGGCTCGCTCACCGCTGGGCTCGACCGGATCAGCGTCCAGTGGTTCACCACAACGGCGGACCGAGAGACGCTCGGCGCGCTGATCATCGAAGCGACCCAGGCGATCGTCAACGACGATGAGCAGTCGACGGAATCCTTCGCCTGGTTCCGCAACAACCGCGACGACATCGACACGCACATGGACGGCCTCACCCTCGACGCCCAGGGCCTCAGCCCGCTGGTGCTCGCCGCCGCCAAGATCCTCCCGGCGACCTCGCGCACCGCCGGCGACAGCTTCTGGCTCGACCAGACCCGCACCGTGCACACTGCGACCGCTGCCGCCTACGGCGTCATCACCGTGCCCGAACCCGACGACCGCGCCGCGCAACTGAACGGGGGAAGGCTCCTGCAACGCATCCATCTCGCCGCCACCGTCGCCGGCCTCGGCCTGCAACACATGAACCAGATCACCGAACGCATCGACCGCGACGCTCAACTCGGAACCACCTCGACCCTCGCTGCTGGGATGGACGCGCTGCTCGACCAACCCGACCGACATGCGTTGTCCACGTTCCGCCTCGGACACCCGGTGCGAGCCGGCCGACCCAGCCCCCGCCGCCCCGTCATCGCGGTGACCCGGTGATCCGCTCACGCTCGCAGCACCTGACTCTCGCGGGCCGACTTGCAACAATCGGCGGAATTCTCGGGATCGTCGCCGGAGTCGCCCAAGCGACCATCGGGAGCCGCATCCCCGACTGGTCCGGCAACAAGCATCAACCCGTCGGGCTCGGCCTGCTCACCATCGCGCTCAGCGCGGGCACCCTCGTCGCCGTGCGACGGTTGAACGCTGCTACAGCGCCTCGCGACCGGATGATCGTGCCCGTCACCATCTGGCTCGCCATCGTCGCCGGCGTGTGCTCCACCACGGTCGGCCGGCTCTGGGTCGTTCCCGGATTGCTGCTGATCGCCGCAGCTGGCGTCACGCTCGCCGCGTGTGGATGGCACCGATTCCGGTCTGCGGTCGCGACCAACTGGCTCCGCAGTCTCCTCGGGATCCTCGGCGCGCTCGAGTTGCTGATGGCGGTCAGCGCAGCACCGATCACCACGATCGCCGCCGGGGCCCTCGCCGGTATCGCCCTGATCGCTGCTGCAGTGCTGGCCAGAGCAGACCGGCGACTGATCGTCAACGGTCTCATCGCGGCCACACTGCCGTTCGCGATCGCCACCTGGTGGGCCATCATTCCCCCGCTGCTCACAGTCGTCGCGTTCGTGATCGGCGTGGCGACCACCCGTGGCGCCGAGACACGCATCGGCGCCATCGACGTGACACCATCCGCGCCCCACCCGCTCGGCACCTGATGGGCACCGTCGAGGTCGTCCGGATACCACTGGGTGCCGGCCAGCACGTCGTTGGCAGCGGCGGCCTCGAACGAGTCAACGCAGAGCGCCGTGCGGTCGGTCGGTGTCGACGACGGCGAAGTGACCTCTTCGTCGGTCGAGCCCCCAAGGAAGATGCCACCGCCGGTAGAGGGGCACCGAGACGACACCGGCACATCCGCCGAGCTGACCTTCAACGACGAGCACGAGCTCGTCGACTTCTTCTCCGACGACCGCCGCCTTGGATCGGCTTCGGCACACACTCACGCGGTGCTGCGCGCTGACGAAGTCGCCGATCTGGACTCTAGACACTGAGGTCGAAGAGTTCGGCGAGGATCGCCCGCTCAATCCACGCTGCCCATTGCTTCCTGTTCCAGCCTCGTTCGAGGACGATCGTGCGGTACAGGTCCGGGCCGATGAGCACGTACAAGACGTCCGCCCCCCGATCGCGACTCACCCCGCGACGCAGCTTCGCCTTACGGGCCAGCCCGTCGACGATCTCGCCCATGCCGTGGAGGCGGAGTTCTTCGCCGTGTCGCCACACGTCGCCAGCGGGGTCCCCCGTGACGGCCAGGAAGGCGGGAACCATCGGTGCGACACGAGCGAGGATGGTTGCGATGCCGGTGACGAGTGTATGGACCGCCTTCCGAATGTCCGGCTCGGCCATGACTGCGCGGTACCACGGCTGCATCGGCGGCGGCGTCGGATCGTCGCCGAGCACGGTGCGTTCGTGTACGGCTTGAATCAACTCGTCTTTTGTGTGGAACGTGAAGTACAGCGTCTGAACCGCCACACCTGCTCGCTCGGCGATCGCATCCATCTTGGCCGCCCGGAATCCGAGCTCGCAGAACAACTCGTAGGCGGCGTCGAGCATGCGCAAACGCGTGCGCGCCGCCTGCTCGCGGCGGGTCGGCTTCCTGGTCTGGGTCTTGACAGCAGCCATCGCCTGGACTCTACTAGTGGTGTTGACTAGTGGTCTTAACTAGTGATAAGCACTAGTGAACGCCACTGGTGAAGGAGCATCATGAGCGCATTTCAGTCCGTGCCCGTTCGGTGGGGTCAGGGCGAGGCCATCCCAGGGACGCCATTCCGCATTGCAGTTCCGGCCGAGGCCACCGATGGACACGCCGTCTGCATCACCGTCGACATGCCTCCCGGCGTGATCGTGGATGAGCACACCCATTCCGACGAGGATCAGATCTGCATCGTGGTCGGCGGCCGGTTGGGTTGCCGCGTCGGCGGAGTCGAGTCGATCCTCGGCGTCGGCGACCTGCAAGTGCTACCTCGCGCCGTGCCGCATGCCCTGTGGAACGCGGGCGACGAGTTCGTTCGCCTGGTCGAGTTCTACACGCCGCCGGGCATGGAGCACCACTTCATTCGCGCCGGCGCGCGGGCCCTCGCCGACGGCACCAACGAGGCTTACCACGACCACGACGACGCTTCACTGCGTGGTTCGACGCGCTGACCAGTTTGAGGTATCGACGGTAAAGGGCCGACAAGGGCCGACATCCCGACGCCGGCGAAGCTCGCGATGTCCGAAGCCCCGCGAAGTCCGGGTGGACCTACGTGAAGATCGTGTGGCGACCCACCGAGACGTCTACAAGCTCACCTATCGTCGCGGATCCAGCGACATCCTCGTCATGCTCGCCGAGCAACTGAAGATGTCGTGGTCGGCCTGGCTCGCAGCCCGTGGAGGCGATCCACACCGTCTGGATCAGCGTGGACGGGTGGTCCGCTCAAGGTCCGTCCTTGTTCGTGTGCTTGTCAGTCAGTGGTGGTCGTGGTGACCTCGACGAGCACACGGCCGGTCGAGGGGTCGACGGTCACGAGCGCGCCGTCGGGGATGTGGCTGGTGGCGTTGGCGACCCTGACCACCGCAGGGATGCCGTACTCGCGACAGCAGATGGCGGTGTGGCTCATGAGACCGCCGACCTCGGTCACCACCGCCGAGGCGACCGGCATGACGGCTTCGAAGGCCGGGGTCGTCAGTGTGGTGACGAGGACATCGCCGGGCTGCAGCCTGACCAGCGCGTCCTCGGCATCGGCAGCGACGCACGCGCGGCCGGTATACGGCTCGGTGCCGATCCCGATGCCGTCGCCGGACCAGTCGGCCTCATCACGGCGCTCGCCCTGTAGGGCGGCCTCGAGCTCGAACTCGAGCAGGATCGCTCCGAGCAACTCGGCAACGGGTGCGGGGAACAGTCCGGGGTCGGGTGGTGGGCCCTCGTCCTGTCCGAGGTGCACGGGTGCGCCGTCGGCATCGGCCGCATCGAGGAGTGCGGTCCGGGATGCCGCGACGTCGGACAGGGCGGCGTCGCCGGCCAGTGCGCGGGCGATCTCGTCCTCGCCAAGCGCGAATACGTGGGTCTCGTCGACGAGCAGACTACGCGCGGCCAGTCGGCGTCCGCACTCGATCAGGGCTCGGCGGACGAGCCCCGCCGGCCACATGAAGGTCAGCGCCACGTTGTCGTCCCTGATGCCGTAGCACCGGCGGGCATCGTCGAGCAGATCATCAAATCGACGTCGGTCGGCGACCGGGATCCGCTCGCGCACAGTATCCACGTCGGGAACCGGCACCGACGCCGAAGCGCTCGCCGCAGCGTTGATCGCCTGAACGAGCAGGTCCGGTAACTCGATCAGGGTGAGACCTCGCGGCGAGTACTGCGTGACAGCGCGCCACCCGTGGTCGGCCAGATAGGAGTCGAGGGCCTGACCGGCGTCGGGCCCGGCGGCGCGCACGTCGCCGAGCGTCGTCGGCACGACACCGGCAGCCGCGCACGCGCCGGCGATGGCCGCCAAGCCTGCAGCGGAGGCCGTGGACGCCGGCGAGTGCCCGCCGAGGAGCGCGAAGGTCTTGGTATCGTCGATTCCCCACGATCGGCAGGCCTGCACCAGGCGCCCGACGGGCAGGTTGTGCACCGGAATCAGCCCCAGGTGCATTGCGATTCCCCGCTCGAAGTGGTCGGCGCTGCGTCGCAGGTGGTCGACCAGCGCGTGATCGTCGAGCTGTTCGAGTGGCTCGGCCTGCAGCGCTCGGCAGGTGGCGAGCATCTCCGGTCGGTCGTGCTCCTCCCAGCGCCGGCGGTCCTTGTGCCACAGCCTCTGCTCGATTGCCCGGCGAGCGGCCTTGGTGCGCCGCCGAAGCTCCGGGTGCAGCCGCGCGAGCAGTTTCAGAACGAGGTCCGGCGGCGGCGTGCTCGGCTTCCCCGGGCGTGGCTCCGGTGCGCCGACGGGGCGCATGCGGGCGTAGCAGTGGTCGTTCACGAAGCGGACGTCGAGGTGATCGATGGGCAGGCCGTACCGTGCTGCAGCGCCGGCAAAGCCGTCGCGGAACGCACGCGGTACCCGGTGCTGGAAGGTGCGTGGCTGGCCGCCCCGCACGTGCAGTGTCTCGAGCTCCCAGAGTCCCCCTCCCGGGGCAGTCCAATCGATCGTCATCGTTGCTCCCTTCGAGCCGCGTCGGCGAGAGCTGCAATGGACCATCCGATCGCAGCGCTCGCATCGTCGGCGTCGAGCCCTGCGTAGTCCTTGAGCCACAGCACAGTGCGGGCCGACGTGACGAGGTGCAGCACCGAGACGATCAGGTGAACCCGGTCCTCTGGTAGCCCGGCGAGCTCATCGGCGAAGGCGGACACGAACGCCTGCCGGCGCGCTTGCGCGCCGCTCTGGTGCGCCGTGCGGCCTGCGATCGTGGCGAACAGAGCGCGGTAGAGCGGCTCGAGCTCGTAGACGGCCCGCACCGCATCGCTGACCGAAGCGTCAAACTCGTCGCGGCTCGTCGGCGGCAAGCCGGCGATCTCGGCGAAGCGCTCCTTGATGGCGTCGACGACGCCCACGAGCAGGTCCTCCTTGGTGGGGAAGGACCGGTAGACGGTCCGAAGCGAGACGCCGGCCCGCTCAGCGACGTCCTGCATTCCGAACACTCCAGGATCGGTCCCCTGCAGCAGATCGATGGCGGCGTCGACGACCCGCTCGTGGGTTGCCGCAGCTTGCTCGGCTCGCAACGGGCTCGTGTAACTTCTCGAGCTGTTCATGACATACATCATGACATGAATACACGATAGGTGTCAAGTCCACAAGGACCGCGTCAAGTCCAAGTGAGACCGTGCGACGAGGCCCATCGCGACAGCGACCCATTGCTCATCACGATCGTCGATTGCCGATGGTCTGACGAGCGATCGAAGGGCGCTGATCCACTCGCTGGTGCCAGAATCTGCGGCTCGAACGCAGATCACCGTCGCCACACTCTGACAGTGAACACTGTCACGTCCCGCGGTGGTTGTGGTTGACTGACTCGCATGCCGGAGAGCGAGACGACCGATGACCATCCTGCGACGTTCAATCTGTCCGGGTTGGCAGCAGCCAGCGGCGTCAGTGAGCGGACGGTTCGCTACTACCAGGCAGAGAGGCTGCTGCCGCGTCCCGGCAAGAGTGGGCGCGATGCCGTGTACACCGCCGAGCATCTCGATCGGTTGACCGTGATCGGTGAGCTTCGCGACCGGGGCTTGACGCTGCAGACGATTCGCGAGCTGATTGCGTCGGAGTCCCCCACGACCACGGTCTCGCAGTGGCTCGGTGTCGACGCCACCCTGACGGCGCCGTGGTCGGACGATCGGCCACGGATCCTGACGCAGCACGAGGTCGCCGAGCAGCTTCATCGCCATGGCGCTGATCGTCCCGGAGTCATCGGCGAGCTCCAGAACGCTGGGTATCTGCAACTTCAGCCGGACGGGACCTGGCTCGCGGTGAGTCCGACTCTGCTGTTTCACGCGTTACGGCTCCGTCAAGCAGGGATCGACGTCGACATCACGGCACAGGTTCGTGACCTGCTTCGACGTCGGCTGGCAAAGGCGGTCGACGACACGGTCAAGCTCTTGGTCCAGCGGACCGGTGCCGGCTTCGCCGGACAGGCATCTGTCGACGAGTTGGAGATTGCGATCGGCGCGCTCCGACCGATCGCACGTGAGATGTCGAGCATCATCCTCGCCCAAGAAGTCGAGCGAGCCCTCGCCGAACTCGTCCGCTCCGGCCCCCGCAACCTCACCGGGCAGCGCCGCCGCTGACCCTTACCGCGACCCCTGGGTGTGACGGGTCACCATCACAGTCACCCCATGTTGTGATGCGAGCTCACCAGAGCCCTTCGCATGGTCCGATGATCGTGAACACGAGCTATCACCATCTGTTCGCCGACGCACCGCGCGGCACAGCGGACCTGCACGTTGCGATCAGTGAGATCGACCTCGAAGCCGGAGACTTCAATTCTGCGAAGATGCATCTGGAGCACGCGGCCGCCGCTGACGACCATTCACCCATGGGCGACAACCTCTTCCGGCTGTTCGTCGTCATGGCGAAGATCGCCGCCACCGAAGGCGACGCACTGCTTGCGGAGGTCCATCTCGATCGGGCCGCGCGCTGCGCGGGCTCGAACGACCCCTTCCCTGTGCGCCGCCGGTGCTCGATACTGGAACTGCTAGTGTTTCGTCGCACCCTTCGGGTGCACCGCAGCCGGAACAGGCCGATGGGGGTGTCGCCATGGCGACAGTCGATGTGCTCGTGCAAGGCAATGACGATGTGCGCAATGCTGCGACCGCGCTGCTGACGGCACTCCGACGAAGCGGAAACACGGGAACCGCGCAGGATGCATTGGAGCGAACGGCGGAGGCGACGAGCCAACGCAACGCAACGATTGTCAGTCTTGGTTTCTCGGCGGGGGCACCGAATTCCTCCGAGCGAACCGCCGATTTGGTTGCTACGGCGCTGAGCGATTTGTCGCAGTCCAACGTGTTGCTTGCCGCAGACGCCGCGCTCGAGGCCGATCGCGAAGCTGATCGCGGCGACGCAGACGATGGCGAGCGTCGGGGTGACGACCTTTCCATTGCGCTCCAGAATCTGCAGGGCACGACCGATGCCATGGTGCGGGAAGCCACCCGCGCCGGCGGCCATCTTGGGTTCAACGCCGAGGGCGCGAAGGCGACACCGGAACAGTCCACCCTTGCAGGATTGCGAGCCGCCGTTGGATCAACCCTAGACGGCGTCGTGCAGCAGACGTCACAACTTGCGTCGGCGATCGTCCGCCGCGCGGGTGCGCTTCCGGCCGACCGGATTCTGTCGGCAGTTTCGGCGCTGGGAAAGCAACTCGAGACGTATTCAGGCGGGTTGCGACGGCTCGTCAGGATCGCCCTCGACAAGCTGAGATCCGCGGTGAACACGCTGATGAAGTTGCTCGGTGAGGAGCGAGCTGCCGCCCTGCGGATTTGGATCTCAACGCAGTGGCAACGAGTCCAGAGCGGGGAGCTGTTGGAGGGCCCGATCGCGACTCTGGTCGGTGCGCAGCACACTCGCGACCTCGCAGCGGAGCTTGTCGAGCGGGAAGACCTCGCCGATGAGACCGTCGGCTCGACCACGGTACAAATCGTCGCCGTAGGCGAGCAGTTCGGTGTCTCGATCGAGCGAATCGAGGCCCACGCCAGCACACTCGAATCGATTGCGCGTTGGGGCTTCGTCGTTTCGAAGGTGGTCCCGCCTGTGGCACCGTGGGTCACCGGGGCTGCCGCCGCCGGCTATCTCGCGCTGCTCGGTGCCGGCTTGCTCATGGCTATGGATGTCGCCGACGCCGGAATCGACATGGGCCGCGTGCTCGGAGTCCGCACGCTCGTCACTCGCCTCAGCGAATGAATGCGATATCCGCTGCCGGCGTTTGGGAATTACGTCGCGGCAGAGCGCGTCGAACGTTGAGCTCATCGAAGCGCCTTGGTGACACCATTGCGAACGTCGCTCAACGGGCGCGACCCGATGACACGACATTCGTTGCCGTCGCCGCACACGTCGCTACAACGGTCGGAAATCGGCGCGAATTGCTCGATGCGCTGTCACTGGATGATGTCGGGCCACTTGGATGGGTTCTTCTTCGGAATGAGGTCAACGAGACTGCGGCGGAACAAGCTCGCTACATCCACGTGCTGAACGGACTGATGATGCGCGACCTCGATCTTGCACGCGTCCGTGCGGCCGCTGCGCAGAGATACCTGACGGAGATTGGCGGCATGTGCGGCTTGCCGTGGACGGGCATGGCCCTTCCCGGTGTATCAGATGAGCACGAGCGGCATCATGGCACGGTGCAGTATGCGTTCGCCTCGGCCGACTTCTGGGACCTGCCGATCCTTGCGCACGAGTTCGGCCACGTGCTGGAGGGCTCGCATCGTGCGACTGCACACGACGGGATCGAACAGACGCTCGATTTCCAATCACTGGTGAAGTCTCGCGCAGTCGAGTTCGGGCGAGACGAGCGCATCGTCCGCGAGTACCTCAGTGATGCGTTCGCCGTCTATGTGGCTGGGCCGGCGTTCGTTGCGACGCAGCTGCTGATCAGCCTCGATCCTTCCGCCCAACCGACCTTTGATCCGAACGGAACGCATCCCAGCGACTCACGCCGAGCCGTCGCCGCGTGTGCACTGCTCGCCCGACTCGACGACGGGTCCTCGACGCCGTTTGCCGGGGTAGCGGCCGTTCTGCGCGAGCTGTGGATCGCAATGGCGAGCGATGCAGGAGTCGACCTCGCGGTGGCCGACGCTCTCGAGCGGGATCTGCCGCTCGTCGACTCACTGTGGGACGAGCTCAGCGTCTTCAAGAGTGCTCGCTTCACGACGTCTCGATGGGCCGCCGCTGCAGACGCTGCATCCCGACTTCGATCGGACTTCTCCATCCTGGATGTGCCGATCGGCGAGTTGCTCGTTGCGGCATGGCAAATTCGACTGGAGCACTTGAGCGGGGGCAAAGACGTGGACGCCGGACTCGGTGATCGACTGCTGACCTTCGTGGCTGGGCCGATGGACGAGCTACCCGTTCCACTGCCTGCAGGAGGTTGGGGTACATGACGACCGACATCATTCTCGCCGCGAGGAAGGCCTCGGTTCTCAGCGGTCTCGATCGAGTCAGCGATGAGGTGAAGGCTTTGCAACGACAGCGCCAGGAGCTCGACTCGTTGAAGCGCCTGCTGTCAGCCAGCGACGATCAGGTCGAGGGCCTGGCCGGTCGGATCGAGGTCGCGCTGGCCGGCCCGAAGGCATGGGTCCGAAACCCAATAGAACTCGGTAACGACCAAGAGCGAATGCAGCAGCTGGCTCAGAAGATTCTCGACGCAGTAGCGCTTGCCGAACAGCTCGGCGAGAAGGCACGAGAGGCCAAGGCTCGCGCTACTGGCCTGGAAAGCAGCTGGCAGCTGCCGATGACCTCGAAGGGCGCGGTGCGCCAACTGTGTGCGCAAGCCGATGTCAGCCGCGGTCTGCTGAAGGCTTGCGACACGTGGGATGCATTCCACGAAAAGATGCAGACGCACGTTCAACCCGTCTTCGACGAGCACCTCGACCTGCTCGAGGGAGCCGCGTTTCGCATCGTCGGCTACGACGACGGCGTGGCGCAGGATGCCGACGAGCTTCTGCTTCGCTTGGACAAGGTGCGTTCCGTCGACGGCTATCTGGCGATCCCGAGCCGCAGCAACGCGGTGCGAGAGGTGGTCGCGCGTCTCGTTCGAATGGGCTTCCCCGGGTGGTCATTTTGGAACCTGCCGCTCATTGCGTACGAGTTCGGTCACCTCGTCGCTCTCCACGAGAACGTCGCTCAGCACCTCGTCCAGACGGGCTTGCCTCATACCGTCGAATGGCGAGAGACCGTGCTCGCGGATGCGTTTGCGCTCTACGCGATAGGACCTGCATATCCCATAGCCGCCGTGATGTTGTCATTTGATCCGAGAGTGCGCGCTGGAGACGTTCGCCCGAGTGGTACAGGAAGAGTTCATCTCTTGCTCAAACAACTCGAGGGCATGAGTGGACCCGCAGGTCAGTACGCGTCGATCGCCGCCGATCTGCGAACCGTGTGGAAGGCGTCCGCTGAGGCAGAAGCAGAGGCAGAACTCGAAGTCCTCGACAATTGGGGGCAGACGACACTCGAGCTTCTGCATGATGAGCTGGAGATCAATCGCGGCGGTGCCTACCCGGAGAGCCAGTGGAACCGAGTGGTCAACTGGCCGCGTCGGCTGCTGCAACCTGACCCCAGCGAGCCGATCGTGACCGGGGACAAGGACATCATCGATCATCTCAACGTCGCATGGGTTGCGCGACTTCGCCAGCCGGATCGCGTCGGCGAGATCTTCGACGCGGTGAGCCAACTCCGTAAATCGACCCCGGAGGGACGTCAACCTGGCCTTCCCAGGCGAGGAGGATGACGATGGCCACTGTTGCACAGAATGTCTGGAGATCGACTCTCGGCCTACTGAAGGAGTCCGCATCGAACGCGGGCGCCTCCGCCATCCGCCGTCGGTTGGAGGCGGCCCGTCAGGCACTTCGAGACAACGATCCGCAACGGGCGTGGAATCTTGCTGACGGCGTGGCCTCGGGCGTTGCGGTCATCGCGGAGGCGATGGCGCTGACGTCGCTCGTCGGCGCTGCACATGTGATCGCAGCTCGTGCCAAGGACGCTGAAGGGGACCACGCAGCTGCCGCTGCCGCCGCATCGAAGGGCATCGAGATCCTCGAGCCGAGACGCGACCTCGATGGGCTCGAACTGAGCGAACTTGGTCTTGCCATGATCATGCTTGGGCGCAACGACGGGATCGGGGTTCTCATCAGGGCCGTCGAGACAGGTGGCGCGACGCCGGAGGCGTACATTCGGCTTGCGACGCACAAACGTGATGACGCTTCCCCCGGAGAGGCCGTCGGCTACCTGCGCGATGCCCTCGGCATCGTTCCGGACGATCCGCTGGCCAACGCGTTGATCGGTGATCTGCTTGCGGATCTCGGCCGAGTTGATGAAGCGACCGATCACCTTGCCCGAGCTGGGTTGCGCTTCGGCGCAAACGGTGCGCTTGATCAGGCCGAGCACTGGTTGAATCGCGCCAACGAACTGAGCCCGGACGAGCTCACCCCCCTGCTCGGCTTGTCGGAGCTGAACCGACTTCGCGGCGAGCTGGATGCAGCAATTGCGCTGGCTGAGCGAGCTGTCGCTGTGTCTCCTGAGTCAGCAGCACCGTACATCGTCCTCGGACGCGTGCTGTACGAGGCTGGTGACGCCACAAGGGCGATCGCCCAGTTCGAGCGCGCACTTGCCATTGAACACGACGACGTCGACGCATTGGCGGGGTATGCAATAGCGTTGTCCCTTGCGAACCGTGTCGATGAGGCGCTGTCGGTGGGAAAGCGAGCTGCGGACGCAAACACGGACGAGCCGATCCCGCTGGCGCTCGCTGCGGAGTGGTTTGTGAAGAACGAAGATGAGGACGAGGCAATTCGGCTGTATACGAGAGCAGTCGAGATCGACCCCGACAACGAAGCGCTTCGACGCCGGCTCGTCGAGCTCCTCGTACGCGAATCGGACGAGCATGCCGAGGCGGAGCGGAATGAGATTGCGCTCGAGTACGCCGAGCGCGCTGTCGTCGTGGATCCCGAATCAGCGATCGCCAACGCCGAGATGGCGAGTGTCCTGTCGAAGCTCAAGCGGTGGCAGGACGCACTTGCAGCAGCGAACCGGGCTGTCGAGCTGTCCCCAAACGAGTCGTGGGGTCATTTGGAGCGTGCAGTAGCTCTGTTGGGTCTCGATCAGATCGAGCAGGCCGCAGAGGCTGCCCGCGCTGCCGTCGAACTCGAGCCACATCGAGCGCCAATCTGGACGTTCCTTGGGGAGGTTCTTGCATGGAGCGACGAGCAGCTCAGAGATGCTCTCGAGAGCTTTCGTCGTGCGTTGTCCGTCGACGCCGACGAGCGGGGCGCAGTGCTCGGGTTGTCCGACGCCTGTCAACGCCTTGGTCTCGATGCGGAGGCCGCCGAGCCCTTGAACGACTACACCCAGCGTCACCCCGAGGACACCGAGGTGCTTCGCCGGTTGGGACTACACCTGTACCACGCAGGGCGCGACGAAGAGGCCATCATCGTGCTCGAGCGTGCGGCACGGCTGGACCCGCGCGACACCGAGGTACGGCACCACATAGGCTTGGCATATGCGGGCGTCGAGCAGTGGTCGAACGCGGTCGCTGTGCTGGCGCCGGTGGTCGAAGAGTACGGTGACAAGGATCCAGGCTCCGCAAACGCAACGCTCGCCTTCGCTTGGACGGCTCTCGACAGGCACTCCGACGCCAGCAAGCCGGCGGCGACCGCCATTCGTTTAGCGCCGAACGTCGCCTTCGGCTGGCAGGTCTGGGCAAGCCTTCTCGCTGACGCGGGTTGGTTCGACGACGCGGTGGCGGCCGCACGTCAAGCGATCGAACTCGATCCGATGGCGCTCTGGCCTCGTCAAACGATTGCATGGGCTATCGAGCGGAGTTCGGACACAGGCGGGGCCGAGGACGCGTGGAACGAGCTTCGCGAGCTCAGTCCAGACGACCCTTGGCCAATCAAAGGACTTGCCAACTCCTACGCTGCGCTCGGACGAGACGATGACGCTGTTGCGACCTACCGATCGGCACTCGCTCTACTCGATGCAAAGGGCTCTCGAGGCTCGAGTGACGATTCCGCCGTGCTGGACAGTCTCGATCTCTGGAACGCTGCATGGTGTCGCCTGTGCCTTGGTGAGTACCCGGAAGCAGTGAGCTTGCTCGTGAGCTCGCTCGTGGCCAAGAACGAAGTTGGGGCTCAATTCGACCTCGCATTGACGATGATGTGCGGTGGGCAAACGCATCAGTCCACTCGCGAGTACGGACTTGCCCTGGAATCGCTGGTCGACGTCGACCAGCTTCGGACCCGGGGGCTACTCATCGTCGCGATTGCCGACATCGACCGTTTCATGGGTCGCTTCAATCGTCGAGCTGAAGAGGCTGGCAAGCGATGCCGCGTCGCGCTCAGCGAACGACTCGCCGAAGTGGTGTCACTTCACCCCTCGAGGTTCGCTGTAGATGGGATCAACTCCGAACGGTGAGGACCCTGGCTGCGGCGTCCATTCTCGCGTTTGATGAGCGTCGAGCTGAGCGCGAAAGCAACGACAACGCCGATGACGGCGAGGCCTCCGGGCGTGGTCGGGCAATCGGTTGGTCGGGGTTGGCGGGCGGTGGGAGGCGGTCATGATTTTTCGGCAGCGGCCGCAGTCTCAAGCGCGGCTCGCGCCAGCTCGCCGGGTCCGGGCGCTGAGGTCGCGCCATGCTCAGACCTCGCCTCCGGCCGCGGCGCGCGTCACCCGGTGATGGTCACCGCCAGCGCGCTGAACTCGCCAGGGTCGTTCTCGAGGCCGACGCCGCCACGGATCAGGATCACCACCGTGTCGCCCGCGTGTGCGCCCGACACGTCCAGCGCGACAGTGAACGGCTCAGCAGTCTCGGCGGAGCCGGCAAGCGCCGTCTGGGTGTCGAGCTTGTCGGCGCTGCCGGCGACAAACGCCTCGACGACGATCAACGCCTCGAAGCCGCGGCCCGTGCCGGAGACCTGGAGCTCGCCGGATGGAACCGTGCTCTGCGCGACTGGAGCGTCGATCGTCATCGAAACGTTGATGGCAGAGACCACGAACCAACCATCGTCCGGTCCGAGTTGGCGCAGGACGAGCGTGCTTCGCAACGTCGGCGGTGACGAGGCCTCGCCGAGGAGCACTGAGATCTCGCCGCTGCGCGTGTCGCCCTGCTCGAACGTCCCGAGAGTGGGCGAAAACCCGAACGCCTTCGTGACGAAATCGGTCGCAGCCGCTTCCGGCGAAGCGAACACAACATCGGCGGCAGGCCAGATGGCCACCTGCCGCGATTGGGCGGCGACGGAGGTCGTGGTTGCCGGCGCGATGGTTGCCGGCTCGGTGGTGGTCGGCGCAGTCGGGGGCGTGGTCGGCGGAACAGTCGGTGCGGCAGCGGTGGTCGGCGGCACCACTGTGGTCGTCCCTACCGATGACGTGGATTCCGCCGCTGTCGCAGATGTGGTGACGACCACGGCGGTCGTGAGAGCGCTCTTGCCATCGCTGCCACAGGCCGCCAGCAGCGCCAGCGCGATGCCGACTGCGTGAATCGAATTGGCGTCGCGTCGCTTCATACGCGAACGGTAGTGCCGGCCGCAGCGGCCGAACAGGGTCTTCGGGCATGTCGTGCACCCAGACGTTGGCCGACGCGCCCAATCCGGCCGCCGTGCGGCGGAGTCGACGAGTGGAGCCGATCGGCGCGAGAGCCGTGACCAATGGCCCTCGTCACACGAGGTCGGATGACCGACGATGAGACGGTGATGATGAATCAGACGTTGCAGTTCCTGGGAGCGGCAGGCACGGTCACCGGCTCGAAGTTCTTGATCAGCAGCGGCGACACTCGAGTGTTGGTCGACTGCGGGCTGTACCAGGGGATGCGAGAGCTGCGCGAGCGCAACTGGCAGGACTTGCCGTTGTCGGCCGGGTCGCTCGATGCGGTCGTGCTGACACATGCCCACCTCGACCACAGCGGGTACCTCCCGCGCCTCGTGGCCCAAGGTTTCAACGGTCCGGTCTACGCGACCAGTGGAACGGCCGAGCTGGCGCGGATCGTACTTCCAGACTGCGGGCACCTCAACGAAGAGGAAGCCGAATATGCCAATCGAAAGGGCTACTCCCGGCACGACCCGGCCCTTCCGCTGTACACCGAGGAGGATGCGTGGAACGCATCTGGACTCCTCAAGCCCGTCGACTTCGGCGCCGAGATCGAGATCGCGCCGGATGTGAACCTGCGCTTGTCTCGTGCCGGGCACATTCTCGGGGCGGCGAGCGTCGAGCTGCAGTTGGGCACTGGTGGGCCGGTGGTCGTCATCAGCGGCGATCTGGGCCGAGCACAACATCCACTGCTCGTGGCTCCTGATCCCCCGGCGGCCGCCGACGTGCTGTTGGTCGAGTCGACCTACGGCGATCGGCGACACGATGACGCCAACTCGCTGGATGCACTCGCGGGCGCGATCGCGCAGACCGTTGGGCGCGGTGGAAGCGTCCTCATTCCCGCGTTCGCCGTTGATCGCACCGAGGTGATCCTGCATCACTTGTCCGTGCTGTCACGGACACAGCGGTTGCCCGCTGAGATACCGATCTACGTGGACAGCCCGATGGCGCTGAGCGCGCTCGGCGTGTACCGCGAGGCAATTGCCCGCGGCGACTCGGACATCCGACCCGAATCGCGGCATGGATGCGATCCATTCACGCTTGCGAACCTGCACGAGGTTCGTGACGTCGAGGGTTCCAAGGCGCTGAATCATCCGACCACGCCGTCGATCGTGATCTCGGCGGCGGGGATGGCCAGCGGCGGGCGCGTCGTGCATCACCTGGCGCACTGGCTCCCGGACCATCGCCACACGGTCGTGCTCGTCGGCTATCAGGCCGTCGGAACCCGTGGCCGGCAACTTGCCGATGGAGCGACAGAACTCAAGATGATGGGCAAGTACATCCGGGTCCGCGCCCGGATCATCGATCTTCCAATGTTCTCCGTTCACGCCGATGCTCCCGAGTTGCTCGACTGGGTCGCCCGGGCGGGCAAGCCTCCCGAGACCGTGTACGTCGTCCACGGTGAGCCAGCCGCGTCGACGGCGTTGGCGAGGGCGATCACGACGACCCTCGACTGGACGGCTGTCGTACCCCGATTCGGTGAGCGCATTCGCCTCGACCACCCGCTCGGCTGAGACACCGAGACCTTGGCCGACACCGGCGTGTGTCGACCGCACACTGCCCACCGGTCAGCAGCGCGCTGTCGACGGCCTACGGGGTGGCGCGATGGTGGGAGTCGGGATGGGAGAACAGAACCTCACCGGCGACGGCATCAGTCGATGGCTGCACGGCGACACGGTCCGACCGTGCCTGCGCGGCGATCGAGCGCCGCTCGTTCGCGCGCTCGTCCAGAGTGTCCAGATCGTCCAGGTGCAGGACGTAGTGCATGCCATCGTCGTCGAAGACGCTTTCATGCCGCAATCCAATGGTCCGGAACACGAGTCGCATGTCGTGGTTGCTCGGCAGTGTGATCGCGGTGAGACGCCGAAGACCGGCGTTCCTCGCGATCCGCGTCAGACCTTCGAGCAGCAGTGTGGCGACACCTTCGTGATGGTGCGCATCACAGACGGCGAAGGCGACCTCAGCCTCATCAGCAGATGGGGCGACGATGTACTCGCCGATGCCGATCACTTCGTCGTCGATCTTCGCTAGGAGAGTCACGTGATGGTTGAGGTCGTGGGAGACCACGTCTCGTAACTCGCTGTCGGGAAGCGCTCGGCGTATACCGAAGAACCGGAAGTAGGTCGAGGCGTCCCCGAGTTGCTCGTAAAAGTGCCGGACCTGTTCAAAGTCACGAGGGACGGCCGGCACGATCTCGACGGGCCTTCCGGTCGAGAGCAACGCGGGAGCGCACACGCCGACCGCCGTCGCAGCGCGACCGCTGTCACCACTGGTCGGGCACCCTCTTGCTGCTGCCGGATTCGACGATGTCACGCGCAACCTCCTTGCCGCAAAGCCCGCTTCGATGATGTGCCCTGGGAAGTGTCGGCGGATAGGGCCGTTGGACCCACGGTCGCTTCAGGCCCCGCCTCGAACGGGTCAGTTCACGCCGCACGATGGTCGCGACGATCGCTCGCGCATCAGCGGAGGTCGTTGCTTTCGGAAGGAGTTCTTGCGAACGATCTCGTTGCCACGAACGGTGAGAAAGTCGCAGCCGAGCACATCGACACGGGCGCCATCGAGCAGCGTGCCGGTCAATCTCCATTCCGACACGCAGTAGTCATCGGCGACCACGAAGTGACGGCCGTCGCCCCAGTTCGCATCCGGCATCGAGTCGAAAACATCGGTGAACGCAGCCCTGAGTTGATCCCGGCCCGAATACCGACGACCACAGGCCTCTGGGCCGCCGGAGGCCTCGAACACGCAATCGTCCGCGAACAAGCTCATCAACCGCTCGATGTCATGGCTGTTCCATGCAGCGGTGTGTTCGACGAGCAGCCGGACGAGTTCGTCATTGTTCACATCAGCCCCCTGAGTAGCGATCTTGCCAGCGTAGAACCGGTAGCACAGCCTAGGTTTTGTGTGACTGATCCCAGCGCCAGCTGGCGTTGGTCTTCTTCAGCGTCGGGCAGAGGGTGATGGGGATCGCGACGCTGGGGCCGGCCGCGATCAGCGAAGATGCTGCACCACGGCAACGGTCGCGATGAGTGCTCCAGTTGCGTTCGAAATCCTTCGAGTTGAGTTCACGTTGTCGTCCAATCTTGGAGTGCGAAGCCGCCGACGGCGCCGTTCGAGCTGTGTTGGGGTGAGTACCTGGGGAGGTGGGCGAAGGCGATGATGGTTGCCAGGGCTGCGAGGCCGACGCCGACCCAGAGTGATCCGCCCATCGAGGTGACGAACGCGTCACGTGCGGCGGCGGCGACCTCGGTGCCGTTCGTGCCGAGGTGGTGGCTGATGTCGAGCGCTGCGCCGACGTTGTCGGCGAGCGCCGCCCGGGTGTTGTCCGGGACACCGCCGATGCCATCGAGCTGACCTTGGAGATCCGACGCATACATGCTGGCGGCGACGCTGCCGATCACAGCGACGCCGAGCGCTCCGCCCAACTCGCGGACGGTGTCGTTCACCGCGGACCCGACTCCAGCGCGAGACGGAGGAAGCGTCGACATGATCAGATCGGTCGCGGTGGGCATGGCGATGCCCGCACCGAGACCGAACAGCAGCAGCCCGACCCCTGTGGGCGCATACGACGTGCCGTCGATGAGTGCGGCCTGCACTGCGACACCACCAGCAGCGAGAGCGGTGCCGGTGACGACCGCGATGCGGCCGCCGAGCTTGCCGGCGAGATGGGCACCGACTCCACTGCCGAGGATCATTCCGAGCGCGGCGGGCACCAAGGCCGCACCCGCGGCGAGCGGGGTGTAGCCGAGAATGAACTGCAGGTACTGCGCCTGGAGGAACACGGTGCCGGCCATGGCGAAGAACAGCATGGCAAGGGCGACGCTGCCGGCGGAGAACCCGCGGTTCGCAAAGAGACGCATGTCGAGCATGGGCTCGTCACGCCGCAGTTGGGAGAAAACGAACATCCCGCCGGCCATCGCTGCGACCATGAAGGACGTCAACGTGGAGTTCGACGCCCATCCGCTTCGCGGGCCTTCGATGATGGCGTAGACGAGTGAGCCGATCATCGCGATGGACAGCAGCGCGCCGACGGGGTCGAGGCTCGTCGCTTCGGGGTCGCGGGAGTCGGGGACGAGGTGCTGGGTGCCCGCCAACGCGATGGCGACCAGTGGCACGTTGATCCAGAACACCGACGACCACGAGAAATTGCGCATGAGCATCCCACCCACGATCGGGCCGAGCGCGATGCCGGCGCCGCTCGCAGCCGTCCAGATCGCGATGGCCTTGCCCCGCTCACGCGGATCGCCGAAGGAGTTGACGAGGATCGAGAGCGTCGTCGGCATGATGAGCGCCCCACCGACGCCCATGACACCACGGCCGACGATGACCATCGTCGTCGAGCCGGCGAGAGCACTCACGATCGAGCCGGCCATGAAGGTCATCAGGCCGGCAGCCAGCGCGTGGCGGCGGCCGAACCGGTCCCCGAAGCTCCCGGCGGTGAGCAGGAGTCCGGCAAAGACGACCGTGTAGGCGGCGACGATCCACTGTAGCTGCGCGGCGCTGGCGCCGAGATCACCGACCATCTGCGGCAACGCCACGTTGATGATCGTGTGATCGATCGAGGTCACGAGGAGCGCAAGAACCAAGACACCGAGGATGCGCCAGCGATTCGGGTGGCTCGACGAAGTTTCGCCGAGGGTTTGCTGGACGGGGCGACCGTGCATGATGACTGTCTTTCGTTATGATACTTCACGTTTGTGTAGCAACGTCACCTAAGCATGGTCTGCGGGTTCTGTCAAGCTGCATAACATTCGTAATGCTGTGTTACAGTTGTCGAATGAGATCGTCCGCCATCGAGTCCGAACGTGCCCCGTCGCGCCGGGAGCGAGTGCGCGCGGCGACCATCGAGGAGATCAAGGCAACCGCGATGAGAATGCTCCGCGAGCACGGTTCCGATCTTCGCTTCGCCGACATCGCCCGGGAGATGGGCATGACGGCGCCAGCGCTGTACCGCTACTACGCGGACCGTAACGAACTGCTCTCCGCGCTCATGGTGGACGGCTTCACGGAGTTGTCGGCTCAATTGGCGGCTGCCCTCGATGCACCGGACCTCGATGACTTCGCCGGTCGGATCCGGGCCGCAGCCGTCTCGTACCGAGAATTCGCCAGGGCTGACCCGGCCCGCTTCTCGCTTCTGTTCGGCCTCCCGAACCCTGGCTTCGGCAGTCACGGAGAGCACACGTCGGGACCGGCGGCCGGCGCCGCCATGGTCGCGCTCGAGCAGTGCCTGCGCGACGTGATCGATCGCCGGCAGATCGTGCGTCCGCTCGTGCGTCACGTTGGTCCACGATGGGCGGCCGAGTCCGGCATCGTGCAGGCTGGCGCTGGTGCTCGAATACCCGCCGACGCGTACCAGTCATTGCTGCACTTCCTCGCCGCCGTTCACGGCTTCGCGTGCCTCGAGAACTTCGACCACCTCAACTGGATCAGCCCTGGGGCGCGAGACGATCTCTTCGACGCGCAGATCGAGTTGCTGATCGTTGCCGTGGGTGCCCGACCACCCCAAAGTGATCCCGGCTGACTCGCTCGTCGCGCAGACGACATCGGCGGAGACGGTGTGGCTGGCACTACTGCGGGCGAGTGGGCCATCACCCTTGCCCGCGCCTGACGACAACATCATGATGTGACGATGAGCGCAGCATCCCCGGGCGGACTGTGGAGCCGAAGCGATCTCCGCTCGCGGGCGGTGTCGCTCGTCGTCCTCGGTAGCCTGGTCGGCTTCACCGTCGGACTCGCGACTGCAGCCTATGACGGGGCCGGGCGAACAGATTCGGCGCTGTCCCGGTTGCGAGCGCGCACGAACGCCAGTGATGCCGTTGTCTTCGCGACGCAGGCCCAAATCGTCACCCCTGATTGGAGTCATCTCGCCGAGCGACCCGAGGTCGAACGACTCGTCCGGTGGGGGCTGGCATTCGGGAACGTCGCCGGGGTCGAGGGCTCTGTGCTCTTCGTCCCGATGGACGGGGTCTGGCTCGACGAGGTCGACCGGCCGGTCGTCGTTGCCGGCCGGATGTTCGATCCGCTCGCGGCCGACGAAGTGGTCGTTTCAGATGACTTCACCGGCGACAACGGAGTTCCGCTCGAGCTGGGAGCCACCATTCCGTTCACGCCGATGACGTCGGAAGGAGACTTCACCACGCCTGCTTCGGGACCGCATCTCGATCTCCGCATCGTCGGCATCGTCCACACTCCGCTCAGCTACGTCTTCACCGGCGGTGCATTCTTGTCGCCAGGCTTCATCACCGAGCACGGCGCAGCGTCGTACGTCGCCGAGAACGCAGTGATCCAACTTCGCGATCCGAAGGCCGACATCGCTGCGTTGCGTCGCGATGCCAGCACAGACGTCGCCCAAGGAGTCCCTGTCCTCGATTTCCACGTGACCGATCGCCGTGTCACCGCAACCACCGACGTCGAAGCGGCGATGCTGCGATTGCTGGCTGCGATCGTCGCCGGGGCTGGAGTGGCGTTCGTCGGCCAGGCGTTGGCTCGATCTGCGGCGACGATCGGGTCTGACGCGCCGACGCTGCATGCAATGGGCATGACTCGGCGCGAGTTGGTCATCGCGGCACTGCGGCCGCATGTCGTCACAGCAGTGATCGCGGTGGTCACCACCGCGGCGACGGCGATCGTCGCATCCCGATGGTTCCCGGTCGGGCTGGCAGCCGGAGTCGATCCAGACCGTGGCATCCAAGTGGACATCGCCTTGGTGGTGGCGGCGGCGGTCGTGGCTGCGCTGGTCACTCTCGGAGTCGCTGCTCTTGGGAGTTGGAGGGCCGCGCGGCCGCTCCAACAGCGGCCGGCCCGGCACGGGTCATGGCTGGCCCACCTACCCCTGGCCCGACCGGTAGCCGCCCGGGTCGGAGCGCGCATGGCGTTTGAAGGGGCCGGTTCGAAACGCAGGAGCAGCGCATGGCCCGCGTTGATCGGTGCCGCCGCCGCAGTCACCGGGGTCGTCGCGATCGTCACGGTCAATCATGGATTGAACGACGCAGTTGCACATCCTGAGGTGGCCGGGGTGGCGTGGGACGCCTCGGTCGTTCCAGCGCAAGCCGACATCTCGCTCACCGCCGGTGTCAGGTCCACTCTGGTCGACGCCGTCGCCGGGCAGCCGGGTGTCGCCGCGGCGGGCACGATCGCTCGCTACGTCGGCCAGATCGGTGAGTTGGGCGTGCCGATCTTCACCGTCATCGACCGCGGCGTTGGTCCCGTTGTGCAGCTCGTGACCCTTTCGGGGCGGGGCCCGCAAGACAACGACGAGATCGTGCTGGGACCGTCGACGGCACATGACCTCGGAGTATCGACCGGCGACACGGTCAGCCTCACCGACGGAGGGTCGGCCACGGTGGTCGGATTGGGGCTCTTCCCGTCGGATGTTCACGCCCAGTTCGACGAAGGTGCCTGGGTGTCATCGGCGCGGTGGAGCACGCTCGCCGCCCAGAACTACAACCCCGACGACAATGTGACGGTGGCGATGTTGGTCGCTGTCCGCTTCAGCGATCAGTCCGACCTCGACCGGCAGATCAACGTTCTCGCAACGGCACTTGGCTCGACGGTGCAGGCGGTGGAGCCCGCGGACCAACCTCTCGAGCTTGCCAACCTGCACAACGTACGGATGCTCCCGACAGTGCTGGCGATCTTCCTCGCCGTTCTCGGTGCCGTCGCAGTTGGGCACGCTCTGTTCTCCTCCGTATACCGGCGCCGACGGGACTTCGCCATACTGCAATCGCTGGGCGTCACCCGTGGCGGCGTGCGCGCGACCATCACCGCACAGGCCACGGTTGTCGGGTTGGCAGGCCTCGTGATCGGTGTCCCCGTCGGTCTCATCGCCGGACGTGCAGGGTGGCAAGCCATCACCAATCGGGTGCCGCTGACGTTCCGGTCGCCCTTGACCGTCGTCGCGGTGATCGTCGTCGTACCCGTCGCGCTGATCGTGGCCAACGTGCTGGCGATCATTCCGGCGCGGCGTGCATCGAAGGCACAGCCCGCTCTGGTACTGAGATCGGAATAGGCAGCCGTCGTGGCCAGACGCGCACCGTCCGGCGAAGGCGTTGCCACCCGTCGAGGTCCACCGGTTCGTGCCGCACTGGCTCACCGCGCGTTGATGCGTGCCGTGCTCGCATTGTTCAACTCGACGGTTTCGGAGTGGGCACTGTGGATCGGCGCCCTCGTCTACGCTCACGACCGCGGCGGCGCGTCCGCAGCCGGCATCGTCTCGATTGCACTGGTCGTTCCCGCAGCATGCGTCGCCCCGGTCGCCGCCTCGAGGGCCGCTTTCGCGCGTCCCAACCGTCTACTTGCCATCGTCTATTGCGTCCAGGCCGTGTGCCTCAGCGCCGCGGCGGGCGCGGCATTTGCCGACGCACCACTTGTCGTCGTCGTGGTGCCGATCGCCGTTACCACCAGCCTCGTCACCTTCGTCCGACCGTCGTACTCGGTCGCCATACCGGGACTCGTGACGGCACCCGAACAGCTCACCGCAGCCAATGTCTTGATGGGCTACTTCGAGAACGCGGCCATTCTCGTCGGACCATTGTTCGCTTCCATGCTGCTCGCCATCGGCAGCCCAGCTTTGGTTCTGACGGCGTGTGCGGCGTTGCTGGTCGCAAGCCTGCTGCTTTCGGTCCCGTTCGCCGAACTCGACCCGCCGAGCTCGTTCATCCCTCACCGAGCGTCCAGGTCGACCTCGTCGCCGCGGGTGTCGTTCGCGATCGCCCGTCGGCTGGCCGCGCGGCCAGGTGTGATCGCACTTCTGGTCGTGATCGGCGGTCAGTACGTCCTCGTCGGTGGTCTCGACTTGCTGTACGTCGTCCTGGCAACGGATCAACTCCACCTGGCCGCATCCGGTCCCGGCCTGCTCAGCGCGGCCTTCGGCGTCGGGGCGATCGCGGGTGGCGCGGCGTCCACCCTGCTCGTCGCCCGCCCTCGGCTGGCGCCCGTCATGATCGGCTCGATGCTCGTTGTGGTGGCCGCGCTGGCAGCGCTCGGCGCGCACGTCGTACTCGTTTCATCGTTGCTGCTGCTGCCCGTGATGGGCATCGGCCGAACCATCGTCGATGTCACCGGCCGCATGCTCTTGCAACGTGCGGCACCACAGGACGCTTTGGCTGCGGTCTTCGCAACGCTCGAGGCACTCGCATTGGTCGCAACGGCGATCGGCTCGCTGCTGGTGCAGTTCCTCATCGCTGTCGAAGGCGTACGGGCGGCACTCGTCGGACTCGGATGCGTGCTCGGGCTGCTCATGCTCGCAACACTGCGCAGGTTGCGGAACGTCGATGAGATCGCTGACGCGCCAGTGGTGGCGATCCGCCTGCTGAAATCGGCGGCGATCTTCGGCTCGCTGCCCCCGATTGAGATCGAGGGAGTCGCTCGCGCCGGTGACATCGAACATGTCACGGCGGGGTCGACGATCATCACGGCCGGCGACATCGGCGACAGCTACTACGTCGTCGCCGGAGGCACAGTCGAGGTGTTCATGGACGGCCATCTGGTACGAACGATGGGTCGTGCCGAGGGATTCGGCGAAATCGCGCTGTTGGCCGATGCCCCGCGCACCGCAACCGTGGTTGCCGCAACCGACGTCGACGTGTTCGCCATCGGACGAGTTGCCTTCCTCACGGCCGTGACCGCGCACGATGCGTCGCGTCAGGCAGCTTGGGGTGTTGCTCGCAGCTACGGGCATTGATCGTTCGTGAGCGTCGACAGCCTCGTCGAGGGTGGTGCTAGCACGGAGGGCAGGAGAGAGGAAGGCACGGTCGACCCGTCCAGGCGGTCGTCTTACGATTGAGCCGATGAATTCGGTCGTGTATCGAGTGCGCAGCGTCCTTCGCCGACGCCTCGGGGCCACGCTCGGTGTCACGATGATCGTGACCTTGGTCTGCGCGGTCGTGATCGCTTGTGCAGCAGGGGCGCACCGAACATCGACAGCGCCCGATCGATACACGTCGGCATTCGGTGGTGTTTCCGATGCACGGCTGATCCAGGACGACCGCGGCAAGCCGCTCGATCGCCAGGTCGCTGCGCTGCCCGGGGTTGAGTCGGTCGAGTCGATGTCGTTCGTCTTCGGCGGGCTCAGCGACGCGAGCGGCAACAACCTCGAGTTTGCCCTTGAATTCGCCGGTTCGTTTCATCCGGGCGGCGTTCGCTTGGTGGATGGTCGGGCAACGGACCCGTCCAACGAGCACGAGTTCGTGGCAACACGCAACTTCGTTCGTCAGACCAGCATCGAGATCGGCGACGAACTGAACCTGGTGACGTTGACGCCAGAGCAATCCCTCTCCGGCTATGACATCTCCGATCCGCAGGGTCCGCGCCTGTCGATCACGTTGGTCGGCATCGTGGACGGCGCTTCGCAACTCGACGACGCGACACCGATCATCTTCATCTCGCCGGCGCTGCTCAACGAGGAGGTCGGACTGTCGCAGACCTTGATGGACGTCGATCTGCGACCAGGAGTCGACGTGGCGACGCTGCGCGCCGAATTAGACGCTGCCGGTCCGGCGGTGGCGGCATTGAGCCTCGATTCCGGCACGCTGATCAGCCAACCCGTTCGCGACGCGGTGGAGGCCCAAGCGCGTGGGCTGTGGATCCTGGCGGCGGTTGCTGCGATGGCGGCCGTCGCTGTCCTCGGCCAAGTCATGACCCGGCAAGTTCGGCCGACCAAGGAGGAGCGCGAGCGACTGTCGGCGATCGGCTTCACCGAATCTCAGATTCTCGCCGACGCAACCCTGCGCGCCGTGATCCCGATCACGATCGGTTCGCTGCTGGGTGCCTCGGTGGCAGTGCTGGGATCGGACCGGTTCCCGTTCGGGTTCGCCCGGGTCCTCGAACCGAGCCCGGGCCTGCGCATGGATTGGGCGGTGGCGCTCGGGGGGGCCGCGCTCTTCGTCGCGGCGCTGTCGCTGTGGACCGTCGCGGTCCTGGGTTTCATCGGTCACCGACATCGCGCGGTGAGTCCGTCGTCACTCGTCGAGGCGTTCGCCACTCGCAGCGGCAGCGCCACTGCAGGCGTTGGCATGCGATTCGCGTTCGGTCGGCGATCCCGCGAACGCGGCTCGGTGAGGGGCTCGGTGGCAGGTGTCGTGCTGAGCGTCGCCGGGGTCGTGGCCGCCATCACGTTCGGCGTCAGCCTCGATCGGCTCGTGCACCAACCATTCCGGTACGGCTCCAACTACGACGCGTCCGTTGGGGACAACGGTGCCGAGACGCTGCCGGAGGGCACCGTCGCGCGACTCGACGCCGACCCGAACGTGACATCGCTGACACTGTTCGCTGGCAGCCAGGCGCGATTCGGAAACCGGACCATCCCGTTGCTCGGTCTGGAAGTGGTGCGCGGCGACGGCCGTCCAGTCATGCTCGAGGGTCGCCCGCCGACCAGCGATGACGAGATCGTCCTCGGGCGACTCACTGCCGCGGACATCGATGCCCAGATCGGCGAAGACATCGAGTTGGCCGGCGCAACGCAGTCGCAGGTGTTCCGTGTGACGGGTTTCGCCGTCGTGCCCGGTCTGGGTGCGAACGACGGACTCGGGTGGGGTGGCATCGTCACGATGGGTGGATTGGCTCACATCGATGAAACCGCATTGGTGACGAGCGCGGCCGTGAACTTGCGCGTGAGTCTCGAGACGTTCTTCGCGTCCATTCCCGAGTTCGCGAATCAACCTCCGAACCCGGCGTACGTGCCTGCTTCCATCCGCAGCGTCGCCCGCATCCGAGCCATCCCGTTCATGCTCGCTGCCGTCCTGGCGGCCCTCGCGCTCTTGACCGTTGGCCACGGAATGATCACCTCGCTGCGCACGCGCCGCCGAGACCTGGCCATCCTGCGATCGCTCGGCGCGGACCGTGGCTGGATCACCCGGGCGGTGCACTGGCAGGCAACGGTGCTCACCGCGCTGCCGGTCTTGGTCGGCATCCCAGTGGGCATCGTCCTCGGCCGGCTGGTGTTCGGGGCATTCGCCGACAGCATGGGCGCGGTGCGTGATGCGGCCATGCCCGTGATCATGATTGCCATCGGTGGGTTCGTCGTCGTCGTCGTCGCCAATGGCGTGGCTGCGGTGGCGTCGCGGCGGACTCGCCGGCGAGAGCCGGCCCTGCTGCTTCAGGGCGAGTGACGCCTGCTCTCCAGCGCGTCATCCACACGCTGGCCGCTTGCGGCCTCGCGGTTGTGCGCGCGGGCGAGCTCGGCGAGCTTGTCGCGGTCCATCCGGTCGGCGGGAACCGCTGCCACCTTGCAGTCGGTGACGGCGCGCAGTGTTGCCGTGCGCACGCCTCCCTCGATCACGGCCCGCTCGCCGAACACTGCGCCCGGACCGAGCTCAGCGACCTTGTCGCCGTCCACCTCGACGACGAGCACACCATTGAGCAAGAGAAACATCTCGTTGGCCGACGAGCCCTGCTCCACCAGCGTCTTGCCCTCCTTCACGCGACGAAGCTCAGGTTTGTCGTCGCCGCGCATGATGTGTTGCTGCAGCTCGCGCTCCAACACGCTCTCGACCTCGGTCACGAGCGCTGGCGAGTCCTCGTCCCCCCACGGCGTGCGCCGACCGAAGGAGTCGGACATCCATTGCTTGTACTCGGCGAGACTGCTCTTGGCCACCAGGTGACCGCCATCGTCGAACAGCCAGTGACGAGGGAAACCGGACGCGCCAACCATCCTGCCCTCGTGGCTGCCGTCGGCATGAATGGTCAACTCCAGGGTGGTCCATACGATTGGCGCGTGATATTGGATGAACGGGGCATGCTTCACTGCGCGCGGCATCGGTGCGCCGGTGCGGCCGCCAACCGTCTGGGTGAACTTCACCGACGACGTGGTGACCTCGGGGTCACTGCGGCGATCGGGAAGCTTGACGGCGGGAATCGTGATCGAACTGACACCGCGGCCGATCGTGGTGGCGCCGATGAGGCCGCCGCCGCAGTAGCCACAGTCGGTGATGCGGCCGTCGTCATCGACCTCGATGTACGCGCGGAGCTCGTTGGCGAAGCGAAACCCGTCTTCGAGGCGGAGTCGTTCGATCGCTGCAGCCGTGTCCTCGCCGAGCGAATCGGGCGGCGGCGGGTCGTGGTGCGCGAGTTTCATGCGCGTTGCCATCTTGCCCATGCCTTCCATCAGATCCGATGGAATCCACGACACAGTGTTGATGCTTCGCTCGATTCTCATGACGATGTCCTCCTGGAGTCGACAGGAACGATGTTCGACTCATCCTGCGCTTGGATCGTCCGCCGGTCCAGGGCACTGACCGTCCTGAGAGGGTGTGGCTGGCATCCCTGAGATCTGGGTGCGAGCGCCCTAGCCCTCGTCGCCAGTCTGGGGTTGAATCGAACACATGGGAGCAATCACGGTGTTCGTCGCCGACGACAGCATCTTCATCCGCGAAGGGGTCAAGGCCATGCTCTCGCGTCACCACGACCTCGAGATCGTCGGCGAAGCCGAAGATCACGATGGGCTCGTGGCCGGTGCCGAGTCCGCTGCACCGAACGTGGTGGTCAGCGACATCCGCATGCCACCCAACTTCCATCGAGAAGGCATCGAGGCGAGCAAGCTGATCCGCAAACGCCATCCGGGCACGGGCATCGTCATCCTCAGCCAGTACGACGACCCCGACTATGCGATCGCGCTTTTGTCCGAGGGTGCCGCGGGCTACGCCTACTTGTTGAAGGACCGCATTGCCGAGGGCGATCAACTCGCCCGAGCCATTCGCGAAGTTGCCTCAGGGGGCTCGATGCTCGATCCCGCGGTCGTCAGCGCAATGATCAGCCCCGTGCGCCGCACCGGTGGCCTCGATGCCGAAGACGATGCACTGCTCGAGATGGTGGCCGAGGGCAAGCCGATCAAGGCCATCGCGGCAGCGACCCACTCGACTCCGGCCTCTGTCGAAGGCCGCGTCGAAAGCCTCTTCGTGCGACTCGCCGCGGGCGTGTCTGCAGGCACCGCCGGATCCCTCGATCGGCTGAAGCGGATCCACAACGCGATCGTCTTGCGCGAGGAACAGGGTGAGTCGTTGTCGAGGATGTTGCCCACGGGTGTCGCCGACCGCATCCGTGCCCGCGGCGCTCACCCAGGAGACAGCGAGCAACTGAACGTGACCGTTCTGATGAGCGATATCCGCGGCTACTCGACGATCAGTGAACACACCGATCCGTCGCTGCTCGCGCAACAACTCAACCGACACCGTGCTGAAATGAACGGGGCGATCCTCTCCGCGGGCGGAACGGTCATGCAGTACGTCGGCGACGCGGTGATGGCTGTGTTCGGTGCGCCCGAACCGTCCAGCGATCACGCAGACCGCGCCCTCGTTGCCGCGGCGGCGATGCATGCCGCGCAATCCACGATCAATGCCGAATGGTCCGTGCAAGGTTTGGAACCCTTCCCGCTCGGGATCGGCGTGTCGAGCGGTGATGTCGCGGCCGCGCTGCTGGGCTCTGAGGAACGACTCGAATACACAGTGGTCGGCGACGCAGTCAACCTGTGTCAACGTTTGCAGCAGTTCGCCGCCGACGGCGAGATCGTCGTCAGTGACGTCACCTGGGAGCAACTGTCCGTCAAGCCGGAAGCCGAGGATCTCGGCGAGCATCTGGTCAAAGGCCGCAAGACACCCGTGCGGCCGCGAAAGATCGCATCCATCAACCCACCCGCAGCTTCTGCGGTCGGCATTCAGGAGACACTGTCATGACCATCGGCGAACAAGCGCTCGACGACCCGACGGTGATTCGGAATCTCGTCGTCAGCGTCAACCAGGTCTTCCGCACGTTCGAGCAGGACACCGCCCCGGTGCGCGCCCTGCGCGGTGCCGACCTCGACATCGGTCGCGGCGAGTTCGTCGCCGTGATGGGCCCGTCCGGATGCGGCAAGTCGACACTGCTGAACATCGTCGCCGGTCTCGACGTGCCGGACGAGGGAGAGGTGTCCGTCGCCGGCCAGACACTCATCGGCAAGACCGAGAGCGAGTTGGCCATCATGCGCCGCCAACACATCGGGATCGTCTTTCAGTTCTTCAACTTGCTCGAAGGCATGACGGCGCTCGAAAACGTTCTGATGCCCGCGCTCATCGCCGGCAGCAAGCGCAAGGCCGCTGAGACCCGCGGGCGTGATCTCTTGGACTTGCTCGGCATCGGTGACAAAGCCAAGCAGTCGCCCGCCGCGCTGTCGGGTGGTCAACGCCAACGCCTTGCCATCGCCAGGGCACTTGCCAACGAACCGACGCTGTTGTTGGCGGACGAACCAACTGGTGCACTCGACTCCGAAGGCGGTGAGGAGGTGCTCGAGCTGTTCACCCGCCTGCACTCGGGCGGCCAGACGATCTTGTTGGTGACCCACGATCAGCCCGTGGCCGACGCGGCTCAGCGCCTCGTTCGGATGCGCGACGGCCGCGTCATCGACGATGGCCGACCGGCCGCAGGCGCCTGAGACTCGAGACCGATGGCGGCTGCACTGCTCTGGGCCGTGCGCCTCGCACCAGGGGCTGACATCACTGCGGTGCGACGCGCCATGGCGCTCATCACCGGTGGCTTCGAACGCGTCATCGAGGAATCATTCAGACCGGCTCGCATTCTCAACTTCGGTCGTGTCCGGAGTGTTCCGCAACTCGTCGAGGCCTTTGCCGGTCTCTTGACGGTGCTCGTGCTCGTGCACTCGTTGGCGATCGTCGCCACTCGCCGACGACACGACTTGAGCGTGTTGCGCGCCATCGGGCTGCGGCCCGAACAGGCACGCCGTGTGCTGTGGTGGCACGGCGGGATCCTTGCCGCGGTCGCGGTGTCGATCGGCGTCCCCCTCGGTGTTGTCGGCGGCCGATTGCTCTGGCGCGCTGTCACGGATTCCGTCGACTCCGTCTATGCACCACGTTCTTCGTGGCCGATCCTCGTCACGGTCGGCTGCCTGCTGTTGATGATCTCAATTGCCGCCGGAGCTGCCCTGTCCCGTCGAGCCGTCCCCCGTTCCATCGCCCAGTCCCTGAGGTCCGAATGAACATCGACGTCCTCCCTCGTCGCAGCGCCGAAGCCGATGCCACCGACAGCCGCACCGTCGCCGCGACATTGGGCCTGGTCGTTTGCGCATTCTCGGCTGTGGCTGCGGGTACCGCCCTCGTGATCGCCGGCACCGGCGCGACAGCGACACATTACGTTCTGCCGTGCCTGGCGATCGCCTGGGCGGTGGCGGGGTTGATCATCACGATTCGCCAGCACTGTCCAGCCGAGTCGATCGTGCACGCAATTGCTGCGACCTCTGCGATCGGCGCCTTGGCCTGGAACATCGAGACCACGAAAGGGCTGAGTGGCGCGGAGGCATTCGGTGCCGATCTCGGCGTGCGGCTGGCACTCGCACTGACGCCAGCGCTGATGTTCCACCTGTTGATGACCCTGCCCGACGGACGTCTCGCGCGGGCGGGACATCGCCGGTTCGTCCTGGCTGGATACGTGGTGGCCACCGCGACCGGCGTTGCCCTGCTCGCCCATCGCAACACCGTCGTCGTCTGGCCGATCGTGTTGCTGTGGGCGGCGGCGTTGCTCTCGGGACCGACCTCGTACGCGAACTACAACGCGGCCGGTGCCGTCGACCGACGACGAATGCAGTGGATCGGATGGGCCGTGGTCGTCGCCGCGGAAGTCTCCATCGTCTCCGTCGCTTTCTCGGTGCTTGCCGACTGGCCCCACCGCGATGGCCTGATCGCTCTTTCCACGTCTGGTCTCGTGCCGCTCGCCCTGGCCGCGGGGACCGTTCCACGTCTGCTGTCGCGGGTCGATCGGTTGCTGACGCACACCGTGTCGCTCGCCGGCCTGACAGCGCTCATCGTTGTCGCGTATCTGATCGCCTTGGCGGCATTCGGCCGCAAACCCACCGGCAGCGAACGTTCGTTGTTGCTGCTGTCGATGCTGGCCGCAGCGGGAGCGTCGCTCGCCTACCAACCGGCTCGAGCGTGGTTGACAGAACGCGCGAACCGAGTCGTGTATGGCGAGCTCGTCTCGCCAGATGAAGCACTGCGCACATGGGGGATGCGACTGACACGTGCGATCCCGCTCGACGAACTGTTGCTGCAGTTGGCCGAGACCTTGCGAAAGTCGATGCAGCTTCGCAGTGCACAGATCTGGACCGGTGCCGCCGGGCACTACGAGGTGGCCGCGATGGTGCCTCATCGCCCGCTCGTTCCCTTCGTGATCGGGGAAAAGGAACGCGTCGTGGTCAGCCGCGCGGGCGTATCCGGCGGAACGTGGCTCGACATCTGGCTGCCCGGCTTCGTGACGTCGACGATGACCGCATCGACGCGGGTCGCACCGATCGCCCACAGCGGCGAGTTGTTGGGCCTGATCGTCTGCGAACGGGCGGCCGACGCTGCGGCGTTCACCGAAGATGATGACCGCGTGCTCACCGATCTGGCTCGGCAGGTGGGGCTCGCGTTGCACAACGTGCAACTCGATGCAGCGTTGCAGGCGTCGCTCGACGAGCTACGCGACACGAACGAGGAGCTGCGCGCGTCGCGCGTGCGAATCGTCGCGGCCGGCGACGCCGAGCGCCGCAAGCTCGAGCGCAACCTGCACGACGGGGCGCAGCAGCATCTGGTGTCATTGGCGGTGAAGCTGCGCCTGGCCAAGGACGCTGTCGTCGACGACCCCGCCGACGCAGAGGCGATGATCGACGAGGTGCGCGGCGACTTGCAGAACGCCATCGCCGAGTTGCGCGCCCTCGCCCACGGCATCTTCCCGCCCCTGCTGATGTCGGGCGGTCTTGCTGAAGCGCTTCCGGCAGCCGCATCGCGTTCGGCGCTTCCGACCGACACCGACATCGCGGTCGGCCGCCACAACCAGGAGATCGAGGCGGCGATCTACTTCTGTTGCATGGAGGCGCTCCAGAACGCCGGCAAGCACGCCGGCGAGCAGGCCAGCGCGGTCGTGAAGGTCTGGGAGGACGACGCGGCGCTCCACTGGCAAGTTGCCGACAACGGTGCCGGCTTCGACGCAGGGGCCTCGGGCGGCGCAGGCCACGGTTTCCTCAACATGCGCGATCGGATGGGGGCATTCGGAGGCACGATCGACGTCGTCAGCAGTGTCGGGAGCGGCACCGTCGTTGAGGGACACATCCCGCTGCGCTAATGGGTGTGCGGCCGTCGATGCACGGGGTCCAGCGGGGATTGCCACGCGGGATCGCCCCCGGAGCTCCACAACTGTCGAATGACGCGCGGGGACAGTTCGTCTTTGTTGACATAGGCGGCGGCGCCGCAGGAACGAGCTGCCGGCGGCATGTCGGCCTCGGTGTAGGTCGAGACGAGGATCACCAAGGTCTCGGGATGTTCGGTCGTGATGATCTTCGTCGCTTCCAGGCCGTCCATCGCACCCATGTTGATGTCCATCAGCACGACGGCTGGATGCATCTTGGCAACGAGTTCGATCGCTTCCTCACCCGAGGTCGCCTCACCCACCAGTTCGAATCCCTGCACGCGGGCGAGGACGGCGCGCGCTGCGGCACGAAACGGCGCCTGGTCGTCGACGACCAGGACGTGGACGACGTCCGCGGTCTGCTCCATCAAAAGAACCTCCATGACCCAGTCATGGTGACACTTCAATCTCGTCCGGAGAATCGTGCTGCTACCTCATTCGAGGTGTTGCCTGCATCACCTTCGGTCAGGTACATCAGCACGGCAGTGACGCGCCGATTCACGTCTCGTTCTTCGCTGAGGTGCAGCTTGGAGAAGATCGAGTTGATGTGCTTCTCGACTGCTCGTTCGGACAGCACCAGCGAGGCAGCGACGGCCGCGTTCGACTTGCCCTGCGCCATCTCGCCGAGGACTTCGCGCTCGCGTGGTGTCAAGAAGTCGAGCGGCACCTTCGCCCTGCGGCTGGACGACGCGACGAGTTGTTCGACCACCGCCGGGTCGATCACCGCGCCACCGGCGGCGACGACTCGGATCGCATCGACGAGGTCGTCCACATCGGCGACTCGATCCTTCAACAAGTAGCCGCGCCGCTCTGATCCTTGCGCCAGCAATGACATCGCGTAGGCAGGCGACACGTATTGACTGAGAACGATCACGCCGATGCCGGGATGGCTCGATCGCAATGCGGCCGCAGCGCGGATGCCTTCGTCAGTACCGGTCGGCGGCATCCGGATGTCGGTGACGACCACATCGGGACCGGACTGTTCGACGAGCGCCAGGAGCTCGTCGTAGCTGCCGGCGGTGCCGGCGAGCTCGAACCCGCTGGTGGACGAGATCAACCGGGCCAGGCCATCGCGTAGCAGAGCGTTGTCCTCGGCAATGGCCACCCGAATTGGCACGCTCAGATCCTATTCGGGAGACGCGTCGCGGCCGCAGCATCTCAGTTGTGTGCCGCATTCGTCATCTCACGCCGATCCCATCGGCTTGTCATCGCCTCGGCATGAGCCGGTCACAGCAGGTGACGCTCGCGTGCAGCCTGGACGGCCGCCTTGCGGTCGCTGACGCCGAGCTTGCGAAAGACCGCGTTGCAGTGTGTCTTGACCGTGTTCAACGACACGTACAGCGCGCTGGCGATGTCGCGCTGCGACAGCTTCGTCGGCAAGTAGCGCAGGACAGCAAGTTCTCGTTCGGTCAGCTGCATTCCCGTCGAACGGACAGTGTCAGTCGGCGACGACGCCAGATGATGACGGGACTCGATTCGAGCCAGATAGCGACCTGCGATCCCCGGGTCGGCGCAACGATCGATCCGTGTTCGCGCCTCGACGATGAGCGCGGCTCCAGATTCGTCCTCGAGATCGAGGAGCGTGTCACCGCATGTGGTCAGGACGTAGGCGAGCCCCAGGTCCGTGGTCGCACGGCGGGCCAGTTCGAGCGCATGGATCACGTCGGAGCGCCCGTTGAGCGGATCGGGCGCTGTGCGGCCTCGGATCGCGAATGCCGGGGCGACGCCGTGATAGCCCGCCAGCCCGAACGACTCTGCGGTGTCGACGGCAGCTGTTGCGGCACCGTGCGCGGCGACTCTGTCACCACGTTCGACCTCGTCGATCGCGGCATGGACGAGGGCGAGGACGTGAGCGGTGAGTCGCTGCTCGGCCTTGCATCTGACGACCGCGATGGCGAGTGTCCGGCGGGCCTCGTCGTGCATGCCCGCCCATGCGTAGGCGGCTCCGACGGCCGTGGCCAGTTCGGCCGGACGCTGCCAGAGGTCGCCGGCGGCGGTGGCGTTACGTGCACAGTCCAAGGCGGTCGCGACGTCGCCGGTGCCGAGCGCGAGGTTGATCCGCAGGGGCGCTGCGATCACCGGGTCGAACGACGGTGGGGCGACGTCCAGAGCCACGTCGATCCACCGTTTGGCGGACTCGTACTGGCTCGACAAGTACTCGCACCATCCCCAGCCCAGCGCACACGCGGCATCTGTGGCAGCGGCGTCACCGGCCTGCTCGAGGTATCCACGCAAAGTACGGAACTGGCCACGTCCGAGCAGATCCGGCCCGACGACGTACATCAGTGTGATCGCTCCGGCGATGTCGCCGGCAGCGAAGTGGTGCACGACGGCCTGATGGAGATCTCCCTTCGACGCGAACCAGCCGGCAGCGCGCCCGTGCAGCTCGTCCAATCGGTTCGGGATCGTCCGGCGCGCTTCGAGCAGGAGCAGATCTCGCAGCAGGTGGTGATAACGGAACCATTCGCCGGTGCTGTCGAGTCTGACGATCAACTGGTTTCGGTTGGCAACGTCAGCCAGCCAGCTGGTGCCATCCGTCGAGCCGGTCACGGCGTCGATGAGCGGTCCGGTCAAGTGATCGAGCACCGCCGTCTCGAGCAGTCGTTGGCGGTCGCCGGCGCTCATCGCGTCGAGAAGTTCGTCACTCAGATAGCTGACGACGAGCTGATCGTCACCGCGGAAGGCGTCGACGAACTGGTCCGGGTCAGGAGCGCGTTCCAGGCTGAGTCCGGCCAGAACGAGACCCGCAGCCCACCCTTCAGTACGCGAGCACAGATCGGCGAGGCGTTCGCTCGACAAGTCGTCGCCGGCAGATCCGATCAACGCCGCGGCTTCGTCGATGGCGAATCGAAGCTGTTCGGCGCGAACCTCACAGAGGCGGTTGCGGACACGCATGCGCCCCAGGCGAAATGGCGGATCGACCCGGGTCGCCACGACGAGCGTCAGCTGCGCGGGGCACAGATCGATGAGCCGCTCGACGCCGCGATGCACGCTGTCGCTGTCGATCAAGTGATAGTCGTCGATGACGACGACCAGTGGGTCGCTGACGTCGACGAGGGCGTTGACGATCGCCGGCACGACGACTCGTCCGTCGCCCTGCGCGCCGATCACCACAGGCCCGACCACCGAGGCGACCTCGGGCCGGCACCGTCCGATCGCAGCGACGAGCGACGACCAGAAGCTCGCCGGATCCGAGTCGCTCGCCTCGACCTGCAGCCAGGCGACAGGCCGCGCTGTGTCGAGTGCCCAGGCGGCCATCAACGTCGACTTTCCCGAGCCGGCCGGTGCGCTGATCAGGACGAGCGGAACCGACCTGGCGAGGCCGTCGCTCAACAGGTCGGACAGACGGACCCGCTGGACGAGACGGGTCGGCGACGCCGGCGGTCGCAGCTTGGTGGCCGCCATCGCCATCTCGTGCTCACCATTCATCTGCGGACCGTTCTTTCACCTGCAGCCGCGTGAGTGATGGGCCTGGGGCCATCGTGTCACGATTCGCGCGACCGGTCACACGACTTGTTGCGGCGGAGATCTCACCCGGGTGAGATGCACGATCAGGTGAGGCGTTCGTCGCTCGATTCGTCGATGGTGGCTCTATGACCACAACGACCACCTACGAGATCGTCATCAGAGGGCGAGCGTCCGCTCGCTTGCTGCGGCCTCTGCTCGACGAGTTCGCCATCGACCACACCATCGACGGCGTCACTCGTCTGACCGGCGATGTCCGCGATGCCGCCCACCTCCACGGGATCGTCGCCCACCTGACATCCGTCGGTGCCGAGCTCATCTCGATCGGCCCGATCACATCTACCCAACACACCGCCAACGAAAAGAGCGATCCCTCATGATCACCGTCACATCACTCACCAAGCAGTACGGACCCCGCATCGCCGTCGATGACCTCAGCTTCGAAGTCGCCGCCGGCCGGGTCACCGGATTCGTCGGTCCCAACGGAGCGGGCAAATCCACGACCATGCGGATGATGGTCGGCCTCACTCGACCCGACCGAGGCGACACCACCTACCGCGGCGTCAGCTACGCCGACATGCGGCACCCCGCACGTGTCGTCGGAACCGTCCTCGACGCCCGATCGATGCATCCCGGCCGGAGCGCACGCAACCACCTCGCCGCCGCCGCTGCGCTCGCGTCCATTCCGGCCCGCCGCGTCGAAGAGGTGTTGTCCGAAGTCGGCCTGGACAGCGCAGCGGACCAGCGCACCGGCGGCTTCTCCCTCGGGATGCGGCAGCGGCTTGCGCTCGCCGGCGCTCTCCTCGGCGAGCCGGAGGTCCTGTTGTTGGACGAGCCATCCAACGGTCTCGACCCCGACGGGATCCGCTGGTTGCGCAACTCGCTCAGCGCGTTCGCAGACGGCGGCGGCACGGTGTTCGTCTCGAGTCACCTGATCGCTGAGCTCGCGATGTTCGCCGACGACCTCATCGTCGTCGGTGGTGGGAAGCTTCTCGCCGCCGAACCCGTGGTCACAACGCTCGCACGCGGCGAAGCCACTGTCAGCGTCCGCACCCCGCAGGCCGCGGAACTCGGCCGGCTCCTCGAACGCCACGGCATCGACGCCGACTGCGCAGACGGTCGCCTCTCGATTCGCGACACCACGATCGCAGATGTCTCCCAGATCGCATTCGACAACCGGATCCAGGTCATCGAGATCACCGAGACCAGACGGTCGCTCGAAGAGATCCTGCTCGACATGACCGGCGCCAGTGCCGAATTCGCCGCCGCCTGACCCAACCGTGTTCACCCCTCACCCACACCCAACACCCACACCCGACACCCACCTGACAAGGACATCGCCATGACCAACACCAGCACGCTCCAGACCCCCACCCTCCAGGCCACCACCGTTCACACCGATCCCCGACCGCGTCCCATCACGCGCCAGCGCAGTGGCGACGTCGCTGCGGTTCCCGCTGCGGTGAGAAGCGAATGGATCAAACTCCGTTCCTTGCGATCGACACCCGGGCTCTTGGGAGCCGTCGTGGTCATCGGCCTGCTGCTGTCGTGGATCCTGGCGACGTTCGTCAAGACCGACCCCGACACACACCTGCCGTTCACCGTCGGTGAGACGTTCATCTTCTCGACGTGGCTCACCACCGTGCTCGCCGTCGTGATGGGCACCTTGCTGTTCACCTCCGAGGTGCAACACGGCACGTTGGCGTCGGCCGTGACCACACAGCCCGCCCGCTGGGTGATCGTCAGCGCCAAAGCAGTGGTCGGCTTCGGCCTCGGTCTCGCCATGGGAGTCCTCGGAATGGCCGCCGGCCTCGGTGGTGCCGTGCTCGGAGGCCTCGAGACCGGCGACACATCCGGGTCGCTCGCCACGGCTGGCTGGGGGCTGTTGCTCACCGCCCTCGCCCCGCTGCTCGGCCTCGGGATCGGTATGCTCATCCGCCACAGCGCCGGCGCCGTCACCACCGTGCTCGTCTGGGCGCTCGTCATCGAGAACCTGATCAAAGGCTTCGCCCCGGCGAACTTCTCCAGGTTCCTGCCCTTCAGCGCCGCGACCGGTCTGCTCGGCATCAAATCAGCCGGCGACAACGCCGAGACCCTTGCCGCCGCCCTCACACGAGTTCAGGATGCCTTTCTCTTCTCTGGATACATCGTCCTCGCGATCGCGATCGGCACCGCACTGCTCTACCGCAAAGACCCCAACTGACATCTCGCCTCTTCATCGTGCGACCTGTCACCGACACACCAACCACTTCTTCACACACCAAAGGAACTCTCATGATCTCCACATCCGCCCTCACCGCCGACATGCGCCTGGACTCGCCTCGCGAAACCCAGAACTGGCGACCCCTCGTCAACTGGCTCTTGGCCCTGCCGCATCTCGTCATCGCCAATGCACTGGGCAACGTCGCCAACCTGTTGTCCGTCATCAGCTGGTTCAGCATCGTGTTCACCGGTCGGATGCCCGACGGCATCGCTCGCTTCCAGTGCATGGCCCTGCGCTACGAAGCTCGGGCCTACAGCTACGTCGCCTTCCTGCGCCAGCCGTATCCGCGCTTCGACTTCGACATGGCCAACGACGATCCCGGCAACGACCCGCTCAGCGTTGATTTCGCACCGCAACTCACGGACCGCAACCGCCTCACGGTGGCGTTCCGGCTGATCCTGATCATCCCCGCCGTCATCTACACGGTGCTCGTGGCGATCGCGGCGGCCTTCGCGGTGATCATCGCGGCATTCGCGGTCCTCTTCACGGGACGCTGGCCGCAGGGCTTGCGGTCGTTCGTGATCAACGCTGGCCGGCTCACGCTCCGACTCAGCGCATACGGCCGTCTGCTGACGGACACGTATCCGTCGTTCGCGCTCGCCGCATGAGTTGACCCACCGTGATCGGTCACGAGACGAACCCCGGAGCCGGCGACGGCTCCGGGGTTCAACGCGTCCGCTGCAACACTCTCGTGCCGACGGCGTCCGCCTGTCATGAAATCGCCGTCTCGGCGGACGTGGCGACCTCGGCCATGGCGACGTGAGGCTGATGACCGGCGTGGTGACCAGCGTGGGCACCGTGCATCGCTTGGCGGGGGAGCTGGGTGAAGGTCACGGCGGCGGCGCAGAATGCGAGGGCGACGGCGATCCACAGCGAGCTGTGCATCGAGTCCACGAACGCTGCCCGGGCGGCCGAAGCGATCTCGTCGGCCTGTGTGCCGAGTTGCCGGCCGACTTGGATCGCGGCGCCGACGTTGTTGACCAGCAGGCTGCGGTCGCTGCTGGTGAGATTCGGGAAGCCGTCGAGCTTGTCGTGCATCGAGGTGGCGTAGCTGGTCGCAGCGACGCTGCCGATGACCGCGACGCCGAGTGCGCCACCGAACTCGCGCACGGTGTCGTTGACAGCGGAACCGACGCCGGCGCGGGCCGGGGGAAGTGTCGCCATGATCATCTCGGTCGCCGCGGGCATCGCGACGCCGGCGCCGAGGCCGAACAACAACAGACCGACACCCGTGGGCACATACGAACCGCCGTCTACGAACCCGGCCTGGACGGCGACGCCGGCGGTGGCGATCAAGGTGCCCGCGGTGACAGCGATGCGCCCACCATGCATCTCGGCCAGATGTGCGCCGGCTCCGGTACCGAGCAGCATCCCGATCGCGGCCGGAACCAGCGCGAATCCGGCTGCCAGCGGCGTGTACTGCAGGACGAACTGCAGGTACTGGGCTTGCAGGAACACGGTGCCGGCCATGGCGAAGAACAGCAGTGCAAGAGCGATGCTGCCGGCGGAGAAGCTGCGGTTGCGGAACAGGGTCATGTCGAGCATCGGCTCGTCGCGGCGGATCTCCCAACCGACGAACACGACAGCGATCACAGCTCCGACGGCGAAGTTGACGATTGATGACGTCGAGGTCCAGCCGCGCTCGGGTGCTTGGATGATCGCGTACACGAGGGTGCTGATCGCGGCGATGGACAGGGCGGCACCGACCGCATCGAGCCGTGTGGCGTGGGGATCACGTGAATCGGGCACGAGGTGCAGCGCTCCGATGAACGCCGCGACGAGCAACGGCACGTTGATCCAGAACACCGACGACCAGGAGAAGCTGCGCATCAACGCGCCACCCACGATCGGTCCAATGGCGATACCGGCCCCGCTCGCAGCGGTCCATCCGGCGATCGCCTTGGCGCGTTCGCGGGGATCGCCGAACACGTTCACGAGAATCGACAGCGTGGTCGGCATGATCAACGCACCGCCGACCCCCATGATGCAGCGGCCGGCGATCAAGGCCGTCGTCGAGCCTGCGGTCGCGGCGACCACAGACCCGCCGAGGAACGTGAGCAGACCGGCGAGCAGTGCGTGCCGGCGGCCGAAGCGGTCGCCGATGCTTCCTGCGGTGAGCAACAACCCGGCGAACACGATGGTGTAGGCGGCGACGATCCATTGCAGTTGGGCTGAGGTGGCACCGAGGTCATCGACGAGTCGGGGCATCGCGACGTTGATGATGGTGTGGTCGATGGACGTGACGAGCAAGGCGAGCACGAGCACGCCAAGGATGCGCCACCGGTTGGGATGGCTGGCGTGCGTGTCGCCGATGGACTGGGTGTTGGGACGGCCGTGCATGATGACTCCTTGATGTGTGAATTGAGGTGAATTGAGGTAGGTGTGGTTGGTGGTGGCTGTGGCTTGGCTACGGGAGCAGACCGGTGATCCCCTCGATCACGACCGCTGGTTGGTCGATCTCGATGTGATGACCGGTGTGTTCGACGGCCACCAGGTGGGCGGCGGTCGACCGCTTCATCCAGTCCTTCTGGCCCAGGTTCCACACCTCGTTCAGGCGGTCGACTTCTGATGCAGCCAGGTCGGCAGGAAGCTCGCGCTGGGTCGCGGTGATGACGACCATCGGCAGTGAGCCGAGCGAGACGATGCGGGCGGCCTCGGCGAAGGCGGTGACGGCATCGAGGTGCTCGCTGTTGCCGGTCGGTGCGAACATCGCACAGACGCCGCGGAGCGTCGCTGCGGCGTCGGATCCGTCGTCGGGAACTGCGCAGACGGCGGCGGGCCAGGTGGTGGGGGTGGCGTCGACGAGCACGAGGCCGGTGACCTGGTCAGCGAACAGTGATGCGAACGTGACTGCCTCGGCTCCCCCGAACGAGTGGCCGACGACGACGTAGGGTCCGGGTTCGCCGACGGTGCCGAGCAGCGTGTGGAGGTCTGTCGCCTGCGTGGTGAAGGTTTGGGTCGATGTCGCGGGGTCGCTCGCTCCTGTCCCGCGTCGCTCCGTGGAGCACACTCGGGCACGAGCGGCGATGGCGGGCTCGATCGTGGCCCATCCGTCGGCGCCGCCTCCGAACCCGGCGACCAACAGCACCGTCGTCGCACCCTGGCCGACGCAGCGGATGTGCACCCGCTCGCCGGCAGCACCGACCAGCTCATCGATCGTCGCGGTCGGTCGTGGGGCGCTGGTCGCCGTGACCGTCGCCGTCACCGTCGATGGCACCGACGATGGCACCGAGGTCGTCGCGACGGTGGATGCGACCGCGGAGCTGCTCGACGTCGAGTCGACGACCGGAATTGTCGGGGTGCTGGTGGTCGCCGTGTTGTCGTCACACGCTGTCGATGCAAGGAGTGCGGCAGCGAGGACGACGAGGCCGAGGTGACGCCCGGTCGCACGGGACGAGCCGTTCCAGAGGAGGGAGATGGTGTCGAGGATGGTGTTCATGGCTGCCACGATCGACGTAAGGGGTGGTGCACCGCATCGGGCACGCCCCCTCAGATCCCACCAGTGGTGAGCCCCGGGACCTTGTCGGGCCGGCTCGCGCCACACGCGATAATGGTCGGCACTATGCACTCGCGAGCTCCGTCTCCGGACTTCGTCGGACGAAGTGGCGAGCTGGCAGTCTTCGACCGCGCGATTGCGGACGCATGTCATGGGTTGCCGTCGGTTCTGTTGGTCAGCGGGGACGCCGGGATCGGCAAGACGACCATCGTGAGCGAGAGCGCCGCTCGCGCGGGTGTGGATCTGTACCTCGGGCGGTCCACGCACATCGGTGGTGACACCATTCCGCTGGCGCCGCTCGCCGATCTGCTGCGCCAGGTGCGCAGGTCGACAGCTGATCTGTTGTCCGCGACACCGGCCCTCGCGGTGCTGCACGACTGGTCCGCGCCGCGCGCGGGCGTATCCGCGCTCGGTGGATCGTCACACGGTGGCCTGTTCGTTGCCGTCCTCGAGCTGCTCGACCACCTGGCGGCTGAAGCACCGATCGTGGCGGGGTTCGAAGACCTGCACTGGGCCGACGCCGTGACCTGGGATCTGTTCGACTTCCTGGCCCGCAACCTGATCGACGAGCGGGTGGTGCTCGTCGGCACCTACCGGGCCAACGAGGTTGCCGGCAGCCCGAAGCAGCGAGCCCGACTCGCCGAGCTCAGCCGGCTGCCGGCGGCTCGTCGCATGCACCTCGAGGGGTTGGACCGCGACGAGATCGCGCAGCGGATCGGAATGCTGCTCGGGACGCCGGCACCGAGCGTGCTCGTCGATCAAGTGGTCGCGCGCGGTCGCGGGAATCCGTTCTTCACCGGCGAGCTGGTTGCCGCGCACGTGTCGGGCGAGGCCATTCCGCTCGTGCTGTCCGACTTGATCTCGGCCGAGATCGCCGATCTGGACGACCGCGCCCGCCTCGTGCTCGGTGCGGTCGCGGCGATTGGGCGCGAGACGCCCCACGATCTGCTCGTGTCGATCGTCGGCCTCACGGAGCGCGACGTGGAAGCCGCACTGCGCACTGTTGTCGACGCTCGGTTGCTGGCCGTCAACAACGATGCCTACCGCTTCCGCCACCCGCTGCTCGGCGAGGTCGTCTACGCCGACCTGCTCCCACCGCAACGAACTCGCCTTCACCGAAGCATCGCAGCATCGCTGGCGCAGCAGTCAGCCGACGCACTGCGACGAGCGGACCGGGCCGGTGAGCTCGCCTTTCACCTCGACCGCGCCGGCGACATCGAGGGCGCCTTTGCCGCATTGCTCGCCGCGGCCGACGCCGCGGAGACGGTCGCCCCGGCGGCCGCGTTCGGACATCTGGAACGTGCCTTCGAGTTGTGGGATGCGACAGGCGCGAGCGCCTCAGCGGCCAACCGGGCCCACCGCCTGTGGCAAGCGGCCGACATCGCGACCTCCACCGTCGGCAACGCGCGAGCCGTGGAGCTGGCACGTGCTGCCTCTGAACAAGGGCTGCCTCCGCTCGGTGCCGCATGGGGTCATGAACGACTTGGTCGCTACCTCTGGGCCACCGGTCGCCTGCAGGAGAGCGCGAACGAGTTCGCCCAGGCGGTGGCGCTGCTCGGGAACGAGCAAGATCCCACCGCAGCACCGGTCTATGCCGGCCTCGCCCAGGCCGAGACACTCGCGGGACGCGACGCGGCCGCAGAGCAGTGGTGCGGAAAGGTCTTCGAACTCGTCCAGTCACCCGGCGACAACCCGGTCGCGTGGAGCATGGCTCGCCGGGCGCTGGGCATCGTCCGCAGCAATCAGGGCGACCCGGCCACCGCGGTGGAGCTCTGTCGAGCGTCCATGGCGGCCGCCCCGAACGCGCAGAGCCGCGCGCTTGCTGGTCTCTACCTGTGCGTCACCCTCGGCGACGCCGGTGAGTACGAGGCAGAGCTCGCCACCGCCCAGGACGCCGTCGCCGAAGGACACCTCACCGGCCTCGATCGCGGCAACGGGTGCTACTTCGACTCGCTCGCCGCAGATGCGCTCGTCCGTCTCGGTCGATGGACCGAGGTCGCAGGTCTACTCGCCCGCCATCCGCTTCCCGACACGCTGCCGGTCGCCCGCCTGCAACTCGCGCGGGTGAAGGCGACGCTGGCGGCACGACGCGGCGACACCAGCGAAGCACTCGAGCACCTCGCCGCCGCGCATCAACTGCCGATCGATGGGTGGCATGCAATCCTTCGCGACGCCGCAACCGCCGACGTCCACGTCACGCTGGGGAACTGGGACGAGGCGACGCGCGTGGGTGAGCGCGGGTGGGCGGCGACCTGTGCAACCTCGGCGCTGTGGGCGGCCAGGTTCGCGATGTTCGCAACGGTCGCCGAGGTGGAGCGAGCACTCGACCAGCGAGCGCGCCGCGAGCCGATCGACGTGGACGCGACCGTTGCCCGCCTGCAGCACCGACTCGACCTCGTGCGAAAGCTCGCCGGGAATGTGCCGGGCGGTCCCCAACGCGACACCGCCGCGCACCTCGCCCACGCAATTGCCAGCCTGACCCGACTCAAGGTGTCGGATGCAGATGCGTGGTCCGAAGCCGTGGCCCGCTGGACCGAACTCGGCGATCGTTGGGCAACAGCGGTGGCCCTCGTCCGCGAAGCCGAGGCGGCGGCGCTGGCCGGCGCAGCGGATCGGGCGGCGTCATCGCTGCGACAAGGTCATGCGATCGCAGCCGACCTCGGTGCAGGTCCGTTGCTCGCAGAGATCGATGCCGTGTCCAGTCGCACGCGCATCAGCATCGAAGCACCAACCCGGGTCGAGCTGGACGCGACCTCCGCCGAGCGGCTCGGTCTGACTCCGCGGGAAGGGGAAGTTCTGGCACTGGTCGCCGGCGGCCGGACCAATCGTCAGATCGGCGACGAGCTGTACGTGTCGGAGAAGACAGCCAGCGTGCATGTGTCGAACATCTTGCGCAAGCTCGGCGTCAACAGCAGGGTCGATGCAGCAGCCGTCGCCCAGCGTCTCGGCATCGCCTGAGGCAGATCTCGTGATCTGAGGTGGCGCGCCCGATGTGCATGGTTGGGCCTTAGGTCGACCATGACCTCATGCCCTGGCCGACCGATCCGACGAACCCTCGCTCGACGGCACGCGATCTCGACGTGAGCGGTACCCTCCCCCCCGCGTTGTCCGGCGGTCTGGTCGCGATCGGTCGCGACGGCGTGGTCCACTCGTTTGATCTGCACCGGGGCCACGTCACGCATCTCGCGCGCAGCATTGTCACGGGAGCAGCGGTCACAGATCTCGTCATCTTCGACGGCTCGATCCTCGTGTACGGCGAGGACTCCTCGGTCCGCCAGCTGAGCACCGAGGTCGGCACGTTGCGACGGGTCGACCTCGCCGGGCACCGGCGCACGGTCGCCGCGTGTCCGAGGTACGACCGCTCCAGCGGCGAACTGCATCTCGTGGCTCGCGACGTGGCCGGAGCGCAGATGCACGTCGTGGTACCGGCCGGGGCACTCACCCGCCAGAGCCGACCCATCGAGGATGCGCCGTCGCGAATCGAAGGACTCGCGATCGGCATCGATCACCTCGTCTTCGTCGCCGACGGCGTGGCCGGGGTAGCACCTCGCGACGGCGATGCGCGCGCCACGTGGATGCCGACCGATGCCGCCGCGCCGACGCCTGTTCACACCCATCGGGCCGGCGACACCGTCATCTTGCTCGCACTCACGCCGTCGCTCGAGCGCTGGATCCTGCACCCCGACAACGGCACCATCGAGCGCCAGGTGCTGGACCCGACGGCCCAAGACTTCGCGCACAGCAGCGTGGACGCCATCGAGGGAGTGCCCGGATTCGTGTGGACCGCCGGCGGCGAAACGATCGGTCGACACGATCTCGTCGAGTTGCGCAGCACCCGTTTCGACCTGGCTCCGTGTGTGCCTGGCGATTTCGTCATCGTCGCCGACCCAGCGCGCCCCGGTGCCGTGGGCGGTGGCTGGTTCGCCGGATTCATGCATGACGCGTCGGGCAGCGACGCCGAGCTCTGGGTGCTCGACGCGGCCGACCTCACCCGGCCGGCCATCGCCACGATCAGCATCCCCGGGCTGACACCTCTCGGGCTCCGCTGCACGTGGTTCCCCTCGACCCAGCAGTCATCACAAGAGCAATCACCATCATCATCGAAAGAGGACAGACCATGAACACCACCAATCACCCACAGCGCGAGACGTCCCCCGCACCGGCACCACCGGCGACGGTGACGATGCGGGCCATCGTGCAAGACCGATACGGCTCCAGCGACACCTGGCAACTCGCCGACATCGGCCGCCCCGAGATCGCGGCTCACGAGGTGCTCGTCCACGTGCACGCTGCCGGACTCGACCGGGGAACCTGGCACTCGATGACCGGCCGCCCGTACCTGATGCGGATCATGGGCTTCGGCTTCCGCTCACCGAAGAACCGGGTCCCCGGACTCGCCCTCGCGGGAACTGTTGCTGCCGTCGGGGCGAACGTCACCCGGTTCACGGTCGGCGACGAGGTCTTCGGAGTCAGCCGAGGCGCGTTCGCCGAATATGCCGCCGCCCGCGAGGACAAGCTCGCCCACAAGCACTCAACCCTCGACTTCGAACAGGCTGCCGCCGTTCCGGTCTCCGCGACGACTGCCCTCCAAGGGCTGCGCCTCGGCCGCGTCGAATCGGGACAAAAAGTCTTGATCATCGGCGCATCCGGCGGCGTCGGCACCTACGCCGTGCAGCTCGCGAAGGCATATGGCGCCGAGGTCACCGGCGTGTGCAGCGCGGCCAAGTCCGATCTCGTCCGGTCGCTGGGCGCCGACCACACCATCGACTACGCCACCGATGACGTCACCGACGGATCGCGCCGCTACGACCTGATCCTCGACATCGCCGGCAACACGTCGCTGCGACGCCTCCGGCGCGCGCTCAACCCGACTGGCAGCCTCGTCATCGTCGGCGGCGAGAGCAAGGGCAACCTGACTGGAGGATTCGGAAGGAGCCTACGCGCGCCATTGCTGTCGATCTTCGTGCGGCAGCGGCTGACCATGCTCGTGTCCAAGGAACACCATGCCGACCTGCTGCCCCTGACTGATCTCATCGACGCCGGAAAGGTCACGCCAAGCATCGACGCGACGTACACCCTCGCCCAGGCACAGGACGCGATGCGCAAACTCGAAGCCGGCACTGTCCGCGGCAAGATATGCATCACGATGCCGTCACCGTCTCCTGGGCCGGTCGAGGTGCAGTCGTGAGCCACCTGCGAGGAGCAATCAGGCGAGCCTGACGCATGAGACTGTCACCTTGCGGAAACACGGTGCACAACGTGCCGAAACCGGCCGTCCCTAGGTTGTCGCCCGTCACACGCCCCCCGTGTGACCAAAGGGGAAGACACACATGTTCAGAAAACCATTGCGCCGACCGCGCTTGGGCATCGGTGCAGCCGTCGCGCTGTCGCTGATCGCCGCTGCGTGCGGATCGGATGACAAATCGTCGAGCAGCACCAGCCCGGCGAGCAGTCCTGCCGGCAGCCCGGCAAGCACACCGGCAACCACACCGACCAGCAGCGGTGACGCTGCATCCGGCGACACCTGCGTCGACGGTGACAGCGTCGAGCTGGGTTTCCTCAACTCGACATCGGGTGTGATGGCCATCAGTGAGCAGACGGTACGCGACTCGCTCATGCTCGCGGCCGAGGAGATCAATGCTGCCGGCGGCATTTTCGGCAAGCAGATCAAGTTCATCGAAGAGGACGGTCAGAGCGAGCCGACGATCTTCGCCGAAAAGATCAGCAAGCTGCTCACCGAGGACAAGGTCGCCGCCGTGTTCGGCGGTTGGACGTCGGCGTCTCGCAAGGCGATGCTGCCCGTGGTCGAAGGCGCCAACGGGCTGCTGTTCTACCCGGTCCAGTACGAGGGTCTCGAAGCGTCGAAGAACATCTACTACACCGGTGCGACGACCAACCAGCAGATCATCCCGGCCATGGACTTCTTGAAGTCCAAGGGCGTGAAGACGCTGTTCCTCGCCGGGTCCGACTACGTGTTCCCCCGCACCGCGAACAAGATCATCAAGCAGTACGCCAAGGAGCTCGGCATCGAGATCGTCGGTGAGGAATACGTGCCGCTCGACAGTGACGACTGGACGACGCAGGTCGCCAAGATCGCCGCGGCCAAGCCCGACTTCGTGTTCAACACGATCAACGGCTCGTCCAACGTCGGCTTCATCAAGGCCTACGACGAGGCCGGTCTTGGGCCGGACAACTCGCCGATCATCTCGGTGTCGATCGCCGAAGAAGAAGCTCCGTCGATGGGCGTGGACCTCACCGGTCAGTACGCCGCCTGGAACTACTTCGAGAGCGTCGACAGCCCGGCCAACACGACGTTCATCACGGCCTTCCAAGCCAAGTACGGCACGGACCGGCCGACCTCTGACCCGATGGAAGCCGCGTACACCTCGCTCTATCTCTACAAGAACATCGTCGAGAAGGCGCAGTCGTTCTGCGTGGATGCCGTGAACGCAGCATCCGGTGGCGTGACCTTTGAAGCGCCCGAGGGCCTGGTCACGGTCAACGGTGAGAACCACCACATCGCCAAGACCGGTTTGATCGGCCAGATCAACGCCACGAACCAGTTCGACATCGTGTGGACGTCCGACGGGCCGATCGAGCCAGATCCGTTCCTCGAGGGTTACAGCTGGTGGGACCCGAACGCGGGGTGACGCCCCGGGTTCCAACCCGTGTCGGTCGTGGGGGTGTCGTGCGTCAGCGCGGCACCCCCGCCCGACCTGCATGACGATTCTGAAAGCAGAAGGATGAACGTACTCACAACCCCTTTCCTCACCGGTACTGCGACCGGCGCGATCTTGCTGCTGGCTGCGCTCGGACTCACGCTCACGTTCGGACAGATGGGCGTGATCAACATGGCGAACGGTGAGTTCTTGATGGTGGGCGCGTACGCCGCGTACGTCACCCAGCAGGTGATCAGCAGCCCCGGCCTGTCCACCGTCGTCGCGCTGCCGATGGCCTTCATCGTCGCTGGCCTCCTCGGGTTGCTGCTGGAGGTCGCGATCATCCAATGGATGTACAGACGCCCGCTCGACACACTGCTCGTGACGGTCGGCGTGTCCTTGGTCCTCCAGCAGCTCGCACAAGATGTCTTCGGTGCTCAAGGCGATCCGGTCACCGCGCCGAGTTGGCTGGGTGGCCGCATCTCGGTGTTCGGCTACGAGTGGCCCCACCGCCAACTCTTCACGATCGTGCTCGCGCTCGGCTCGCTCGGCGCGCTCAGCGCCGTCCTGAAGTACAGCTCGTTCGGTCGCAAGATCCGAGCGACGGTCCAGAACCGAGAGCTCGCCGAGACGCTCGGTGTCTCGACACGGAGCATCGACCGCATCACCTTCTTCCTCGGCTCTGGCATGGCCGGTGTCGGCGGGGTCGCGATCGCGCTCATCTCGGGCACGAACCCGACGCTCGGCACGTCCTACATCATCCCGGCGTTCCTCGTCGTCGTCGTCGGGGGCGTCGGACAGTTGAAGGGAACGGTGATCGCGGCATGGGCTGTCGGCGTGGTCACCGCCTTCTTGACCGACCAGATCAGCGGAAGCTGGGCGCAGGTCATCACGTTCGCGTTGGTGGTGATCTTCCTCACGGTTCGCCCCCAGGGTCTGTTCACGGTCCGGACGAGGTCGCTGGCATGACGACCGCGAAGAAGCTCTTCAAGTCCCACGGTGCGTTGATCGCTGTCGGCGTCCTGGCGTACGTGCTGTTGGTCTGGGCTCCCAGTTCGATGAGCGCCTTCCGGCTCGGCAACCTCGGGAAGTACTGCGCGCTGGCACTGGCAGCGATGGGCATCGGTCTCGCCTGGGGTCGCGGTGGCATGCTCGTCATGGGCCAAGGCGTGTTCTTCGGTCTGGGCGGCTACGCGATGGCGATGCACATGAAGCTCGAGGCCGCCGGCCCGGGCCAGGTGCCCGACTTCATGGTGTTGTACGGCGATGGCACCATGCCGGCCTGGTGGGAACCGTTCCGGAGCGGGGGTTTCACCATCTTCGCGATCATCGCCCTGCCGGCGGTGGTTGCGTACATCCTCGGATTCGCCGTGCTGAAGCGCCGGGTGAAGGGTGCCTATCTCGCCATCCTCACCCAAGCCCTGGCGGTTGCGTTCGCGACGTTGCTGATCGCAACGATCAAGCAGACCGGTGGCTTCAACGGTCTGAACACGTTCACGACCTTCTTCGGTCACAACCTCTACGACCCCGAGGTCAAGAAGAACCTCTACCGGATCGCCGCAGGTCTCGTGATCGTGTTCCTGGTGATCCTGTGGCAGGTCTACCGCAGCCGGTACGGCGAACTGCTGGTCGCCACACGAGACGCCGAGGAACGCATCCGCTTCCTCGGTTACGACCCGGCGAACATCAAGTTGGTTGCGTTCGTGCTCGCAGCGATCATGGCCAGCATCGGCGGTGCGATCTTCGTGCCGATCGCTGGCATCATCTCTCCGACCAACGTGGATGCGGCGGCCTCGATCCTGCTGATCGCCGGCGTCGCACTCGGTGGACGGGCCTCGTTGCTCGGCCCCGCGCTCGGTGCGATCGCTGTCGGCTACGGACGGTCCTCGCTGTCGGAGAGGTTCCCGACGCAGTGGACCTACTTCCAGGGGGCGCTCTTCATCGTGGTCATCTTGCTCCTACCAGGCGGCACTGCGTCACTGTGGTCGAAGCTCAAGTTCTCGATGCCCAAGATACGGTCCCGCCGGATGAGCACGTCCCCGACGACCGACGTCGAGCTCGAGCTCGAGCTCGAACCGTCGACGCCGGCGGAGGTGCTGGCATGACGACGCCGCACCAGAAGGACTACCTGGAGATCCGCAACCTGTCCGTCGACTTCGACGGGTTCAAGGCGATCAACGGAGTCGACCTCACCTTGCTCGAAGGGCGGCTGCACTTCCTGATCGGTCCGAACGGCGCCGGCAAGACCACCCTCGTCGACGCCTTGACGGGGTTGGTGCACGGGACCGGGGAAGCGGTCTACCGGTACCACGACCTCCTCGCCTTGAAGTCGCACATGATCGTGCGTCTCGGGATCGGTCGAACATTCCAAACGGCGTCAGTGTTCGAACAGCTCAGCGTGTTGCAGAACCTGGACATCGCCGCGGGGGTGCATCGCAGGACGGCCAGGAGGGCGCTTGCCCGCGGAAGGGTTCCCGAGCGCGTCGAAGAGGCGCTGGAGACGATCGGCCTGACGGCGCTGGCTCACCGACCGGCAGGGATCCTCGCCCACGGGCAGAAGCAGTGGCTCGAGGTGGGCATGTTGCTCGTGCAGGACGCAAAGGTGATGTTCCTCGACGAGACGGTTGCGGGCATGAGCGCCGTCGAGCGCGAGGAGACCGGTGAGCTCTTGAAACGGATCGTCGGCGACCGGACCATCGTCGTCATCGAGCACGACATGGAGTTCATGCGCCGCTACGCCGACTTCGTGACGGTCATGCACTCGGGCAAAGTGCTTGCCGAAGGGACGGTCACCGAGATCCAGGCCGACCAACAGGTCCAACAGGTGTATCTGGGAACTGCGACAGGGGTGGCCACACATGGCTGAGCCGATGCTCGAACTGGTCGATGTGACTGCTGGTTACGGGCGGACGATGGTGCTGTTCGGCGTCGACTTGTCGATACCCAAGGGCGGAGCTGCGGCCGTCATGGGCCACAACGGTGCCGGCAAGACGACGCTGCTGCGGGTGGCCGTCGGGCTGATCCCGGTGAAGTCGGGAAGAGTGATGCTCGACGGTGAGGACGTCACCAGGGCGCGTCCCAACCGCAGGGTTCGCAACGGTCTCGGCTACGTCCCACAGGGCCAGCTCTGCTTCCCGCAGATGACCACGATGGAGAACCTCCAGCTGGTCTCGACCGTGAAGTCCGAGATCGACGGGGTGCTCGACACGTTCCCAGCCCTCACCAGCTTGCTGAGCCGGCGAGCGGGTCTGCTGTCAGGTGGTCAACGCCAACAGCTCGCCATCGCGCGGACGCTGCTCGCCAGGCCACGGCTGTTGATCCTGGACGAGCCGACCGAGGGCATCCAGCCCAACGTGGTTGCAGAGATCGAACAGGTCATCGCCGACCTCACTCGTCGCGGCGATCTCACCGTGCTGTTGGTCGAGCAACACGTCGGCTTCGCCCTCCGCTCGACGGACATGTACTACGTACTGGAGTCGGGACGCATCACCGGCACCGGCGAGGGTGGGGAAGATTCACTCGACGAAGTCCGCGCCGCGATGGCGGTCTGAGCTGTTTCGCTCAGTCGCGGGTGACAGGCAGACCTACGATCACTGCGGTGCCGATGGCGACTGGAGGAACCATGGCAATTGCGCGAATGCGATCGATCGTTCTCGACTGTCCGGACCCGGTGCGCCTCGCCGAGTTCTACGGTGCGTTGCTCGGGTGGGAGATCACCAGCGTCGAGGACGACTGGGTGGTGCTCACCGACGGCAACCCGGGCAGGCTCTGCTTCCAGCTCGCGCCGGACCACCAACCGCCGTCCTGGCCCGATCCCGACCGGCCGCAGCAGTTCCATCTCGACGTGACCGTCGACGACCTCGACGAAGCCGAAGCGGCCACGCTGGCGCTGGGTGCCGTCAAGCACGCCCACCAGCCCAGCGAGCACGACGACTTCCGCGTCTTCCTCGACCCCGCCGGCCACCCGTTCTGCCTCTGCGTCGACTGACGGGAACTCAGAACCCGACGCGTCGAGCAGAGCACGGGGTTCAGCGGCTCGCGGTCAGCACCACAAATTCGCCTTGACATTCATGTAGCACGAAGGCTCATTGTGTCGGCGATGACGACGGAACCGATGGGCACAGCGGTCGCCCTACTCGACGACGACCGAGCAGCTCGCGCTGGCAGCTGCGACATGGAGAACCGACCGTCAACTGATCCTGCTCGTGACCGCGGTGTTCGCCGCGATGTTCGCGGCGCTCGATGTGGCGGAGTTGACTCACCAGATCCGCGAGTCGGCGACGACGATCGCGGTCATCGCCGGGATCATCGCCGGGCTGCACACGGCTGCGGCACTGCTCGCCAAGCGACGGCGAGCTGTCATGCCGTGAATGGCCACACCCCGCACTCGATCAGCTGATCATTCCCTCGTCATCATGTGGCGAGGGCCATGTCCCGGCGTACACGGCACGCGGATCGGGCGCGCCCTTGGGGGCGTGGCGCTTGAGTTCGAGTTGTCCGAGCTGGTTGCGATGGACCTCGTCGGGTCCGTCGGCCAGGCGCAGCAACCGCGCGGTTGCGTACATCGCGGCAAGGCCGTAGTCGTTGCTTGTGCCGGCACCACCGAAGGCCTGGATCGCCCAGTCGACGACGCGGCAGGCCATGTTCGGCGCAGCGATCTTGATCATTGCGATCTCGCGCCGGGCCGCCTTGTTGCCGACGGTGTCCATCAGCGATGCGGTCTTCAGCGTCAGCAGCCGCGTCTGCTCGATCGCGATGCGCGACTCGGCGATGCGCTCCAGCGTCACGCTCTGCTCGGCGACCGGACGGCCGAACGTCACACGGTGCTGGGTGCGGCGACACATCATCTCCAGCGCCCGCTCGGCCAGACCGATCAGGCGCATGCAGTGATGCACGCGGCCGGGCCCGAGACGACCCTGGGCGATCTCGAAGCCGCGCCCTTCGCCGAGCAGGATGTTGCCGACGGGCACGCGCACGTCGGTGAACTGGACCTCCGATGCGCGGTCAGGCATGCCGTAGAAGTTGAACACCGGCAGCGGCCGGAGCACCTCCACACCCGGTGTGTCCGTGGGGATCAGGATCATCGACTGCTGGCGGTGGCGGTCGGCGTCGTCCGGCGCGGACTTGCCCATGAAGATGATGATCGCGCAGCGAGGGTCGGTGGCGTTGGTGGTGTACCACTTGCGGCCGTTGACCACGTACTCGTCGCCGTCGCGCACGATCGAGCTCTGGATGTTCGTCGCATCACTCGACGCCACTGCCGGCTCAGTCATCGCGAACGACGATCGGATCTCTCCGGCGAGCAGCGGTGTCAGCCATCGGTCCTGCTGCTCCGGGGTGCCGTAGCGGGCGAGCACCTCCATGTTCCCGGTGTCGGGAGCGGAGCAGTTGAACACCTCTGGCGCGAGGTGGGAGCGGCCCATCACCTCGCACAGCGGTGCGTACTCCAGGTTCGTCAGTCCGGCCCCGTGCCGGCCGCTCGCCAGGAACAGGTTCCACAACCCCGCATCGCGAGCCAGCGGCTTGAGCTCTTCGATCACGGGCCACACCGCCCACGGACCCATCTCCATCGACTCACGGAAGAATCGATCCTCGTTGGGATAGATGTGCTCGTCCATGAACAGCTCCAGCCGTTCGCGTAGCTCGCGGGTGCGTCCGTTCTCGTCCAGGTCCATGAATGCTCCTCGTCAGCGGGTGTTACGGGCCTTGGCGCGGCCACTCGGCGCGCTCGTGCGGAGGCGCTCGATCCAGCGGCGGCGGCGCTCGACCTGCACGGCCGAGACCGATCTGGCCACATCGCTGTCGCCGCGCTCGAGCGCGTCGAGCAGCATCCGCTGGTGGGCGAGCGCAATGGCTCGCCGGTCGGGCTCGGCACTGAGCCAGGCGCGACGCACGTGCTCGCCGCGCACCTGCAGCGCGCGCAGGATGGAGGCGAGCGTCTCGTTGCCCGACGCGTCGTAGACCAACGACGCGAACTCGTCGTGGAGGTGGGCGACCTCGACGGGATCCGTCGCCTGCTCGAGCTGCTCGATCACGACGTGCATCTGGGCCAGCTGGCTCTCGGTCACCCGCTGCGCGGCCAGTGCGGCGGCGGGCGGCAGCAGGAGCTGACGGACCTCGACGACTTCGTCGAGGCCTCTCGCCTGGAACAGCTCGACCGCGAACACCATGCCGGACAGCAGCTCGCTCGGCGCAAGGCTGGTGACGTAGGTGCCGTCGCCGCGACGCACGTCGAGCACGTTGATCTCCGACAGCGCCCGAACTGCTTCGCGCAACGATCCGCGGGACACGCCGAGCCGATCGGCGAACTCCTGCTCCGGCGGCAACCGGTCGCCGGGGGAGAGCTCGCCGGCAACGATCATCGAGCGGATGCTCTGGATCGCCCGGGTGGTGACGCTCACTGCAGACCTCCAACCTCTTCGGACTCGGCGCGCGGCGCGGGCCGGCACGCTGTCACTGGATCCAACATCGCAGTCAATCGCGGGATCACCGGATTGCATGAAGGGCAACGCGTCGAGGTTTCCAGGTGCCAATCGACGTGGTTCGGTGGGCGCCGCGTCCACCTCCCGAAGGTCGGATGTCTCCTGACTACCATGCGGCCATGGCCTCGCCGCTCCACGACCAACCGCTGCTTCCCCACCTCATCATCCGCAGCCTCGTAGCCCACGACGATGCGCCGTGCATCTTTCTGGCCGGGAGGGTCGCGACGTACCGCGAGATCCGCCAGCGGACGAGCCAGATGCTGCAGGCTCAGCGGGCGCGCGGCGTGCAGCACGGGACGCGCCTTGCCGTGCTGTCCAAGAACCGGCCCGAGGTGCTGACCAACCTGACGGCATCGCTCGTCAACGGCTGCATCGTGACGCCGCTGCACCCGATGGGCTCGCTCGCCGACCACGCCTACGTGATCGGCGATGCCGAGATCGAGTGCCTCGTGTTCGATGCCGACTACTTCACGGCGCGCGCGAGCGAACTGCAGACGCAGTACCCGCATCTCACTCTGCTCGGGTTCGGGCCGAACGAAGTCGGTGACGACTACCTCGCCCTCGCCGATCAGTTCGAGCCGGCTCCGCTCGACGCACCCGACGTCGGCCCGGAAGATCTGTGCACCGTCGTGTACACCGGCGGCACCACCGGCCGCCCGAAGGGTGTGCTGATGACCCATCGCGTCTGGCAAGCCATGACGTGGATCCAGATGGCGGAGTGGGAGTTCCCCGACGAACTGCGCATCGCGATCGCGACGCCGCTGTCGCACGCGGCGATGTCGCTTGTCGCTCCCGTGCTCGTGTCCGGTGGAGCGTTCTATGTGATGGACGCGTTCGACCCCGACGGGTTCTTCGACCTCGTCGAGCAACACCGCATCACGTGCACTCTGATCGTTCCGGTGATGCTCTACGCGCTGCAGGGTCATGCGCGCTACGACACCGCCGACATGTCCTCGATGGAGACGATCTTCTACGGGGCCTCGCCGATGAGCCCGGCCAAGCTGACCCAGGCCATCGAGCAGTGGGGACCGATCTTCTTCCAGTTCTTCGGCCAGACCGAAGCACCGATGGTGATCACCCATCTCAAGAAAGGCGAGCACGATCTCGCCCACCCCGAACGCCTGGCCTCGTGCGGCCGGCCGGTGCCGTGGATGCATGTCGCGCTGCTCGACTCGAACAACACACGAGTCGGACCCGGCGAGTCGGGCGAGATCTGTACGCGCGGACCGTTGGTGATGAACGGCTACAAGGACCTGCCCGACGAGACGGCCGAGGCGCTGTCCGGCGACTGGCTGCACACCGGCGACGTCGGCCGTTTCGACGAGGAGGGCTATCTCTACATCGTCGACCGGACCAAGGACATGGTGATCACCGGAGGCTTCAACGTGTTCCCCCGCGAGGTCGAGGACGTGATCAGCGCCCACCCCGCTGTCGGCATGGTGATGGTGATCGGGGTACCCGACGACAAGTGGGGCGAGGCCGTCAAGGCCGTCGTCGTGCTGCAGGGCGGCCACCAGCCGTCCGAAGCGCTGACGGCGGAGCTGCAGCGGTTGGTGAAGGAGCAGAAGGGTTCGCAGCAGTCGCCGAAGTCGGTGGACTACGTCGACGCTCTTCCGCTGACGCCGGTGGGCAAGCCCGACAAGAAGGCCGTGCGGGCCAAGTACTGGGGCGGCACCGATCGAGCGGTGTCGTAACGCTGATCGGGCCGCCGATCGGGCCGACGTCGCCGTCGACCCGATCGGCATCACGTGTTCGATCAGCCCGGGGCCTTGCCCGTGGCGAGGTCGCTGACGTCCTCGAAGTCAGTCGTGAGCGGGACGACCTTGCCGTTGTCCAGCTTGCTGTAGACGACGCTGCGGTTGAAAAGACGGTTGTAGCCCTCCAGGCCGTCAGTCCACTCCTTGGTGAAGTCGAGCACCGGCACCATGCCGTTCAAGTCGAGCTTGGTGGTCGTGTTCGCCGCGTCGTAGAAGGACTTGGCGGTGATGTCACCGGTGATCGTCTCGGCGATCTGGGTGAAGCCGGTGAACGCCGCCCACGTGCCCATCCCACCGAGGGAGTTGTAGTCCAGCGCTGTGGTATCGAGGCCGGCTTCGTCGAGCGCGGTGCGGTACTCGGCCCACGGCTCGGTCGAGATGTCGGGGTACATGCCCACGATGATGTTGCCGTTGGTGGCCGCCTCGTTGCCCTTCGCGGAGACGTTGTTGAGGTTGCCCTGCGGGCCGTACTGCTGCGCCTTCGTGCCCGACTGCGCCCACGCGGTGTTCCAGGTGATGAACGGCGTCTCGGAGATGATGCTGATGACGCAGTCGGCATCGGTCGTGGCTTGCGCGACCTCGGCCGAATAGTCCTGTGCCGTCGGCGGCAGGATGATCTCGTCTCCGAACGCCATGCCCAGCGCCTTGATCGCGTTTTCCATCGGTGGGATGAAGATCTGCGCGCCATCGATGATGACGGCGTTGATCTTCTTGCACCCGTCGTCGACCGCCTTCTTGACGGCCCCGACTGCGTACATGGGCTGGTTGCCGATGTTGAATGAGTACGGGCTCGTCAGCTCCGACGGTGTGATCGGGCAGCACGCACCGAACCAGGTGATGCTCGACTCCGAGATCACCGGCACGATCGACTCGGCGAAGTACGTGAACGAGCCGACGATGGACACCATGCCGTCGTCCACAGCCTGACGCGCGCACGTGGTGGCAACTGCCGGGTCGAACTGCTCGTCGCAGACCGTGACCTCGAGCGGGTGCCCGGCGACGCCGCCGCGGGCGTTGATGTACTTCTCGTAGGCCTTGGCCGTGTTGGAGATGTTCTCGTAGGTCGGGCCGGCGGCATTGAGCGTGGTGACTGTCATCACCTTGATCGGGTCGCCGGTCGGCGTCTCGCCGCCGCCCGTCGATGCGTTGGAGTCGGCAGATGCCGTCGACGGAGCCGCAGTGGTTGCTGCGCCTCCCTTGTCGTCGCTGCCGCACCCAGCGGCGAGCAAGCCGGTGGTGGCCACCAGCACGATGCCTCGCCGCCATGTGTGCCGACGAGAGGCCGAACGCGGTTCACGCGTCATGGACATATGTTCCCCCAAGTTGCAGATGTCCCGTGCGCGGGACGCGCCCGGATCTCTTGACGTATAGCACATACATCGGATGTTCGCTACCCCTGGACCACGATCGGTGGCCGAACCCTCGCGAAACGAAGACAGCCTAGATGGGTCAAATTGCCCACGGATGTTGACCGTGTTGACCAACATGACTACGGTCACACCGTTGGTGAGGTGATGCAGTATCATCACGCACACGCCCACTGCTCTGATGTCTCGCTACTCAGAGTGGGGAGTGGGTGTTCGGGGTCGGTGAGAGGGGAAGGATGAACGAAGTCATCCGATTCGCGTTGCTCGGGCTCGGAGTCGGGGCTCTGTACGCGTTGGCATCGCAGGGTCTCATCGTCATCTATCGCGGCACGGGTGTCTTGAACTTCTCCCTCGGCGCGACCGCGATCGCCGGCGTCTTCATGCAATGGGAGCTCCACGTCGAAGCCGGCTGGCCGTTCCTGCTCTCGGCAGCCGCCGGGATCGTCTGGTCGGCGTTCCTCGGGGCGCTCACGCATTGGGTGGTCATGCGGCCGCTCCGGCGCGCGAGCACCCTCGTGCGTGTGATCGCCACGCTCGGCGTCCTGATCACGATCCAGGCCGCCGTCGTGTTGCGCTACGGCTCCAACCCACGTCAGGTTGCGAGCTGGTTGCCAACTGATCGCATCACCCTGTGGAGCTCGGTCGGCATCACAGTGGATCGTCTCATCCTGCTCGCCATCGGCTGCGCGTCCGCCTTCGGGCTGTGGCTGCTCTATCGCAACAGCCAGTTCGGATTGGCCACCGAGGCAGTGTCGGAGAGCGAGCGATCGGCGTCGGCGATCGGTCTGTCGCCGAACCGCATCGCGTTGAAGAACTGGGCGCTCGGCTCGGCCATCGCCGCGGCGGCCGGCATCCTCGTCGTGCCGATCATCACCTTGCAGGTCACGTCGATGACGGCGCTCATCCTTGCCGCGATGGCTGCCGCGCTGGTCGGCAACTTCCGTTCGTTCCCGATCGCCACCGCCGCCGGGTTCGCGATTGGCATCGGTCAAGCATTGGTCGGTCGGTTCGCCGATCAGGAGGGACTCGGCCCGTCACTCCCCTTCCTCGTCATCATCATCGTGTTGGTCTTCCGTGGCCGGTCGCTGCCACAACGCGACCAGTACCTGCAGCAACTGCCGATGGTTGGCAACGGCCGCATCAATTGGGCGTGGACGCTGTTCGGATGCGGAGCGATCGTGTTCGTGATGGTCACGAAGCAGTCGAAGTGGATCGACGCGCTCACCGTCTCGTTGGGTGTCGCCACCGTGTTGCTGTCGATCGTGGTACTGACCGGTTACGCCGGCCAGCTCTCGCTGGCGCAGTATTCGATCGCCGGTTTCGGTGCCTACGTGGCCGGCCGGCTGGTCGCCGTCTACGACATCCCGTTCCTGCTCGCGCTGCTCGCCGGTGTCGCGGCCGCGGTCCCGCTCGGGTTGATCTTCGGTCTTCCCGCCGTGCGAACTCGCGGCATCAGCCTGGCCATCGTCACGCTCGGCCTGGGCAGCACGATCGAGCTCATGCTGTTCAAGAACCGCGGTTACACCGGCGGGGTGCAGGGCACGCAGGTCGGCAACCCCGATCTGTTCGGGTTCGAGATCGGCTCGATCAACCATCCGGCGCGCTACGGCATCTTCACCCTCGTGATGGTGATGCTCGCGGTGGTGGCGGTCGCGAACGTCCGGCGCGGCCGCAGCGGGCGTCGCCTCATCGCCGTGCGCACCAACGAGCGCGCCGCCGCCGCGTTGGGCATCAACGTCATGGTCGCCAAGCTGTTCGCATTCTCGTTCGCGTCAGCCATCGCCGCGCTGGGCGGCATCGTGCTCGCGTTTCGGCTCAGCTCGATCAGCTACCAGTCGTTCAGCAACTTCACGTCGATCACCTATGTCGGCCTGGCGCTGCTCGGTGGCGTCGGCCAGATTCTCGGCGCGTTCTTCGGCTCCACCCTCGCCACGGCCGGCGGCACGCAGGAGATCCTGGAGACGACGTGGGAAGGCGTCGGCAAGTGGATCCAGCTGATCAGCGGCGTCGGCATCCTGCTCACGCTGATCAGCTACAAAGACGGCGTCGCCGCGCAGTGGCTGCGCATGTCGCGCGAGATGAAGAAGACGCGCAAGTGGAGCCAGCCGTACACGATCGAACTCGCCGACGTCGCCGAGATCGGCGACGCCGACCACAACGAACGCGTGCGGGCACGAACGTTGGTCGTCGACGGCCTCACCGTTCGCTATGGCGCAGTCATTGCCGTCAACGACGTCAGCTTCCGGTTGGAGCCCGGTCGAGTCACGGGCTTGATCGGTCCGAACGGTGCCGGCAAGACATCGCTCATCGACGCGATCAGCGGGTTCGCAACGAGCGAGGGCCGCGTCCTGCTCGACGATCTGGACCTGTCCAGGGCGCCGGCGATGAAGCGGGCCAGGGCCGGCGTCGCCCGCTCGTTCCAGTCGCTCGAGCTGTTCGAGGACTCGACCGTGTTCGAGAACCTCAGCGTCGCCGCCGACCCGCAGGACCTGCGCTCGTACGTACTCGACCTGATCTGGCCGATCAACCCCAAGCTGCCACCCGAAGTGGTGCGCGCGATCACCGAGTTCGGCCTCGACCAGGACCTGCACCGCGACGTGCACGACCTGTCGTACGGCAAGCGGCGGTTGCTCGCCATCGCCCGTGCCGTGGCGATGCACCCGAGCGTCATCCTGCTCGACGAACCCGCCGCCGGGCTGAGCTCCGCCGAGAGCAGCGAACTGGCTCGGGTCGTGCGCCGCCTGGCCGACGACTGGGGCATGGCGATCCTGGTCGTCGAGCACGACATGAACTTCGTGATGGGCGTCTGCGATCAGGTGATCGTTCTGGACTTCGGCACGCTGATCGCGTCCGGCTCCCCCGAGGACGTTCGGTCCGATCCGGCGGTCATCGCCGCCTACCTCGGCGACGACACCGACGCCGCCCCGGATGACGACGACACACCCGGCGCCGAGGGCGAACATGCAGCGACCACCTCGACACGGGCACCCGTCGCCGGAGGTGCGTCGTGAAGGCGGCGTTGCTGGAGACCCGCAGCCTGAAGGCCGGCTACCTCGGCCGCGAGGTGGTGCGCGCCGTCAACTTGCGTGTCGAGGCCGGCGAGGTGGTCTGTCTGCTCGGCCCGAACGGCGCAGGCAAGTCGACGACGCTGCTGACGATCGCCGGCGATCTCCCGCCGGTGGACGGCATCGTCATGTTCGACAACGTGCCGACCTTCACCCCGATGGACCAACGCGTCCGCGGCGGCATCGGCCTGATCACAGAGGACCGCCTCGTGTTCAGCAAGCTCTCGGCGCGCGACAACCTGCGCATCAACGGGGGGTCCGTCGAGGCTGCGCTGGCGTTGTTCCCCGAGCTCGAACCGCGGCTGTCAGTACGCGGCGGCATGCTGTCCGGCGGCGAGCAACAGATGCTTGCGCTGGCTCGGGCACTGAGCCGTGAGCCGTCGCTGCTGCTCGCTGACGAGCTGTCCCTCGGACTGGCCCCGAAGATCGTCGACCGTCTGCTCGGAGCCGTCCGTGCCGCCGCCGACGAACGTGGCACCGGCGCGTTGATCATCGAGCAGCATGCCCACAAGGCGCTGAAGTACGCCGACCGGATGTATCTGATGGCGCGCGGTCAGATCCTGCTCGAGCTCCCTGCGGCCGAGGCGCTCAAGCGTCTCGACGAGATCGAGGACGCCTACTTGCGGGGCACATCGGAGACCGAGGAAGACCACATCGAACGGCTGCGCCGGAAGAACAAGAAGAAGCAGTGGAAGCGCCAGCGGGTTCGCGAGCGCGAGCTGGCGCGACTCACCGGCAAGGTCGTGTCGACGCGAAGAGAAGAAGATGACGAGTTCTACTTCGACCGGGAACAGAGCCTGCGTTCCTGGGCAAAGCGTGTGAGGAGATAACGATGGGATACAGGACATCTGAGCTGCCGCCGGTCGAGCTCGACCAATTCGCCAAGATCCCGTTCCTCGAACGGATGAAGATCCTGCAGCTGCACTGGGTGAAGTACGGCTTCGGCACACCCAAGCAGACGGTCATCTTCTACGTCTGGAAGGTCTTCTTCTACGCGTTGTTCGGCTTGATCTTCTGCGGAGCGTTCACCAAGGGACTCGAGTTCGACAACATCGCCGGTTGGTGGGACCAGCCGATCCTGTACCAGAAGCTGATGGTCTGGACGGTGCTGATGGAGATCCTCGGGCTCGCCGCGACGTGCGGTCCAATGGCGTTCCACTTCGACCCCCCGATCGGTGGCGTCCTGTACTGGTGGCAGAACGACACGTTGCGCGTGCCCCCGTACCCGAACCACCTGCCGTGGTCGAAGGGCAGCCGCCGCACGCCGTGGGACACCGGGCTCTACAAGCTCATCGTGTTCTGGCTGGTGATGATGATGTTCTTGTCCGGCGACAAGGTCGACGGTCTGCCGAAGGGGTCGGCGGGCGTCATGCCGCAGTGGGCGCTCGTCACCTACTGCGCACTGATCCTGCTGATGGGCAGCCGCGACAAGATCGTGTTCCTGTCGGCACGTTCGGAGCAGTACGTGCCGACGATGCTCTACTTCGGCCTGTTCGCCAACTTCCACGACATGATCGTGGCCGCCAAGATCTGCATGGTCGTGATCTGGATGGGTGCCGGCTTCTCCAAGCTGCAACACGGCTTCTCGTCGACCGTTGCGATCATGGTGCAGAACACGCCGTGGAACATCTTCCAACGGTTCCGCATGGCAACGGTGAAGGACTACCCGAACGACATCCGACCGTCGCGGCTCACGCACGTTCTGGCCCACGTCGGTGGCACGACGTGCGAGATGATCATGCCGCTCGTGCTGCTGTTCTCGCCGTGGCCGTGGCTGACGTGGATCGCGATCATCTCGATCTGGATGCTGCACACGTTCATCATCTCCACCATCCCGCTGGCCGTGCCGTTGGAGTGGAACGTGTTCTTCATCTTCGCCGCCGGCTTCCTGTTCGGGAACTTCTCGGCCGGTGACGGCTACGGCGTCGGCGACATGACCCCGGCGCTGTTGGTGATCGTCATCTGCGTCGCACTGGCCCCGATCATCCTCGGCGCACTCAAGCCGCAGTACGTCTCGTTCCTCGTCGGCATGAAGCAGTACGCCGGCAACTGGTCCGCAGCCACGTTCTCGTTCAAGGACAAGGAGAAGGAAGACCGCATCAACCAGCGGATCGTGAAGGCCGCCGACAACCAGATCGACCAGCTCAACCCGTTGTTCGGCAACGAGATCTCGGAGATCTTCATCCAGAAGGCCGTCGCGTTCCGCATGATGCACCCGATGGGTCGAATGCACATCTCGGCATTGCTGCGACACACCGAGTCGCTGGACAATCGCATCCAACGCGAGGGCGAGTTCGTCAGCAACGTGCTCACCGGCTGGAACTTCGGCGACGGTCACTGCCTCGACGAGCGACTGATCGGCGCGGTGCAGGAGCGCTGCCAGTACGAGCCGGGCGATGTCATCGTGGCCTGGACCGAATCCCAGCCGGCCTTCAGCAAGAAGGTGCAGTACCGGGTGATCGACGCTGCGCTCGGCACGGTCGAGAAGGGCTGGTACCACAACGACGACGCCTACAGTGAACAACCGTGGCTCCCCAACGGTCCGATCCCGCACACCGTCACGTGGACGCGCCCCGGCTACGTCGCACCCGGCGTCGCGCATCCCGGCACCGGCGGGCGCACCTGACACCGACGAGCACGCGGTGACATCGTGAGCACGGCGATCGTCGTCGGCAGCGGGCCCAACGGGCTCGCCGCCGCGGCGCGCCTGGCCCGCGCCGGTCTGGACGTGACGGTGCTCGAGGCGAACCTCACGATCGGCGGTGGCGTACGCAGCTCGGAGATGATCGTTCCCGGCTTGATCCACGATCACTGCTCGGCGTTCCATCCAATGCCCACACGGTCGCCGATCTTCGTCGAACTCGGGCTCGCCGTGAACGGTCCGATCGCATGGCTCCAGCCCGAGATCGACTGCGCCCACCCGCTGGACGACGGATCAGTGGGTTTGCTCCACAAGTCGATGGATCGAATGGTCGGCGTGATGGGCGACGACGGACCACGATGGCGTCGTGTGTTCGGGCGGTCGAGCACGAAGTTCGACGCGCTGTTCGCCGACGCGTCCCAGCCGGTGCTGCGCATTCCGCGTCACCCGCTGACGCTCACTCGCTTCGGCGTCGGCGCTGTGCTGCCCGCGACCGTGGTGGCGCGTGCATTCCACTCGGCCGAGGCCCGCGCGCTGTGGTCGGGTGTCGCTGCGCATGCCTTCACCCGGCTCGACCGGCCAATGAGCAGCGCGGTCGGGATGATGCTCGTCGCGTCGGCGCATGCGAGTGGCTGGGTGGTGGCCCAAGGTGGCTCAGGGGCGATCGCCGCGGCGCTGGCCGACGACATCGCGCGCCACGGCGGCAGGATCGAAACGGGCGTGCGCGTCGCGTCGGTCGATGACCTGCCGCCCAGCGACGTGTTGATGTTGGACGTGTCGCCGTCGATCGCAGCAGACATCCTTGGCGATCGGCTCCCGGCCCGCATCGCTCGTTCCTACCGCCGGTTCCACCATGGTCCCGGCGCGTTCAAGGTCGACTTCGCGATCGAGGGCGGCGTGCCCTGGACCGCGCCAGCCGCCACCCGCGCGGGCACGGTGCATCTCGGCGGCAGTGCCGACGAGGTCGTCGCCAATGAGTTGGCCACGCATCGCGGCACGATGCCCGAGCGGCCGTTCGTGCTCGTCGGCCAGCAGTACTTGGCCGACCCGAGTCGCTCGGTCGGCAACGTGCATCCGCTGTGGACCTATGCCCACGTGCCGAACGGATACAGCGGTGATGCGACCGACGCGATCGTGGGCCAGATCGAACGCTTCGCGCCCGGATTCCGTGAACGGATCGTCGGCACTGCCGTTCGATCGACGACGGAGATGTCGGCGTACAACCCGAACTACATCGGCGGCGACATCATCGGCGGGGCCTCGTCGTTGAAGCAGTTGCTGTTCCGGCCACGCGTCACGACCGACCCGTACGCAACCGGCATCCCGGGCACGTACCTGTGCTCGGCCTCGACACCACCAGGTGCTGGAGCACACGGGATGTGTGGGGCCAACGCCGCAGCACGAGCGTTGACCCGGCTCGGTGCGAGCACGTCGACCACGAGAGCGAATTGACACACGCGAGGAAGGGGACTTCTCAGATGAACGAGCAGCCAGAACCCGGCGAACCGAACCGAGCGAGAACCGACGGGTTCGCCGCGCTCGCTGCGGTGCTGCTGGCCGCGGTGCTGATCACCATGGTCATCAAGCACTTCGTGTAGTGGACGTCAGCCCACGGGCAGCCCGAGATCGCGCGACAGCACGAGGCGCTGGATCTCACTCGTGCCCTCGCCGATCTCGAGGATCTTCGCATCGCGGTAGAAGCGCGCGATCGGCAACTCTTCGATGAAGCCGGCACCACCGAATACCTGCGTCGCGATGCGAGTGGCAGTGACCGCCGTTTCGGTCGCGTACAGCTTGGCCATCGCCGCGGCCCGCCCGATCGGCCGGCTCTGGTCCTTCAACCACGCCGCCTTGTAGACCAGGTTGTGGGTGTTCTCGACGGCGACCGCAAGGTCGGCGAGTTGGAAGGCGAGCCCCTGGAAGCGGCCGATCGGCCCACCGAACGCGTGCCGCTCCGACGCGTAGTGCACGGCCTGTTCCAGGCACGCTCGCGCGCAACCGAGCGCCAGCGCGGCGATCGCGATGCGCCCGTCGTCGAGGATGGTGAGGAAGTTGCGAAACCCGCGGCCGGGAACACCGAGCAGGTTCTCCGCCGGGATCCGGCAGCCGTCGAACGTGAGGCCATGTGTGTCGCTCGCGTGCCAACCGAGCTTGTGGTACGCGGGCTCCACGACGAGCCCGGGCGTGCCCGCAGGAATCACGAACGTCGAGATGCCTTCCTCCGTTCGCGCGGTGACTGTGATCAGCGACGTGATCGCGGTGCCGGAGTTGGTGATGAACGCTTTGCTGCCGTTGATGACCCACTCGTCACCGACGAGGCGCGCGGTCGTGCGAGTGGCCCCGGCGTCGCTGCCGCCATCGGGTTCGGTGAGTCCGAAGGCGCCGAGCGTGCGCCCGGCGATCAGATCGGGGAGCCACCGCTGTTGTTGCTCCTCGGAGCCGAACTGGAAGATCGGGTTCGCCCCGAGACCGACGCCGGCAGACAGCGTGATCCCGATCGACTGGTCGATCCGACCGAGCTCTTCGATGGCGACGCACAGCGACGCGAAGTCGCCGTCGCTGCCTCCGAAGCGCTCCGGGAAGACGAGGCCGAAAAGTCCGAGATCGCCCATTGCGTGCACGACATCGACGGGGAAGTGACATGTCCGATCCCACTCCGCCGCGTACGGTGCGACCTCTGATTCCGCGAAGGAGCGCACCACTGCGCGGAACGCCTCGTGCTCGTCACTCAGTTCCCAACCACTCATGTCAGCTCCAGTCTCGGTAGCCTCACCTTAACGCGGACTAAGGTGACGCTCATGGCGGAGCGGATCATCATGAACAACACAGGCCGAGGCCCGCTCACTCGGCGACAGGAACTGCTCCAGATCGCTGCCGAGCAATTCGCGACACGCGGCTACCACCACGTCACGGTCGACGACATCGGAGCAGCGGCCGGGGTGACCGGGCCGGCGCTCTACCACCACTTCACCGGCAAGGAGCAGTTGCTCGGCGAGATGCTGATCGCGATCAGTCGGCACCTTCTCGACGGTGGACGCGCCTTGGCTGCACAGGAGACCGACCAATTGCTGCAGGACTTGATCCTGTTCCACTGCCGCTTCGCGGTGGCGAACGCGGCGCTCATCACCGTTCACTTCCGCGACCTGATCTACGCATCGGCCGACGATCAACAGCACGTTCGCCGACTGCAGGCGCGCTACGTCGCGCTCTGGGTCGGCACCCTGATCGCGCGAGATCCGAGCATCGATCGCCGAACGGCGCGCGCCAAGGTCCACGCCACGTTCGGATTGATCAACTCCACACCCTTCAGCACCACCCTGCCGCAACACGCGATGATCGACCTGCTGCGCACGATGTCGGTCACCGCGTTGACCGAGCCGAGCGTCGACGCCGCGTTGCGCTGAGAAGCCTCACACCGTCGGGCACTTCAGCGGTACGGTGACGGCGGTGGCGACCCGTCGACGATGTGATCCCCCCCGGCGTCGTTCGGGACGCCTTGTCGCCGTGTTGCTGACGGCGGCGGGGTGTGTGTCGACACCGGTCACCACGGCCACCACGCCGCAGGCGCCGACGGTGACCGCCCCGCCCACGACCACGACCGACGCCGGCCGCGACACCACGTCAACTGCGTCGATCACGCAATCGACGACGCCCGACACCGAAGCGCCCGCACCGGGGACGTCGACGGTGACATCGACGTCGGCGGTGACGTCGACGCTGACCTGGGTTGCGGAGGTTGACCCGGCGACGCTGGCAGACATCTCGCTGACATCTGTTCCGGCAGATGTGATCCGGCCGACGAGCGATCTCACGTTGGACACGACGACCAACCCGATCAACGGTCGCCGAGGCGGTGCACGCCCGCTCGACGAGTACGGGGCCTGCGCGCTCGGCCACGGAGCATCGTGCCTGGCGACCACGCTCGATACGTTGGGGTTCGACGTGACGAGTGGTTCGGCGGTCGATCGCGCACGCAGTCTCCAGCGGGCCATCGCAGTCGTGCAGTTGGACGCCGGACTCCCGGTGACCGGCGTGGCCGACGACGAGCTGCTTCGCTACATGGGCATCCCGGGCACGGCCATCGCCGGAACCGCGGCGGACGAGGTGCGCATGATCGGCATGTCCGCGGGCGGCCGCGAGATCGACGCGATGCGGTACGGAGACGGCCCACGTGTCGTGCTCGTCGTCGGCCAGACCCATGGCGACGAGGAAGGTGGACTCCGGGTGCTGTTGCGGACTCAGTCGCTGCGGCTGCCCAACGGCGTCACGCTGTGGGTGGTGCCGACGATGAATCCCGACGGCAGCACGAAGGACACCCGCTTTCTCGACAACGGTGCCGATCCGAACCGGAAGGCGTCGAGCCAGCCCGAGCAGCAGGCCGTTTACGACTTTGCACTCGACGTTCGCCCGAGCCTGACGGTGTGGTATCACCAGAACTACGGCTGGGTCGGCGGGTCAGGCGCGTCGGCCCAACCGGCGAAGCGCTACCAGGAGTTGAGCGGTCTGGGAAACCTACGCCGCAGCGGCGACTGCGCCAAGGGGTTCATGTGGTGCCCGATCGACAGCGCCCTCGCGAGCAGCTCGATCCTCGTCGAGCTGCCCGACGTACTCACGCCGGCTGACGTCCAGATCCACGCGTCGGCCCTTCTCCAGGTCGCGGGAGAACTCGATCACTGAAGCGTTTCGTCCCGTGCGCGGCGGGGTACACGCAACCCATGCTCTTGTGGATCGTCGTCATCGTCTTGCTCGTCCTGCTGCTCACCGGTGGCATCGGATACTCACGGCGCCGTTGAGTGTTCGCGTCTGGCCGTTTCGTCAGGCTGGAGCAGGGACGCGGAACACGACTGCCGCACCGTCGGCGGGTTCGATCCAGATCTCGCCGCCGTGAGCCTCGACCAGGCCGCGAGCGATGGCCAGACCGAGTCCGCCGCCACCACCGGTGTTGCGCGTGCGGCTCGGGTCGGCCCGCGTGAAACGCTCGAACGCTCGCTCGCGGAAGTGCGGCGGGAAGCCGGGCCCGTCGTCGCTGACCCGCACGACTGCGCCATGTTCCGCTGTCACTTCGACCGTGACCTGCGATCCGACCGGCGCGTGGCGGATGCCGTTGTCGACCAGGTTGCGGATCACCCGCGCCAGAGCGACCGGGCTGGCGATCACGTGCACGCTGGCGTCGGCGACGAGCGCGACGGTCACGCCGGCTGCGGCAGCAATCGGAGCGAGCGCGTCCACGGTGTCGTCGGTGAGTTCGACGAGATCGATCGGCACCCGCTCGAGATCGAACCGGCCGGCGTCGAGTCGCGACAGCAGCGACAGATCGTCGATCAACGCGCGAAGCGCCTCGATGTCGCGCTGCATCGAGCGGAGGTAACGCTGCGGGTCTGGTGCGATGCCGTCGACCAGTGCTTCCGTCGCAGCCTGCAGCGCGGCCAGGGGCGAGCGCAGGTCGTGACCGATGTTGCTCAGCAACGTGCGGCGCTCGTCCTCGATCGCGACTCGATCGCGCTCCAGCGCCTCCAGCCGGTCGACGAGGTCGTCGATGGCTCGACCGACATGACCCAATTCGTCCTCGCGGCGGGTCTCGACACGAACCGAGCGATCGCCCGATTCGATGGTGCGAACGGTTGCCTCGAGATGGCGGATGTCGTTGCCGAGCGGCTTGGACACGATGACCACCAACAGCGCTGCGAACGCCGCGGCGACGACGGTGACCCACAGGAAGGCCGCCAGCTCGCGCTCGGAGAGGACCATCAACCGGGCGGCGATGAAGGCCGCAGCGACGGCGATCACGAGCGACGACAACGCGATCACGAGCGCCGAACGCCGCAGCGACCGCGACCGCCGCTGGCCGTGGCGCAGGGCCCAGCCGACCAGCACGGTTCCCGCAGCCAACGATCCGAACGACACGAGCGTCAGGACCGGACGATCGGAGATCACCGAGCCGACGGACATCTCCATCGCGACGCTCATGGCTCGAACCGGTAGCCGACACTGCGCACGGTCTGGATCCAGCGCGGTTGTTCCGGGTTCGCTTCCATCTTCTGGCGCAGGCGGCCGACGTGCACGGTGACGGTTGCCGGATCTTGGTAGTCGGGCGACGACGCCCACACCTGATCCAGGAGCTGGGCGCGGCTGAAAACCTGGCGCGGCGACTGGGCCAGCAGCGCGAGGAGCTCGAACTCCTTCGGGGTCAGCGCGACACGGCCGTCCAAAACGAACACCTCGCGAGCACCGAGATCGATGGTGAGTCCATCGAACTCGCACCGGGCCGGCGCGGGTGGCGTGCGGCGGGTGCCGCTGCGGCGGAGCACGGTGCGAACCCGCACCGCGAGCTCGCGAGGGGAGAACGGCTTGACGACGTAATCGTCGGCGCCGAGCTCGAGGCCGAGGATGCGATCCACCTCGTCGGCACGCGCGGTCAACAGGATCACCGGGACATCGGAGCTGGCCCGCAACCGGCGCAGGATCGACAGGCCGTCCAGTTCGGGCAGCATCACATCGAGCACGACCAGGTCGGCGGTGTTGTGATCCAGCCAGCGCTGCGCGGCCGCACCATCGGCTGCCTCGTGCACGGTGATGCCGTCGATCTCCAGATATCGGGCGACCACTTCGCGCACCATCGGCTCATCGTCGACGACGAGAACCTGCGCAGTCATCGGCCCAGCGTACGGGCCAGGGATGTGACCGTTGGATCGTGGCGAGTGAAGTTTCGCAAACGTTTCGGGCATCGGCCGGCACGGATGGGTCCAGCTGCTCCAGACTCGTTCGAGTTCAGGTCCGGAGTGAGGTCATGAGGGTTCTCGTCACCGGCGGAGCCGGATTCATCGGGTCGCACATCGTCGACGAGCTCGTGGCGCGCGGTGACGATGTCGTGGTCGTCGATGACCTCGATCGCGCTGCGCACGACGGCGTACCAGCCGGTCTGAACCACGCGGCGCGGTATGTGTGGGCGGACGTGCGCGAGCCGCAGACGTGGCGGCGGGTCGATCTCCGCGCCGTCGATGCGGTGTGCCATCAGGCAGCCAAGGTCGGGCTGGGGGTCGACTTCGACGACGTGACCGAGTACGTGGCCCGCAACGACACCGGCACGGCGTGCCTGCTGCGTGCATTGCATCGCGCCGCGTTCGCCGGGCGAATCGTGCTCGCGTCCAGCATGGTCGTGTACGGAGAGGGCCGCTACCGGTGCGACATCCACGGCACCGTGCGGCCCGGTCCGCGGGCAGTTGTGGACCTGAATGCCGGGCGCTACGAGCCGACGTGTCCGCGCTGCAGCGGCGCCGTCACGCCAGAGCCCGTTCTGGAGGACGATCCACTCGACCCACGCAACGTGTACGCCGTGTCGAAGCTGGCGCAGGAGGGGCTGTGTGCTGCGTTCGCACGCGAGCACGCCGGCTGCACCGTCACGTCGCTGCGCTACCACAACGTGTACGGGCCGCGAATGCCGCGGGACACTCCGTACGCCGGTGTCGCGGCGATCTTCCGCAGCGCATACGAACGCGGCGATTCGCCCCGCATTCTCGAAGACGGTGGGCAGCTGCGTGACTTCGTCCACGTCCGCGATATCGCCCGCGCGAATGTGCTCGGGCTCACCGCGGATCGTGCGGTGCACGGCCCGTTGAACGTGTGCAGCGGCACGCCGCGATCCATCGCTGACCTCGCCCGCGCGATGCGACCCGACGGTGCGCCGGAGCCAACAATCATCGGCGGGTTCCGCACCGGCGACATCCGCCACGTGTTCGCCAGCCCGGAGCGAGCTGCGGCCATGCTCGACTTCCGCGCCGACGTTGCTTTCGACGATGGCGTCGCCGCGTTCGCGACCGATCCGCTTCGCTCCACCGTGGCCCCACGGCCCCCGTCGCTTGCCGACTGACGTTCTCAACGTTGGCGAACCGTCGCGCCGGGCACCTTCGCGTCACTGCTTGGCTTGATCGCCACCTAGGGTTTCCGGCGTGAGTTGGTTCCGATCACGTGGACGCAAGCAGACCGACCCGTTGCCGGCGAACACCGAGTTCAGCGTGGTGTCCGGCGACCTCGTGCTCACATCTGGTCAGACGTTGCGGTTCGATGCGATCGTGCCCACCGTGTTCAACGGCACGCCTTTCCCCGGCGAGGGTGTCGGCGGCATCCCCCAACACGCCGAGACGGTGTGGTTCGCGCTGCAGGTCGCGCAGGACTCACATCCCGGATGCCGGTGGTTGTCCGATCACGATGTGGCCATGGTGCCGGCCACACCGGATCAATCTGCGTGGGCGTTGGCCAACGGCGTCAACGAACGATTCGGCTGACGCTCAATTCGCTCCACCTACGGTCCACTGTCGGGCCGCCCGCTGTTCTGAGAACGATGCGGGATGTCGAAGCTCGCGCCGACCATCATCACGCCGACGGCGCGAGCCATCGCTCGGCACGATGCCTTCAGGTCGGCGCTCGGTGCTCCGCCCTGGCGGGCCCGCATCGGAACCGCGATCTCGCCGATCTGGTAGCGGCGGCGGCCGGCGATGAGGGCAGCCTCGAACGTATCGCCGAGGTAGTAGTGCGGGAAGTCGAACGCGAAGTGGTAGAGCAACTCGCCGGTGATCGCGCGGAATCCCGACGTCGGATCGGACAGCTCGACATGGGCCCGGCGGCGGAGTGCGAACGACAGGAAGCGGATGCTGACCCGCCGCACGATCGACATGCCTTCGTGCGAACCACCCTGGGCGAAGCGACTGCCGACCACCATGTCGAGGTGCCGCGACGACAGTTCCTCGACCAACGCCGAGATGTGGTCCACCGGATGCTGGCCGTCACCATCGACCTGCACGACCGAGTCGAAGCCGTTCGTGATCGCATAGCGCCAGCCGGCGCGCAGGGCCCCGCCGACGTTGAGGTTGACGGGAAGTCGCACGACCGTCGCGCCGGCCTCTCGCGCCCGCGCCGCGGTGTCGTCGCTGCTGCAGTCGTCGACCACGACACAGGGATACCCGAGCGCCATGACGCCGGCGACGACTTCGGCGACGCACGCCTCCTCGTTGAAGGCAGGAATCACCACGATCACCTTCACGACGCACGTCCACTTCGAGTCGGGACCACGTCGCGCTTGACTAACGCAGCCTTGCGGCGCGCGGCCGGGAAGCGGCCGCGGGCCGCGTCCTCGATCGCCCGCAATGTCAGGTGGGCCCGCACCATCGTCCGTCGCCGTGCCGCCGCAGCGGAACGCGACCAATGGTGTTGCGCGGCCGTCGTCGCCAGCTCGCGATACAGCGCGATCTCCTCCTCGAAGCGCGCAGCCGTCGCGGTCAACGTTCCGGTCATCGCCGCTGGGTGACGCCGATACTGGTAGAGCGGGCGACGGATGCCGAACAGTTGCTGACCGTCGAGCAACAATCGCGCGACGAGATCGAGATCTAGCACCATCCCCCACCGGCCGTCGAACGGAGCCATGCCGAGCTGCGCCTTGCGATAACAGAGCGACGGGCAGAACACGTAGTTGTTTGACAGGATCGATGCGAGACCGTCGTCGCCGCTCACGGCATGGTCGCGGTGCGGGCGACGCGCGAACCGCTTGGCGAGATCGGGCAGCGACCGCACGGGCTCGCCGTCGGCCCCGATTGTGCTCGCATCGGTGAACACCGCGGCGAGAAGCGGATGATCACTCGCGGCATCGGTGACCGCGGCCGCGTATGTCGGCTCGAGCCGGTCGTCCGCATGGAGCAGGGTGACCCACTCCGAACGTGCGGCGTCGATGCAACGGTTCCAGTTGCCGGCGAGCCCGAGATTCGTCTCGTTGCGCAGGTACCTGATTCGACTGTCGCCCAACGATGAGACGAGTTCCTCCGCCGACACCGGGCCGGCATCGTCGATCACCACGAGCTCCCAATCGGCGAGCGTCTGGCACCGCACGCTCTCGATCGCCTCGGCGAGGTAGCCGAGGTTGTCGTAGTAGGGAATGGCGAACGAGATCGATGGCCGTCCCGGCTCTGGCTGCGATGACATGCTGCAGCGAGGTTACGCGCCGCCCCCTCTCGCCCGACGCCACCGTCCGCACAAGCAGGTTTTCGCAGAACACGCCGAACTCTTGCGTGTTCTCCCGCGTCACCTTCGCCCGTGAGGACCATCATCAGCGTTGGGCGCGCGGGTTTCAGGCGGTGCGGGGTGCGATGTGGATGCCGTTGGGGCGGTAGTGGTGCCATCCGGTGGTGTCGCGGGTGACGGTGCCACGAGAGCGGTGGACCTGACGGCCCAGAGGATCTGCGGTTTCGCGTGTGACACGGCGCAGGTTTCGCTGGAAGACTCTCGATGTGGGTACCTGTCGTGCGGCACGAGCAGCGATGTCGACCGTTGCATTACGTTGCGCATCCGCACGTCTGACCTTGCTCGGTGGTGGGCATCGGGGGCCGATGAACCGTTCGCAGGGTTCGACGTGAGCGCGCTGGACGCTGCGCATCTCACCGATTGGGAGATCATCGGTCGCCTCGCGGTCGGGCTCGGACTCGGCGCTGCGATCGGTCTGGAACGCGAGCTCGACGGACACGATGCCGGGTTGCGAACCCACGCACTGTTGACGATGGGGTCGGCGATGTTCGGCCTGCTCTCCGTCGGCGCGTTCAGTGCGTTCATCGGACCCGCAGCAGACAGCAACGTGCAGGTCGACGTCAGCCGGATCGCGTCGTACCTCGTCGCCGGCGTCGGCTTCCTGGCCGGCGGCGCGATCGTCAAGCATCACGATCGTGTCCGCGGTCTCACCACGGCTGCGTCCTTGTGGATGTCGGCCGCAATCGGTCTCGCCGCCGGGCTCGGTTTGTTCGCCGGAGCCGTCATTGCGACCGCCGGCACGCTTGCGGTGCTGTTGTCCGAGCGTCCGGTTGCGTGGATCCTCCGCCGCCCGAACGAAGGGGCGGGCACGATCCGAGCGGTGACGATCGAGCCCGTCGACATCGCCGAGCTGCTGTCCATGTTCGACAGCCCGCGTGGCACCAAACGTGCCGTCAGCCGCACGACCCAACCCGACGGCCGGCACGCCGTCATCGTCTCCGGCGTGCCGATCGGCCAGGGCCCCGACATGATCCGCGCGTTCGAGTCGCAAGGTGCCACCGAAGTCTCGTGGACCGAACACTGACCGTTGAAGCTGACGGTCAGGCGAGTAACGACGTCGCTCTAGCGTGTTGCCGATGAGCGACGATCACGATCACGAGCACGAGCACGATTCGTCCTCGGCGAGGACCTGGCACCACGGTCTGATCGCCCGCTGGTGGGCCAACTTCAACCTCGACGGGCCCGAGATCGCGTTCTTCCGGTCCCATGTGGCAACCGGTCAGCCGGCACTCGACGTCGGGTGCGGGAGCGGTCGGCTGCTCGTGCCGTGGGTGGCCGACGGACTCGACGTCGATGGCGTCGACGCATCGGCGGACATGATCGAGGCCTGCCGGGTTGCGGCCCACTCCGCCGGCTGCGCGCCCGACCTGTACGTGCAACCGACGCACCGGCTCGATCTGCCACGCCGCTACCGCACGATCATCAACTGCGGAGCGTTCGGGCTCGGTGGCACCCGCGCCGACGACACCGAGGGCCTGCACCGCCTGCGCGCCCACCTCCGCCCGGGCGGTGTGCTTGCCCTCGACTACGAAGTCGGCGAGTTCGACGACGATCGGTGGCGACGGTGGGCACCGCGGCCAGCCGACAACACACCACCACCGAGCCAGGCCCGTCGACTCGGGCTCGACGGCTTCCACTATGCCCTGCGACACCGGATCATCGGCGTCGATCTTGCCGACCGCTGCGTGATCCGCGAGATGCAGGCGTGGCAATGGCATGGCGAGGAACTCGTCGCGCACGAGACCCATGACCTCGTCGCAAACGTCTACTCGTCGAACGAGATCGTGACTCTGCTCACGACGGTCGGCTTCACCGACGTTCGCGTCCTCGGCGGGTACCACGGCGGCCCACCGACACAGCTCGACGCGTTCCACGTCTTCGTCGCCACCGTCGCCGGCTGAGTGCGAGCTGCACCGATGTAACGCGACGAAGCGGCTGCGGAGGTGATCGCGTGTTCGAGCCAGACCGCGCCGATGCTGATCGAACCTGTTCGTGCTCAATCCCTTTCGGCGACGAGGGCGACACGAGACGGTTGACACGCGCGTTGGTGGTTAGCGACGCCGTCGGCAGGGAAGGCGTATTCCGCATGGCAATCGCGACACACGTCGACCCACCATCGAGAAGGCGAGCACAATGCCCCACCTGCGCACAGCAGCCGGCCAACACGAGACCGATGATTCCCGCTCGATCCGCGCAGTCGTGGTCGGCGTTCCAGCGCGCAATGAGGAGCGGCACCTGGAGTCGGCCATACGCGCCGTGCTCGCTGCAGCCGACCGCGCCGACGACGTCACGACAGCCGTCGTGCTGGCGCTGGACTCGTGCGACGACTCGTCGGTCGAGATCGCGCTGGCGCTCGCTGCCGAGGATCCGCGAGTGATCGTGCTCGAAGACACGTGGGGCAACGCCGGCGCAGCGCGCCGCGCCGCGATCGACGCCGGCATTTCGGCCGCAATGGCTGACGGCGGGATCGACATCGGTGAGATCTGGGTCGCAACCACCGACGCCGACACGGTCGTGCCGCCGGACTGGGTCGCGGCGCATCGTGACCACGGCCGGGCCGGGACGGCTGCGGTCGCCGGAATCGTCGACATCCTGCTCGACGACGATGCGACCCCGGCCGTGATGGACATCTTCACTCGCACCTACGTCGTCGAGAGCGACACGCACCATCACGTGCACGGGGCCAACATGGGCGTTCGCGGCGACGTCTACCTCAGCGCCGGTGGCTTCGCTGCAATCGACGTGGCCGAGGACCACGCGCTGTGGAACGTGATCCAGAACGCCGGTCATCGCTGCGTCGCGACCACCGCGCTGCGAGTGTCCACCAGCGGGCGGCGCGTCGGACGTGCCGTCGGTGGCTTCGCCGACCGTCTCGAATCGTTGGTCGGGGTGGCCGGCGTGAGTCCGACAGGCGATGGCGGACTTGCGCTGGAGGTTGCCGGATGATCGACCTGGCCCGTTCCGGACCGAGTGAAGCCGCATGGCGTGAGTTCTGCGATCGGCTGCCGCTGGCCGACATGCCGACGTGTCGCCGACTCGTCGTGGTGTCGCCGCATCCCGACGACGAGACGCTGGGCGTTGGTGGCATCATCGCCGCCACCGCTGCCGCGTCGACACCGGTCCTGGTCATCTCGGTGACGGACGGCGAGGCTGCCCGATGTCACGTGCCGAACGGTCAGGAGCTGGCCGATGTCCGGCTGTGCGAACTGGACGACGCGCTCTCGCATCTCGTCGTCGGACAGCGTTGCCAACGGCGGTTGCTGCGCGTGGCCGACGGCGACGTCGCTGCCCACATCGACGAGGTATCGCACTGCATCGCGGTTGCCCTGCGTCCCGGTGACGCGCTGCTGGCTCCGCTTGCCGACGACGGGCATCCCGATCACGAGGCCGTCTCGCTCGCGGCGTTGGCCGCGGCGCGACATCGCGGCGTTGCAATGTGGTCCTTCCCGGTGTGGGCCTGGCACTGGCACGAACCGCAGCGATCGTCGCTGCGTCGCGGTGTCCGCGTCCAGCTCGACAACGTTGCACGACGTCGCAAGCAGGCGGCGATGCGCTGCTACACGTCGCAATTGCGTGGGCCGTCTCCCGTCGTGCCCGCATTCATGCTCCCGCGCCTCGATCGCGAGTTCGAGGTCCTCGTCCCCGTCACCGAGGAGGTCGGCGTCGCATGAGAGTCGATGTCGAAGCGTTCGACGCGCTGTACCGGCATGCCGGTGACCCGTGGTCGTTCGCGACCAGCGAGTACGAACTGTCGCGCTACCGCAGCGTGATCGAGCACCTGTCCCACGAGCGGTACGACCGATGCTTCGAACCCGGCTGCTCGATCGGTGTCCTGACTTCGATGCTCGCCGAGCGGGCGACCAATGTGGTGGCGTGTGACGCTTCGCCGACCGCGTTGGCCGCAGCAACCACGCGTACCTCCGGACAGCCCGGAGTCGACCTTCACCTCGGTGCGATTCCCGAGTGGTGGCCGGAGGGGTCGTTCGATCTGATCGTCCTCTCCGAGATCGGCTACTACTGGGACCGAGACGGGCTGGACGACGTTCTCGGTCGGGTGACGTCGAGCGCCGATGTTTCCGGATGCGAATTGATCGCTGTGCACTGGACCGGCCACAGCGACGACCACCTGCTGACGGGCGACGAGGTGCACGAGGCGCTCGCACGGCGGTTCGGTCGACCGGAGGTGAGCACGCGCCGCGAGGGTCACGAACAGCAGGGGTACGTGCTCGAACGATGGAGTCGATCGTGAGCGACATGCGTGCCGCGCTCGCGCTCGCTGCGCGCGACGACCTTCCCGTGCCGGGCGGGGGCAGCACCCGTGCCCGGTTCGACGCGCTGTTCGAGTTCGGTCGGCGCGACCTGGAGCTGACCCGCCTGGCCGAGGCCCACCACGACGCGCGTGCGATCGCCGCCGAACTCGGCGCGACGCTGGTGCCCGATGCCGTGTACGGCGTGTGGGCCGCATCCGGTCCGGAGCCGCTTGTCGCCGAGCGGCGCGACGGCGGCGTCCACGTGCACGGTGTGGCGTCATGGTGCACCGGCGTCGGAATCGTCGACCGCGCACTGGTCACCGCGAGCGGGTTGCTGCTCGACCTGCCCGTCGCCTCAGGCCGGCCCGTCGTCGACGCCCCCCGCTGGGCGTCGCCGGCGTTTGCCGTCACCAACACAACGTCGCTGCGCTTCGACATCAGCCTGGCTCCGGAAGCGATCGTGTCCACAGCCGACGGGTACTTGCAGCGGCCGGGGTTCTGGCACGGCGCGATCGGCGTGGCTGCGTGTTGGGCGGGCGGTGCCGCTGGGTTGCTGGACCTGCATCAGCGCCGCTGGCGGCGGCAGGATCCACACGCGCTGGCCCGCCTCGGCTCGGCATACGCGTGGGTCGAAGCGATGCGTGCCGTGATCGCCACCGCCGCCGATGAAATCGATGCGGCTCCCGGCGCTGTGCCCGACAACCAGCGTCGTGCGCGCTGCGTGCGCCACGTCGTCGAGCGCGGTTGCACCCAGGTCATCGACGATCTCGGTGTCGGGGCTGGGCCCGAACCACTGGCCTATGACGACGTGATCGCCGCCCGAACACTGCAGCTGCAGCTGTACGTCCGCCAATGCCACGGCGACCGCGACCTCGAGCCGCTGGGCCGAAGCCTGCTCGATGCCGAGCCCGATTCCCCCGGCTGATCCGATCGGCCGAATCGCTGGCGGGATTCGAGCAGGACGACGTACGCTCCCCCGGACGTCGGTACGCTCGATGGCATCGTTGCATCGGCTCTCGACCGCAGCCAGTACCTGATCACGATGATCGCTTGCCTGGTGTTGACCCTGCCCCTGGAGTTCGCCTTCGGTGCCCGGGTGTGGCGTCGTCCGCGGCGACTGCTCGGGGCTCTCGTGGCTCCCGTGCTCGTGTTCGTCGCGTGGGATCTGTGGGCGTCGGCTCGCGGCACGTGGAGCTTCAACCCGAGGTACACGATCGGCGTGAGCCTGCCCGGTGGGATGGCCGTCGAGGAGATCCTGTTCTTCGTCACCGTCCCGATCTGCACCCTGTTGACGGTCGAGTCGGTGCGCAACATCCTGGCCGGCCGAGCGCCCGTGCAAGTGTGGATGGCGAGGCGCTGATGGCGATCTATCCAGCGCTCTCGGTCATTGCTGCCGTGGTGGTCATCGGGCTCGAGCTCGCCGTGTTCAGGTCTGGCATCTTGCGCAGCAAGGCCTACTGGATCTCGATGGTGATCGTGTTCGGGTTCATGGTCGCGGTCGACGGCTGGCTCACGAAACTGAGCGCGCCGATCGTCATCTACGACGATGCCGAGACCAGTGGCATCCGGCCGATCTGGGACATCCTCGTCGAGGAGTACGTGTACGCATTCGCGCTCTTGACGTTCGTGATCCTCCTCTGGGATCGCAGCGCCGACACGTCAGAAGCCACACGCGACCGTGCCAACGATCTCCTCGAGGAGGTTGCGCCGTGAAGGCCGTCGTGCTCGTGGTGGTGTCGTTCGTCGCGATGGAGGGCGTCAGCTACGGCGCGCATCGATGGGTCATGCATCGCTTCGGCATGGGTTGGCATCGCAGTCACCATCGCCCACCGGCGGGACGGTTCGAGGCCAACGATCTGTTCCCAGTCGTGTTCTCGTTCGTCGGCATCACCCTGTTCGCTCTCGGGACGTTCGGCCCGGCCATCGACGCGCTGTTCTGGATCGGGGTCGGCGTCACGGCGTACGGCGTTGCCTACCTGGTCGTGCACGAACTGTTCATCCATCACCGCCTGCGCGTGCCGCAGCCGCGCTCGGCAACGGTGGCCCGGCTCCGCGACTCACACCGCATCCATCATCTCTTCGGCGGCGAGCCCTACGGCATGTTGATCCCGATCGTGCCGCGCGCATTGCGCGCCCGGGCCGAGGCGCATCCGGCGTGGGCTCGCACGGACCACCTCGATCGCCAACCAGCGTCAGCTGATCGGGCGGTGCACACCGTTGCGCCGGGGGGCGCGGCGGTCCAGCGCGCTGGCGATGCGAGCCCGGTTGAAGCGTTGGATCGCGATGAACGGCAGATTGATTCCGACGCCGTAGACCACCATGACCACCGCGACGGCGCGAGGGTTCCACAGCGCGAACGCTGGTGACGCGGCGGCTGCGAGCCAGTGGCCGATCTCGGCGCGACGAGTCTCTGTCGCGAACGCTTCCAGCCCGTCGGGGGTGCGCGTCACCAGGCTGCGCTTCGACACGCCCCCGGCGAAGACCGCGCCCGCTTCCGGCAGCGAGTCCTTCCACCGACGGATCCGGACAACGTCGTAGACACGCCCGCCACGCTCCCACGGCCGCAGCCGGGTGAGCCAGGAGTCGTGAGCCAGGCGGGCAGTGGGGATGCGATGTGCCGCGTAGCCCGTCGACGCGTGGATCACGCCCCAGGCGAAGATGTCGACGATGAGCGTCGTCGGGTTCGACCACTCCACGAGACGCATGGTCAGCGTTCCCGTCCATTCGCCACAACGGTCGGCACCGGCCGGCCCTTCCATTCGACCGGGGCGCGGCGGACCACTCGCCACCCGGACCGGGCGAACACGACCACGAACATCGCCAGCGGCACGGGGAACAGCGCAGAGGTGGTCCATCGGAACGTCCCCAGTCGGCGCAGCTGCCAGCCGAGGTGGATTGCCGCCAGGGCGTAGGCGACGAGCAACACTGCAGGCGGATCACCGTTGCCGGCCAGCCAGCCGACGGTGCCGTTGATCGCCGCAGTAGCCGCCGCGGCGAGCGACGCGATCCACATCACCGTCGCGATCACGGCAGCGAAGTCCGCGTGTCGCGCGCCGAGCGCGATGTTCTTCGTCCAACCGTCGACGAGCGAGCGGAATCCGTCCGGGTACATGCGAAAAGACATCGCTCGTCCGCCGAGCAGGCACGTCACCGGCAAGTCGTGACGGCGGTACTCGGTGGCCAGATCCAGATCCTCGATCACCGAATCGCGAACCACCCCGAAGCCGCCGACCGAGTCGAGATCGATGCGCCCCGTCACAAGACACGGCCCAAACGCCGCGGCCCGATCCGCGCGCGCCGCCGAACGGTGCCGACGGAACTCGCCGGAACCCAACACGGCTGCGGCGTTGAACAGCGCTGACAGCTCCTCGTATCGGCGCCCCGTGCGGTGATGTGGTTGCACGGAGAGCAACCCGCCGCTGGACCCGCAAGCGGACGTGATCGCGCCGAGCGCATGCGGCGCGAGCGAGACGTCGGCGTCGAGGAACACGAGCATGTCTGCGCGCGAGGCGTCGGTGCCGACCGCACACGCCCACGGCTTGCCGGCCCAACCTTCAGGCAGCGCTCCAGCGGCAACCACGCGGGCACCGCTCGCTCGCGCCACCACCGCTGTTTCGTCCGTCGATCCGTCGTCGACCACGATCACCTCGTCGGGGCGCGCGTCGCTCGCGTCGATCGAGCGCAGCAGGGCGGGCAGGTTCGCCGCCTCGTTGCGCGCCGGCACGATCACCGTGAACGAACGCACCACATGCCGCGTCGGCTGCGTCGCACGCGCCATGTCGTCGACTGTCACCGGACGCCAGCACGCGAACGAGGCGGCGACGACGCCGGCCACCACGACGATGATCGTGACCACGTCAGCCTCGATGGATGGCCGTCAGCGCAGCAGTCGCGATCTTGCGATGCGTCGACACGCGAGCCCGGTGTGCGAACACGTCGTAGCCGGCGTCCTCGATGCGATCGAGGATCTGCGAGTACAGAGTTCGCGCCGCCTGCACACAACGCGCCGACGAGGGCGGCAGCATCGCAATGCCCAGATCAGCCGACGTGTACAGCTCGCGACATCGCGCGATCTCGAAGCGCATCAACTCGACCCAGGCGTCGTCGACGATCCGCCGATGCGGATCGGCCCCGAACCGACGCAGGTCGGCCTGCGGGATGTAGACCCGGTCACGCTGCAGGTCCTCGCCGACATCACGCAGGAAGTTGGTCAGCTGGAATGCGAAGCCGAGGTCGCGGGCGTGTGACGTCGCCCTCGGCGAGATCGGCTCCAGGATCGGCAGCATCATCTCGCCGATGACGGCGGCGGAACCATCCATGTAGCCAAGCAGGTCGTTCCAGGTCTCGTAGGTGCCGATGGTCAGATCCATCTCCATCGAGCGCAGGAAGCGTTGGAACACCTCCGGGTCCAGGTCGAAGGCACGCACGGTGTGGATCACGGCGCGCAGCACCGGATCGTCGGAGTCGCCGTCGTCGAGACGTTCGAACAACTGCTCACCGAAGTGCTTCAACGCGAGAGCGCGATCCTCTACCGGCGCGTCGCCGAGGTCGTCGACGATGTCGTCCGCGTATCGACAGAACCCGTAGAGCGCCCAGACGTGATGGCGCTTGATCCGCGGCAGCAGGTACGTGGACCAGTAGTAGGTCGTGCCGTAGCGCTTGTTCAGCTCGCGGCAGTGCGCGTAGGAGTCGGCCAGCAACGCTGTCACGGTCGCCCCATCTCGTCCACCCGCTGCGCGGCGAGCTTGCCCGACACGAGCACCATCGGCACGCCGACGCCCGGCACCGTGCCACTGCCGGCGAACACCAGACCGGGCGCGGCCGCGTTCACGTTGCCCGGCCGGAACGGTCCGGTCTGGAAGAAGCGGTGCGATAGCGCGAATGGGGTGCCGCGCTCCATGCCCTGCGCCTCCCAGTCGAGCGGATCGACGAACTGCTCGACCTCGGCGTCGACGGGGTAGCCGAGCGACTCGACCTGCGCCACGAGCCGGTCGCGCGCCGGGCCGCGCTCGGCGGTCCAATCGACGACGCCGTCCAGGTTCGGCGCCGGCTCCAGCACGTACAGCACGTGGCGGTCAGGCGGGGCCATCGATGGCTCGTCGACGGTGGGGATCGTCACGAGGATCGACGGATCAGCCATGCGCGTGCCGTCACGAAGCAGGGATCGGAACGCACCGTCCCAGTCGCGTCCGAAGTGGATGTTGTGGTGTGCAGCGCCCTCCGGCAGCTCACCGCGAACGCCCGCGTGCCACACCATCGCCGAGGGTGAATACGAGCCACGTCGAACCCGCCGTGGCGCAGGCACGCCGGCTGCGACCGTGCGGTACGCAACGGGAAGGTCGATCGTGCAGACCACCGCATCGGCCAGCATCGTCTCGCCGTCGGCGAGGCGCACGCCGCGAACTCGGCCGGTGGTCCCCTGTGCCATCAGGACGCGCTCGACGCGTGTGTCATAACGGAACTTGACGCCCGCGCCGGACAGCGCGTCGGCCAGCGCCACGGGCAGGGCGTGCATGCCGCCGCGGGGCACGTACACACCGTTGACGGAGTCCATGTACGTGATCACGGCATACAGCGCGAGCGCCTGCTGCGGGGCGAGTCCGGCGTACATCGCCTGGAAGCTGAAGATGCGCACGAGCCGCTCGTCGTCGAAGAAGCGTTGCACCGCTGCCTCCAACTTGGCGAATCCACCGGCACGCACGAGTCGCAGCGCCGGTCCGATCGGGCGCAGCAGCGACAGTGGCGACTCGAAGTTGCGGTCGATGAAGTTCGGCATCTCCAGGTGGTACAGCTCGGTCAACCAGTCGCAGAAGCGGTGGAACGCTGTTGCCTGGCTCGGCCCGCAGACGTCACGGATCTCCTCCGCCATTGCGTCACGCCCGTGGCGAACGTGCAGCACGCTGCCGTCGGCGTAGCACGCGCGGTACATCGGATCGACGGGCATGATGTCGAGGTGGTCGGTCGCTCGCGCGCCGAACGCAGCGAAGCACTCGTCCACCAGGCTCGGCATCGTCAACACCGTCGGGCCGGTGTCGAACCGGTACCCACCGAGGTGCATCGTGCCGGCGCGACCACCGGGAACGGAGGCTGCCTCGATCACTTCGACTTCGTGGCCGCGCCCGCGCAGGTGCGCCGCGGCTGAGAGGCCGGACAACCCGGCACCAACAATGATCACATTCATCAGTAAATGTTCGTACCCCAGTCTCGATCGGGATGAACACTTCTGCCCCGATCTCGCCGCAAACTTTCTGACGACACCGACGTCGGGTGTGACTTCGGACCTGGCTTGTGCACGCATCGGCGTGCGCTCGTACCCTCCGGATGTCGTCTCGATCTCCACTCGGGATCGCCGGGTCAGAGAGGAACCATGCGTTCGCCGGTCTTTCCGCCAGCACTGAACAGCGTTCGCCTGGCTCGCGAATTCGTCAGCGACGAGTTGAACCGAGCTCGGGTTCGCAGCGACGCGGCTGTGATCTTGGTCGGCGAGCTGGCCGAGAATGCCATGCTGCACGCGCGGACCAGCTTCTCCGTCGAGGTGGACATCGACGTCGCATCCGGGCGAGTTCGCGTCGACGTCGTCGATGGTCGGGCAGCGGATACGGACCTGTCGGTCGGTCTGGCGTTCCCGGACCCGTCGGGTCCCGTCCCCCACGGGCTGGAGATGTTGCGCAAACTCGCCGCCGTGCGCGGCTGGAGCACATGCGGCGACGGCAAGTCCGTCTGGTTCGAGGTCCCCGGGAACGTCGACCCGCGGCACGCCGCCTCCTCGCAACGGCCCCTTTCCTTCGCCCACTGACGAAGCGATCGGCGACAGAGCCGTCGAGACTCGTCAGTGCGCGGGTGAGCGGACGACCTGCTCGGCGAAAGCGCTCATGCGGTCGAGGCCACCGGGGCCGGCGAATGCGAACGCCGGCACCATCGCCCGCCCAACGCCCAGGGATTCGAGTTGTTCACCACGCTGGACGGCACCGTCGCCCGGTGCGCCGAACATCGCGTTGATCTCGATGCTGTCCGGGTCGCGACCATGCTGTTCGGCCGTAGCGCGCAGCTCGCCGATCAACGCGCCGAGACGGGCAGGGTCGCCCTCGCCGGGGAAGTAGCCGTCGGCGATGCGGACCGCGCGGCGCAGCGCCGCTGGCGTGTCCCCGCCGACCAGGATCGGGATCGACGCCTGGACCGGCCGCGGGCTGCACGTGACCGGGGCGAAGTCGACGAACTCGCCGTGGAACTCTGCGTGCGGACCGGCCCACAGTGCCCGCATCGCGGCGATGTACTCGTCGTTGCGCGCGCCGCGCCGATCCCACTCGACGCCGAGCGCGTCGAACTCCTCGCGCAACCAGCCGACGCCGATGCCGAGCTCGACACGGCCGTTGGAGAGCCGGTCGAGCGTGGCCACCTCCTTGGCGAGCACGAGCGGGTTGCGCTGCGGCACGATCAGGATGCACGTGCCAAGGCGCAACGTCGGTGCCGCAGCAGCCGCGAACGCGAGCCAGATCAGCGGATCCGGGATCGGTGTGTCGGGCTCCGCGGGGATCTTGCCGTCCGCCGTGTACGGATAGGGCGAGTCGATCACGGTCGGCAGCACGACGTGCTCGCCGCCCCAGACCGACTCGAACCCAAGTTGCTCGGCGTGGCGGCACAGCTGCAGCGCTGTGTCACCGTCGATGGCGATGCTGCTGGCAAACGCGAGCCCGTACTTCATCACATGCCTCCATCGATTGCGATGATCTGACCGGTGACCCAGCTCGATGCCGGCGACACGAGGTACAGGACTGCGGAGCCGATGTCCTCGGGCCTCCCGAGCCGCACCATCGGCAGCCGGAGTCGCTTCTCCAGATGCGCCAGATCGGAGTCGGTGAGCCGCAGCGCGGTCATCATGATTTCGGTCGGTACGGCACCGGGCATGACGCAGTTGACGCGGATGCGTGGCCCGAGCTCTCGGGCGAACGTCTGCGTCAGCGAGTTCACGGCAGCCTTGGCCGCGGCATAGTGACCGCTGCCCGGCGTCGTAGTCACCGCGGCTCGCGACGAGATGTTGACCACACGGCCGCCGTCACGCATGTGCTTGGCGGCAAATTTGGTGCAGACCCACACAGCCGTCAGGTTGAGGCGCATCGTCGCGTCCCATTCGATCGGGTCCAGATCAACCAACGGGGCTTGCACGGGTGAACCACCGGCGTTGTTGACCCAGATGTCGAGGTGGCCGAACTCGTCGACGGCGGCTTGCGCCAGCGCTTCGACGGCATCGTCGTCGGTGACGTCGGTAGGGACCGCGATCGCCCGACCGCCGCCGGCGCGGATCGCTGCGGCGACGCGCTGCACCTCGTCGGCGCGTCGCGCTGCGCACACCACCGCTGCCCCGGCATCGGACAACGAGATGGCGATGCCCTCACCGATGCCGCGCCCCGCACCGGTGACGACGGCGACTTCACCGGTCAGATCGAAGCTGTTCACCACTGCCACACCCCTTGACGAAAGAATTTACGCGGGGTAACTATTGCCCATGACCGAGGAACAGGCCAAGCCGAGCGAACGTCGAGGCGCGCAGGCGGCTGACGGCATCTTCACCGAGGCCGAGTTGCAGGCTCTCGTCGGGCACCGATTCCCGGGCGGGTCGTATCGGGTGGGGCACTGGGAGAACTGGCTGCTGACCGACTGCACGGGCGCACCGCCACCGGCCGACGATGTAGTGCATCCGATCGCGCTGTTCCACGTGCCGATCCAGGGCGCCGGCACCTCGATCAGCGAGCTGTTCGCGCTGGGTCGCGCGAGCGGGGCCGGCTCGGTCGGTCTGCTCGGTTACGACTGGGAGTACTTCGCCCCACTCCGCGAAGGCATCGAATACGCCATCGACGGGGGCATCGTCGAAGCCGAGCGGACCGTGACGGATCAGGGCGCGATCCATGACCGCGTGGCGTTCCAGATCGACCTGCACGACGGAGGCGACCACGTCGCACGAATCACCAACCGGTGGGTGTTCCGGAGGTCGACATGATCACCGTGGCCATCGGCGACGAGATCCCCGAATGGACGATGGAGGCCGTCGATCCGGCCCGGATGAAGACGATGGCCGCGATCTTGCGCGACCCGTATCCGGTGCACTGGGATCGTGACGCGAATGCCGCGTTCGGGCTGGCCGGGCGTGTCATCAACCAGGGTCCGCTGAACCTCGGCTACATCGTGAACATGCTGCGCGCCTGGGCCGGACCGACCTGCGTACGACGCCTGACAGTGTCATTCGCCCGCCCAGTCCTGGACGGTGACTGCGTGACAGCCCGCGGTCGCGTCATCGCCGTCGAACAAGGCGACGGCGCGCAGCTCGCGACATGCGACATCTGGTTGTACCGCGACGACGAAGCCGTCGTCACCGGCACCGCAGTCGTTCAACTGCCAGCGTGACCGCGGAGGTCAGCGGGACTCGATCTCTTCGAGGAGCTCGATCAGGTCGAGGTCATCGAACGCAGCGACGCTGCGGACCAGCATCTCGCGAACCCAGGCCTTGCCGCGCTCGTTGGCGAGATCCAGCGTGCCGGAGATGACGACGGCGTGGGTCCAAACGAAGAGCGTGCCGCGGCGGTAGTCCTGCCACGCGTCCTCAGCCGTGTAGCCGGTGACGCCCGCCGCGCAGAGCTCGTCGTGCCACACCTGGAGCAACTCGCGTTCATGCTTGCGACGGGTCTCGACCGGCAGACTGCCGCTCATGAAGTAGCCGAGGTCCTGTGCCGCCCGCCCGCGGAGTGCGCCCTGCCAGTCGACTGCGATCAGCGGCTCCTGATCTGGCGTCTTGCCGAAGAACAGGTTGTCCATGCGCACGTCACCGTGCAGCACCGTCATGGGTCCTACGGCCATCCACTCGAACAGCGTCGGCAGGGCGGCGAGGAAGCGGTCCTTCAGCGCGGCGATGTGCGGGGGCACCGCGTCACCGAATGCGGCAACCATCGGGTCCCAACCGAAGGCCGCGCCCTGCATCAGGCCCTCGGAGCTGTAGGACGGGTGCACGAGCGGCAAGAACTCCAGCGTCGGGTCGTCGACGTTGTCCCAGAACGTCGCGTGGAAGCGGCCCATCCAGCGCATCACCGCGGCAGCCTCCTCATTGACACAGCCGATGATCTGATCGCCGAGCTGGTACTGCGAGAGGTCTTCGACGATCAGCGCGAAGTCGTTGCCATCGATGTCGGCGTAGTACGCGAGCGGCGTCCGGGCGGGCGTGCGATGGGCGACGTCGCGATAGAAGAGCACCTCGCGCTTGTACAGCTCGAACGTGTCGGCGACGGCACGGTTGGCGTCGTTGTCTGCTGGGCGCTTGAAGATCAGCACCGGCGGCCCCTCGCCTTCGGAGTAGCTGATCTCCAGCTTCTCCAGGTCGGACATCATGCCGACGCCCTCACCCATGCGACCGCGTCGAACCTCGCCGACCGTGACCGGCAGTCCGGCGGCGCGCAAAGCCTGCGTCAACCACTCGGCATTGACATCGCTGGCACGTCGCGGCAGCGCCGGCTTCTCGTGTGTCGTCTCCATGAATCCCCCGATCCCCTTGGACGTACTGTAGACAGTGTGCAGTAACTCTTGCAGATCGCGAGGACAGAGTTGACACGCAGAGCCACACTCGGCGAAAAGGGCATCTCGAGCATCGTCTTCGACTTCGGTGGCGTTCTGATCTCCCCGATCACGAACGTGCTCGACGAGATCGCCACCTGGCACGACGTTTCGATGGTGACGATGCTCGACGTGTTGATGGGTCCACGCGAACGATCGACACCGGACCATCCGTGGCATCGCGCCGAGCGGGGCGAGCTGCCGATCGCCGCGATGCAGGCCGACGTCGCGCCCTACGCGGAAGCGCTCGGCGTCGCACTGCGCGGTGACGAGTACGAGCGCATGCTGCGCGGCGACTTCCTGATCCACGACGACGTGATCAACCGCATCGGCGTGCTGCGCGACGAGGGCTACGCGATCGGGCTGCTGACCAACAGCTTCCTCGAGTTCCGTCCGGTGCTGGAGTCGCGCATCGACTTCACGCTGTTCGACGTCGTGGTCGACTCGTCCGAAGTCGGCTACCGCAAGCCGGAGCCGCAGATCTACGACCTCGTCACCGAACGCCTCGGCGTGCCCGGCCGCGAGATCCTGTACCTCGACGACTTCGACACCAACCTCGTCGGCGCGCGCATCGCCAACTGGCAGACGATCCACGTCACCGACGTGGCGTCAGCGCTCGTCGAGCTGGAGGCCGCGCTCGGCTGACGGCGCGACGCGGCGCCAGGCGATCCGTGCTACGCAGGCGCGGTCGACGGTCCGGTCGGCGGCGGTGCCACGGATGGCGGCTCGGACGCGACGGGAGGTGTCGCATCGGCGGTCGCGCCCTTGCGGCGCGGCACCTTGATCACGCCCTGGCGGCTGGCCAGCGACACGGCTGCCAGCAAAGACACGCCCTGGAACAGCGGCTCGATCCAGTTCGTGCTGTCGGTGAACGTCAACTGCAATCCCTTGATGCCCCAGGCCAGCGCGTAGAGAGCGATGATCGCACCCCACACGTTGGGCCTGCCCTTGAGCTGCGAGGCGCCGAAGAACACCGCGGCGACTGCCGGGAAGAGATAGCCCGGCCCGACGGCCTGCGCGTAGTTGCCGATCTTCCAGGCGTAGATGATCCCGGCGAATCCGGCGATCATTGCCGAGGCGACGAGCGATCCCCAGATCAGCCGATCGGTGCGCACGCCCGCCAGTCGGGCTGCCTCGGGGTTGCCGCCGGTGGCGAACATGTAGCGGCCGAGCGGGGTGTGCTCGAAGACGAACCAGAGCACGATCACCAGCACGAGCAGGTACCACATGAACCGTGGCAGGCCCAGGAACTCCTTGCGGCCGATGTCGCGGAACGAGTCCGGGAACGCGGTCGTGATCGATTGCGTCGACGTGTGCAGGATGAACGCTGTGATCACCTGACTCATGCCCAGCGTTGCGATGAAGCTGTTCACCCTCAGCTTCACGACGAAGAATCCGCTGATGAAGCCGGCAACAGCACAGGCGGCGATGGCGACGAACATCGCCAGCACGGGATGCATCACATCGTTCTTCGACAGGTACGACGAGATCACGAGCGACATCGACATCATCGCCCCGATCGACAGGTCGAACGTACCCGTTGACAACGGCACCAGGAAGGCGAGCGCGAGCACCGCCGTGAACACCGCCTCGACCGTGACGAGCTTGAAGCTCGTCACGCTGAGGAACGTGTCCGACTTGGTGATGCCGAAATAGATCATGAACAGCGCCCACAGGTAGAGCGCGCTGTACTTGTCGAATCCGAGTCGTTTGATCATTGACCTCTCCGAGAGCCTTCGAGCTGTAGGTGCTCGATCCGTTCTGTGGCGATGTGCTCGCCGGCGAGCTGCGCAGTGATGCGACCGTTGGCCATCACCAGCACGCGATGGCACAGCCGCACCAATTCGTCCGTGTCGGTGGACGCCACCATCGTCGCCATGCCCGATGCTGCGGCGTCGTCGACGAGGCGGTGGATCTGGTCCTTCGCGCCGATGTCGATGCCTTGCGTCGGCTCGTCGAGCAGCAACAGCTTCGGCGACAGGCGGAGCGCCTTGCCGAACATGACCTTTTGTTGATTGCCACCACTCAGCGAGCCGATCGCAGTCTCTGTCGAAGCGGTCTTGATCGCGAGCCGGTCGATCCATTCTTTCGTTTCACCGACCTCGGAGCGTCGCCGCAGCCGGCCGCGCACGACATGGCGTTCGAGGTCTGTGATCGACAGGTTCTCGCGCACGTTCATCGTGCCGACCGTGCCGCGCAGTGCTCGCTCGGCGGGCACGAACGCGACACCCGAGTCACGGGCCTGGCGCGGTTGGTAGTTCGCGATCGCGGTGCCGTCCAGCAGGACCTCGCCGTCGTCGCGCGGGATCTGCCCGGCGATCAACGCCAACACGTGCTCGCGTCCGGACCCGGTGATGCCGGCCAGGCCGACGATCTCGCCGGCAGCGACATCGAGGTCGACGCCATGCACCGTCCCACCGCGCAGACCACGCACCGAGAGACGCGCTTCGGCACCGACAGTGGCCTCGGACGCCGAACCGGCGTCGACCGAATGGCCGACGATCAGCTCGACGAGACCGTTGTGATCCAGGTCGCGCACCGGCACCGTTGCGACGAGGTGCGCGTCGCGCAGCACCGTCACGCGGTCCGCCAGCTCGAACACCTCGTCCAGGTGGTGCGACACGTAGAGGATCGAGACACCGCGTTCCTTCAATCGATGGATGACGCCGAAGAGACGCTGCACGTCGTCGCCGGGCAGCGTGGCCGTCGGCTCGTCGAGGACGAGCAGACACGCGCCCTGCTCCCATCCGACCAGCGCTCGGGCGATCGCGACCGAGGTGCGCTGCGACGGCGGCAGGGAGTCGATGGGTGCCTTGACATCGATGTCGGTCAGGCCGAGACCGGCCAGCGCTTCCTTCGTGCGCCGCACTTCATCGCGCCACTTGATGCGTCGACCACGGCCGGTGCGATAGCCGGCGGTGAGTGCGATGTTCTCCACCGAACTGATCGACCCGACCAGGCCGAGGTCCTGGTGCACGAACCGGATTCCGGCCGCGGCCGCTGCATGACCGTCACCCAGCGCGAGCGGCTCGCCGTTGACCCACGCCCGACCGTCGCCCGGATCGGGCTGGTGGTAGCCGGCCAGGATCTTGATCAGGGTCGACTTGCCGGAGCCGTTCTGGCCGACCAGCGCGTGCACCTCGCCCGCCCCGAGGTCCAATCCGACGTCCACGAGCGCGGCCTGACCAGGGAACGTTTTCGACAAGTGTTCGATCCGAAGCAGCTCGTTCAAGCAATCCTCCCCAGGGGCCCCGACGAAACACTAGCAAACTGGTAGCAATGTCAATAAAGTACCCACTCACCCTCCTCGCGAGGACGCGTGGGGGGAACCTGAAGGGGGAATGGATGAGACGGTACCGAAAGCTGTTCGCACTACTCGCGTGTGGAGCCTTCGTGACGACTGCCTGTGGCAGCGACGACAAGACAGCAAGCACCAACGCGCCGACGACCGCCGCTGGTGCGGGAGACACGAGCGCAGCATCGACACCGGCCGATGGGTCGCAAGCAGGCGGTGAGGACCCGGGTCTGACCGCAGCGAAGGCCGTGGTCGAGAAGTACCGCGATCCGAACCAGCCGATCGGGGTGACGATCCCACTCACCGGCAAGCCGGAGAAGAAGACGATCGCCTGGCTCGAGTGCGAACTGGAGAGCTGCCCCTACATCACGCAGGGCATGAAGGACGCCACCACTGCACTCGGTTGGGATCTCAAGGTGATCAGCTCGAAGAGCGCTGACCCCGGCCCCGCCTTCCAGCAGGCGATCGACGAGGGCGTGGACTTCATCGCCAGCTCGGGCGAGGCACCGGCGCTGTACGAGGCCCAGGCCGCCGCGGCGAAGGAGAAGGGGATCAAGATCCTCAGCTGCTTCGACACGACGCCACCGGACCCGGAGAACAGCAACATCTACATGCAATGCGGTGATGCTTCGTTCGTCTCCAAGACCGGACCGCTGATGGCGAACTGGGCGATCGTGGACGCGAACGGCGCGGCCAACGTGCTCGTCGTCAACATTCCGGACTTCGCAGTGCTGGTGACCGAGGTCGAGGCCTACAAGGCCGAGATGTCCAAGAACTGCGCGGCATGCAAGGTAACCGACCTGAACGTGACCATCGACGACCTCGTCGGCGGGAAGGTACCCGCGGCCATCGCCTCCAAGCTGCAGGCGGACCCGAGCATCAACTACGTGTTCAACTCGTTCGGCTCGCTGCCCGGCGGCGTGACCGCAGCACTCGACTCGGCCGGTCTGCTCGACCAGGTCACCGTCTATGGTCAGGACTTCTCCAAGTTCGACCTCGACGAGATCGTGGCCGGCACGATGGGCGCATGGTCAGCTGACCCGAAGGGCTACGCCGGCTGGTTGATGGTCGACGCGGCAGCTCGTCTCAGCCTCGGCATGACGCTCGACGAGGAGCGAGCATCAGCGGCGCTCCCGACGTACCTCGTCGAGGACGCGACGACGGCCAAGGCGATCAGCGACGCTGGCGGCGACTGGGCTCCGCCGACGATGGCGGACGACTTCAAGAAGCTGTGGGGCGTCTGACGCTCTGAGCCGAAACTGGTTCGAATCGTCCGGTCGGTGCACCTCGCACCGGCCGGGCGACCGGACTTTGTTGAGGGTGCCTTCAGTCGATGGCGACGAGGCGATGCGACAGCTGGCGCACCGCGGCACGCAACTTCGCGCCGGACTCCCGGCTCAATGGCCCGTCGCCGAGGCGCATCGTGTGCACCGAGATGAGCAGGTCGACCAGGGTCCTGACCGACAGCGTGGCGATGGCCTTGCGCGCCGCCGGCGGGCGGGTGCGGGTGCCCGGCTGTCCGATGTATCCGAACGCGCGATCTGCGTGCAGGTCCTCGAACTCTTGGCGCAACGTGGTGATCTGGCGCGTCGCACCGGGTAGCTGCAGGTAGAACAACGTCGCCTCGTCGGGATGGGTGTCGATCCATTCCCACACCGCGTCGATCACCGCGTCGAGCGACAACTCGTCGCCCGGCGCGTCGTCGGCGCGGGCCTCGGCAACGACCGCGCTGATCGAGCTGAAGACCTGATGCACCGCGGCGCTGAAGAGCTCCTCCTTACCGGAGAAGTGGTAGTACACCGCGGTCACGACGACGTCGGCTTCCTCGGCGACGTCAGCGATGCTGGAGTCCACGAAACCCTTGCGGGAGAACATCCGAATGGCCGCGTCGACGATGTCGTTGCGCCGCGAGGGTCGATGCGCCGGCTGGGCGGGGATGATCGGGCGACTCACGGCGCTGGGTACTGTAGGCGAATCGACGCCGCCGCTGCTCATCGACGCCCTGCGCACCGACCCTCCCGGCGCAGTCACATCGTCGAAGGGGCGATGGGTCTCTTCGCGACCGCGCCCGTCGACGAGGTGACGGTGCAGGACATCGCCAGTGCCGTCGACATGACGCCCGCAGCGGTCTACTACCACTTCGCCTCGAAGGAGCAGATCCTGATCGAAGGCATGCAGCACTTCCGCGACCAGTTGCTGCGCCAGCTGCGGGCGGCCGACCCGGCGGCCGGCATCGGTCACCTGCTGCATCACCTCATCGTGTGGACGGCGCGCCATCGCGTCGCGGCCTCGGTCTACATGGTCAGCTCGATCGGACTCAACCAGATGGTCGAAGCCCTGCGTCGCGACGCACGCGTCGAGATGATCGACGTGCTCGTCGGCTTCGTCCGCGAAGTGCGCGGCCGGATCAGCACGGCCGAGGCTGGAGTGATCGCCGTCGCGCTCGTCTCTCTTGTCGAGACCTCACTCGCATCGATGCTGAACCAGGACGCGTCCTATCGCGGCCTCGGCGCGCGCCGGTTCAATCGCGAGGTGGCTGCGATCGGAGCGCGCATCGCCGGCACGACCTGACCGTCCTCAGACCGGGCGGCCCGTGTCCAGGCGCACGAGCGCCTTGCCGACGTTGCCACCCTTGAGCATCGCCAGGAACGCGTCCACCGCGTGGTCGATGCCATCGGTGACAGTCTGCAGCGGCTCGATCTCGCCAGTGCGCAACCACGCGGACACCGTGCGCTCGAACTCGGGCCGCATGTCCTCGTGATCACGGACGATGAAGCCGCGGACCGTCACCCGCCGCAGAACGGCCTCGATGAGGTGGTTGATGTCGTGGCCACGACCCTCGGGCGAGAACTGGCTGATCATCCCGCACAGCGCGATCCGCCCGTTGATGCGCATGTGATGCAGCGCAGCGACGAGCTGCGGTCCACCGACGTTGTCGAAGTAGACGTCGATGCCGTCCGGGAACAGGCGTTCCACCGCAACCCGAGGGTCCTCGGCGCGGTAGTCGAACGCGTCGTCGTAGCCGAGCTCGTCGACGAGCTGGGCAACCTTTGCCGCGCCACCGGCGCTGCCGACGACACGCGCCGCTCCGAGCAGCTTCGCCATCCGGCCGGCGGCCGAGCCGACGGCACCGGCGGCAGCGGAGATGAACACCGTGTCACCGGCGTGCAGCTCGCCGATCCGCTGCAGGCCGACCCAGGCGGTGAAGCCGGTCTGGCCGAGCACCCCGAGCCACGCCCCCGCCGGCGCGGCGTCGGCATCGACGATCGCCACCGTTGCCGCGTCCACCACCGCGTGTTCGCGCCACCCGAGGCGATGGCGCACGATCGCGCCGACGGGGACGTCCGCGGACTGCGATACGACGACCTCGCCGACCGCCGAACCGTCGAGCGGCTGCCCGATCTCGAAGTTCGTCGTGTACTGCTTCTCACCGACCTCCAGCCGGCCGCGCATCGAGGGGTCGACGCTCATCACGATGTTGCGCACGAGCAGCTGCCCGGCGCCGACGGACGGGATGTCCCGTTCCTCGACGGCGAAGTCGCCCGGTGCCGGATCGCCGCCGGCCACTGGCCTTCGAATCAGTGTGACGAGTCGAGTCCGAGTGGGCATCATGGCCTCAGCCTGCCATACTTTCTGTACAGTCGATACAAGAAGGTGAACGAGATGGACGACAACGCTGCACGCGGCGCGAGGCGGTCACCGGGCATCAGCTACCAGGCACTGCTGGACACTGACACCCACCCGGTTCCCGACGTTTTGCGTCTGCAGTCTCCCCAGTACCTCGGCAGCGCGGATGTCGCCGCGTCGCGCTACACGTCGAAGGAGTGGCACGACCGCGAGGTCGAAGGCCTCTGGAAGCGGGTGTGGCAGTTGGCCTGTCGCGAGGAGCAACTCCCGCACGTCGGCAGCCACATCATCTACGAGATCGCGCACCTGTCGTACATCGTCGTTCGCGCCGACGAGAACACGATCAAGGCCTACCCCAACGCGTGCCTGCATCGCGGCCGGCAGTTGAAGGACCACGGCGGGCGTTGCTCGGAGTTTCGCTGCCCGTTCCACGGGTTCACCTGGGCGCTCGACGGCGCGCTCGCATCGATCCCGTCGCGGTGGGACTTCGACCACATCGACGACGGCGACTTCTCGCTGCCCGAGATCAAGGTCGGCACGTGGGCCGGGTTCGTGTTCGTCAACCCGGACGTCGACGCTGGTCCGCTGGACGAGTTCCTGGGCGAGCTGCCCGCGCAGATGGCGCGATGGGATCTCGGCAACCGCTACATCCAGGGGCACGTGCAGAAGACGATCCGCGCCAACTGGAAGATCGCCCAGGAAGCATTCTGTGAGTCCTATCACGCACCGACCACCCACCCGCAGACCGCGCCGTACCTGGGCGACGAGAACAGTCAGGTCGACATCTGGCCGACGTTCTCCCGCGTGATCACACCAGGCGGAACGCCCAGCCCGCTGCTCACGTGGGAGCCGACCGAGGAAGAGATCCTGCGCTACATGCTGGACATCCGCGACGACGAGGAGAACTACATCACCATCGCCGACGGCAAGACCGCTCGCGAGGTGTCGGCTTCCGCCGCCCGCGAACGTTGGCGGCCAGTGGTCGGCGACGCAGTCGACGACTGGTGTGATTCCGAGTTCCTCGACAACATCGACTACACCCTGTTCCCGAACATGCATCCGTGGGGCGCGTACAACCGCATCGTGTACCGGTTCCGCCCGAACGGCGACAACCAGCGCGAGTCGCTGATGGACGTGTACCTGCTCGCACCGTTCAGCGGTGAGCGCCCGCCGGCGGCTCCCACCACGTACCTCGGAGCCGACGACGAATGGATCGAGGCTCCCGAGCTGGGCCTGTTGGCGAAGGTCTTCTCGCAGGACAGCTTCAACATGCCGATGGTGCAACGGGGCCTGGAAACCACGTCCAAGCCGGGGGTCACGTTGGCGAACTACCAGGAGTCCAAGGTGCGCTGGCTGCACCACGTGCTCGGCCAATGGGTCGAAGGGGAGGTCTGAGATGCTCGGGTTGCGTCATCCGTTCAGCCACGCGTTGTACGAACAGGACGGCAACGGCCATGTCCGTGTCGCCACCAAGGACGGCCGCGTCGGGCTGTTCACCTCCGAGGGCACGTGGATCGAGGGCGAGATCTTCGAGGCCGACCCGCAGCTGTGCGGCTGGATCTCCGGGCCGAAGGTGGCCCACCACCGCATCCAGCGGATGTGACCGCCGCGGCCGCGATCAGACCTTGGTCCGGCTCGGGCCGGCCGGTGAACCCTTGAACATCGTGTCGGCGTCGAAACCGATGCGCTTCGTCGGCACGATCTCGATCACGACCCGACCCGGCGACTCGAGGTGGTGCACGAACGCATCCTGACGTTCGACGCTTTCCGGTCGGACTCGCGCCGCGAGGGCGCGGTAGAACCAGGCCTTCACGTCGTCGGAGTCGTGCACGATCGCGTTGCCCTTGTACGTCACCGTCTGGCTGACGCCGATGTCGGTGCCACGGCTGGACACTGCGATCGCGACGCGTGGTCGGGCCTCCACGGCTGCGACGCGCTTGCGGCGGCGAGTGCACGTGACCCAGAAGTGACCGTCGTGCAGGACGTAGTTCATGATCACGCCGACAGGGTCACCGTCCGAGGTGGACCACATGAACGTGCACTCGGTCTGGGCTGCGTGCAAGGCGTGCTCGCGGGCGTCGTCCAACGCGAACGTCGACACGTCCTCGTACGACGACACGTACGGCGTCTCCTCGGTCATGACTCGTTCTCCTTCGGTCGGTACTGGTAGCTGCGCGTCGTGCGCCCGCCGGCGACGAGGTGGTGCTCGCCGGTGATCCACGACGCGGCCGGCGAGCACAGGAACAGCGTCATCGCGGCGATGTCCTCGGGCGTCCCCATCCGTCCGAGCGGGATCGTACGGGTCAGCTCGTCGAGCTGGTCGGCCACGCCGAGCACATCGCGGAACGCTTCCGTCGCGACGGGTCCCGGCGACACGGCGTTGACGCGGATGCCACGCTCGGCGAGCTCCAGCGCGAGCGTCTGGGTCAGGTTGATCAGCCCGGCCTTGGCGGCGGCGTAGGGCCCGGTGAACGGCGAGCCGCGCGTGCCCGCCCCGGAGGTGATGTTGACGATCGCGCCGCCGCCGGTCATGCGCTTGGCCGCTGCCTTGCAGCCCTGGAACGCCGACGTCAGGTTCAGTTCGACCTGCGACCGGAACACCTCGTCGGTGGTGTCGACGAGCTGGCGGACGTCTTTGTCGTCGGACCCGCCGACGTTGTTGACCCACACGTCCAGGTGGCCGAGCTCGTCGATCGTCGTCGCTGCGATCTGCTCGGACAGATCACGCACGTCACCGTCGACGATGACGGCACGCCGGCCGCGCTCGCTGATGCCCGCAGCCGTCTGCTCGAGGTCGGCCAGGCGGCGGGCGTTGACGACGACATCGCAACCGGCGTCGGCCAGCGCCCATGCGATCGCACGGCCGATGCCCTGACCCGAGCCCGTCACGACCGCGACCTGGCCGTCCATGCGGAGTCGATCGAGCATGCTCACCGCGGCACCACGATCACTCCGCCAGCGCGTCGATGGTGACCGTGCCGAGGCCACCGTCCATCGTGATCGTGGCCCCGTCAGGAATGCGGCGCGTCGCGTCGGCAATCGACGGCACGCACGGGATGCCGAGCTCGCGGCTGACGATCACGGCGTGGGTGCCGATCGCGCCGATGTTGGTGATCACCCCGCCGGCCGCAAGGAACAACGGCGTCCACGACGGGTCGGTGGACGGCGCGATCATGATGTCGCCGGGCTCGAGCCGATCCGACTCGGACAGATCGTGCATGACCCGCGCCGTGCCGGTGTACCTGCCCGGCGACCCGGCCACACCCTGCAGCACGTCGCCGACCTTCACCGTGGTGACTGCGTTGCTGTTTCGACGCGCCCACTGCGACAGCGGCGGCACCGAGCCGACCACGCAGTACGGCGGCTCCAGTTGGAACAGCGCGTGATAGTCGGTCTCGCGCTCGGCGAGCCGGTCGCGAAACGACGCCGGGTCGGCGAGCCAGGCGTCGATCTCGTCCGCCACGAGCATGAACAACTGCCGCTCATGGGCCACGTTGCCCGCGGCCACGGCACGCCGGCCGAGTTCCAGGAAGCACTCGCGAACCTCGCCGATCGCGCGAACGTTGTTGGCCTTGCACCGCTCGCGGGCGACCATGAAGACGGCGAGCGAATTGACCGCAGCCTGGAACGAGCCGAGCGCTTCGGCGTTGTCGGCGAAGACTTCGGTGAAGTGGTCGATCAACCGCTGACGCTCGGCGGCGCCGGCGGCGATGGTGCGATCCGGGTCGGCATCGTCGGTCGCGCCACGGGCATGGTTGATCGCTTGCAGCAGCAGTGCCGGTCGCGACCCGTAGCTCCATGAATACGGGTCCCACTCGTTCGGGCCGCGGCTGCCGTGGTCGTACATGAAGGTGTCGACCGCGGCGGTGAAGGCGCGTGCGTCGGCCAATTCGGAGCTGCCGATGCGTTCCAGCAGTCCGTCGATGCCGCCGTCGAACGCGGCCGACAACTCGGCGGATCCGATCACCTGGCGGGACATGCGGAAGATCTGGCGAGAGATGTCGGTGGAGTCGATGTCACCGATGCCGGTCATCAGTTTCGACGGCGCGCTCGGGTCCAGCTCGCCGAGCAAGGCGGGCAGGATGCCGGCACCGATCGAGCCTCCCAGCGTCACCCACACGACCTGCGAGAAGAACGCGCGCATGTGGCGTTGGATCGAGCGGGCGCGCGCCACCAGCTGCGTCTCGGTCAGCGTCGTCAGGTCGGGGCGGCTGTCGCGCAGCGCCTTCGCCTCGTACTTCTGCAGCTCGGTTTCGGGCACGTTCGGAGTCGTGAGGCACCACGCGATCGTGGCGTTCAACTTCGCGGTGTGGCGCGGCGAGTCGTGCCAGTCCTCCGGCTCGTATGGCGGGATCTCCTGACTGCCGCTGTCGAAGTAGGTCTGGTCGACGGCCTGCCATCCCGCACCGGAGCGCACGCCGAACAGACGAGCCTGGGTCAGCGAGTTGTAGAAGTAGCCGCCGAACAGACCGAACGACTCCGGCGGATCGCCGTACTCGAGGGAGTCGAAGATACCCATCTGCTCGAACCCATCGACGCAGCCGCGCACCATGCCCGGCTCGCAACAGAACGTCCATCCGAGCGGGCTGACCGGATCGGCGAGGACCTCGCCGGCATTGCCCCGTGTGTAGTTGGCGAAGCGCGCCGTCGGCACGCGATCACAGATCCAACGATCTCCGAGCATCGAGTTCAATTCCCCCAGGTGATGAGCACACGCCTGTGGCGCAGCACTGGACATCTTCCCGTCCAACTGGAGACGTCGTCAAGTAATGATCTGCACCGGTCAGCCAGTCACCGCAGGTCCGCTGCGGGTGTCGGGAACGCGCTGGCGCTTTCCCCCTTTCTGCACAGTGACTACAGTTGTGGATGATCCATCCATCCACGAGGAGGACCGGGGCATGACGACGTCGCCGTTGACAGAGCTGGGCAAGCGGATATTGGCCAACGTCGATGCCGAACGAAGCGATTGCGCCGAGGGCATGATGCGCGTGCCGGCCGAGGAGTACCGCGATCCGGCGCTGTTCGCCCGTGAGATCGACGTGGTGTTTCGTCGCAACCCGATCCTGGTCGCGCTGTCGGCGGACATCCCGAACAACGGCGACTTCACCTCGCTGGACATCGCCGACCGGCCGATCGTGGTCATCCGCGGCGACGACGGTGTGGTGCGAACGTTCCTCAATGCGTGCCGCCACCGCGGCGCGGCGGTGGTATCCGAGTGCTTCGGCCACGCTCGCCGAATGACGTGTCCGTACCACAACTGGGTCTACGACTCGCAGGGCGCGCTGGTCGGCATCACCGGCCGCGAGGCGTTTGCGGATCTCGACGTCGATGGGTTGATCTCCTACCCGACGGCCGAACGCGCCGGTGCGGTGTTCGCGATCCTCACCGAGGGAGCGACACTGGACATCGACGCGTGGCTCGGCGACATGGCCGGCTCGCTGGAGATGCTGCAACTGGAGAAGCTGCACCGTCATGACGTGGAGACCAAGCTGCCGAGCGGCAACTGGAAAGCCACCGCCGACGGATACGTGGATGGCTACCATCTCGGATTCCTGCACCGGAACAGCATCGGCGCGAAGTCGATCACGAATCGCAACACCTACGACCTCTACGGGCCGCACGTGCGCATCGGCTTCGCCAACAAGCCGATCCTCGAGCACCGCGACATCCCAGTCGAGGAGTGGGACATGTACGCCGCGTTCTCGCTCGTGCACTTCATCTTCCCGAACATCTCCATCTCCGGCCATCCGACGATGGGGTTGATGGTCAGCCGGATGTTTCCCGGGCCGGCGGTCGGTGAGTGCACCGTCATCCAGTACCAGTACTTCCGCCAGCCTCTCGTCGACGAGGCCGCGCAGAACGAGGCCGAGGCCAAGCGGCAGCGCTACGCGGACGTGACCTACGACGAAGACTTCGTGACCGTGATGGGCATCGGCAAGCGCGTCGACGCGCTGGCATCAGCCGGTGACGTGTTCCGCTTCGGGCGCAACGAGATGGGTAACCAAAACCTGCACCGCTGGGTACACCGACTGCTCGACGAAGCCGACCCCGACTGAGTGCGGTTCGCGGAGAGCCGTGGCGCGTTCTCTTCCGGGTGCCAGCGCATCGGACGGTTACACGTCACAGCACCCAGATGGCCAGGCCTCTGAACGCGGAAGCGGCGCGACGATCGCTCGGGCGTCGTCGATGCTCACCCCATCGGCTCGCCGGTCAGTAGGGCATCGTGCCGCCGTCGACGGGGAACATGCAGCCGGTGATGTTGCGCGCCGCATCGGACGCCAGCATCACCGCAACTGCACCGACCTGCTCGACAGTGTTGCACTTCTTGATCGCCGACTCCTGCGAGAACAGCGCGATCATCGCGTCGTAGCTGGGCAGGCCCATCATCTCCGCCGACTGCGGGCCGGTGTCGCGCACGATGTCGGTCTCGATCAGCCCGGGCAGGATGCAGTTGACGGTGATGCCGGTCGTGCCGACTTCTTTCGCTGCCGACTTCACCAACCCGTTCACCGCATGCTTCGTCGCGTTGTACCCGGGGATGCCCGGCTTGGCGATCTTGCCCTCGACTGACGACGTCACCAAGATGCGGCCGGTGTCGCGCGGCAGCATGTGCTGCAACGCTTTGCGCATCCCCCAGAACACGTGGTTCAGGTTCCAGTCGATCTCGAGCTGCCACTCCTCGTCGGTCATCATCGACACCGGCGCGGTGTTCAGCACGCCGCCGCTGTTGAGCAGGATGATGTCCAGCTTGCCGTAGCGCTCGACCGCGAAGTCGACGATGCCCTCGCACGTTGACTGCTTCGCCACATCGCCGGCGTAGAAGGCGACTCGGTCGCCGCCGCCCATCTCCTCGACGGCCTGCTGACCTTTGACCGGATCGCGACCGTTGACCACCACAGATGCGCCCTCGGCCAGGAACGCCTCGGCCACACCTCGGCCGATCGAACGTGTGCCGCCTGTGATGGCTGCGATCTTTCCTTCCAACTTCCCCATGATCGTCCCCTCGTCAGTACGGCGCCGAGCCGCCATCGATCGAGATCAGCGAACCCGTGATCCCGGCACCTGCGTCGGACGCCAGCAGCGAAGCCACCAGCGCGACGTCTTCCACTTCGTTGAGTCGCTTGATCGCCGATTCCTGCGCGAACCAGTGGAGCAACTCCTCATAGGCCATCCCCATCGACTCGGCGGCCTTCGTGCCGCCTTCTTTCATCATGTCGGTCTCGATCGCGCCCGGGCAGAGCGCGTTGACCGTGATGCCGATCGTGCCGACCTCGTGCGCCATCGACTTCGTCAGCCCGTTCACTGCGTGCTTGGCGGTCACATAGATGGCGAGCCCGGGCTTGCCGACCTTGCCCTCCAACGACGAGATGTTGATGATGCGTCCCCACTGCTGCGGGATCATGTGCCCGAGCGCCTTGCGGCTGCACCAGAACGTGCTCCACAGGTTCAGGTTCAGCGCGCCGGCCATGGCCTCGTCGGTCAGCTCGGCGACGGGCGCGTTGTTCTCCGACCCACCGGCGTTGTTGACGAGGATGTCGATCCGCCCATACGTCGCAACGGTTTCGTCGATCAGCCGATCACAGTCCGCGCGAATCGACGAGTCGCCCTGGACGAAGTGCACACGCTCGCCGATCGAGCCATCCGCCCTGATCTCCTCGATCGCTCGCGCGCCCTTCTCTGCGTTGCGTCCGTTGATCACGACGCTGGCACCGTCGCGAAGAAACGCCTCGCCGATCGCGCGGCCGATGCCACGTGTGCCGCCACTGATGACGGCCACCCTTCCGCTCAGCTCACCCATGTCCAGTCCTCATTGGTCCGACAACCCCCCGGTGTCCACTGTGCCGCACACCCCGCACGGCGGAGGGCAGTCTGCCACAACTAACAACGCATGACCTACAGAAACTCGCCCGAGGGCTTGGGCGATGCGGCACCCCTGAGCATCGGCGCGTGGGCGCTGGCTAACATCGCCGCACGCTGCGAAGTGGGAGACGGCAATGCAGTTCAGGGTCCTCGGCACCCTCGAAGTGATCGACGACAACGGGCAATCGATCGACCTCGGTGGTGGTCAACCACGGTCGATCCTCGCCATGCTGCTCGTGGCCGCGGACCGGGTCGTGCCGGCCGACACGATCGTCGAGCGGTTGTGGCCCGAGCGTGCACCGGCCTCAGCCACGAGCACGCTGCAGAGCTACGTTTCGCGGCTGCGCAAGCTGCTGGAACCCGACACCGGCCGCAATGCACCGCCACAGACGCTGCTGTGGGAGTCGACCGGTTACCGCCTACGCGTCGCCGGCGAGCACACGGTGGATTCGGTGCAGTTCGAGCAACTCGCCGACGAGGGCCGTGAGTTTCTCGCGGCGAGCGAGCTCCACCAGGCGCGGGCCACGCTGGCCGACGCACTCGCACTGTGGCGCGGTCCGGCACTCCAGGAGTTCGCCGAGCATCCGTGGGCGCGCGGCGTCGCGACGCGCCTCGATGAGCGTCGCCTGGCCGCGATCGAGGATCGCATTCGCGCCGACCTGTTGCTCGGCCACCACGAAGTGCTCGTCGGAGAGCTGTCCGACTTGATCGGCCAGCACCCGCTGCGCGAAGGCCTGTGGGAGCATCAGGCCGTCGCGCTGTACCGGTCCGGTCGCCAGGCCGAAGCACTGCGCGCGCTGGATGGTCTGCGCCGCACGCTGCTCGACACGTTGGGGGTGGATCCGAGCCCGCGCATCCGCGAGCTGGAGACGCAGATCCTGGAGCACCATCCGTCGCTCGCCGCACCGGTGCCGGCAACGGCTGGCGGCGACGAACAGCCGGCCGCGATCGCGCCAGACGACGAGCGCGCCAGCCGCCACTTCGCCAAGCTCGTGACCAGTGAGTTGATCGGGCGCGAAGCCGAGCGCCGCTCGTTGGATGAGGCGCTCGCCGCAGCCGAGCAGGGACGCACCCAATGGGTGCTGATCGAGGGCGAGCCGGGCATCGGCAAGACACGGCTGATGGAGCACGTCGCCGAGTCGGCGAGCGAGCGCGGCTTCGACGTGCTGTGGGGGCGCAGTTACGAGTCCGGTGCGACGCCGTCGTTCTGGCCATGGCTCGGTGCGCTGCGCGGCGCCGTCGAGGCCGCGCGGCCGCTGCCGGCGGCGACCCAGCAGCTGATCGACCGCCTGCTCACCCCGGCGTCGGACGAGGAGTTCACGCCGCCCGTCGATGCCAGCCGGTTTCGCCTGTTCGAGGCCATCGCGTTGCTGTTCGAGCGAGCCTCGAAGCGGCGGCCGCTGATGATCGCGCTCGACGATCTGCAGTGGGCCGACCCTGCGTCGCTGGAGCAGATCGAGTTCATGACCGGCCACGTGATCGGCTCGCGCATCATGGTCACCGGCACCGTTCGCGAGTTGGAGATCGGCCGCAACGACGCTGTCGTGCAGGCGTTGGCGAGCGTGTCTCGGCGGCCGTCGATGCGGCGGCTGGTGCTGCGCGGAGTCAACCGCACTGACTCGACGGAGATCGTGCGCCAGGCAATCGGCGACGCCTCCCCCGCCGTCATCGAGGCCATCCACCAGCGCGCCGAGGGCAACCCGTTCTTCATCGGCGAGTTGTCGCGGTTGCTCGCCGCGGAGACCGACCTGTCCGAAGCGCAGGTCGTGCGCCGCGCCGGCGTACCCGTCGGCGTGCGCGACGTGGTGCACCGCCGCCTCGGCAGCGTGCCGGCGGCAACGGCCGAGCTGATCCAGATGATGGCCACGATCGGACGAGAGACGCATCTCGGTCTGCTCAGTCGCGCAGCCGGCGTGACGATGGATCGCTGCATCGATGACATCGACCCGGCCCTCGTCAACCGGCTGGTCGTCGAGCTGCCCGACGCGCCGGGCGTGGTCAAGTTCTCGCACGCGCTCGTGCGCGAGGTGGTGCTGGCCGACCTGTCATTGCTCCGCCGGGCCCGGCTGCACCTGCGCGTCGCCGACGCGATGGAGCAGGGTGGCCGGCTGCTGAGCGACGACGAAGCCGAGCTGTTTGCCGAGCACCTCTGGCAGGCCGTGTCACTGGGCGTCGAGGCGCGTGCCGCGACCGCACTCGAGCGCGCCGCCGAGGTCGCCCTGCGCCGCTTCGCCTACGAAGCGGCCGACCACCTGCTCGAGCGCGCGTTGCAGCTTCGCCAGAGCCTGCCGACGGACCGCGCCGATCTGGATGCCGAGCTCGACGCCATGCAGCGGTTGACAGCCGTTCGCCGCGTGCGCTTCGGGTTCGAGCATGCTCGCGCCAACCTGCCGTTGGAACGCGCCAAGCAACTGGCCCGCAAGACCGGCCGCGAATTGGTGCTGACCGAGCTGATCTGGACCGAGTGGGCCGGCGCGGCGACGTCGTGCGACTTCGAGACAGCCGTGCGCCTCGCGCAAGAGCTCCTCGACCTCGGCGAGATCAGTGACAACCCCCACGTGACGGCCAGCGGGCACGCAGCGTGGGGCACGCAGTGCTGGCACCTCGGCCGCATCACCGAGGCAATGGACAGCGCCGACCGTGCCGTTGCGATCCTCGATGGGACGGACCTGATCGGCGACGTCAACGAGTCGCCGGCCGGCCCGTTGGGCGGATTGCACGAGAACCTGATGCTGGCGCGTGGGTTCCACCCGTTGTTCCACGAACTGGGCGGCCGACCGGTGCCGGGCGGCTCGCCACTTCCGGCACTCGCGAGCCGCATCAACGATCCGTACGTACGTCTGGTGCTCTGGGTGTGCGAGTCCGTCCGCGCCGTCGTCGGTGGCGACATCGACGCCGGACGGATCGCAACGCGCCAGGCGACCGAGATCGAGGTCGGCGGGTCATTCGAGTTCTTCTCCGCCGGCGCACAGTGCCTGCTCGGCTGCATCGAGATCGAGGACGGCGATATCGAAGCCGGGCTCGAACGAGTGCGCACCGGGATCACCGCCTACTCGTCGGTGGGTGTGCGCACGGTGACCCCGCTGTACATGACGGCGGCGTCCTACGGCTCATTGCGGCTCGGCGACATCGACGCTGCGGCAGATTGGATCGGCCAGGCCGAGCAGCTGATCAGCGAGACGGGCGAGCTGTGGGAGTTGCCGTTCGTGATCGCACTCCGGGCGATGGTGATGCACGCGTCGGGGGCCGGACGCGACGACGTGAGCGCCCGTTTCCGGGACGCTCACGCCGTTGCCGTCGGGCAGGGTGCACTCGGTTCTGCCCGCCGGGTCGTGGAGCGAGCGGCCGAGATCGGCTTCACACTCGAATGACCGGCGGGCAGGCGTTCAACGTCGCGGCGGATCGTCGTCGATGATCGTGACGGTGGCCGCTCCACGAGCCACCGGGGCGCCGGTCGCCGTGATGGTCACGTTGATCGTTTCGTTCGGCTCGTCGATCCGGTCACCGATGATGATCACGTAGATGTACTGCACCGTCGGCGTGAGCCCGGTGCGGCGATCCGGCGTGAACGTCAGCGATCCGGTGAACGGCAGGACGGCGTCGTTCGATCCGGCCGTACCGGCCGCGACCCGGTAGTTGACCGCGACCGGCGTGCGCGACGCCTGTGACAGACGGACGGGAACCATCGCCACGGCAAGCAGGTTGCCCTCCGTGATCGACACGTTCTCGACCGAGACGGTCACACCGGCCGGCGGCGCGACCACCACCGTGTAGGTGAACGTTCGTGTCGTCGAGTTGCCGACCCGGTCGGTCACCGTGACGGTGAACGAGTGCGGGCCGACGGACATGTCCAGCGCCTGGCCGTGCTGCGGGCACGTCGTTTGGGCCAGCCCGGAGCCACCGTCGGCGCATGTGACGTTCTTCGTCAGGCCAGTCTGGGTCGACTGGTACGTCGCGCCGTCGTTGGTCGACGCCACGCTCGGGGCCTTGCGGTCGACCTGCACCGTGAACGGGGGCAGATCGGTGCAGTTGGCGGCTTGGTCGCAGACCGGCTGCGGGTCCAAGCTGGCCGGCCCCTCGTTGCCGGCCCCGATGGCCGACGTGAGCGTAAAGGTCGACTGGTTCCCCGACGGGAAACCGGATCCGCTGTCGGTGGCGACGCAGGGCACCGCCACCTCCGTCGCCGACCAGCCCGACGGCACCGTGCACGACACGACCGGCGCGGTCGTGTCGGGTGCACCGACCACCGTGTAGGTGATGGTGCGTGTCGCCGTGTTCCCCACGTTGTCCGCCGCCGCGACGGTGAACGCATGCGCACCCGGCGTCGACGTGTCGAGCGGGAGCCCGTTGCCGAAGCAGTCAGCGGCGATTCCGGACCCACCGTCGACGCAGGTCACCTCGCGGATCGCGGGTGCGTTCAGGCCGTACACCTGGCCGTCGTTGGCCGACGCGATGGTCGGTGCCTGACGGTCGACGTTCACCGTGAACGCCGAGCGGTCGGTGCAGTTGCCCGAGTTGTCGCAGACCGACGGCGGGTCGATCGGCGTCGGACCCTCGTTGCCGGCACCGAGGTCGGACGTCAACTGGAACGACCCCTGGGCCGGGTTGGCCAAGCCACTGATCGCGTCCACTGCGGTGCACGTGACCGTGACCTCGGTCCGCGACCAGCCGGCGGGCTGATCACAGCTCACGACCGGGCCGACCCGATCGCCACGGATGGTGATGTGCACCGTCGCCGTGGCGGTCGAACCGTCGGGGTCGGTCACCGTGTAGGTGAACGAGTCCGCGCTGGCCGCGTACGACTTTGCCGGTGTGTAGGTGAAGCCGCCGGTGGCGACCACGCTGAACGTGCCGCCGGCGGTCGCACCCGAAGCGGCTGTGACCCGCAACGAATCACCGTCGACGTCGAGGTCGTTGGTCAACACGTTGCCCTGCACGACCAGACCGCGGTCGGTCTCGGCGCTGTCGTCATTGGCGACGGGTGCATGGTTCTGCCCGTTGCTGATGGAGATGCGGCCACTGCCGAGCACGTTGCCCGACCCGTCGGTGATGTTGATGCCGATCGAGTCGTCGCCCTTGTAGCCGGCGGCTGCCGAGTACAGGTAGTCGACGACGGTGCCGGTGGACGTGCCGTGGTCGGCTGGATCGGTGACCACGAGTCGCAACCCCTGGCGGGCCACCTCCGACTTCGGCGTGATGTCGACGTCATAGACGAAGTCGTCGCCGCTGCCACCGTCGTAGGTGTCGGCACCTGCGAAGTTCAGGTCGAAGCGGGGTTGCACCCGCTGCGCTCCCGACGGGAAGGTCGACGGCGTCAGTGGGTTGTAGCGCACGGCGTCGCCACCGAGCACATCGTTTCCTGCGTCACCTTCGAGACGGTCGTCGCCCGCCCGTCCGGTCAGCTGGTCGTTGCCATCGCCACCACGCAGCAGGTCGTTGCCGGCCCCACCGTCGACTGTGTCCGTCCCCGGACCACCGAGCAACGTGTCGTTGCCGGTCTCGGCGGAGAGCGTGTCGTTGCCGACGCCGCCACTGACCCGGTCGTTGCCCGGCCCGGCGAGGGCGATGTCGTTGCCCTCGCCACCTTCGACGATGTCGTTGCCGTCCACCATGGTCGTGCTGTTGATGCTGCTGACGAAGCCATCGAGCTGGTCGTCCCCGGCGTCGCCGATCACGGTGTCGTCACCGGCATCGCCGCGAGCGATGTCGTTGCCGTCACCACCGAGCACCTCGTCGTTGCCGTTGCCACCGCTCATCGTGTCGATGCCCTTGCCGCCGGCGAGGTGGTCGTTGCCGTCCTCGCCGGAGAGGTTGTCGTCGCCGTCGAATCCGACCAGCGTGTCGTCGCCGCCGGCACCGAGCAGGATGTCGTTGCCGAGTCCACCGTCGATGACGTCGTTGCCCGTGTCACGGTTGATCTCATCGTCACCGTCGAGACGGTCGTCGCCGGCACCACCGAGGATGGTGTCCGAACCCTGACCACCAAGCACCGAGTCCCGCTCGTTGATCGTGTCGTCGTAGGCCTCGACTTGGCACACGAACGCACCGTTCACCGTCGCGAAGCTGCCGGAGCCGTTGTCACCGACGATGCAGTCGTCACCGCCGTTGCCCCACAGGGTGTCGTGCACGCCGACAGACCCAGCGGTGTCGACACCACCGATGATGATGTCGGCGTCAGTACTGCCATAGACGCCATCGGCACCCTCACCACCTTCGAGGAAATCGGGCCCACCGACCAGACCGTTGGTCAGGCTCTGCCCGCCGTCGATCACGTCGTTGCCCGCGCCACCGACGACCACGTCGGCACCGCTCATCGGGTAGATGCGGTCGTCGCCGTCACCACCGTCGATGGCATCGTTGCCGGCTCCGGCCGAGCCGGCGGTGTCACCGTTGATGGTGTCGCCACCGAGACCGCCGTCGATCGTGTCATTGCCGTCTCCACCGATGATGATGTCGTTGCCGTCACGACCGGAGAGGACGTCGTTGCCCGCGTCGCCCAGGATCTGGTCCTGGGCCCTGCCCGTCTGGATCGTGTCGTCCCCGGGGCCACCCTGGATCACGTAGACGAGGCCGCTGTCGCCCGGGCCGCCGGGGCCGCTGACGTAGATCTTGTCGTTGCCGAGGTTCGGGAACGCCCGGACGTTGGTGATCTTCTGCGTCGTCGAGCCGAACTCCTGGGTGATTCCGAACATCGTCACCTGCACCCGGCCGTCGCCGAGATCGTTGATGGTCACGATCTCGCCGTCGTCGCCACCCATGTTGCGGCGTGTGGCGCGGGTGCCGACGTTGATGTTCAGTTCACGGAAGTCGTTCGGGTTGATCTCGGCCAGGACTGGCTGTGGCAGGGGCTGGCCGCCGTTGCCCTGCTCGACCTGGCGGCACCACGACTCGACCGAGCTGAACTCCATGAAGACGTAGGGCTTGACGATGTCCTTCGTGCCGCTGAACGGCCCGAGCTGACCCTTCAGGCGGGCGAACGCCTGGATCAGACCAGTCGTCTCGAACAGGCAGCGCGGGTTGCTAATACGAGCCTTGATCTCGTCGTAGCGCACCTTGCCGTCGCCGTCGGGATCGATCAGGTCGGCCTGGAGGTAGCCCTCCACACCGCCCTCCGCCGAGACGTTGGCGCCGGGGACGCCGGCGTAGGCGTACAGCGCGAGGCTGGCGTCGAGGCGGATCTCGGGGACGTCGTTGCCTTCGCTGTCGAGATCGTTGATGCCGAAGCCGTGCACCAGCGCGCCGAGCGAGCTCCACTTGAGCGGCTTGGTGGCGATCGTTCGGCGGATGCCGGCCGTGTCGTACGACAGCGCGACGTGGCCTTCGATCGAGGCGCTGCCACGGATGCCGACCTTGGCGACGGGCAGACCGTAGAAGTAGTCGAACCCGTTCTCGGCCCGCAACGTACCGGCATCGAAGACGGCGAGGTCGACGTCTTTGCCGAACAGCATCTGCAGCAACAGCGACGGCTTCTCGAGCGCCGGGAAGCTGAACGTGGCACCCTTGTCCTCCCTCGCAACCGCCGCGATCTTGGACTCGATGTTCCAGCCCGTGCCGGACAGTTCGGCCAGCACGTCCTTGATCACCGGGGTACCGGCGATCAGCTTGTCGAACGCTTCGTCCGGATCGGCGAACAGGAACTGGGCTTGGGTCAGGTCGATGTTGATGTCGTCGGCGATCGGGATCGTCACGTTCGGTGCCGCTCCTGCGTTGAACGTGTTGACGAAGTCGAGCAGTGCCACCATCGTCTCGATCGCGGTCACGTCGTTGCCTGTGGCGCGCTGGCCGGCGGCCCACGCCTTGAGCCACGTCACCTGCTCCTTGCCGACGAGCTTGGCCAGATCGCTGACGATCGGGATCGGCTTGGTGACCTCGCGAATGACCGGCTGGATGGGGCTGGTCACGCGCTGGATCTCCTTGACGACCTTGCCGATCCAGCGGCTGGCCAGCTTGCCGACGTCGAGGCGGATGTTCTTCATCGCGAACATCGCCGTCGGCGACAGGCCGTCACGGATGTCGCGGCCGGCCCCGGGCGTACCCGGGCAGCCGTTCCAGTCGGCGTGGAAGTCGATGTCGCCGAGGATCGCCGGGAGGGCGTCGGGCGATGCCACACCGGGGACCGCGACCTCGAACCCGACCTGCAGGTCGGAACAACCCTTGATCGTGAAGCCGAGTGTGCTGCGGTCGTTGGTGTTGTCACCGCGGCCGAGCAGGTCGGGCAGACGCAGGCGCTGATCGGCGGTGCCGAGCACGTCCACGCCGAGGTCGATGTCGACGTCCTTTCCGACATGGTTGTCGGTGACCGCGATCGGCAGACCGAGGATGGTCGCATCGAATGCCGCGGGCAGCGAAGCGTCGATCGAGACGCCGAGCTCGGGACGGTTGCCCACACCGGAGGGATCGACGTAGACACCGCTGCCGTCGACACCGACGGACACGTCCAGGTGCCAACCGATGCTGGCCGACGCGGCGGCGTCCGACTTGATCTGCAGACCCTTGATGCCGAAGTCGATCGCCGGCGACGAGGCCGACGCCGTCTTGCCGATCGACATCACGATCTTGACGTCCTTGATCGCGAGCAGCGACTGGCTGTCGGTGCACACGGTGCCGCCACACATCACGATGACGTCGATGTCGGCCACGGTGACCGCGTTGTCACCGTTGCGGTCCAGGATCAGCTTGAGCGGCGAGGACGGGCCGAGGTTGGTGAACAACCACGACCGGATCTGGTTGCGGACGTTGCCTGCGGTCGTCTGCTGCTCGATGGTTGCAGCGAGCTGGTTCAGCTTGGCGAGCACGCTGTTGATGTCGTTGATCAGGCTCGAGCCAGCGGCGTAGACCTTGCCGACGATGGGCAGCTCCTGACCGATCTTGTCGCCGTCGAGGGCCACCTTGGCCTGCTCGAGCAGGTACTGGATCGCGGTGATCAGCGATGACGCCGAGAACGCACGGTTGGCGAAGTCGTCGAGGATCGCCTGCGGCACCGTGGCCGTGTAGCTGGACGGATCCAGCAGGCGCGGCGCGGTGAACGAGATCGGGTCCGTGCCGAGCTTGACCCACGTGCTGCCGTCGGCCGCAGTCACGTCGCCGCCGACCGTTTTGAAGTACACGGGTAGAACCGCGCAGCCCTGCACCGTGTTCGGGGTGCACAGGCTGTCGATCGGCTGCGTCACGCCGTTCGTGGCCAGGTTCTGCTGCACCTTGGTCAGCCACGCGCCGGGCGTGAGCCGCTCGGAGGCCGGACCACCGGACGAGACAGCGAACGCGATCTTGGCGTTGATGTTGGCCGGGTCGCTGAACGGCTGACCGGCCTTGGTGCCGGTGATGCCGAGCGACACGGCGAACGGCCCGACATAGGCGCTGAGCGAGCCGTTGGCTGTGGCATCGAGGCGCACGTCGACCCGCGACGAACCAAGCACGTAGAGGCCCGCAGGTGCTTCGCCAGCAGCGATGTAGATGGTGTCGTGCGTGGCGTCGGGCAGGTTGACTGACGGCAGCTCCAGCGCCAGGTCCAGCTTCAGCCGGGCCAGGTAGTCGAGCGCCAGTGAGGTCTGGCCGGCGGTGCCGACGATGCCGAGACCGTTCGCGTTGAACGAGAAGGAACCCTGCACCGGGCGGACCGCACCACATGCGGCGGACGCCGCCGAGGCCTGGCACAGATCCACGTGCAGCACGAGCGCGGTGCGCGGCTGGCTGCGGTCCAGCGTCAGGCTGATGACGTTGGTGACACTGGCCGGGTCCACGCCGAGCGCTTGCGCAACGGCCGTCTCGAGCGCGAGCTCGAACTGCGGCAGCGTCAGCTTGGTGTGCAGACTGGCCAAGGTGTTGGCTGCGTCGGAGATGGCCTGGAAGCCCTTGACGACATCGTCGTAGCCCGAGCCGATCAGCGGCAGCGAGCGCGCGAGTTGCTCGTTGGTGCGGGCCAGATCGACGGCGGCCTTGGCCGAGTCGCGCACGCCACCGAGGATCAGGCTGAGCAGCTCGATCGGGTCGTTGGCGGCTTCGGCGAAGCGGGCGATCGCCGCGCCGTAGGACGCGTCGGCCGTCACCTTCGGGCCGTCCACGCCACTCAGCTTGCTGAGGTCGTTCCATGTCACCGTGACGTGACCGGTGCCGAGCTCGGTGCCGTTGAGGCTGGCCCGGGCCGTGATGGTGGTCGGGTTCAGCGCGGCGTTGAGCTGCGCGTTGACCGAGGCGCGGGCCGGGTCACCGGACAGCAGGTCGGCGAGCGACACCCACGGCTGCGGGCCGGAGATGGTGACCTCGGCCAGTGACTTGGCCGGGTCGCGCTTCACGATCAGGTTCTGCGCGCCGCCGCTGCCGTTGTCGAGCGCGACGTCGACGGGCAGCAGACCGACCGTTGCGCTGGCGTTGGCCTTGACCGAGGCCGAGCCGTCGAACGTGGCCGACGATGTGGTCGAGATCAAGAGCCGGTCGCTGACGCTGCGCAGGTTCTCGTTCGTCGTGCCGGCGGGATCGGGCGTGATGTCGAACGCGAGGTGCAGCGTGATTGCCGCGCTCGCCGAGACGGTGACCGACGCGCTGGCATCGGCACCGAGCAGGCCGGCACCGGCGAGCACGCCGAGGTCGACGGGTACCGTCACGTTGTCGACCCTCGGGTTGAACGTGAGGTCGAAGAGGAACCGCTTGGCGGCCGCATCGAAGCGCAGGTTCATCGAGCCGGGCTCGAGACCGAGGGTCTGTTCCAGCTTCGCGACCAACGTCTGCAGCGACGTCTTCACCTTCGCCGCGGGATCGTCCGCGAGGGCGCGGATCTTGGCGACCAGGTCCAGCGCGTCACGGAGCTGCGAGTCGGTGAACGGAAGCTCGATCACACCCGCGGCCTGCAGCCGCTCCAGCGAGTTCGCCAGCGCGATCGCGAGGTCGAGGACCTCGTTCGTACCCATGTTGATCAAGCCCTCGAAGTCGGGCTGGGCGAACGTGATCGTCGGCGTGTTGATGCCGTCGCACACGTTCGTGTCGTGCAACCGCAGGCGGCCGACCTCACTGGTCAGGCCGGGCAGACCGGCGTCCAGGGCGACGTCGACATCGACGTGCGAACCGGTCGTGCAGGTCACGTCGAACAGCCCGTCGAAGGATGCGCCGGTCATCTCGTCGAGCGTGATCCTGCCGTCGCCGTTCGGGTCGGCCAGGCTCAGCGTGAGCCCGGTGTCGATCGAGACCGCCTTGCCGCCGACGGGGCCGTGAGCCACGACATCGATCGGTCCGAGCTGGGCCGTGGTCGACGCGGATGCGGGCAGCTCCTGCTCGGCGGTGAGACGGAACGTGATGCCGCTGTTGTCGGCGGCGGGCAGGTAGGCACGGAACGGTTGGTTCTCGTTGCCTGGCTCGACGATGAAGCGCAGCGTTGTGTCGATGTCCAGATCGGAACCGCCGCCGCCGAGCGACAGGCCCGCCATGCTCCAGTTGAGGCTGGCCGACGGACCGTGAGCCTTGATGTGCAGGAGCACCTCGTACTGCGACGTCAGCGTGTGTGGGCTGATCTCGCCGGAGACGTCGACGATGACGTCACCGATCCTGCCGTCGTTGTCAGGACCGTTGATGCCGTCGATGTCGTCGAGGAAGACGTCGGCTTCGGAGAGACCCCTGGCTGCAACGATGTTGCCGACGTGGCTGGCGATGCCGGAGAAGACGGCGTCGATGATGCCGGCCCAGTCGGTGCTCTTCTTCGAGGGCAGACCGGGGCGGATCGGGAAGATCTTGTCCAACTCCTCGACGATGTTGGTGCGACCCATCACCTCGAGAAACGGCGCAAACGCCTGGCTGATGCCCTGCAGCGCTTCGATGTCACCGGGCAACTTTGGCTCCAGTGCCGGGGCCGTCACACCGAACTGCGTCGCAAGCGCGGCCTCCAGCGGCAACGCGAAGCCGTAGAAGTGGCCGGCGCGGTTGGGGTGGAAGCTGCCCTCCGGGTCGCGCTGGTAAAGGAACGACGTGCCGACGCTCTGCATCCACGTGTCCTTGGCGCAGTAGCCGTGGGCGTCGAACGCGTGGGTCGAACCCGTGACCACGCTCACGCGTCCCGGATACTTCGTGTTGGCTGCAGTCACCGCTGTCTGGCCGGCGGCGTTGAGCGGGTTGAGGATGTTGTCCGTCGCCCAGGCCCATTCCTTGGCGCTGAACGTTCCCGCGTCGGGCGAGGTGGCCAGACCTTGCAGGAGGTACTTGACCGACTCCTTGACCCAGTTCGGGGCCTTCTGCACGATGTTCAACTCGTTGCTGTTGCACGGAGTGCCGTCTGGGTTCTGACCGGAGTTGGGGTACTCGGCCAGGAAGATGTGGCCAGGCGTGATGCCGAGCGCCGGGTCAGCGGCGCGGAAGGTGAAGCGGCTCATGATCGTGTCAAACATCGCCGCGTAGCGGTCCTGCAGCTGGGCGAAGCGGGGGGCGATGAACTCTGCCGCGGTCTGGAGCCGGTTCTGCCCGTCGAGCAGCACGGTCGAATGTGCTGTGGTGCAGTCCGCCTCCAGCAGGCAGGCCATGATCGGCTTGGAGAAGAAGAGATCGTTGATGCCGGCGACGATGCTGACCGCGTCGATGGCGCGCTCGCCGACGATGGATTCGACCTGGTCGATCTGCGACGGCAAGCAGCCCGCCGCCTGCGGGTTCGGGGCGTCCAGCTTGGGGTCGGGGTACTTGATGTAGAAGCTCTGGCCGGGCTTGTACGGGTTGGCCAGGTTCGGGTCGTCGCAGTCCACGCTCGGGTGGGCCTTGTTGACGATCCCCTGGTAGGGCGACAGCACTCCCCGGGTGATGCGCGCGCCGGAGCAACCGACGTGCACGAACGTGACCGAGCTGTGCGGGTCGCGCTGCTCCAGGCGGATCGCGGCCTGGGCCTGACCGGAGAGCGCCGAGCGGTGGCACTGCTCGTTGTTCCACTTCGGTACGAACACGGCGTCGGTGCCGCCGCGGGTCCAGTCGGCATCGAGCCAATCCGGGTTGCCTTCGCCCGACGACGCCGAGTCGCCCATGATCACGATCACGTAGTCGCGGGGCACGATCGTCTGCGTCGTGGTCGCGGTCGCGGTCGGGTCGACGACCGTCAGCGACACGGTGTACGCGACGTCGACGGCGGGGTACGAGTGCGTCGTCGCGCACTCGGCCGACGGCGATGTCGGTGGACTCGCGCCGCCAGAACCATCCGAGAACGTCCACGAGTAGGTGGCGTCGGCGCGGGGCGCGCCGTTGGCCTCACAGGCGTTGAAGTCGACGTTCCACGACGACGGATGAGCCTGGGCGGCCTCGGTGACGTCGTCGATCATGTCGATCAAGTGATCGTTGTTCGCGTCCTGGCCGAAGCGTTCGGGCATCGACCACGTGAAGTTGGCCGTGCCATCGGTCGGCGCCGCAGGTGCGGGGACCGCCGCCGCCGACGCCGCCGACGTGGCGGCGACGGGCTGGACCTCGGTGACGGCCAAACCACCGACGACGGCGGTCGTGACCAGCGCCGACACGATGCGGCGCAGGAACTGGCGGGGGGAGCGGGGAGCGGTTGAACGGGACATGGCACGGACCTCTTCGTCGAGACTGAGCGGATGTCCGAGGACAGACTCGTCCCCGGCAGAACGAACTCTCCGGTCTGGCGCTTGCAAGCCCCTTGGAATCGACTTGGAGGGCCGGAACGGCGCGCTTGCAAGCGCTCGCTCACGTTCGAGTGGAGGTCGAGGGTTACCGGTCGGGAGTAGGTTCGGGCCATGAGCACCCGACACCTCGAGCAGAGTCGCACCTACCCGGTCAGCGTCGAGGACGCCTACGACAGGGTGCTGCCGATGCCGCTGACCGACATCTTCGACAAGCGCTACCTGGCCATCGCGCCGATCGCCGCTGTCCAGGGTCAGGACGGCGAGTGGGGTGCGTCCGTCGGGCAGACGCGCACGATCAAGCTCAAAGACGGCGGCACGATGTTGGAGTCACTGACGGTCATCGAACGGCCGGCCCGGTTCGGCTACTCGATGAGCAACATCAAGGGTCCGCTCAAGCCGCTCGTCAGTGCGGCCAACGGCATGTGGTCGTTCGCGCCCGACGGAACCGGCACCCGCATCACCTGGGCGTGGGACGTCATGCCCCGCGGCGTGATCGGCAAGATCGGCATGCCCGTCTTTGCCAAGCTGTGGAACGGCTACGCCCGGCAAGCCCTCGCCCATTTGGAACAGCTCCTCACCACAAACTCCTGAGCGCCTTCGGCCAGCTCGCGTTCAATCGGTGTCGACGCTGACGAGGTCGGCGTAGTCGGCGTGGTCGCGGACGAACTTGGCGACGAAGGCGCACAGCGGGGTCACCTGCAGGCCGCGTGAGCGGGCCGTGTCCAGTGCTTCGCGGATCAACGTGCTGGCCAGTCCCCGGCCGCCGAACGCTGGGTCGATCTCGGTGTGGGTGAAGACGATGCGGCCCGGCCGCACGCGGTATTCGGCGAAACCCGCGAGCACACCGTCGTCGCGGATCTCGAACCGGCTGGCTTCCGTGGCGTCGGTGACCTCGATCGTCATGTCGGCAAAGGTATCGGCACCACGAATTTTCTTGACCCGGAGCGTGATGAACGATTCGCTGCGGACTTGTGACCGACGTGTTCGAACGACTCTTCCGCCGCGTCCGCCCAGCCCTCGAGCCAGCGCCACCGGATCGCGTGATCCGTCAGTACCTGGAGGACGGTCACACCGTCCGGTCGATATCACAACAACTCGCGCTGAGCGAGACCGAGGTCCGCCTCGCGATCGCCCGCACCATCATGCGCGAAGACCGCAGCGGCCCCATCTGGCCCGTCCACCGCTGACGCCGCCACGTTCGGCTTGGTCGCGCCGTCCTCGGCGGCTTCGACGCCCGATCGCCGACGTTCTGGCCTTCGTCAGCAAGATCCCATGGCCACTCTGAGATGGCGCTGACGCGGGCCTCGTGTTCGCGGATCGGTCAGCTGGTGACGCGGTAGTGGAGGTGAACGACGCCGTTTCCGAATCGACGCTCGTCGAGCAGGGCGAGCTGCACGCGGCTGTCGGGCAGCGCGCGCTTGCCGCCTCCGATCACGATCGGGCACATGAACAGATGGCACTCGTCGACCAGCCCTGCGCCGAATGCGTGACCAGCGAGCGCGGCACCTCCGATTGTGATGTCAGCTGCGAAGGATTGTTTGAGCCGCTGGATCGCGTCTCGATCGAACTCGCGCTCGATCCGGGTCCTCGCGCTGGAGGCCTCCTGAAGCGTCCGTGAGTACACGATCTTGTCGGCTGCCCGCCAGATGGCGGCATAGTCCACGAACACCGCCGGCTCGTCGGTCTCGGTTGCCACGGTCTCCCAGAACACCATCGTCTCGTACATCCGTCGCCCGTAGAGGTAGGTGCCGATCGGCCGCTCGAGATCGTTGATGAACCGATGGACCTCATCATCGGGTGCCGACCAGTCGAACCTGCCCTCCGCGTCCTCGACGTAGCCGTCGAGCGAGGCGATCGCGGCATAGATCAGCTTGCCCATGTCCACTCCGATCGGTCCGTGCAGTGGCTCCCGCACGGTCGCAAGTGGTCTGACGGCGATCCTCCCCGAGAATCATCGATCACAGCATCGGCGGGTGGAGGTCAGGGAGCGAGGACGGCGAGGTCGTGGAGCTCGTGGACGAATTGGGTGGCTGCCTGAACGAGCCCGGTTCCTGCGTTGAGCACCTCGGTGATGGTGTCGCCCACCGTTTCGATCAGACCACCCACCGCGCTCGCCAGAGCCGAGAAGAAGTCGCCGATGTCACCCCCGGGCGACGGATTGCGGACAGCTTCTGGCGTACCGAAGTGAATTGCTGTGGTGAGCAGTTCGTACATCCTGGGTGATGGTCCACCCGCCGGACCGTCCAGCGCAGGCAGCACGATCAGGCCGCGATTGAGGTACCAGTTGAGGAGCGCCTTGGCCTGCTCCTGGGTCAGATATCCCACGGTCACGAAGAAGTCGACCTGGCTCGAAAATTCGAGGAATCCATCAGGAAGCGTCGAGTCTGCGGTCGCTGGAACGACGCCGGCGTCGGCGCGCCGCGAGATCGCTGCGTGTGCTCGCGACGCGGCCTCGAGATCGCGGAGTTGGTCGCTCATCAGCGGTAGCGACGAAGAGTCAGTCACACTCATCTTCTGCTCACTTTCTGTCGGGTGCGCGCAGCATACGAGTGAAATCACAACCGCACAAGGCCTCGTCGTGCGTCGGTCGGCCCCGCTCAGGCCAGGAGGAGGCGGCGGGCGAGCCAGGGGTTTCGGAAGGTGCCGCGGGGGTCGTAGCGGGCGACCAGATCGACGAAGTCAGCATGGCGCGGGTAGCGACTCGACAGCGTCAAGCGGTCCACCGTGAACAACTTGCCCCAGTGCGGGCGCGGTGCCAATGGTGCCAGCGCGTCCTCGATGCGGCCGACCAACTCCACCACGGCCGTCGCATGCGGACGCCAGGTGAAGTGGATCGCGACGGTGTCGCGTTCGTACTGCGGACTCATCCACAAGTGGTCCGCCGCAACTGTTCGGATCTCGCTGACCAGGAGGTGTGGCGTGATGTCGTCCGCCATGCCCCGGATCGTGTCGAACGCGCTGAGCGCGCTGGTCCGTGGGAGCAGCACTTCTGACTGCAACTCGTCACCACTGCTCGGCGTGAATCCCATCTTGAAGTGCGGCAGGCGATCCGACCACACACCCGAAACGCCTCGCTGCGTCGTGCAGTTCTCGGCCGAGACGCCCGCGATCGGGTGCACGTCCGCCGCTGACTCGCGGGCACCGAAGCCGGTCGGTGTGAATGGTGCGGATGACGGCACACGCTGCTTGACCCACAGCTGTTCGACGACCTCGCGCCATGTGGTGAACAGACTCACGCTGTAGCCGGCACCGGTGATCGCGTCGAACTGCGCGGCCACATGCTGCCAGGAGAGACCCTCGAACACGCGCTGGGCGACCTGAAACTCGGGCTCCACATCCAGGCGAATGCGAACGACGGCCCCGAGCGCGCCCAACCCGACAACCGCACCATCGAAGTCGGGATCTCCACGTTGCAACCGCACGACGTCGCCATCTGAGCGCATGATCTCCAGCGCGCTCACCGCCGTCGCGAGGTTGCCGAGGGAGTCGCCCGATCCATGGGTGCCGGTCGCGATGGCTCCGCCGACCGAGATGTGCGGCAGCGACGCCAGGTTGTGCACGGCCACACCGTTGCTGTGCAGCAGCGGGACCAGCCGCCCGTAGGTCATCGCCGGGTTGAGCTCGACAGTGCCGGCGGCGCGGTCGAACACGACGTCGTCAGGTAGACCATCGAGCGAGACGAGCCGATTCGAGTCGGCGATGTCGTTGAACGAATGCCTCGTACCCACGACACGCACACGCTCAGCACCGACCACGATCGAGCGCAGATCGTCGATCGACGGGGGCCGTTCGACGACAGCTGCGGAGTACTCGACGTTGCCGCCCCAGTTGCGCTCCACCGGACCGATCATTGCACGCCGTTCGGCCGCCCCGTGCCCGATCAGGGTGCGTCGAGGAAGCGACGTGTCGCGGCGATCATCTCCGGTGTTCCGTAGATGTCGTAGTGGGTGCGGCCGGGCAGGATCGCGAGGCGATGCGGCGTCGGTGACGAACCGTCGAAACCGCCGTCGTGGCCACCACCGCCGCGCAGGCTGAAGAACTCGACGGCGTGGCTCGGCGGAAAGCTGTCCGCGTCGCCGCACACGTACAGCGTGGGCATCGGCAGCGCGGCGACCTCTGCGCTCCAGTCGTAGTCCGTGCGCAGCAGATCGCCCATCTTGTCCATCAGTGCCGGGAACGCAGAGACGTCGGGCGCGACCTCGGCGTAGGCGGCGTACATCGGCGTGTGCTGGAAGAACTCGAAGCCGGTGCTGCCCATCTGCGACATCGCCGCCGCAACCTCCGGAAACCAGCCAGCGCGGCGAAACGGCGATGACACGATCGCGAGGCGACGGATCAGGTGTGGATGCTGGATCGCGGCGCGCATCGCACTACCGCCGCCGAGGGAATAGCCAAGAAGGTCCACCGGCCCGAGCTCGAGCGCTTCGATGGCTGCGGCAACGTCGTCGCCGAGCGCCGGATACGACAACGGACGATCGATGTCGGCGGTCCTGCCGTGCCCCTGCAACTCGAGCCCGATCACCCGTCGATCGGTGGCGAACGACTCCATCAGGTCGGTCATCATCGACATCACCCCGAACCCGCCGTGGAGCACGACCAGTGGCGTGCCACCGCTACCCCGCCCCTCCCAGTTGATCCGCAATCCATTGACGTCGACGAATCCCGTCTCGACAGTCGCTCCGCTCATCAGCATTCCCCGTTCTTCCGTGCCTTCATCTGACGCACCCAACACAGCGAACTCATCGGTGCGTTCGAGGGGTTCCGCTCGTTGCGAGGCATCGTCGGCGGCATGCCCTCACGGCAGCAGCGTGAGTTGTCCGATCGCCGGTTGCACCACGTTGAAATGCCGGCGATCGAGCGTGGCGACCGTGGCGATCGAGAGTCGCTCAGCAGTCGCCACAACGGACGCATCGACCGTGCCGAGCGGCAGATCGCTGTAGCGACCGACGAGTTCCGCAATGCGAAGCCAATCTGACGAGACCACGGGTTCTGGGATGAGATTGCCAGCGGCGATATCACCGAGAAACCTGATTTCAGCGGAGGCACCCAATCGAGTTGCCAACAGGTAGACCACCTCGGTGATCACGAGCGTGGGTATCAACAACGGACCTGGATGCGTCTCGAGCAGCTCGAGACACGCTGCGTGGTGTCGGTCATCGCGATCGACGTAGGCGTACAGCGGGCCGGCGTCGACGATCAGTGCGATGGTCGGACCTCGTGAGCGAGAATCTCCTCGATGCGCTCTGAGATGTCGTTGTGCCCGCTCGCGCCGGCACCAGCGGCGATCAGCGTCCGGCGCCCGTGGTGTCCTCCCAGTAGCGCCTCGATGGCCTCACGCGTCAGTTCGGAAACGGTGGTCCCCCTCCGCTGTGCTTCGTGGCGAAGGCGCGCGTCGAGTTCGTCGGGCAGTTTCACGGTGGTTCGCTGCATGTATGCCAGCATACCTGTGGTTCGCAGTGGTGTCGGCGAACTCATGGGCTGTCGCGGACACGGATCATTCGCTGGACCGTTGCTCGCCCGTAGTGGAGAATGGTGCCTTCATCTCGGTGTCCTTCGCTCCAAGGAGTCAGCTCATGTCGCTCAGCCATCACACCGTCGAGGTCGGTCCGCCCGGCCAGCGGCTGCCGAGCGGCGAGATCACCGACGTCACCCACACGCCCGACCGGCTCGATGTGACCATCGACGGGCAGCGGGTCATGCTGCTGGCTGCCTGGCTGCGCGACAACTGCCGCTGCGCGGACTGCCGGATCGTGCAGACTGACGAGCGTCGGTGGCAGCCCTGGCGTGACAACGGTTCGCCGACCATTGAATGGGCCGCCGTCGCCGACGGCACGCTGAACGTCAGCTGGACGAGCGGTCACCGATCCGAGTTCACGTCGGCCACGTTGGACATGATCGATCGAGCCAGCCGCCGCGGCTCCTGGACCGCCAACGTGTGGCATGCCGGCTACCAGGTCGAGCGCTTCGACCACGACGCCGCGATCACGGATCCTGTCACGACCCGCCACCTGTACGAGGCGTTCCGCCGCGACGGCGCGATCGTCGTCACCGGTTCGCCCGTGGTGCCGGGCACGGTGATCGATCTCGTCCGTTCACTCGGACTCACCGTGCGCGACTCGTCGCTCGGGCTGATCTTCGACGTCAAGCTCGATCCGGCCGGCTACAACATCGCGTTCACGGCCGAGGACGTGCCGCCGCACAACGACAACGCGCAATACACGAACCCGCCGAGTGGCCAGGTGCTGGCGATGCTCGTCAACGAAGCCACCGGTGGAGAGAGTGTCGTCGTCGACACGTGGAACATCGTCGAGCAACTCGCCGCGATCGATCCGACGATGCTCGACGTGTTGGCCCGGGTCGAAGTCGGTCACCGCCAGTACTCCAAGACCGCCGAGGGGTTCAGCCGTAATCCGTTGCTGGTGCGCGACCGGCACGGGCGCGTGCAGCACCTGCGCTTCTCCAACCAACTGATGCAGCCGCTCACCTACGACGACCCGGATCTGGCCGAGTGGTACCGCGCCTATCGCACGCTCGGCGCGCTGATCGCCGATCCCGCCAACCACGTCTCGTTCCGACTGAACGGCGGCGACACGCTGTTCGTCAACAACCACCGCGTTCTGCACAGCCGGACTGCCTTCGTGCCCGACGGGCCACGGCATCTGCAGGACATCTACTTCGACGTCGACGACATCTTCGGCAACCTCGCCCGGATGACAGGCGAAGCGACAGACGCGATGATGGTGTCATGATTGTCGATCACACCCTGGACACCGTCTCGTTCACTTCGATGGAGCACGGCACGAAGGACGACTACGTGCTCGTCTTCGCCCACGAGCAGGAACAGATCGACACCCAGGCCGACCGGGTCATGGATTGGCTACGGCAGATGGACGGCCCTTCGCCGTACAAGATCAGCCGCCTCGATCACGTCCTGCAATCGGCCACCCGCGCCGAAGCCGACGGTGCCGACACCGAGACCATCGTGTGCGCGCTGCTGCACGACATCGGCGACATCATCGGCACCGCCAACCACAGCCAGGTCGGTGCGGCGTTGCTGCGGCCCTACGTCAGCGAGCAGAACTACTGGGTCGTCAAGCACCACGGTCTGTTCCAGGGCTACTACTGGTTCAGCCACTACGACATCGACCCCAACCTGCGCGATCGATATGCGAGCCACCCGTACTACGACGCGTGCGTGCGCTTCTGCGCCGATTGGGACCAGAACTGCTTCGACCCCGCGTACGTCCACAAGCCGCTCGAGTACTGGGAACCAATGGTGCGCGAGATCTTCGCCCGCACCCCGGCCGACGTCTTCGCCGACTGACCGTCGCCGGCTCAGGATCACGACTTCGATTGCAACCTCACGTGTGGGTCGTACGCGAGTCGGCCGTCGATGACGGTGGCCACCACCTCGAGCTGATCGTCGAGCAGGACCAGATCGGCCCGAGCGCCCACGGCGAGACGGCCGATGTCGTCGCGACGCATCCATCGCGCCGGTGTCGACGATGCCGCGCTGCTGGCCTCGGCGATCGTGCAGCCGGTCATCGCGATCAGGTTCCGCAACGCGGCGTCGTACTGCATCACGCTCCCGGCGAGCACACCGTCGATCGTCCGCGCCTGCGCCCCGCGCACCACGACTTCGGTGTCGCCGACGACGTACCGACCGTCACCCAACCCGGTTGCAGCGATCGCATCGGTAACCAGCGCGATCCGATCCGGGCCGAGCGCGCGCCAGGCGAGGCGCACCATCGACGGATCGACGTGGACGCCATCGGCGATCAGGCCGGCGACGAGCGAGCCGCTGTCCAGCACCGCCCCGGCCGGTCCTGGCGCGCGGGCTGACATCGGTCCCATCGCGTTGAACAGGTGAGTCGCGCCGCTGAGCCCCGCCCGCGTCGCGGTATCCAAGTCGTGGGCCGTCATGTCCGTGTGTCCGGCGCTGACGACGATGCCGTGCGCGACAAGCGTGTGGATCACGTCGATCGCGCCGGGTGACTCTGGAGCGAGCGTCATCATGGACACCGCGGCGGCACCCACCCACGCCTCGACCTCGTCCACCGACGGCGGCCGAACGTTCTGGAGCGGATGCGCACCGCGCCGACTCTGTTGCAGGAACGGACCTTCGAGGTGCACGCCCAACGAGCGCGCTCGCGTCGAACCGGGGCGGCGTTCGCGATTCCATCGGCCGAGCACGTCGATCGCCATCCAGGTTTGCGACGCAACTGACGAGATGATCGTTGGCTGGAACGACGTGACACCGCAGCGGAGCAAGAACTCGGCCACCTCGTCGACGCGATTCGGCTCCGTGGTGAGATCGACACCAACCGCGCCATTGACCTGCAGGTCGATGAACCCGGGTATGACATGGCATCCGGTGGCGTCGAGCACCGGGCCGTTTGATGTCACGTCACCAGAGCTGTCTCCGATCGCAGTGATCAGACCACCGGACGCCACGAGTTCGACCGAACCTCCGCACACGGCCAGCGCGGACGCATCCCGCCTCACGATGCGGCGACAGGGTCGAGGTCGGCGTCCGGAACGATCGCCGCGAGCAGTGCGCCG